>JBEKPW010000139.1:0-14804 GCA_049520315.1 Syntrophobacteraceae bacterium
CAGCAAAACGATACCTGGAAGGAAAACTGCCGGAACGAGAATTTCCCGGTTGCTAGGGCCCAGGTAAGGTCTTGGCGGAAGGATTAAAAGGCATGTCAAATAGGCCGAAGTTAAAAAAGATGCAGAAGTTGCTCAGTGAGGATGAGAAATTTCGAAAGCACATCGCTGAGATGCATGATTTTCTGAACGACAGGCTGGATAAGGCTTCACCCGGCGCTTACTTCGAAGCCAATTTGGATAAGGAAGGAGAATTCTTTGTCTTCACACCTTCAAGAAAGCTCGATCTTAAAAGCATTTCCACATTGGGCATGCTGATGGATGGACTGACAGTGGTGGGTGAGCAAGCTCTCATCAAGGCTGTTGAGCGCGCCAATAAGCTTCAAGTTCTTGTCGATAAGACCCAGGACGAAATCCCTGACGAACAGAAAATGATCCCAGAAGAGTTCGCAATAGCCTTGGAATCGGGATTGGTAATGGATTTGCGCATGTTCCTGACTGTCCTTATGGATCTCCCTGATCCTGAAGGCCAGGTCATCGGAAATGTAACTGCGATGATGCTTCTGGACTACCTCAAGCCTTTCAACTCCAATGTTTCCGCTTCAGGCCAGCGTATGAAATTAAATATGCCCGGTGAGACATATCCCATCGGAAGCCCGACAATTTTTTGCTACGTTCTCAAGTACGTTGCTCTCAAAAACGTAGAGGATCTGAAAGCAGCCTTGGCCATTACCAACTGCATAATAACGCTTCCGATGTTTCCTGAATTTAAAGGCGGCACCATTCCTATCTCCGAAAATTGATCGGTTTAGGCTGGGTAAGCGGCAGAACCTATCCGAGCGCCTATGAGAAACCAATTTCTCGCCGGTTTTGCCAGAAGTCCATATCAAACTTCCACTCTGGGCTTACCGTTGAGAATTGGGGGGAATAAGGCTTTGATCAGGGGCAGCAATTACATAAAAGGCGCAACCACTCTTCCGCTGCAGAGAGTTCGATCTCACGGAAAAGAGTCTCTGCGCCTGAACTATCAAACTTTGAGGGGGGATTTACGATGGACAATGAAACGAGGCGAAACAGGGCAATCACGGCACTGGAAGCATACTCGGAGGAAGACGACGACCTTGTGTCCAATATAATCGACCTGCTTACCGATCTCCTGCACCTGAGCAAACAGCAAGAAATAGATTTTCAGGCATGCTTGTTGAGCGCGGAGATAAACTTTGAGTCGGAGAAATAATGGGAATTGCATTGAGTTCTCCGATTGTCTGCCGATCGTGCCTCAATCGATTCATGGATTCGAAGAATGGCTCTGAGAGGCGGACTGGGATGTTTCGGCTCAAATAATAATACTTGGTCTGAAAGGGAGATTCTCATGTCCCATGCGAATTGTTCATTTCTGATGGCGCTTGATGCCGATGCCTTCCTGGGTGATGAGGATGAGCGACGGGAGTTTATCGAGAGCGAGTTTTCCGATAGATTTGGTAACCGCCTGGACGAAAATAACTATTTTCACCACATCGCGGTTTTCTTCAAAGATGGAAGCTATTTGATCTGGCCGAAATCCGAACCAGGAAGTTTTGCCGACTTTAACAACGAAAATAGATGGCAGGCTGTCCGCCGGTATGTGCTTCAGTGCGTTGCCGTCGATTTCAAGCTCTTTGGCGCCACGACCTGGACCTTTGGCGACGGTGGCAATTATGGGAACGAGAAAATTGACGGGCTCACGTTTGATGCTCTCCTCGTTGAAATTTACAATACAGTCCCCGCATCGCTTTCGGAGCAATATTCTTCACTTCAGGGCAAGCCGGCCTGGTTGGGTACCATTCCCGATGAATCATGGATGGCAGAATACGATCGCAGAAAGATGGTCCTCATGTTCGAGGCGCTTCGCAACAGCGATCACGTTCCGTTCACAGGATGGTGCATTGTCAGCCCCTATGAGTACCGGGCATTTGACCTGACTCGGCGTGAGGAGCCAAACTCGATTTGAATCACGGACATTCACACGTAGATCGGACAGGTAGAGAAATACCCGGTGTAATTGCCTTGCAAGGTGGGATCATTACACGGTGATAAAAGAATTTACTTTCGGGGAGGCATTTCTGCGCAGACTCGATCATATCGTGTGCTTTCCAAAGGCTTGCCCCAGACAGACATATGAGCTTTAATCCTGGGCAGCACCTGAACCCATCCATCTACCCGTGAGATAGCTTTTTCTCGGGGACTTTTGCCTCTGTCCCATATTCAAACCCCACGCGCGGACATTTCATACAGAAATGGCCGAGTAATCCTCCAGCCAAGCGACATTGAAGCCCACCGTCAATCATGAAGTCGGGTATGCCCGACGAATTGTTTTTCGGGGTATCAAGGATATAAACAAAGGACAAGGCAATTGTTATATAGCGACCTTATCCTCGTCAAGCTTTTGCAATTCCTGGTGATAGCGGGCAAGGAGGTCTTCCATGCCCAGCATGCCGATAACTCCCGTCTCACTGTCTTCTATGGGAAGTCGCCCATACCCGGTTTCAAGGAATTTGAGAAGAGCCTCGGAGAGGCTTTCATCGGGCGCAACACTCACCGACGGTGAAACCAAATCCCGCAGAATTAAGAGGTCCAAAACCGATTCTTCAAATATCACTCCCCTGGTCTCCTGCACTGACAATATTCCCGTAAGGTGGAAATCATCGTCTACCACCGGGAAGATAGACTCGCGCGAAACTGTGATTAAGCGTCGCAGTTGACCAAAGGTCATGTCTTCAGGAAGAATGGTGACGGGAGCATCCAGGCGATACACGTCTTTCACTGACAAGTCTTGCAGAATATTTATTACCCGATCGGATCGATGTGCCGGGGAATGGAATTTGTTCAGGACCTGTTTTTCGTAAAGGCTCCAGTGCTGTGAAAGCAAAATTGCCACAACCGAGGTGAACATGATCGGCACAATGAGTTGATATCCGCCGGTCATCTCGCAGACCATGAGAAGCGCCCCTAACGGGGCCTTTGCAACACCGGCAAAAAAGGCGGCCATGCCGACAAGGGCAAATGCACCAGGAGAACTCACAATCCCGGGAAACCACGCGTGCGCCAGTTGCCCGACAGCTCCGCCCAGCATGGCGCCTATAAAAAGAGACGGCCCAAAAACGCCGCCACTTCCTCCAGATGATATGGTGAAAGAGGTTGCAGCAATTTTAAGAAAAGCAAGGGTGAACATGAGCGTTATCGGGAGGTTGCCCATCAGGGCTTGCTGAATGGTCCCATAGCCGCCGCTCAGTATCTGGGGTTGCCAAAACGCTGTCGCTCCAACCAACAGCCCCCCGAATGCGGGAATCAGCGCGCGTTTGACCGGGAGCTTTCGGAAAAAGCGGTCTCTTAGACCATAAAAGGTCTTCACGTACATGTATCCGAAAGGAACGCAAATCAATCCGAGAGTTGCATAGAGAAGCAGTTCAAAGCCGCTGGAAAAATGAATCGGAGGAATTGCGAATATGGATTGGTGGCCAAAAATACTCGTAAAAATCGCATAGGAAACCGAAGAGGAAATGATGCTCAGGACAACCCCCTCGGTTTCAAGGTCTTCACGGTAAAGAACTTCTACCGAGGTCAGGGCACCTCCTAAAGGAGCGCGAAAAATAGCGCCCAATCCGCCAGCGCACCCGGCCAGAAGCATGAGCCTTTTTTCCCGGACATTGAGCTTTAAGGTACGCCCAAGCCACGAACCTATTCCTGATCCAATTTGCGCTATGGGACCTTCCCGCCCAGCGCTTCCCCCTGTTGCAAGAGTAATTACTGAAGCAATTCCCTTGATAAAGGGAACACGCGTCCGAACGAACCCCTGCTTATTATGAAAGGCGTCGATGAAAGCATCGGTTCCATGCCCCTCTGCTTCAGGCGCCCAGGTGTAGACAATCAGACCTGAAAGAAGCCCTCCGATTGCGGGGAGCAAAACGAGCAGCCATAGGCGGAGAGGAGTTGTGGCCGCGAAGGGGACGAGATGTTCTCCTGCCGGCTTTGCCATTGCATAACCGGCAAGATACTCCAAGACAAAAAATTTTGCCCATTCCAGGAGGAAGAAAACTAGGCCGGCCCCGAGTCCGCTAAAGGTGCCGATCAGGGAGCCATAAACAAGCCAGCGGAAGAATTTGTGTTTCCCGAGTGCTTTAGACAGAGTAGGAACCCAATTTACTGGCGCCATCCGACCGGCGCTCCTGATGCCTGCTGCCTGATTTTCTGTTTCCAACCTCCTGACCTCCCGATTTGGATGATTTAAGAGTAGCTTATAACACCGTCATGCCTAATATTCCATTTTCAGGGCAAATCTTTACATGCTCTATCACGAGACTTACCTGATGCGACAGCACAATACGATCAGAGCACAAACAGGACAGCCGCATGGAGAATAAACAGCCCCAACACCCACCCCTGAATTCTTTTCTGCTGGCACTTATCGCGGTGCTGGTCGGAGTCATCGGCGGATTCGGCGCAGTGGCTTTCCGGGCACTGATAGCTTTCTTTCATAACCTGCTCTTCCTTGGGAAGTTTTCGCTGGTCTATGAGGCAAACATCCACACAACGCCCAGCCCCTGGGGACCTTTTGTGATTCTCGTTCCTGTTCTTGGCGCGGCAGGGGTCTCATTTCTGGTTACCCATTTCGCACCCGAAGCTAAGGGGCACGGCGTTCCGGAGGTTATGGATGCGATTTATTACAACCGTGGCATTATAAGGCCGGTAGTGGCAGTTGTTAAATCATTGGCATCTGGGCTTTCCATCGGCAGTGGAGGTTCTGTTGGTCGCGAAGGTCCAATAGTTCAGATTGGATCTGCCTTTGGTTCGACTCTTGGCCAATACATACCTATGGCGACGTGGCAGCGGATTACCCTTATTGCGGCCGGAACTGGAGCCGGAATAGCGGCAACTTTCAATACACCGATTGGTGGATTGCTTTTCGCCATGGAGATCATGCTCCATGAGGTCAGCGTCAGGACCATGGTTCCTGTTGCAATCTCCACGGCAACAGCGACTTACATCGGCCGGGTTTTCTTCGGCGTGTATCCTGCATTCTCAATCCCGGAACTTCAGACCCCTTTTTTCCATCTGTTAGACCCGCTGCTGATAGTGTCTTATTTCGGGGTAGGCATCATCACGGGGATAGGTTCCGCTATTTATATACACTCCATCTACTTCTTCGAAGATATTTTCGACAAGGCGCCGGGGAATTATTACCTCCGGCATATGGCCGGCATGTTCCTGGTCGGCATTCTGATGTACCTTTGCATGACTTTCCTGGGGCATTACTACATCGAGGGCGTAGGTTACGCAGGGATCGAAGATGTGCTCATCGGAAAACTCTCTGAATTCAAGCTGTTGGTCCTGCTATTCGTTTTGAAACTGCTGGTTACTTCTCTTACACTTGGCTCGGGAGCCTCAGGCGGGATTTTTTCACCGGCACTCTTTTTGGGCGCAATGGCTGGAGCCGCTTATGGGGTCGCACTGAAATCAATATTCCCGTTCCTGCCGATAAGCCCCCCGGTTTTTGCACTTGCAGGCATGGCGGGTATGGTTTGCGGGTCGACAGGGGCAGCGATTACCGCTCTGGTCATGGTCTTTGAAATGACTCTCGACTACAGTGCCGTTCTTCCATTGACGGTGACTGTTGCCACCAGCAACGGGATCAGGGCCTTCCTCTCCCGCGAGACCATCTACACTTTAAAACTGGTCCGACGTGGCCATTTTATGCCAAATGCCCTGAGAACCAATTTCCAGTACCTGCACTCGGCAAAAAGCATAATGGAAAGTTCGCCGGCAATTCTTCCGGGTTCCATGCCGATAGAGGATTTTGCAAGGCTGGTTTCCGAGGGAGATAGCCTGAGTTTCCTTGTGGAAGACCAGAAATCGATCTTAGGTATGGTTTCAGGAAAGGATGCGCTAAAGGCGCTTAACGCCCCTTCAGGTATGACGCTCGGCGACCTTGCTGAAAAGAAGTACATCACAATTTCCGAAAAGACGCCTCTTTTTGCGATTGTACGCAGCATGCGCGCAGAAGGAGCAAACGCCGCCATAGTAGTCCGCAAAGGAAAACCACTAACAGGCGGCAATGTCCTAGGTGTGATCACAAGGGAGCGGATAGCTGATCTAATCGAGCAAAGCGTGGCTTCTTATGAAGAGTAGCGGAGGTGGGCGGCGCACAAGCAAACCAGAAGATCGTTGGTGATGAAGCTGCTCATACCCCTCATGTATTGACCCAGTCAAGAGCCTCTCGCAGACGCTCGGTTGAAAAAGTCCTCACCTCACCTGACATTATGGCACTACTTGCCTTCATCACCCAATCCATCCAGCGAGGAGCGCCAACGGTAGCCACTTTGATAAAATCATTTCTGTGTTTAATGCCAAACTTCACATCGTCCCATATGGCTCCAAGCTCAATGCCATTGTAACCATCAACGGAGAAGCCGTGGTCGGCCATGTTCAGCAGGAAATTGCGTCCCATGACGCCCAGGCCGACCATGCCGATTTCATACCGTTGTTGTGGTTGCGTACTGGTCATGGATTTGCCTCCAGAGCGGCTCGCGGAAATTGGTGGAATTGATGTTCATCTTCATTCTTTCTGCAATGCCCACGCGCGGTTCGCGTCTGCTTACTTATGGGCTTCAGCTTTAGGCTAGGCTTTTGCCTCAGATTTGGGTTCAGCTTTGGCTTCAGGTTTAGGTTCGGCCTTGGCTTCAGACTTAGGCTCGGCTTTAGCTTCAGGCTGAGGCTCTGCTTCGTCTTCATCTTTCCGAATCTCCCCCTCCGCCTTCTCCCAGTCCTGAACTGCTCGAACATCCTCGCGCCCTAGCTCCTCGTAGAGTTCATGGACTCGCTTGACGAGCTGCGGCGTCAAATCGGACGGTGTTTCGGCTTTGGCTTCAGGTTTAGGTTCGGCTTTAGCTACAGGTTGATGCTCAGCTTTAGCTTCAGGGTTAGGCTCCGTTTTAACATCAGGTTTAGGCTCTGATTCAGATTTGGCTTGAGTTTTGGGATCGGCCTTGGCTTCAGGCTTAGACTCCCCTTTAGCTTGAGACCTAGGCTCAGCTTTGGCTTCAGGTTTAGGCTCTATTTTAACTTCAGGCTGAGGCTCTGTTTTGGCCTCAGGTTTAGCCTCGGTTTTGACTTCATCTTTCCGAATCTCCCGCTCCGCCTTCTCCCAGTCCTGCAATGCCGGATCGCTCTGGCGACCTCGCTCCTCGTAGAGTTCGTAGGCTCGCTTGGCGATCTGCGGCGTCAAATCGGACGGTGTCTTAGCTTTGGCTTCGGGCTTAAACTCGTCTTTGGCTTCGGGCTCAGGCTCGTCTTTGGCTTCGGGCTCAGGCTCGGCTTTGGCTTCGGGCTTAGGCTCGGCTTTGGCTTCGGGCTTAGGCTCAGTTTTGACTGGATCGAACACCCGATATGCGAGCAGCTTCACGCGGTCATTCAAAAGGAACCACAGCAACGCGTAGCCCCAAACGAACCCGGCCCAACCCCAGCCCAGAGGTGTCATAAACAACCCATAAACCGCTATCAACGTCGCGAGGATTTGCGTGCCGAGCACGGCGGCCCATAAGATCCGCGCGGGGCGTATGGACCAAAACGGGCCGCGCGTGCGCGTGAGGAAGATCGTCAGATGTCCCGCCACGGACAACTTCAAATACATCAGCGTCTGGATGTGCGCACGGTCGAGATGAAAGACGCGCTCACCGAGATAAAACAAGCCGAAAGCGGAGACGACCCCAATGACGCCCAGCACCGTGGCGATCCCCAGCACCATGCGCATGTTCCAAGCCTCGGGCTGATCCTTGTAATGAACATTGTCATAGGCGATGGACAGGATGGCGCCGTCGTTTAGCAAGGCCAGCATCACGATCATCACCGCGGTCAATGGATAGAAGTTAAACACCAGGATCGCCAGCGTCATAAAGAACAGCACGCGCAGCGTCTCGGCAATGCGGTAGATAGCGTAGCTGTTCATCCGCTGGAAAATGCGGCGGCTCTCCTTGATCGCGTCAATAATCACCGACAGGCCGGGCGTCATCAGCACTATGGCCGCCGCCGCTCGCGCCGCGTCCGTCGCGCCCGAAACGGCGATTCCGCAGTCGGCTTTCTTCAGTGCGGGAGCATCATTCACTCCGTCGCCGGTCATGCCGACGATGTGGCCGAGTTTTTGCAAAACGTCCACAATGTGGAACTTGTGTTCGGGGAACACCTGGGCGAAACCGTCGGCCTTCTCGATGGACTCTGCTACTTGCGTGTTCTCCTCATGCTTTACGTCGCCCAGGCCGCCGGCATCGAGAATCGCTGCGCCCATGTCTAACTTTTTGGCGGTTTCCTGGGCGATGGCCAGGGCATCGCCCGTAACCATCTTGATCTTAACGCCCATCTGGCGTGCAGTCGCGATGGTTGCCTTGGCGTCTTCCCGTGGTGGATCGAACAGGGGCAACACACCAAGAAACTGCCATTGGCCTTCTCCCTCGGCCCTCGCCACGCCCAACGAACGAAAGCCGCGCTCCGCGAATTCGTTGACCGCCTTCTCGACGGCGGGCTTCACCTGCCCGGCATTGGCCGACAATTCCAGGATCACCTGCGGTGCGCCCTTGGTCACCTTGAATGTCTTTCCGTCTTTGGCTTTGACGGTGGCCTCGGTGCGTTTATGCACAGGGTCGAAGGGCTGGAAATGGACCACCTCATAGCCCTGCAACGCCTCTTTGTCTTTCAGGCCGCCCAGAACCGCCAGATCGATAGTGTCGTTGTTGTCCGCGCGCGACGCTAGCGCGCCATTGAGGATGACTCGATCCGCGGGGACATCGTTCAGGCTGAACGGATCGCCCAGTGTCAGCTTGTTCTGGGTCAGGGTGCCGGTCTTATCCGCGCATAGCACGTCAACACCCGCCAATTCCTCGATGGCCACCAGTTTGCTCACGATTGCTTGCTTCTTTGCAAGCAGGCGCGCACCGACCGCCATCGTCACCGAAAGCACCGTCGGCATCGCCACGGGAATTGCGGCCACGGTCAGCACAAGGGCAAACTGCAACGTGGTGAGGATCGCGTCGCCGCGGAAGATCGCGAAGGCAATAATTACCGCCACCAGAGTCACCGCGAGGATAATCAGATAATTGCCGATCTTCAAAACCGCCTTTTGAAAGTGACTGGCGGTGTGCGCTTCCTGCACCAGTTGCGCCGTCTTGCCGAAGTAGGTGTCCGCCCCGGTGGCATAGACCAGTGCGCCGATTTCGCCCTGGCGGATGATCGAACCCGAAAACACCGCCTCACCGGATTTGCGCGTGGCGGGCAACGACTCTCCCGTCAGTGCGGACTGATCGACCTCTACCTCGTCACCCGCGAGCAGGCGCGCATCTGCCGGCACGATGTCGCCCAGACGCACGCGGATGACGTCGCCCGGCACAAGCTCACGCGCCGCCGGGGTGGTCCACTTCCCGTCGCGTTTCACCCTGGCCTTGACCGCCAGCTTGGCCTTAAGCGCAGCGATGGCGTTGCCCGCCTCGCGTTCTTCCCAAAAGCCGACCACGGCATTGGCCAGAAGCAGAAGGAGGATGATGGCAAAGTCCGGCCAATGCCGGGCTACCGCCGAAAGGATCACGGCCGCTTCGATCATCCACGGGATGGGACCCCAAAAATAGGTAAGGAATTTCAGGAACGGATTGGTTTTCTTTTCTTCAATCTCGTTAGGCCCATATTGGGTCAGCCGTTTCTGCGCCTCGGCTTCACTGAGGCCTTCCGGTGACGACCCCAATTTTGCCTGCAGTTCCGGCATGGGAAGGGATTTTAGGTCGTCCTTCGCATCGGGCTTCGATCCCGGCTTCGATTCGGGTTTATCTTTGGTTACGTTTTCATTTTCCTTCATAGGGGGCCTCCTGTCATGTTTTCTATAGTTCTTTAATCAACCCCGAGCGACCGCGCCCTGTGACGCTTTGAGCGGGTGTTGACAGAAACTTCTGCCGGCAGTGGTCACCGCAAGAGTAGAACGTCTGTCCATCATGCTCGGTAAGTAGCTCGGACGCATCGTCCACCGTCATGCCGCGAGCGAACCCTTGCGAAGGGGACAGCACGATTCCGCGCACGCGACGCGCATCCAGTTACGCCAGCACTTCGATGACGATTCGCCCTTCATCTTCGGCGCGCAGCACCGAGTGGATCGGCGGCACATGTACATCGAACCGTATATCTACGACACTGCCGCGCACCGAGACGACCACGCCGACGTTCGACGGACTGGTTTTATCGCCCATGCAAGAGTTCCTTGGAGCTCACGTAGCGCCGGATCAGGGTATTGGTTGAGCTATCGTGCTTGAGTTGGTGCTTGGCCCCGGTCTCAAGTTCGGGGATGATGCGCGCGGCAAGCGCCTTCCCCAGTTCGACCCCCCACTGGTCAAATGAGTCAATGCCCCAAATGGCGCCTTGAGTGAAGACGCTGTGTTCGTAAAGTGCGACGAGCTTCCCAAGCGCCACCGGAGTCAGCCGTTCCAGGAGGATCGTGCTGGACGGACGGTTGCCCTCGAAGGTTCGGTGCGGCGCCAGCCATGCTGGTGTGCCCTCGGCTCGGACCTCCTGCGGCGTTTTGCCAAAGGCCAGCGCCTCGGCCTGGGCAAACATGTTGGCCAAGAGCAAGTCGTGGTGGCGGCCAAGAGGGTTAAGCGGCTGAACAAACCCGATGAAGTCGCAGGGGATGAGCTTGGTCCCCTGATGAATCAGTTGGTAGAAGGAATGCTGGCCATTGGTACCCGGCTCCCCCCAGTAGATTGGCCCGGTTTGGCAGACGACCTCAGACCCATCAAGCGTGACGTGCTTGCCATTGCTCTCCATGGTGAGCTGCTGCAGATAGGCCGGGAAGCGCTTCAAGTACTGCTCATAGGGAAGAACCGCCATGGTCTGCGCACCGAAGAAGTTATTATACCAGAGGCCCAGGAGCCCCATGAGCACCGGTAAGTTGCGCTCGAAAGGGGCAGTACGGAAATGCTCGTCCATTTCGTGGAAACCGTCGAGCATGGCGCGGAAATCTTCGGGGCCAATGGCGATCATCGTCGAGAGGCCAATCGCCGAGTCCATTGAGTACCGCCCGCCGACCCAATCCCAAAACTCGAACATATTTGCGGTGTCGATGCCGAACTTAGCCACTTCCTCGGCGTTCGTAGAGACCGCGACGAAATGCCTCGCAATAGCAGCGTGATGTTTCAAAGTCTTGAGCGCCCAATCGCGGGCCGTGTGCGCGTTGGTCATCGTCTCGATCGTCGTAAAGGTCTTCGACGAGATGATGAACAGTGTCTCCTCGGCGTCGAGGTCGCCCGTGGCCTCGGCGAAGTCGGTGCCGTCAATATTGGAGACGAAGCGCAACGTCAGGTCGTGCCGGCTGTAATACCGCAATGCCTCGTACGCCATCACCGGCCCCAGGTCAGACCCGCCGATGCCGATATTGATGATGTTGCGGATCGGCTTGCCGGTGTGGCCCTTCCACTCCCCACTGCGCACCCGGGTGGAGAAGTCTGCCATCTTGTCGAGCACGGCGTGGACTTGAGGCACGACGTCTTCGCCGTCCACTGCGATGGATTGCCCTTTGGGGGCGCGCAGAGCCACGTGCAGGACGGCCCGCTTCTCTGTGACGTTGATCTTCTCGCCCCGGAACATGTCATCGATGCGAGCCCGCAGGCCGGACTCCTCCGTCAATTGCAAAAGGAGCCTGAGTGTTTCATCGGTGATGCGGTGCTTCGAATAGTCGAAATAGATGCCGACAGCCTCAGCTGTCAGGCGCTCCCCGCGCTTTGGATCGTCAGCGAAGAGCTGCCGAAGATGCAACTCCCGGACCTTCGGATAATGGGCTTCGAGGGCCTTCCATGTCGCGAGTGTGGTGAGTGGTGCGATTGCTGTCATGCTGATTCCTCTTCGGTTTGCGGTGCACTGATCCCAGCCCGGACAATGGCCAGAAACTGCTCGGCATTCAGGCTGGCGCCGCCGATGAGGGCGCCGTCCACGCCATTCCGGCTAAGCAGCGCGGCGGCGTTATCCGGGTTGACGCTGCCGCCGTACTGTATGGCAAGCGTCTGAGCCGATTTCTCCCCAAACATCTGACCGAGGCGGCGCCGAATGACAGCGTGCGCCTCCTGAGCCTGCTGGGGGGTGGCGTGGTGTCCTTGACCGCCGATTGCCCAGACCGGTTCGTATGCGATGCTCAGGCGGGTCAAGGTATCCGCCGACAGGTCTGCCAATCCCTGGATGAGTTGCCGGTCGAGCACCGCTTCGGTCTGGCTGGTCTCACGTTGGTCTAGAGTCTCGCCGACGCAGAAGATCACGTTGAGGCCGGCGGCCAGGGCAACCCGTACCTTTTGGTTGATGAACGTATCGGATTCGCCCAGCTTGTGCCGGCGCTCGCTGTGCCCGAGGATAACGTACTTGCAGCCAAGATCGAGGATCATCGTAGGGCTGACCTCGCCGGTGAACGCGCCTTCCTTCTCGGGATAGAGGTTCTGCGCCCCAAGTGCGACGCGGCTGCCCTTGAGAATCTCTCCGACGAGGGCCAGATAGGGGAAGGGCGGACAGATGGCGACGGATACGCTGTCCTCATAGCCCACGCCATCCACAATCGCCTTGGCCAGCCGCCTCGCTTCGGCAGCGGTGGTATACATCTTCCAGTTACCGACGACAAATTTCTGGCGCATGTCGGGTTTCCATTGGGTGCTCACGGAGCCTTTGGCAGATGATCCGCCACGCGGCGTACTCTCCCTAACATCAATCTCCATCGCGGCGCTGTATTCGCCACGGCGTGCGGCACTGTTGCACCTGGCTCTATGATACAGAGCTTGCTGTGCTGCCAACACGTTGGCCTCCTTGCCTTGCCAAATCTCCAGAGCCGGTTGCTGGATGGCGCGGGCGAACGAAAACGCCAGCGCCCAGGGCAGTCGCGGCTTGAATCCAACATTCATGGCATTCAAACGGGCCGAAGCCAGTTCACCGGATTGGCCGCCCGACAGGAACGCAATCCCCGGAACGGCAGCGGGGACGGTCCACAAGAGACTCCTCACCGTGGCGCCGGCCACCTCGTCCACCCCTTCCTGCCTGGGGCAGGTCAATCCCGGAAGCACCATGTTGGGCTTCAGGATCATACCCTCCAGCACCACCCGTTGCGTGTAAAGCTGGTTGAAAACCGTTCGCAGGACTTCCTCCGTTACCACGCGGCACCGCTCCAGGGTGTGATCGCCGTCCATGAGCACTTCCGGCTCGACGATGGGGACCAGTCCGGCTTCCTGGCACAGCGCGGCGTAAAGGGCCAACGTATGCGCATTGGCCTCGATGCAGCCCCGGCTGGGAATGCCGGCGCCAACTGCAATCACCGCGCGCCACTTGGCAAACCTGGCTCCCATCTGCCAGTATTCCGACAATCGCTCCCGCAGTCCATCGAGACCTTCCGTTATTTTCTCTCCGGGATGACCTGCCATCTCCTTTGCGCCGGCGTCGACTTTGATGCCGGGAATGATTCCCGCGTCGGTGATGGCTTTGACAAAGGGAGTGCCGTCTTTTTTCTGCTGGCGGATCGTCTCGTCGTAGAGGATCGCGCCACTAATGCACTCACCGAGACCGGGCGTGGTCACAATCAACTCCCGATAGGCGCGCCGGGCCTCCTCGGTCTGGGAAATCCCCAACCTGGCAAATCGTTTGTTACAGGTTGGATTACTCTCATCCATCGCTAGCAGGCCCTTGTCGCCGGCGACCAGCGTCCTAGCAGTGTCTATAAGCTTTTGCACATTCATCTCTGATACCTCGGCAATTTTATCGATTATCAAACGGCCCAGGCGGATGCGGGTCAGTCCTGTGACTCTCTTGATCGTGCTTTCGCCCGAGGGTGTTCTCGATCAATCTGGCCAACTTATCTGCAGCTCCGTCGACGGCTTGGTCCAAGGTCGCTGCATGGTGAGTGACCGCGATGGGCTGGCGGCCTTCGAGGCGTGCTTCCATCATGCAGCGCTTGTCGTTCTGACTGCTCTTGTGGCTACTCTCGTCACTCAGATGGACTTCCACTCGCGTGATGTGATCGCTGAGTCGGCTCAATGCACTCTCCACTACGCCAAGGACCTGAGCTGCCAGCGCCTCGTGATTTTCGATGTTATGGTCGGTGTTGATTTGGATCTGCATGGTGTTCTCCTGTTGTGATCGTGATTGGCTCAATATCGGCAGATGGCAGCAAGTCCCGTCAGCCCCGGCATCCGCTCGGGCAGTGCTTCCTCTTTCTACGTTCCATCCCGATTCCACTTCCAGTTCCGGATTTCCGGCATGTCCTGGCCGTGTTCATCAATGTAATGTTTGTGCTCGATGAGCTTGTCCTGCATCATCTGCTTCAGGTAGGCCCCCTTGGAACCCAAATGCGGAAGGCGATCGACCACGTCCTGCACCAGGTGGAACCGGTCCAGGTCGTTCTGCACCCTCATGTCAAAGGCCGTCGTGATCGTGCCCTCTTCCTTGTAGCCTCGGACGTGCAGGTTGCGGTTGGTTCGGCGGTAGGTCAGCCGGTGGACCAGCCAGGGGTATCCATGAAAACCAAAGATAATGTGCTTGTCTTTCGTGAAGAGCGAGTCGTAATCCGTTTCGTTCAGCCCGTGCGGATGCTCGGTTTGCGGCTGCAGTTTCATGAGGTCGACGACGTTTACCACCCGGATTTTCAGATCGGGCAGGTGTTTGCGAAGGATGGAAACGGCAGCCAAGATCTCCAGCGTGGGCGTGTCTCCGCAACAGGCCATTACCACGTCCGGCTCGGCGTCCTGGTCGTTGCTGGCCCATTGCCAGATGCCAATTCC
>JBEKPW010000140.1:0-14651 GCA_049520315.1 Syntrophobacteraceae bacterium
TGAGTTGGCTCCGCACGGGCCCCACTCGGGAGCTTTGCGGTAAAGAGCCATCTCAGAAAAAGGAATTGTTCCGGAATGGGGGAAACTTTACTCTTGACCGCTGCCTTTCAATGGGCGACCCAAGTTCTAACCTTAAGCGAGACTATCTGCTCCTGCGCCAATGCGACTTAATTTGGACCGCCGCTATCGTACCCATAATCGCCGCCCAGCCCGTAGGTATTCGGAGTCCACTTATGCGCCCAGTTGTCCATGTCCTTGTCGGTGCCGTTCCTGGCGGATGTATACGCCCGGTCATCGCCGAACTGATTGGCGTCATATTTATGGAGTGCTCCAAAATCGCGGTCAACGCGTACCGCGCCGCTCGAGCGGACATACCTGTTGTGGCCGGAGTCTCCGGGATTCGCACCCTGTGCCGTTTGCTGTGCATGGGCGTTGAAAGCCGAAGCAAGTACGAATGCAAGTGCAACCATGATAATGCTAAATTTTCCTTTCCAGTTCATTGCCGTCCTCCTATGTGATTATTGCTGGAAGTGATCGAGTGCCAATTCACCGATCGTTTAACTGCATATACAAACTTGGATGAAAGATGGTCACAGGCAAAGAACCGTTTCAAGCCGGATTTTAGCGCCGGCCGCCTTTTCCTCAGGCCACCCATACGGTTCGACCGAGCATGCTGAAGATACTATCTGCGGCCCTGACAGCTCGATATTGGAGTGGAGCTTGACGCCTTTTGGTTCAGGACATCCAGATGATATCCATGCCTTCGCTAAGGTGGGTGCTGCTCTCTAAGCACTATGTTGTCTTTCGACAATTAATATCATCTTCAACTTGAGCGACCGGTGTACAGTAGACTGCCATTGTCATTCTCCAGCTCACCGTTTAAAATCGCACTAACCTGAAATGAAACGAACTTTTCAGGGATACCGATATGGACATTCACGAGGCAGACGATATGGCAATGCCCTTCTGGATATACTTTGTCAAGGGCAATCACGAGCATCCCAATAATCAGCTCATGCGGAAGTTTTTTGAAGCATGCGAACGGCTCCAGGATCAAAACCTTGCCCTGAACGAAGTGATAGAAGAAACTTATGGACCGGTTGACCGCTTCTTCAAGGACTTCGCAAAGGACCGCAAAAGGGGATTCTGGGGCGGGCCCTGTGATACTCCTTACAAATCTATCTTAGGGCCAGACGGCAAGAACCTTATTGAAGGGGTCAAGGACTTCCAGATAAAATGGAGGATATATTAATAAATCGAGGGCCGGCGCCTCAGGGAAGCCGGTTTTCCGGGGAAGGCCGTGCAGTGGTGAACGAAGGAGACAAGTGATGCGATATACCATACTCGGGAAAACAGGGCTCGAAATCTCGGAGGTGGGCTTCGGGTGTATTCCCATCATCCGCCTATCCGCCGCCGAGGCAGTTATGGTTCTCAGGCGGGCTTATGACAGGGGGATAACTCTGTTCGACACGGCCAATATGTACCTCGACAGCGAGGAGAAAATAGGGCTGGCTTTTGACGGCATGCGAAGCCGGCTGGTTCTTGCCACTAAAACGTCGAAGCGCGACCGCGCGGGGGCCGGGGCGGATATCGATCTCAGCCTGCAGCGCATGCGCACTGATTACATCGACCTTTTTCAGATTCATCAACTGTCGCTGGAATCCGATTATCAGGTGGTAACCGGGCCGGACGGGGCGCTGGAGGCAATCTTCCGGGCAAAGCAGGCAGGCAAGATCCGGCACATCGGTGGGACTTCCCACAGCATCGAGATGGCCATGAAGCTGGTCAAAACCGGGCTTTTCAGCACCGTCCAATTCCCCTTCAACTTCATAGAGTCCAAACCTGCCGAAGAACTCCATCCGGCCGCCAGGCAGGAAGAAATGGGCATTCTCGCCATGAAACCGTTCGGTGGGGGTGTACTGGACAACGGAGAGCTGTGCTTCAAGTTCCTGCGCCAGTTCCCTGACGTCATCCCGCT
The DNA here is from genome assembly GCA_049520315.1 of Syntrophobacteraceae bacterium. Lineage (GTDB taxonomy): Bacteria > Desulfobacterota > Syntrophobacteria > Syntrophobacterales > Syntrophobacteraceae > SbD1. The sequence goes on from JBEKPW010000140.1 coordinate 1,979, forward strand.
CCCGGGGTTTGACGCCATTGATCAGGTCGACCAGATTGTGACCATTTACGAGACTGAAAACGCGGTCCTGCCCGAGGACCTGGCTGCCATGGAAGGGTACCGAACCGAGCTGGGGCAGCAGTTTTGCCGCCGGTGCGAGTACTGCCAGCCCTGTGAACAGGGAGTTATGATCACAGCGGCGATGAACTACCCGATAGTTGCCCGCAGGATGTCCGATTCCAAGGCGGCAGGGTTCGCGACAATGTTTATGGAATCCGTCAGGAATTGCACCGAGTGCGGGGAGTGCGTGGAACGCTGCCCCTACGACCTGCCGATCCCTGAGACGCTCAAAAAGCACCTGGCCCTTTACGAGCAACACACCGGGGCTTGATGGATCGTGTGCAGAATTCTGCAGAATTGCGAAAGTTCAAAAGAGCGGGGAAACGTTTTTTCACTTTAAAGATCCCCCGCACCCCGCCAGCATTCGCGTAGCGGCGAAGGGGGTGCGGGGGGGGCGTAGCTCCCCGCGCTTTTCCAGATTATTTATTTGCAGAACTTTCGGTACACTGCCGCTTGATGCTCAGATCACTGAAACCGGCAATACCGGGAAGGCTGAACCAGTTTATCAAAGTAGAGGGGGCATCCTATGGATCGACACGATAGAATCATCCTGGAAGTTTTCTCCGATTACATCTGACCATGGTGCTATTTCATCGCCGGGCGCGTTGAAAGGCTAAAAAAAGAGTACGACATCGGAGTCAAGTGGATTGCCTTTCCCCTGCATCCTGAGACGCCGGAAGAAGGCCGTTCCCTGGAAGAACTTTTTGCCGGACGGGGAATCGACCTCACCGCGTCCATGGAGAGGCTGAAAAGAGTAGCTTACGAGTGCAATCTGCCATGGGGCGCACGCACCAGGACTTACAACAGCCGCCGGGCACAGGAATTGGGAAAATGGGCTGAATCGGTGGACAAAGGAGATGAGTACCACCTGGCCGTTTTTAAGGCTTACTTCGCTGACGGGGTGAACATCGGCAAGGTTTCAGTCCTGGTGCAACTTGCCGGGTCGCTTGGCCTCGACAGCCGGAGGGCAGAGGAGATCCTGAGTCGAGGGACCTTCAAGGATGAAGTGGACCGGGACTGGGAATATTCGAGGGCTTCAGGCATTACAGCGGTCCCGACGTTTCAGGCCGGAGGACGTGTCTCGGTCGGCGCGCAGCCTTACCATGTGCTGGCCGAGTTTGTCAGAGCCGCAGGAGCGACCAACGCTTAGGTCGATTTCCATATGAATTCCACACCGCCTCCATACTTTCTCCATGATCGCTGCCTAAAGTTTACGCATTTGTCCTGACTAATTTCGGAAGAGTCGATAAGTATGACTGCTGATTGGCATATGTTATGCTTGTTGACTCTGTTTGTTACAATAGCTTTTTCGGGTGGAAAGCCGACCTCGATATGCGCGCCGGGATTAGCCGGTGATTAATTTGAGGCATTATCCCGGGTATACTGTGTTGCATGATCAGGTGGCGTCAACTATTTTACCTCCGGATTCGTCTTTGTAAGTCAAGAGTGTGCAAGAACCTATGAAATGGACTACCAAGCCCCGGGCGGCAGCTAACCGGTTCGGGCAGAGAATTCCAAATCTGACCGCCGACTATGTCTTTGTAAATAAAGGATCGAGCACAGTGATAAAAAGATTGATCGTCGCTGCCATTATTTTTGGGATTGCGTCATCGGCCGGTTTTGTGCCGTTGAAGAAATCGATCGGCATCAGGTTCGCCTTTGCTGCTGCTAACGGCGTTATCGACGAAAACGACAGGGTGGTCCTTCATGGAAACGTCCCTCCCAAGGCCAGGCCTGAGTTCGACGCGGGGCCGACCGACCCTTCACTGCCGATGAATCGAACGATCCTCCTTTTGAAGATCGCCCCTGAAAAGCAGGCGAAACTGGATCGGCTCGTTGCCGAACAGCAGGACCCCTCCTCCCCGAACTTTCACCACTGGCTCACTCCGGAGGAATTCGGCAAAAGGTTCGGACGAAGTCCGGAAGAGATCGCCACTGTAAAGGGCTGGCTTATCTCCCATGGGTTTACCATCGATGAAATAGCAAAAGGCGGCACCTGGATAAACTTCTCAGGTACGGCGGCCGACGTCGATAGCGCCTTTCAAACAAAAATGCACGATTACCAGGTTAACGGCCAGCTTCGCCATGCGAACTCCACCGACCCCTCAATCCCGCGCGCGCTCGCCGATCTGGTGGCCGGGCCTGTTTCGCTGCACAATTTTCCTCGCAAGGCGATGCACACCCCGCGCCGGCACATTTCTGACGCTGAAAAACCGCCGGCAAAGCGGCAGCCCGGATACACTGAGTCGGACGGCACACACGATCTCGCTCCGGGCGATTTCGCGGTCATTTACGATGTCAACAGTGTCTACAACATGGGCTATGACGGCACCGGGGTGACTATCGCCATCGTGGGCCGTACCATCCCGGCCCAGGGCGGCTCCCAGGACGCCGCCATCACCAAGTGGAACACTTTCCGCTCCACCTTCGGGCTCCCTGTTACTGACACTTCCCCCGTCATCACAGTGAATGGAACCAGCCCCGGCGACCAGGGGGCTGATGAAGACGCCGAGGCCGACCTTGACGTCGAATGGGCCGGCGCAGTGGCGACGGGAGCTACTATCCATTTCGTCGCCTCTAAGTCAACCTATTCCGCTGACGGCGTCGATCTGTCTGCCCAGTATATCGTCGACAAAAACCTGGCCCCCATTATGAGCGATTGTTTCGGCACATGCGAGTCGCAGAATGCTACGGGCGCGACCGACAACGCTTTCTATAACAGCTTATGGGAGCAGGCGGTCTCCCAGGGGATGACGGTCTTTGTCGTCACCGGAGACTCAGGCGCCTACGCTTGCACGGACGAAAACGGTAATCCTGAGGGGGGTAAGGCGGTGAACGGTCTCGCCTCAACTCCGTATAATATCGCCGTGGGCGGCACGGCATTAAGCAGTGATTCATCTTACTGGAATACGACTAACAGCGCGGACGGAGTTTCGGCCCTGGGCTACATGCCCGAGGTGGCCTGGAACGAGTGGAACGCGGCGCCATACTATGACTGGACCGAATGGGCCTCCGGAGGGGGGGCATCCTCCATTTACCCCAAACCGGCATGGCAGGTGTGCCCCGGCGTCCCAAGCGACAGCGCCCGCGACATGCCGGACGTCTCTCTCAATGCAGACGTCTACGTCGGCTACAGGGTTTACACCTGCTACAATTATAGTGGTCCATGCACCGCTACAGACGGTAATCCTGCTAATGGATTTTTCGTTTTCGGCGGGACTTCGGCCGCATCGCCTTCTTTCGCAGGCATCATGGCGTTGATCGTGCAAAGTACAGGAGGTCAGCGGCAGGGTAACTTCAACAGCGTTTTGTACCCGCTCGGCAACGCTCAATACAGCGGGGTAAGCGGCGCAATCGCCGTTTTCCACGACATCACCTCGGGCACTAACGGCTTCGTCGGCGGTCCCTCCCCCGAGGATAGTTTGGACCTCCCCGGCTATTCCTGCACACCTTACTACGACCTTGTAACGGGCCTGGGTTCGGTAGATGCCGCCAACCTCCTCCTGGCGTTTGAGGACGATGGGCCACTGACGGCCACGATCAGTCCGGCTGCAGCCGTAAGCGCAGGCGCGCAGTGGAACGTAGACAGCGGAGTTTTGCGCAACAGCGGGGACACGGTCAGTCTGGCGTTTGGCTCTCATACAGTAAATTTTAACACCATTACCGGCTGGAACACCCCTGCAAGCCAGACCGTAAATATCGTAAACGGGCAGGCCACATCGGCCAGCGGTGTCTACGTGCAACAGACAGGCTCACTCACGGTAACGATAGGGCCTGCAGGAGTGCCCAGCGCCGCGCAGTGGAGGGTAAACGGCGGGGCCTGGCAGAGCAGCGGCGCCACGCTGAGTCTGCCGGTTGGTTCGTATACGTTGAGTTTCAGCGCCGTTACCGGCTGGAATACTCCCGGGAGCCAGACCGTCAATATCGCAAATGGGCAGGCCGCATCGGCAAGCTGTGTCTACGTACAACAGACAGGCTCACTCATGGTGTCTATAGAACCTACCGCAGCGGCTGGAGACAGCGCGACGTGGAACGTGGACGGCGTGGGACCGAATACGAGCGGGACTACCGTACCCGGCCTTAGCGTTGGTACGCATACGGTAAGTTTCAATGGTATCGCGGGCTGGAACACCCCCGGCAGTCAAACGGTCAGCATCTCCAACGGAAAGGCAACATCGGCGAGCGGAACGTATGTGCTTTTGCCTCCCACGGTGTCATTTTCGATTGATGACGGCGCAGAGAGCACTCCGACCCGGACAGTTACGCTTAACAATACGGCGACCGGAATTCCCGCCGACTATATTGCCAGTGAGTCTGCCACTTTCGCCGGAGCGGCGTGGAAACCCTACTCCGCGGCCCCTTCCTTTACCCTTAGCGCCGCAAACGGAACAAAGACCGTATACCTCAAGGTGAAAAACGCCGCAGGCATCTCGGCAAGGGCAAGCGCTTCAATTATCCTGGCCCAGTTGCCGGCGGTTACCTCTTTCAAGATCGACGCAGGGGCCGCGAGCACGATTAATCCCAAAGTAACGCTTAACAATACGGCGACGGAGTCTCCAACTAATTACATGGCAAGCGAAGACCCCGGTTTCAGCGGGGCATCCTGGCTGCCATATTCTACTGCGCCCAAATTCGCATTGACTAACGGGGGAGGGGCCAACACCGTTTATTTTCAAGTCAAAAACATCTACGGGGAATCAGCCGTAAAAAGCGCCACGATTCAACTGATCGTCGTGCCCGTCTTACAATCGTTTCAGATCAATAATGCCGATGACGGTACCACTTCGAGTCGAACGGTTACGCTGAACAACACGACAACGGGGGGGACCCCCACCTACTATATTGCCAGCCAGTCTGCCACTTTCGCTGGAGCGGCATGGAAACCGTACTCCACGGCCCCTTCCTTCACCCTGAGCGCTGCAGAGGGAGCGAAGACCGTCTATTTCAAGGTGAAAAATGCCGCCGGGTTTTCGAGTATGCTGACGGCCAATATCACGCTTGATTGAATTGGCGACTATCCATTCTTTGGGCATTTCAGCGAAGATGGTGTCGTTTGCCAACAAGTCCTGTCAAAGAGCATTTGTCCTGACTAATTTCGGATGCATCGATAAGCATTCCCGTTGATTGGCATACCTTATGCTCATAGATCGTGCGTGTTCTAAAAGCTTTTTCGAATAGAAATCGCACTTTGAAATACGCATCGGGATTAGCCGGCGATCAATTCGGGCATTATTCGGGGTATACTTTGTTGCATGATGGGATGGCGTCAACTATATTTTACCTTCATATCCTTCTTTGTACTTCGCGAGTGTGTAAGAACGTGTGAAATGGAGTGCCAAGTCTAAGGCGGAAGTTAAGCGGATTGGGCAGATGCTTCCAAAGAATTACGAAATGAAGATTGGGCATTTCGAAAACAGGACTAGTGGGACTGTGATTTCACAGCAACGCACCAGGTGCATCCTGACATTCATCGCGACCGTCCTTTTAGTTCTAGCTATTTTCAGCGCACACGCAATGGCTTCCGAAGTCGATCAGGTCAATGCCGCGATTCAGGGTGCGGGCGCGAATTGGGTGGCAGGCGAAACCAGGGTCTCGCTGCTTCCACCCGAACAGAGAAGAATGCTTAACGGTACGCTTAAGCGCGAAGCCTCGGCCGTCCGTCGATCAGTTCCGCGTGTGCAGGCCGCACCCAAAGCCGCCGAGGCACTGCCGAAAACCCTGGACTGGCGGAATTATAACGGGCAAAGGTATGTAACTTCCGTAAAAGATCAGGGCAACTGTGGATCATGCTGGGCTTTTGCGACGACTGCGGAGCTGGAATCCCAGATGCTGATGACCGAGGACCTCAATCTTTACCTGTCCGAAGAGACCTTGCTGGCATGCGCTGCGCAAGACAACAGTACTTGCAGTGATGGAGGATATCCCGAAGTAGCTTCGGACTACATCGCCGATTACGGCCTGCCTGCCGCTGCCTGTCTGACTTACCAGGATTACGATCCCCCACCGCCATGCAGGAATGAGTGCACCTCCAGCAACAGGATAGCGTATCAAATCTCGGAGTGGGACTACGTACTATCAGACAGTGAAGCGCCCACAGTAATCGAACTGAAAAATGCTTTGTACGCCTATGGTCCGATTGTATCCGACATGAACGTTTATGAGGATTTTTACAACTATGTCAAAGGAGTTTACAAACATGTCTCCGGCGGCTTCGATGGCTTGCACGAGATCCTGATAGTCGGCTATGACGACACTCAGAATTGTTTTATAGTGAAAAATAGCTGGGGAACGGACTGGGGCGAAGAAGGATTCTTCCAGATCGCCTATTCCGAGGTTACCCAGTACAGCGGCAACCCCCAAGCTGACGATTATGATCTCGGCTGCTATGCAATAGCTTATCACAGGTACGGATCGGTCACGGTGAATATTTCCCCTGCCGCAGCCGCAGCCGCCGGCGCGCAATGGAACGTGGATAACGGCGCGTGGATGAGCAGCGGGAATGTTGTATCCGACCTGCAGGCAGGCACTCATGTAATCGGATTCAACAGCATCTCCGACTACATTGCTCCCGCCCGGCAACCGGTTACCATAAGCTTCGGCCAAACCAGCACGGTCACCGGAACATACGCCATAGGCCTCACCGTAACAATCGTCCCGGCAGCGGCAGTTTCCGCCGGTGCGCAATGGCAAGTAGACGGAGGGGGCTGGAACAACAGTGGAGTTACCCTTCCAAATCTTAATCCTGGTCAGCATACAGTTACGTTCAAAGGTATTAGAGGATGGACTACACCTGTCAGCCAGACGTTTACCGCTGCAGGTCAGACTTTAACCGCAACAGGCACATATACTGTCATTCCCAGCCTTGCCGCCTTTACGGCCAATCCGACACTGGGGCAAGCTCCACTTACAGTAAACTTTACCGATAACTCCTCCGGCGCCGTCACGAGCTGGCTCTGGAACTTCGGGGACGGCACGACCAGCTCGAATGAAAATCCCGTGCATACCTACGCAGGAGCCGGTGTTTACTCCGTCACCCTGACTGTAAACGGCCCGGGGGGGACGAACACAGCGACACAGTCCAGTTACATTACGGCTTATACGCCTGTGGCGGCTGCCTTTAGCGCCACCCCCTCAACAGGCCTGCTTTCTCTCGATGGGTCTGGAATCACGATTAATTTTACAGATAAGTCTACCGGAACGGTTACGGGTTGGCTTTGGAACTTCGGGGACGGCACGACCAGCTCGAATGAAAATCCCAGCCATACATACACGGGAGCCGGTGTTTACTCCGTCACCCTGACTGTAAACGGCCCGGGAGGGTTGAGTAGTGTGAAAACGCTATCCAACTGTATCACCGTATATGCGCCGGCCATTGCCGACTTTACGGCCTCACCCACAAGCGGCTTTGCGTCCCTTGCCGCGAATTTCAGCGATAACTCCTCCGGGAGCATCAGCCAATGGTCCTGGAGTTTTGGAGACGGTACGACCAGCACAAAGCAGAACCCAATCCACACCTATGCAAGGGCGGGTACTTACAGCGTCAGTTTAACCGTTTCGGGACATGGCGGAACCAGCACTAAGACACAATCGGCCTTTATTTATGTCTACCTGGTTCCCGATGCCGGCTTTAAAGCGGCCCCCGCCAGCGGTTTGCCTCCCATGACGGCTAATTTTAGAGATGAGTCCACCGGGACGGTTACTGGTTGGCTTTGGGACTTCGGAGACCAGCAAACAAGCAGCGACCGGAATCCGGTCCATTCTTACAATGCGGCGGGGACCTATACGGTGACCCTTACCGCCACCGGGCCGGGGGGGGCGAGCACGAAAACTCAGTCCAACTATATTAACGTATATGCGCCGGCCAGTGCTGACTTTACGGCCTCACTCACAAGCGGCCTTGCTCCCCTTGCCGTAAATTTCACCGATAACTCCTCCGGGAGCATCAGCCAATGGTCCTGGAATTTTGGAGACGGCTCGGGCAGCACTTTGCAGAACCCAGTCCACACCTATGCAAGGGCGGGTACTTATAGCGTCAGGTTAACCGTTTCGGGACATGGTGGAAGGAGCACCAAGACACAATCTGCCTATGTTTACGTCTACCTGGCCCCCGGCGCCGGCTTCAAAGCGGCGCCCGCGAGCGGCTGGGTCCCCCTGTCGGTGCATTTCACAAATACATCTTCAGGCACCGTTACGGGTTGGCTTTGGGACTTCGGTGACCAGCAGACGAGCACCGACCCGAACCCCGTCCATATTTACAATACGGCGGGGACCTACACGGTGAAGCTTACCGCCACCGGGCCGGGGGGGGCGAGCACGAAAACGCAGTCCAACTATATTACCGTGCGTACGCGCCCGCCGGTGACGACTTTATTGCCGCACCAATAAGCGGCCTCGCTCCACTTACCGGATTATGTGAGCAAATTCTGCAAAATTGCGAATGCTCAAAAGAGCGAGGGAATTTTTTTTCACTATAAAGATGTTTTCACTATAAAGATTCTTTCACTATAATGATTCCCCGTACCCCCCAGGGTCCCTTACCGTAAATTTCAGCGACAACTCCCTTCGGGAGCCATATCAGCAATATATCCGAACATTCCAAACGCTGACCCGACGCGAATTAATGGGCTTTTTACGTACAGTGGCAACAAAGTGATTGACTTGGGGTAAATTAGGTGTATATACATGCTTTGGAATTCGACCGCCTTGATGCCGATATTCCGGTTTTGCGGGATATCTCTAATAAAAAAACAGAAAAGGGTGGAAAAGATGGGAATTGCACAAGTGACAACATCTCAACTGGGCCGGGAGAACAGAATTTATTCCGCAGCGGCGATCAAGAAAATCTGTCTCGATGCCGGGGCCGACGATGCGGGTCTGGTGGATCCGGACCGGGAGTCGCTGCAAAAGGAGCGAGAGGGGATCTTTCACGTCTATCCCCTTACGCGCAGTATCATTGCCATCATCGTAGCAAATAACCGCGAGAGCATTCAGAGTCCGGCCCGTTACGTGGCCAATGAAGAATTTCACCATACGGGCGACAGGACTTCCAGCATTGCTCGAGAGGTCCTTCGCCGCCTGAACCAACTCGGCATTCGGGGAGTCGTCGTCAACAAAGGATGGCCGATGGCCATGGATCGTTATCCGGGGAAGATATGGGATGTAAGCCACAAGATCATGGCAGTGGAGGCCGGTCTGGGACACATGGGGAGGAACCGGCTTGTTCTCCATCCGAAGTACGGCAGTTGCATTCAGTTGGAAAGCATCCTGGTCAATGGGGTGGTTGATGGATACGATCGTCCCCTCGAGGAGAACCCATGCTTCAAATGTAACCTGTGTGCCGCCGTCTGTCCCACCGGGGCCATCACCAAAGACCAGCCCTTCGATTTTATGGCCTGCATCACTCACACCTACAGAGATAACTATACCGGGTTTCAGAACATGGTGGAAGCCATGGTTACCTCTCACGATATGGCGGAATACCGTTCTCATTTCGATGATCGGGAGACGGCCTTCATGTGGCAGTCTCTGATGTTTCGGATGAGTTACCGGTGCAGTTACTGTATGGCCGTTTGCCCTGCGGGAGAAGAGGTCAAGCCTGTTTACCTTGAAAACAAGAAGGATCATGTTGAAAGGGTACTGAAGCCCCTCAGGGACCGTAAGGAGCGGGTATATGTTACGGCAGGGTCCAAGGCGGAAGCAAGGACCAAGCTAAATCCCAATAAAGAAGTCAGGATAGTTCAGGGAATGGCGCGATCTCTGCCCTAGGGATTGCCGAAGAAAACCATAACATCAGGAGGCAGGGAAAATGGCTCGACAAGTGTATCATGAAATGTGCGAGACACTGGCTAAACGGCGGGGGAGATACCCGGGCAAGGATATCCCCCAGTTTTATGCCCTGGTTGAAGAACTATTTACCCCCGAAGAAGCTGCAGTCTATAACGCCATACCCAAAGGATATCATCCGGCGGAAGCCATCGCCCGGGAAATGGGAAAAGAGGTAGATGAAATCAAGTCCGTTCTGGAAAGCATGGCCTTCAAGGGACTGTGCACTGCCGGTTCCAGGGGCGGGGTAACCTTTTACAGCGCACCGCCGTTTTGGCCCGGGATATTTGAATTCCAATTCATGCGGGGGACCAGAACGGAGCGGGATAGAAAGCTTGCCCGTCTGATTCATGCATATAAGACGGCTGTGGATGCCGAGCAGGGCCCGGAGAAAATTACCTACCCGACGAACCGTGTCATTGCGGTGGACCGGAAGATTCAGGCTGAAAACACCGTCCATACCTATCAGCAGGTGGCCTCCTACATAGAAAAATATCACCCCCTCTCTGTAGCCACCTGCTTCTGCCGTCATGAAGCCAAGCTGATCGATGAAAAGGATGATTGCGGAAAACCCGATGAAGTCTGCATGCAGTTCGGTATGGGGGCCCAGTTCGTCATCGATCGGAAAATGGGCAGGGAGATCTCTAAAGAAGAGGCATTGGAGGTCCTCAACAAGGCCGAAGAGGCCGGCCTGGTCCATGCGACTCTCAATCGCCAGGAAATCGACTTGCTGTGCAACTGCTGCGGCTGTCATTGCACGATTCTAAAGACGGCACTGGCCCAACCGAAGCCCGGGCTGAACTTGAATTCCGGATTCAAACCCCAACATGATTACGGTCTCTGCACATCCTGCGGCGTCTGTGTCGATCGGTGCCCAGCCCAAGCCCTGGCCATGGGTAATGAAGACAGGCCGGAAGTGAATTTGGACCGTTGCATCGGATGCGGTGTCTGCGCCAGCGGATGTGACTTTGATGCCATTAGATTGGTTGAAAGGGCCGGTATTTTGCCGCCCCCCTTTGACCAGAAAGCCTTGGCGGAAGCCGTCAAGGCCAGCCGGTAACGTCACGCTTAACCTGCGGCACACCGCCATGTCATAAGCCTCGGCCGTTATACTGCCAACGGCATGGGGTCAGGCCCGGGTCAGACCCCATGCCGTCTCACATGTTCAGCGCGCCAAATCAAATATCCCCGATTTATTAAGTGTTTCCTGTATATAGGGCAATGATTATCGTTTTTCTATGGGCCGCTGAGGAACCAGCCGGCAGTGGGACGGCCGTCCTGATTCAGATCGCTGATGTTGCAGTCGCCAGATTGGCTTCAACGAGAGGATGGAAAACATGACGATCAGAAAGGTCGAGATCGAACGGATCATCGTGACATCTACCAAGCCGTTCGAGGCGGTTGTGGCGGCGATCGAAGCAGCCGTCGGGCATCCGGATATGGTCGAGTTCGCGAAGGCAACCAAGGGCTCAGGGAGCTTCGCTGAACTGGAAAGTGCGGTTCGCAGAGGTCTGGGCAAGACGGAGCTGATGATGTTTATGAAACTCGATCACGGCGCGATTCTGCGTAAGGAAACCGGGCTCGACACGCCGAAAATCGTGCGTTTTGTGATCGGCAATCCGCTCATCATGAAAGAAATGGCAAAGCATGTTCCCGACGCCGGATCTTACGCTCCGGTCACAATTCTGGTGGATGAGCGGCCGGACGGCGTGCATTTGGCCTATGACAAGATGGCCAGTCTTCTGGCCCCCTACGGAAACCCGAACGCTCTCGCTGTCGCACGGGACCTGGATTCGAAAATCGAGAACCTTCTTCGAGAGTCTGCGGTTTGACGACATTACCGCCAACTGAGGTTTTGAGCGCGAAAGCCGAGTACTCGAACAATCCCTCGGACGATTTGACAACGTTTTTCATGATGAACTGGATGCTCAAATCTTCAAGCTTGACACGAGACTCTCTAATCATTTCTTTGAATAATATAGCGGGTGACTGAACAAAAGGGGGCAAATCTATCAGCCATGGTCCGTTTGCCTCCACTCAGGCCCATACAGGAAGGAATCAATGCCAACCAGACCAGAAACAGCGATTGTGGCAGGAGCATGCGAGGAAATCCGATCTATCCTGCATAACGCTGAGGAGGACCAGATGACAGCTCTCAGACCTGGAGTTCAAGCCCCTGACTTTTGCCTTTCAACCACCCCGGATCAAAAAGTATCTCTCTCCGACTTTCGCGGACAGCCGGTAGTCCTGGTCTTCTATCCGGCCGATTGGAGCCCCGTTTGCAGTGACCAGTTGGCGCTCTATAACGAGTTGAAGCCCGAATTTTCCGAGTTTGAAGCGCAAATCATCGGCATCTCGGTCGATGGCGTCTGGTGCCATCTCGCCTTCAGCAAAGACCGCAAATTGCACATGCCGCTCCTGGCGGATTTTGAGCCCAAAGGCGCAGTGGCCCGTCTGTACGGCGTTTACCGGGAAAAAGACGGCGAATCGGAGCGGGCGTTGTTTGTGATCGATGCCGATGGCGTCATTCGTTGGAGTTACGTCTCGCCGGTGGGCATCAACCCTGGCGCCGATGGAATTTTGAAAGCTCTCGAATCGATGGCCAAAGGCGCAGAGACCGTACGCGCCGGAAACTAGTAGGTCGATTCCTAAATAACATAGCAATAAGTCATGCTACTGAAATGGTATCAAGTCCGTATTTCCATCGAAAAATAACGGGTGACTCGTTGATCTCATCTAACCATTTGAGGAT
>JBEKPW010000141.1:0-14579 GCA_049520315.1 Syntrophobacteraceae bacterium
ATCGACCGTGAGAAGATTCAGGCATCGATGAAAGATGGCGTGCTTAAGCTGGTGATGCCAAAGGCTGAGGCTGCGAAGCCGAGAAAAATAACCGTAAAGTCTTCATGAGAGCGGATAAGCCTAACTAAAAGCGAAACTCCGCCCCAGTCTTTCCCTCCCGCTGATTGGGACGGGGGGGAAAGAAAAAACCTTCTGGAAACCAGGGCAATAGGAAAACAAATCCGGTTAAGGGGTAAAATCATTACCTTTCGATAGCCTTTGATCCCTCTTTTGTTGCAAGGCATGGGATTCTTCAACAAGAGACAGGCTGCTTTGCCAGCACTGTTCACAGAAAGAATAGAACCTCTCAAAGCAGGCATCCTCGTAAAGGATTGGCGTATTGAGGGAAGGAACGCCATGGGTTAGCGTGTAGTCGGTCAGCGCCATGATATAATCATAGCGTTTTTCCTTTTCGATGATGATCGGGGGATAGCCCGCCTTCAGGCAAGTAAGGTTGGCAATGAGCCGCGCAATCCTTCCGTTACCGTCCCAAAACGGATGTATGCATGCAAAAGAGATGTGCAACCCGGCGTAAGATTTTAGGACTTCCTTAGGCCCCCTGCAGGTCTGGATTTCCGAATTCAGCAATTCCAGCCAGCGTTCCATGAGTTTGGGAACTTCCCAGAAATCCGAAAATTCGATTGTCTTCAACTGATTATGGATTGCGACGGTCGTTGAATTGTTCTCTTTCTTCCAGTCGCCAACCGGTTTATAGGCGTCCAGAATTTGCTCGTCGATCACGAGTTTATGAAGGTCGAATAAATCCGCCTCTGTGATTCTCTGCTTTTGGATCAGACCGTTCATCAGATCGACTGCCCGAGCGTGGCCCTCAACGTCGCGGTGGTCGCTGAGCGGTTTCCCGCTGATTGTCAGGCCCTCGCTTAAAACAAAGGCCGTTTCGCCCAAGGTAAGGGTGTTTCCCTCAATGGCCGTAGATGCGTGCGTCCATAGGACCCTTAGTTGCTCCAGAAGATTCTTTTTGATGTCTTCTGCCAGTCCTTCGAGGAACTTCATGTGGAACCTTTTTCTCACGAGGCATCAAGCACCCAGAACGGCAACGATCTTTTCTTTTAACATATTCTTGTCATCTTCAGACAAAATGGCAGCAGGCACCGCCTTATGGATCAGACGTCCATCGATTCTTTGGACCAGGTGCATCAGTATGTCTTCAAGCCCGACCTTCGAGGCGGGCCCTATGACCGGGGTGAGAAGAGAAGAAATTTCCTGGCTCACCGTATCCTGCAGCTCTTCTATTGCCTCTGCTTTGAAATTATCCCATTCCGAAACTTCTTTTTCTGGTGGACAGGCAGGCTCAGACTGGTCGAGCTCCGGGGGTGAGGCGACCTCGCCCTGGTCGGGACCAGGGGGCTGAAACGCCTCGTAAATCCTCGCATATTCGCCGGCGATTTGGGTATTGCCTGAAATTGTCGCAAACTCCGAAAGCAGTTTGAAGCTTATGGCACTTTTCCGAATATCCTCTACAACATTGAGCAGAATCCGTTCGGATTGACTGGTCTCGCCCATTTCCATGAGCGCCCATCCGAGCAGCACCCTCGATCTCAGGTGATCGGGATGAAAAAGGAGACCTTTTTTGCAGACTTCCGCTGCTTCCTTCCATTCGCCAGCTACGCACAATTGTTCCGCCAGCGGAGCGAACACCCGGGATCTGCGATCCAGTTTCAGCATTTGCCTGTAAGTTTGAATGTTATCGGCCGAATCTGCCATTTTACCCTCCATAAAAAAATGACACGCGGACATCAGAATTCGTGATTATGTCAGCAATCTCACCGGAAAACAATCGAATGATCATATTTCAGATCTTCGCCCGCCATCCGCCCTCATCCATCACGAAATTTCCAGCATCCGGCTTCAGATATCCAATTTTCGACTTCTGCCCTCCGTCTGTTTGCTTCGAGGTGGGCGAGCCTCAGTGGTTCGGGTATCCGGTAGCCTCGGAGGCAGCGCGAGACGAGCCTCTCTGAAGACGCAATATCCGAGAGGTGGCCTGGAGAGATATAGATCGGCTTTACGCCGTCCCTGGAGCAAAAGACGACTCCGAGCTGCTCCCCGCTTAAGAGGAGCGGTTTGCTTGAGCCTTTCCTCAGGCTCAGGCTCTCGTGATCCCCGCAGAGCCTGCTCTTGGCGCACCCTACAGTGGGTATTCCCAGGCAAAGTCCGAGATGCGAGGCAAACCCCACCTTTCGGGGGTGCGCTATTCCCTGCCCGTCACAGAGGAGGACATCCAGCTTTTCCCTGATTTTCCGATATGCCTCGATAAGGGGCGGAACTTCCCGAAATGAGAGCAGACCAGGCATATAAGGGAAAGTCGCCCTGCAGACATAATGAACGGAGTCGAGCAAATCGAGGCTGGGCCACCTCAATGCAACAATGACAGAAATCAGCAGGTCGGTTTGCCTGGAATAGGATATGTCTGCGGCCCCGATGATTTTTAATCTGGTGGGAAGAGGCTCTATCCGTACCTGCGCGGCCAGCGTTTGCTGGAGCGCTACAGCTTCTTTGACGGAGAGTGCCCAGCTATGCGGTTCCAAACCCAAACCTGCGCTCGCGCCTCGCGGAGTGCCTGGAAAGTACTCCGCCGCTCGAGAAAACCGTAACCGCTCGGAGGCGCTTTCAGATAAAAAACGAGAAGCGGAAAGGCGCTTTATGTTTTTGGTTTCCTATGTTCTTCAAGCTTCCCGCTCCCCGCTTCTCGCTCCCAACTACTTTTAGCTGCACCTCGAAAATCCGCACGAGCGGCAGACGATGCATCCACCCTCATGTTCCACCGCGCCGCCGCAGTCCGGGCAAGCGCCCATCTCGTCGGCGAACCCGGTGCTTATGTTGGCATTGGCGTGCTGTTTGATCACTTTGGCTATACCGTCCGAGCAGGAAACGACCTGCTCGCCGTTTCTCCAGGTCGGCGAGGGGCACCGGATACCTACAAGCTGCTTTATTACCGACTCCACCTTGACGCCCGAGCGCAAGGCAAGAGATATAAGCCTGCTGGTCGCCTCGATCTGGGAGTAGGCGCAGCCCCCTGCCTTGCCCATCTGGGCGAAAACCTCGCAAAATCCGTATTCGTCCGAGTTGATGGTCACGTAGAGCTTACCGCAGCCCGTATTTACGCGCTCCGTAATGCCCCGGGTCATATCCGGGCGCGGGCGCGGCTCAACCTGCGGGTATTGGGTCTTGCGCTGAATATTGAGCACCTGCGCCTCGCGGCTGCCGTCGCGGTAAATTGTCAGTCCCTTGCAGCCCAGCTCGAATGCTGAAATATAGGCCTGGTAGACGTCTTCGGTGGAGGCTGAAATCGGAAAGTTGATGGTTTTGCTGACAGCGTTGTCGGTATGTTTCTGGAATGCAGCCTGGATGCGGATATGCCAGGAAGGTTCCACGTCGTGGGACACCACGAACACACGCCGCACATCCTCCGGAATATCGACAAAATCCTTGATGCTGCCCTTTTGGGCTATCCGCTTCATAAGCTCTTCGGAATAGAAGCCGCGCTCCTGAGCGATTTTCTGGAATAGCGGATGCGTTTCCACCAGCTCTTCGCCATCCAACACCTTGCGCAGGAAACTGATCGCAAAAATGGGTTCGATTCCGCTCGAGCACCCTGCGATGATACTGATGGTCCCTGTGGGGGCGATCGTCGTCGTCGTGGCGTGCCTCATGAAGGCGGTGTCGGGTGAGTCGTAAACGGAGCCGGTGTAGTTCGGAAAATTGCCCCGCATCTTACCCAGGTATGCGGATGCCGCCTTGGATTCCTTCTGGATAAAGCCCATCAGCTCTTCGGCAGTCTCAACAGCCTGCTCGCAATTGTAAGGTATGCCCAAGGCAATAAGCAGGTCGGCAAACCCCATGACGCCCAGCCCTATCTTGCGGTTTGCCCTGGTGAGTTCCGCGATTTTTGCAAGTGGGTACTTGTTGGCTTCGATGACGTTATCCAGAAAATGGACCACGCCCCACACCACGGCCTTGAGGTGCTCGTAGTCAATATGTCCGTCGGCGTACATGTTGGCCAGGTTTATCGAGCCAAGATTGCAGGACTCATAAGGAAGAAGAGGCTGTTCGCCGCACGGATTGGTGCTCTCGATCTCGCCGACCTGAGGCGTAGGATTGTCCCGGTTCATGGCGTCTATGAAAATGATGCCCGGTTCGCCGTTTTTCCAGGCGGATTGGACTATTTTGTCGAAAACATCGCGTGCGGACACCCTTTCGACTTCCTCGCGGGTGCGGGGGTTTAGCAGAGAGTAATCCGACCCGGTTTCGACCGCACGCATGAAATCATCTGTAACGGCAACCGATATGTTAAAATTGGTCATCCGGAGGTTGTCGGTTTTACAGGTTATGAATTGCTGGATATCGGGATGGTCTACCCGCAGAATCCCCATGTTTGCGCCCCGGCGGGTACCGCCCTGTTTTATGGTCTCGGTCGCCACGTCGAAAACAGACATGAAGGAAACCGGCCCGCTCGCAACACCCTGGGTGGAGAGCACTTTATCGTTTTCGGGGCGGATTCTTGAAAACGAAAACCCGGTCCCGCCTCCGCTTTTATGGATCATCGCCGCATGTTTTATTGCCTCGAAAATGCTGTCGATTGAATCAGCGACTGGAAGCACGAAGCAAGCGGATAGCTGTCCCAGTTGGCGGCCTGCGTTCATCAAAGTTGGAGAATTGGGCATGAAATCCAGTGAGGTCATGAGCTTTAAAAACTTGCGCGCCGTTTCCGGGACTTTATCCGGTCCCTCGTATAGAGCGTCGGGCTGCGCTATAGCCAGAGCCACCCTTTTGAAAAGCTCCTCCGGATCTTCGGTCGGCTGGCCTGTGTCGTCCTTGATCAAATAGCGCTTTTTCAGGACAATTTGTGCATTCTGCGAAAGCTTTATAGCCATCTGCCCCGCCGTCGCGGATTTTTGGGATCCCGCGCAATAGTTTTCGTCAACATAGGAGGACACTGGGTAAGTCTCCAGACTCTCCATAATTTTATCCTTTTTTTAGTGTTTTTGGAATGCTTCGGAAGGAAAATTTAGCCCCTGTCGATACCGTACATAACGAAAAAAAGGACCCCCCGTCAAACATGAAAATGAGCGTATTCCGATGGATTTCAGGGAAAAAAAGCGGATTCTCGCTCTAGGCCCGATTATCGGCGAAAATAAAATAATATCTCTCGTTAGCTCGTATCTACCCGGAAACACCGGATGAACGCAGGAGAATTTCTCCCTCTCCTTGTTTACATCCATTTTATGCCTCTTGCTTTCGAAGGAAATGTTCTCACGGCCTCCCGGCTGTTGGCTGTGAGAAAGGCCGGAAGTTGAGGCAGTCCGGGTCATTAATTGCTGTTCCCAGAGTTCCTGCAGTGAAAGCCTTCCCCGGTTGACACCAATAAGAATGATTATTAACGTTAGATAGATGTTTGATTACATTAGATAAAGCGGATACCCTTAAAGCAATGCGCTTCAGGATTTTGTCAGCCGCAGTCGATTTGTATCCCTTGCGATGCTTGAACAACCTGTTCGCTCGCGAGAGTCAAATTTCCTTGGTGGCCGATGAGAAACCGGATGATTGCAGGGTGGTTCTTTCCTTCAAGAATTGCCGGTTGTCTCTGAAGATGGGATAAAGGATCAACAATGTTTGTAGCTCGTTCACAAATTGGATTGATGAGGAAACGTTTCATTTCCGAAACGCTCCTCCTGGTGGTTTGTCTTTGTTTGTGGGGCTCACGGGCTATAGCGGCCGAGAATCCACAGGCAGTGGTCCAAACCGGCACGGATCAGGTCCTCGAAATACTCAAGCAGTACCCTCAAGATACCAAGGCCCGCAGGGAAAAGATTCGAGCGGTCGTCGATGGATACTTTGACTTTGAATCGGTAGCCAGGCTCGCCGTGGGACCACGATGGAACAGTCTGTCCCCCGAAAAGCAGCAGCAGTTTACGCTGGAGTTCAGCAAGCTGCTCTTTAACACATACGTGGGAGACATCGAAAAATACGCTACACAAAAGATCACTTACAATAACAGGTCAATATACCAAGGTTATGTCGTCGTCGAGGCACGTATAACAGCCCAGGGTGGCCCGGTCTCTCTTGATTATTACCTCCACTTTAAGGACGGGAAGTGGAAAGTGTACGATGTCGGGGTCGAGGGAACAAGTCTGGTGGTCAACTATCGCGACCAGTTCGACTCAATATTGGCGAATGGCTCATTTGACGACCTGTCGACGATGTTAAGGAAGCAAATTGTTCGGATGTGTGGGTCTGATCGTTGCTAGGAGCCTGTCGAAGAGAAAGATATACACCTTCTGCAAAGGAGGCGGCCGGGGACCAGAGACTTACTACTCCGTCCGGAACAACCCTTATTCCAGCGATGTTCACCCTTCCTTTTGCCGTAATGGCCCAGGCGAAAATTGCCTGGGCCACCCAAGTTTAGAGTTTAAGTCGAAATCAAATAAAGACCGAGTATCCTCAGCAGTGATCGCAACTGGGGACGAATGTAACCGGATTGCTGCACGGACTACAAAGGGAAATCCCGCAAGAGCCGCAACTGAGAGCAGTGAAAGGGGCCGTCACGACAGCGGCCGATACCACCACCGCTCCCTCAACTATCGCTCCCGCTGCCACGAAAGGCGCGGCAATCGCGTCGCCCCAGCAGCATTGGGCCTCGGCCCTCGTTGTCCCAACGATCATGAGGAAAGCAAGAGCCAAACACATTATAATCAAAGTTGATTTAGCCTTCATGTTTTTACCTCCTTTGATCCAATTTAATTACAACTCCTTGCTATCTACTTAAGATAAGGTATTGCCGTTCTGGGATTTGTCCATACCTCTGAGTTTTCATTCCCCTCTACTGAATTTGTGCTACAAAGGACATTAACGGCGGGGACGTTGCTTGGCGATTTCAGGGGCGGCCTGACAAATGGTACCCCAACCTTTCCAAAATGACCCACTACCCACTTCAGTAATCCGATTGACAGCTTTGTTTGCTTACTGTTAGAATTTCAAATTCATTATAGGGACCAGACATGAAAAATCGGCTGATTTTGGTCCGGATTCCGGCCTGCCGCAGCTATTATATCGGCTTTAACGCCAAAGCAGGCCAACTAAGGGTTTTCTTATGAAACTCAAAGGTGCGCAAATATTTTTCGAGTGTTTGAAAAAAGAGGGTGTAGAGGTCATATTCGGGTTTCCTGGCGGCGCCGTTCTGGACCTCTATCACGAGATGCCCAGACACAACATAAGGCACATTCTGGTTCGCCACGAGCAGGGCGCCACACACATGGCTGACGGATACGCAAGGGCATCAGGCCGGGTGGGGGTGTGTCTGGTGACTTCCGGTCCCGGTGCGACAAACACTGTAACGGGTATAGCCACCGCTAACATGGATTCTGTCCCGATAGTTGTATTCACGGGTCAGGTGCCGACGCCGCTCATCGGGGATGACGCTTTTCAGGAGGTCGATATTATCGGCATCACCCGCCCCTGCACAAAGCACAGCTACCTCGTGCGGGACGTGAACGATCTGGCCGAGGTAATAAAGGAGGCTTTTTACCTGGCGCGCACGGGCCGTCCAGGACCCGTGGTTGTGGATCTGCCGAAAGACGTAGTTCAGGCGTTTGCCGATTTTAAATATCCCAAGAAAGTGGACCTGCCGGGCTACCGACCGACACTGGAGGCGCATGCCGGACAGGTCAAGAAGGCTTACCAGCTTATCAGCAAGGCCAAGGCGCCGGTCATTTTCGCAGGCGGAGGAATTATTATTTCTGAGTCTTCGGAAGAACTCGCCAAGCTGGTTAAACTCATCCAGGCGCCTGTGACCTGCTCCCTGATGGGTCTTGGCTCCTTTCCGGCAACCACAGTTGATGGGAAAGGCCTCAGGCGGCCTAATCCGCTCTGGCTGGGAATGCTCGGGATGCACGGAACCTATCAGGCTAACATGGCTATATCCCATGCGGACGTTATCTTTGCAGTCGGCGTGCGCTTTGATGATCGTGTAACCGGAAAGATCAGCACCTTCGCCCCAAAAGCCAAGATCGTCCATGTCGACGTTGATCCGACCAGTATCAGCAAAAATGTCGAGGTCGACATTCCCATCGTGGGCGATTGCAAAAACGCGCTCCAACAGATTATACAACTTGCCGAAAAAGATCCGATCCAGGGTCTTGCCGAGGCGCGTGCTCCATGGTTTGACCAGATAGCCCAGTGGGAGAAAGAGCACCCGCTTTCCTACTGTCCGCAAGGCGATCTGATAAAGCCGCAGTACGTTATCGAGAAAATTTATGAGATTACGGGCGGCAACGCCATAATCACTACCGAGGTGGGCCAGCACCAGATGTGGACCGCCCAGTTCTATAAGTTCGACCGCCCGCGCACACTGTTGACCTCGGGCGGCCTGGGCACAATGGGCTACGGTTTTCCAGCGGCCATTGGCGCTCAGGTAGCCTTTCCGGACAGGCTGGTGATAGATATCGCCGGTGACGGAAGCATCCAGATGAACATTCAGGAACTGTGCACGGCGGTCTGTAACAATATCCCGGTGAAAGTGGCCATCATCAACAATACATATCTAGGGTTGCCGCGCCAGTGGCAGGAGCTTTTTTATGAGAAGGACTATACGGGATCCTGCCTGGAAGGGTCTCCCGATTTTGTCAAGCTCGCGGAAGCCTATGGGGCTGTGGGACTTAGGGCTGTACGGCCCGAGGAGGTCGAACCGGTCCTCCGAAAAGCCTTTTCGATAAAAAGCCCTGTCTTTATGGATTTCCAGGTGGTTGCGGAAGAAAACGTCTATCCGATTGTCCCGCCCGGAAAGTGCATTACCGAAATGCTTCTTGCGTAGCTCTCGATTCTCCCTCCCGGAACGGGATATTTAGAGGAGATTTTTGGATGATAGTTACCACCGATAGACGCTATACGATAGGCATTCTGGTCCAGAATGTTCCGGGTGTTCTGGCAAGAATTGTGGGACTTTTCAGCGGCAGAGGGTACAACATTGAAACGGTTACAGCGGCGGAAACCAACGAGAAGGGACTGACGCGGATTACTCTTGTTACGACTGGAGACGAACGGGTGCTCTCCCAGATAGTCAAACAGTTGAACAAGCTCGTTAACATAATCAAGGTGTACGATTTCTCGGAGACCGAGTTCGTGGACCGGGAGATGGCCCTTATCAAGGTTCGAGCCGAGCAGCAAACACGGGCAGAGGTGCTTCGAATCGTCGACATCTTCCGTGCTAAGGTAGTGGACGTAAGCCCTCATTATTACACGCTTGAGGTTACTGGAAACGAGGGAAAACTTACGGCCATAGTGGAACTTTTGGACCAGATCGGAATAGAGGAGATTGCACGTACCGGAAAAGCGGCTCTGGCACGCAGCAAAAAATACTGAAACCGATCCAAATCAGGAGGTAATTGATGCGAATTTTTTATGACACGGACGCCAGTCTGGATTTTTTACGCGGCAAGAAAATCGGTATCATCGGCTATGGAAGCCAGGGGCATGCACAGGCTCAAAACCTGCGCGATTCAGGTCTTCAGGTCACAGTGGCTGACCTGCCGGGCTCGCCCAATTACGAAAAGGCGATCGAAGATGGATTCACTCCGGTTTTGGCTCGCGAGGCCGCCGAGAAATCCGATGTCATCCAAATTCTTACCGAAGATCACGCTCAGGCCGCACTTTATCGAAAAGACATTGCCCCCTCGATGAAAGCCGGCAGGACACTTCTTTTCTCTCACGGTTTCAATATTCACTACGGCCAGATCATGCCTCCCAAAGAGGTGGACGTGGTAATGATCGCCCCTAAAGGGCCGGGACACCTGGTCAGGAGCGAATACGTGCGCGGAGCGGGCGTGCCTGCTCTTGTCGCAATTCAGCAGGACGCATCGGGGCAGGCCCTTCAGACAGCTCTGGCTTATGCATCGGGAATCGGCGCAACACGGGCAGGCGTCATTGAAACCACTTTTAAAGAAGAGACCGAAACGGACCTTTTTGGCGAGCAGGCTGTGCTTTGCGGCGGTGTATCCGAACTCATAAAGGCCGGGTTCGACACACTTGTCGAGGCAGGCTACCAGCCTGAAATCGCTTTTTTTGAGTGCATGCACGAACTGAAGCTGATCGTAGATCTGATCTACAGAGGCGGACTTGCCTATATGAGGTACTCCGTAAGCGACACGGCGGAATATGGCGATCTGTCGCGAGGAAAACGGATCGTCAATGCGCAAACTCGAGCCGAGATGAAAAAAATGCTCGAAGAGGTCCAGTCCGGGGAGTTCGCACGCGAGTGGATTCTGGAGAACCAGGCCGGACGGCCTATGTTCCAGGCCGTCAGAAACCGCGAAAAGACACTGCTCGTCGAACAGATCGGCGCAAAGCTACGCGCTATGATGCCTTTTCTCGATGCTGTAAAGATGGTTTAAAAAACCGAGCGGGAGCAGGGAGCAAGGAGCAGGAAGCGAGCAAACGGTTTTTTTCACGCTTCCCGCTTCACGCTTCCAGGTTCCCGGACTAAGGAGCATCTTTTGTCGGCCAGGGATTTCAGGAAAAAACAGGCGCATGTCCCCATCGCCAGGGAGGGAATTCCTTACATCCTCGCTGCAATGTTTGCCACATTGATTACGGCGGTGCTTGGCTGGGCGATTGTTACTCTGCTGCTCCTGGCTCTCACCCTGCTGACCGGTCACTTTTTCCGGGACCCGGAACGGGTTTCCAACGCGGGCGAAAGTGATATCGTATCTCCGGCAGACGGTCGTGTAATAGCTGTCAAGAGTGTCCGGTCGGTGCGGTTCACAGACAAACCGGCCATGAAGATCAGTATCTTCATGTCGGTTCTGGACGTACACGTTAACCGGTTACCCATCTCTGGAACGATTGAGGGCATTCACTACAGGAAAGGCCGCTTCATGGCTGCCAACCTTGTCCAGGCAAGCGATGAAAACGAGCAGAACTGGGTATGGATAAGGTCCGATTCCGGCGCGGACATCGTTATTACCCAAGTGGCCGGCTTGATCGCCCGCCGCATTGTCTGCTGGCCCGAAATCGGCGACCGGGTGGTTCAGGCGGAGCGGTTTGGAATGATCCGGTTCGGTTCCCGAGTGGACGTTTATGTGCCTGAAAACAGCGAGATTCTGGTGTTCCAAGGCAATCATGTCTATGCGGGAGAAACCATCTTATGCAGATTGAACCCGTAAAGAAGCGGCGCTCGCGCCGGAAAAAGTGGCGCGGGGAAGGCGAAGTGCGCCGCGGGACATATATCTGGCCCAATCTTTTTACCACTGCGAATCTTTTCAGTGGGTTTTTCGGGATCGTCAGTTCCATCAACGGCGATTTTGAGCCGGCGGCCATCGCCGTCCTTGCTTCCTGCGTTTTCGACATCCTGGACGGCAAGGTTGCCAGGTTGACCGGAGGGACGAGCCGTTTCGGGGTGGAATACGATTCGCTGGCCGACCTGGTGGCATTCGGTGTGGGGCCAGGTTTATTGATGTACCTGATAGCCCTCAAACCTTACGGGCGGATCGGCTGGCTGGCGGCCTTCGTGTTCATGGCTTGCGGCGCTCTGCGGCTCGCGCGCTTCAATGTGCAGGTCGAAACGGCCAGTAAGAAATATTTCGTGGGCCTGCCGATTCCAGGCGGAGCGAGCATGATAGCCACAACGGTGCTTTTTATGAGTCATTGGAATATTGCTGTCCACGGTTCGCTCATAGGGCCTGTCCTGCTCGTGACGACCTTTATCCTGGGGTTTTTCATGGTCAGCACCATGCCTTTTAACAGTTTCAAGGAAGTCGAATTCATAAGGGCGAGGCCCTCCTTCGTCGTGTTCGGCGTAATACTTCTCGTCAGTATAATCGCTGTGGCCCCCGCGTTTATGCTCTTTTTGCTCCTGACGCTCTACACTGCTTCGGGTCCGGTAAGATGGGCCGCCTGGCAGCTCCAGGGGAAAAAGGGGTTTCAGGAAGGCGTAACCACGCAGCAAAAAACAGCACCTGCACTGGAGAATATCTCCGGTGAAGAGCAATCTTTGGCCCAACCCGGCAACCCGGGCGAAAATATTCAGAATTGAAGGTAGAATTCAATGCCCAAGACAATCAGTGAAAAGATTTTGGCCGATCACGCCGGAAAGCCGGAGGTTTTCCCGGAAGAGCTTGTGGAAGTAAGGATCGATTTCGCGCTTGGCAACGATATAACAGCCCCGCTCGCGATTGAAGCCTTCAGGCGCTCGGGGGCCAAAAAGGTATTCGACCGCGAGCGCATCAGTCTGGTTCCCGACCACTTCGTGCCGAACAAGGATATCGCTTCGGCCATCCAGGCTCGGATGATGGGCGATTTTGCAAAAGAGTTTGACCTCCCCTACTATTTCGAAGTAGGTCGCATGGGGGTCGAACACGCACTTTTACCCGAGCAGGGACTTGTCCTGCCCGGAGACGTCGTGATCGGAGCCGACAGCCACACCTGC
Source organism: Syntrophobacteraceae bacterium (assembly GCA_049520315.1). GTDB lineage: Bacteria > Desulfobacterota > Syntrophobacteria > Syntrophobacterales > Syntrophobacteraceae > SbD1. The sequence goes on from JBEKPW010000141.1 coordinate 12,479, forward strand.
ACTTATGGCGCACTTGGCGCCTTCGCAACCGGGGTGGGAAGCACCGATCTGGCGGCGGCAATGATAACAGGCCGAATCTGGTTCAAGGTGCCTCCGTCGATGAAGTTTATCTTCAGTGGAAAACTCCGCCCCTGGGTTGGGGGAAAAGACTTGATCCTCTACACTATAGGGCAGATCGGCGTAGACGGCGCCAGGTACCGGGCAATGGAGTTCGGGGGCGAGTTGATCGATTCCCTTCCCATGGCAGATCGCTTTTCGATGTGCAATATGGCTATCGAAGCGGGAGCCAAGGTCGGAATCATAACGCCTGACTCAATCACCGAACAGTATGTAAGCGCGCGTGCAAAACGGCCTTACAAATTCTACCGCAGTGACCCGGAAGCGACTTACGAGGCCGTATATGAATGGGACCTCTCAAACCTCGAGCCGGTCGTGGCCCTTCCTCATTCGCCTCAGAACGTGAAGCTGGTCACAGAAATACCACAAACCCCCATCGATCAGGTAGTAATAGGCTCGTGCACGAACGGCCGCCTGGAGGATTTGCGGCTGGCAGCGCAGGTAATGAAGGGCAAAAAGGTTGCGCGGGGGGTCCGCTGCCTTGTGATCCCTGCGACCCAACGGGTCTACCTGGAAGCGATGGCAGAGGGGCTGCTCGAAATCTTTATAGAGGCCGAAGCGGCAGTGAGCACCCCGACCTGCGGCCCCTGCCTTGGCGGGCACATGGGAATTCTCGCGCCTGGCGAATCGGCTGTGGCGACCACGAACCGCAACTTCGTAGGTCGAATGGGGCATGTGGAAAGCAAGGTCTATCTCGCCAATCCTGCAGTTGCCGCAGCTTCTGCAATTGCCGGACACATCGCGCATCCTGAAGAGGTGTTGAGCTGATGAAAATCAAGGGAAAAACATGGAAGTTCGGAAATGACGTGGATACCGACGCCATTATACCGGCGCGCTACCTGAATACGACATCCTCAAAAGAGCTTGCCGCCCATTGCATGGAAGACGCAAACCCGGGGTTCGCCTCAGAGGTCAAGCCGGGAGATATTATCGCGGCCGGGAAAAACTTCGGGTGCGGCTCATCGAGGGAACACGCCCCGATAGCCATAAAAGCGGCCGGGGTCAGTTGCGTTGTCGCCCGAAGCTTTGCCCGGATCTTCTATCGCAATGCCTTCAATATGGGTCTGCCGATCATGGAGTGCCCCGAGGGCGCTGAACGCATTCAAACGGGGGATGAACTGGAAATCGACCTGGATTCCGGCATTATCGAGAATCTTACCAGGAAAGAAACATACCGGGCTCAGGCCATACCGCCTTTCATGCAGAAGCTGATTAAGGCCGGGGGCCTCATCGAATATGTACGCGGGCAGATGTCAGGGCTGGAATAATACACGATTGATATCGAATTTTTTATTAACGCTGAAAACTGAAACGAGAGTAGTCAAATGGCCAAAGCCTACCGCATAGCGGTTATTCCAGGAGACGGAACGGGCCCCGAGGTGGTACGTGAAGCCCTTAGGGCGCTGGACGCCGTATCGCAAAAAGCCGGATTTTCGACTGAGAAGGTCCACTTCGATCTTGGGGGCGAACGGTACCTGCGTACCGGCGAGGTCTTGCCCGAAGGGGCGCTTGAAGATCTTGGCAAGTTTGACGCCATCCTTCTCGGAGCTATAGGGCACCCGGATGTAAAACCGGGGATACTCGAAAAAGGCCTATTGCTCCAACTGCGCTTCAAACTTGACCAGTACATTAATCTCAGGCCCGTTATACTCTACCCGGGAGTGGAAACCCCTCTCAAGGACAAGGGGCCCGATGAGATAAATTTCGTAGTCGTCCGGGAAAATACCGAGGGCCTTTACGCAGGAGCGGGCGGATTTCTGCGTAAGGACACTCCCCACGAGGTTGCCGTTCAGGAATCGATCAACACCCGGTTTGGCGCAGAGCGTTGTATCCGGTTCGCCTTCGACTTCTGCCGCAAACGAAATTACCGCAAAAAACTTACCCTGTGCGGCAAGACCAACGTGCTCACCTATGCCTTCGATCTCTGGCAGCGCGCGTTCAATGATGTGGCCAAAGAATACCCGGACGTGCAGACCGACTACGC
>JBEKPW010000142.1:0-14303 GCA_049520315.1 Syntrophobacteraceae bacterium
GTGACTATGCGCTCCACGCAACCGGCCGCCGTCAGGATCTCGTCGCAGAAATGCCCCGACTGCGAGCACAGGGTCAACCCCTTCTTCTTTTGACGAACAATTTCATGGACAAGACCCATGCCTATACCGATGGTATAATTTCCAATAATGAGCGTGTCGCCGTCATGAACGTTCTCCGCGACGGCCTCCCTGGCGCTCATCACCTTGTCTTGATTTGTTTTCATAATCATCTCCTTCATGATGAAAATTGGAACTTTTTATCTTTCACTTTTCCGATTCGATCTTGTAACCCGCGACCTTCGCTACGTCCGTCGGGTAATGGCGTGAGCTAAGCCAGAAGCACAAGTTCGGAGATAATGTGAATCATCAGGCTGGATTGCTGGCATGGTCCCATAAAAATGAAAAGAACCGGGCGCCAATACATTCCCTCGAGCAGTCCCTTCAGATGGTCTCATCAAATAAGAGAGGATTAAATTCTGCTATTTGATTTTTTCACTGAGAGTCTTGCCTGCTTTGAACTTGACAACTTTTGACGCTGGAATTTTGATCTTTTCGCCCGTACGGGGATTGCGGCCTTCACGCTGAGACCTTGCCGCGACGCTGAAAGTCCCGAAACCTAGTAGGGCCTTTGAACGATTTCAATCACGTCATCCTCAGGGGCCCTTATAAAGGCTATCCTCACCCCTTCTCTTATGTCCGTGGGTTCCAAACTCCGCCCCTTTTGCTTTAAGTTCTCGAGCAGCTTTTTCAAGGTCGTCCACTCGAACGCCAAAATGACCAATCCCGTATCGAATCCAAATACCTTCTCTTGGGCTCTTTGGACACTCAAGGTCTTCTCCCTCTCCCGCCTCAGTAATAATGATAACAGAGCCTGCGAGTTCCAGCGTAGCCATTGGAACATCTCGAAGCTTTCCTTCGTAAATCGTTTTGGCATTAAACATTTTTTCGTAGAAGCCTTTGGTCGCGCTGATGTCATGGCATTTGATATGTACATGATCCATTGTGAATTTGACTGCAGTACTCTTTCCCATCGAACCCCCTTTCGGATATTGACTGGACCTTATCTTTTTCTGCCCCAAAAAGCTCCTGGAATGTTTAGGCGGCACTGTTCATTATTCCATATCCCAATCAAAGCCGCAAGTGATCTACAGTGACTCTTCATCGAAAGCATACTGTAACCCTTCCAGGATCACAGACACCACCGGCACACCTTCCATTTCCACCAGAGGGCATCCCCAATGCTCATCTTCCCACTCAGAATCATCACTACCACCCGATGGAGCTGACCAGGCCGCCAATGCAGAAAATCTTGGTCAGCGTGCTAAGTTGTCTCCATTCGGCCATCATAGATACACCTCTCATTTCCGAAACACCTGGAACTCGTGCCCGCATTCCGAGCACCTCTTCTTAAAAATCCTCACCGTTGTGACTCCGAGCAATTTCCCCAGCCGTGCGACAATATTGGTAAAGCATAGCTTGGATTCCACATTCTCGCTTCCACATTCCGGACACTTCGCCTTTATTCGCGGATTTTGAATTATCATGGCCGACCTCCCCTTTGCCGGGTGAAGTCGTTTCCGCTGCCGATCTGAGTTTCGATCAGTTGGCTGAAAGTATATGGTGGATTAAATTGTTGTCTTGCATATTCATATATTTAGAGAGGAAGCATTATTTCAGCGGCTGGAAGATGCCTGATCTCGTGAGTCTGGGAGAAGAGGATCAGCTTTGAATTTAGGTTGGCTCTGACCAATGTGGGATCATTGGCGGAAGACGGTATAATGGATCGGATGCGGCAGCCCGATGCGCAGCCCATGAATGTTCACAAATGTGACGGACATGGAAAAGATTGATCGATGCTTGAGGGGGCAATGTCCAGGAGAGATGTAAAAAGTCCCTCCCTCCCGACAACCCCAACACGGGCAGGCGGGTTGCGAGCTGCAAACTCCTGGAATGGCGGTGCGTCCTGAAAACGCAAAAACCGGTCGCATCGACGTATAACTTGCGTATCCCAGCCGGAGATCGTATACTTTTTCCAGTCTCAGGCGCGCAACTGAAGTTTTTTCGGGCAAAGACCAGACCCGAAAATGCGGTTGGGATGCTTGGCGCTGAAGTTGGTGCATTATTCCGGCTTAGTGTCGGTTTTATTTACATTTCGATTTTTTGGGCCTCAATCGTTGCTCCACTTTATTTTGCGGGCTCACATAGTGCGAAAATAGTTAATAATAGTCGGGAAAGTTTACATAAAGTTACATAATGTATCGAGTTATCTCTCTAAAGTCATTCTTCGATCTAACATAACTAAAATTACAATTCCGTGAGAGTTTCAGCATATGATTTACGTGGCATAGATATGGTAATTCAGTTTAAACTTTTTCAAGAATAAGAATTCGCGATCCCTATTACGCCTGGAAACACCTGCGCATTGCAAATCGTCCGAAAGGTGGAAATCATTCCATGAATCGAAGTATGCCTTTAATCGCCGTCCTGCTGTTCGGGTTGGTTGCCGTCACGCCGCCGGCCTGGGCTACGTCGTATACTATCGAAACGTTCAATGCCTAAAATTGCCGCGTGCCCAGTCGCTTTCATTGGCCCCAAATGCGAGAGCAACTTAATTGGTTTCCGATCAGTTCGGGAGCGGCCTCAGCATTCCCAGTGAAAAATACACAAGGAGGTTCGATGACTGATCACAGCCCCGATGTTGGTTGTCCTCTATCGGCCTCGCAGGAGGGTTTGCTGTTCCACTCCGCGTATGAGCCATTATTGGGGCTCTACGTCGTCCAGAATTTGTATGCCCTCAAGGGGAACCTAAACACCTCGGCTTTCGAGCGAGCCTGGAGAGAAGTAGTCAACCGCCACGACTCCCTCCGAAGCATCTTTTTCCTAAACGACCTCAAGCAAACTCGGCGCCTGGTCAGGCCTAATATCCAACCCTTGATAGAGATCGAAGACTGGTGCGCTGATCCGCCTTCCCAATTTCGTGACGCTATCGAAACCCTGCTGCTGTCAGAGAGGCAGCAGATCGATCCCTTTTCCGAAGCCCCTCCGATGCGGTTGAAATTGATTCTCACGGCCCAAAATACCTTCGAGCTGATCTGGACGTATCACGAAGTGCTTCTGGACAGTTCTGCCGCATGCAGGGTGATGGGGGAGGTGATTGCCGCCTATGAGGCTATTAGCCTCGGTGAGCCTGTCCGCCTGCCGCCCGCAGCTCCTTATAACGATTACGTCACCTGGCTTGATCAGCAAGATGCGTCTGCCGCCGAGGTGTTCTGGCGGCAGGAGCTTTCAGGCGTGCGTGCGCCGACCCCACTGGGCATTGACCACCGCCGCCCCCCCTCTACCGATGAGACACCGGCGTTTGAACAACAAATAGGCCGGATGACAAATCAGACCACCAGTGCTCTGCAGGCCCTTGCTGACAAGCACGAGCTCCAGCTGCGGACCATTATGCAGGGTGCATGGGCTTTGCTCCTCAGCCGCTACAGTGGACAGAGTGAGGTGATCTATGGCATGACTATCCCAGTCCTGCCCGAAGATCCTAACTTGGAAGAATGTGCTTTGGGCCTGCGAATCAACACATTGCCGTTCCGATTGAATGTTCCCGCATCCGAGCGGCTCATCCCCTGGCTCAAGAAAGTCGAGGATAGCAGTACCCGGCTTTGCCGGTACGGGTATGCGCCTCTGGTCAACGTCCACCAATGGAGTTCTCTCCCACGCGGCCAGCTAATGTTTGAGAGTATCCTTCAGTTTTGGAACCGCCCTGAAGAAGGTGTCCTGCGAACCAGCGACGGTCGGCTGGAGGTCCGCCCCCGAAGCACAATAGAAAGAGGGAACTATCCTCTGGCCGTCGAGACCACGCTTGGCGAAGCGCTCCAATTTAGGATTTTGTCTCATCCGTCACGGCTGGAGTCGCCTGCCGTTGCAAGGATGATGGGCCACATGTGTACCATCCTGGAGGGGATGGCCCGGGAACCTGAGCGACAGCTGGATGAGTTTTCGATCCTGACCGAACAGGAATGTCATCAGTTGCTGGTCGGTTGGAACGACACCAGGCGGGAGTATCCCCGGGATAAGTGCCTCCACGAGCTCTTTGAGGCGCAGGTTGAAAGGACGCCGGATCATGTGGCAGTGGTTCTTGAAGACCGTTCGTTAACATACCGGCAGCTAAACGAGCGGGCCAACCAGCTCGCACACCATCTCTGCGAGCTCGGAGTCGGGCCTGAGGTCCCGGTCGGAATATGCACAGAGCGATCCCTTGAGATGGTGGTCGGGCTGTTAGGTATCCTCAAGGCCGGCGGGGCGTATTTGCCACTGGACCCGGCTTACCCGGACGAGCGTCTGGCCTTTCTTCTGAAAGACACGGCCGCGCCGGTTGTACTCATCCAGCAGGCCGTGTCGGGACGGGCTGCCCAATTGCCGGCCCGTCCCGTAAGCCTCGAATGCAAATGGGAAAAGGCGACCCCGGAAGACCTGCGAAGCCAGGGTCGCGGCACATCGCCGGAGAACCTGGCTTACATAATTTATACGTCAGGGTCTACCGGCAAGCCCAAGGGCGTCATGATAACCCATCTAGCCATTGTTAACCGACTTCTGTGGATGCAGGAGGCCTTCGGCCTTGGCGATGGCGACGCCGTGCTGCAAAAGACCCCTTTCACCTTCGACGTCTCGGTCTGGGAGTTTTTCTGGCCGCTGCTCACCGGCGCCAGATTGGTGGTCGCCCAGCCCGATGCGCACAAGGATCCGGCTTACATTGCGGGGATCATACAGCGCGAGCATATCACCACACTACACTTCGTCCCCTCGATGTTCGGGGCGTTCCTTAACGAGCCGACAGCTAATGCATGTACCTCCCTAAAGCGCGTCTTTTGCAGCGGAGAGGCCCTTTTGCGCGAGCACGTTCGGCGATTCCACGAAATCCTGGATTGCGAACTGCACAACCTTTACGGGCCAACGGAGGCGGCCGTGGACGTCACATGGTGGCCTTGCGAGCGCGGCGGATTGCCTCCCTCTATCCCGATAGGACGCCCCATTGCCAATACCACCACCTACATCCTTGACTCTTACCTGCGCCCTGTACCCATCGGAGTAACCGGAGAACTGTACATAGGCGGCATCCAGGTGGGGCGGGGCTATATCAACCGTGATGGACTGACACGCAACAGCTTTATCCCTGATCCCTTTGTTCACGTGCCTGGCGCACGCCTTTACAAGACAGGGGACTTGGCGCGTTATCTGCCTGATGGAAATATCGAATACCTCGGTCGCCTGGATAACCAGGTGAAGGTGCGCGGTTTCCGGATCGAACTGGGAGAGATCGAGGCCGTGCTGACCGAAGACCCGGGCGTCGAGCAGGCTAGGGTTCTTGCCCGCGAAGACGTCCCCGGCGACAAGCGGATAGTGGCCTACATCGTGCCCGCAAAACGGGCACCGGAAATCCATTACCTCAAAACCTTCCTGGTCTCCAAACTGCCAGCATATATGATACCTTCGACCTTTGTGTTTCTGGAAAAGTTGCCTCTCACGAGCAGCGGCAAGGGGGACCGTCGAGCACTGCCTTCTCCAGAGCCTGCCCGCGTGGGATCAGAGGAGTCTTTGGTCCCTCCGCGAACGCCAGTCGAGGATTTGCTGGGTTCGATCTGGTCTGACGTCTTGGGTATCGGGAAGATCGGGGTCTACGACAACTTTTTCGACCTCGGCGGACACTCGTTGTTGGCCGTACAGGTTGTCTCGCGTATTCGGGACGCCTTCAGGATCGAGTTGCCGCTTCGCAGCCTTTTTGAGACACCGAGGATTGCAGACCTGGCTGCCAAGCTTGATGCTCAGAAATTGATCGGTCCGGCGTCTGGACCGATCGTGCATGTCGACCGTGACGGACCATTGCGCCTGTCATTCGCGCAGGAGCGGGTGTGGTTCATGAGCCAGTACGAACCGAACAGCCCCCTGTATAACATAGGATGGATACTGCGTCTCAGCGGCACTCTCGACATACCAGCATTCGAGAAGTCCCTCAGTGAGATCGTTCGACGACACGAGATCCTCCGTACCACGTTTAGGGATAAAGATGGTCAGCCGATGCAGATTATCTCCCCGGCCCAGGTCATGGAGCTTTCAAGGGAAAATCTTCGCCACCTGCCGGCGAAATCGCGCGAGGATATACTGTGGGAGATCTCGGGTGTAGAGACTTCACGTCTGTTCGACCTGGGATGCGGTCCCCTGTTGAAGGCCACGCTGGTAGAAATGGCCGAGGACGATCATGCGGTGCTGCTGACGATGCATCACATTATCTCGGACGGCTGGTCGATGTCCGTGATATTTCGTGAGCTTCAAGCGTTATATACCGCCTTTCTCAAGGGTCTCCCATCGCCTCTCGCGGAGCTGCCCGTCCAGTACGTCGACTACGCTGCATGGCAGCGCAGCTGGATGGCCGGTGAGGTGCTCGAAAATGGGTTGATGTACTGGCGGCAACATCTTGCCGGACTATCAGGCGAGTTCGAACTCCCCACCGATCATCCCCGTCCGCCTATAGAAACTTTCCGCGGGACCTGCCAATCCCTGAGGCTGGACCGGGAGTTGACCGGCCAGTTGAAGGCCTTGAGCCGCAGGGAGGGGATGACGATCTTCATGACGTTGCTGGCCGCCTTCCAAACCCTGCTTTATCGGTACAGCGGCCAGGAGGATATCCTGATCGGCATCCCTTTTGCCAACCGCAACCGGTCCGATATCGAGTACTTAATCGGTTTCTTTGTCGACACGCTGTTGCTTCGTACCGACCTGTCTGGGAACCCGACATTCCGCGAATTGCAAAAACGGGTTCGGGAGGTTGTTCTCGGGGCTTACACTCACCTGGATATTCCGTTCGAAAAACTCCTTGAGGAATTGAATCCGCAACGTCGACCGGATCGTTCGCCGCTGTTCGAGGTGATGTTTGCCTACCAGAACTACCCCCTGCCCTCGGGCAAACTTGCAGAACTTGATGTCTGCGCGACCGAGGTGTATACGGGCACGGCAAAACTTGATCTCACGCTGTTTATGGAGGAAGATTCAGAGGGTCTGAACGCAACTTTTGAGTACAAAACAGACCTGTTCGAGCCGGGAACAATCCGCCGGTTGCTGGACCATCTGGTAATGGTTCTAAAGGGCGTCACTGCCGATCCGGATTTGAGGCTTTCGGAGTTGCCGCTCCTGACCGAGCGGGAGCGGGAGAAGTTGCTGTGCTGGAGGGGCAGGAAAGTCGATTACCCTCGGGAAGCTACGCTCAATCAGATCTTTGAGGCCCAGGCCGAGAGGACACCGGATCATGTGGCAGTGGTTTTTGAAGACCGCTCGCTAACATACCGGCAGCTCAACGAGCGGGCCAACCGGCTGGCGCACTATCTCCGCAAGTTTAGGATAAGGCCGGATGCACTTGTAGGCGTGCTTATGGACCGTTCCCTGGAGATGATTGTCGCCCTGTTGGGCATCCTTAAGTCAGGGGGCGGGTATCTGCCCCTGGACCGGGCGTACCCCGAGCAGCGCCTGCGGTTTATGGTCGAAGACGCCTGTGCAAACCTAATTTTGGCTCAGGGCGACTGTGCCGACTTCCTGGCGGATGAGAATCGACACGTGATACGCTTGGACGATGACTGGCCAGCCATTGCCGGGTTGGACCCGGAAAACCCAGCTCCAGTTGCGTCAGCCGAGAATATCGCATACGTCAACTACACTTCGGGCTCAACCGGGACACCCAAGGGCGTGGCGGTACCACATCGGGCCGTCATCCGCCTGGTGATCAACACCAACTATTTCACGGTGGAGGCGGCGGATGTGTTTCTGCACCTGTCCAGCTGCGCGTTTGACGCGACAACCTTCGAGGTTTGGGGAGCCCTGCTGAACGGGGCCCGGTGCGTTATTATGCCTGGACAAATCCCGACTACCGCTGAGTTGAGACGAGTGATCGGGCAGCACGGCGTTACAGTCCTGTGGCTTACTGCGTCGCTATTCAATGCCATCATCGATGAAGATCCCGCGGCACTGGAAGGCGTTCGGCAATTGCTGACGGGAGGTGAGGCACTGTCGGTGGCACATGTTTGTCTCGGCCAGCAACGGCTGCCCAATGCGCAGATAATTAACGGCTACGGCCCGACGGAAGGGACGACCTTCAGCTGCTGCTACCGCATCCCGCCGGGTTTGGATCCGGACATCCCATCGATCCCTATAGGACCCCCAATCGCAAATTCAGAGGCTTATGTTCTGGACCCGCATGGCCAGTTGTTGCCGGCCGGGATTCCCGGCGAACTCTTCATCGGCGGCGACGGCCTGGCCAGAGGCTATCTCAACCGACCCGAACTGACGGCTGAACGGTTCGTCCCCAACCCCTTCTCAGTCGAGCCTTGTGCCCGGCTCTACCGCACCGGAGATCTCGTGCGCTTTCTCCCTGATGGGGTGCTTGAGTTCCTAGGGCGGCTGGACGGTCAGGTCAAGATTCACGGTTTCCGCATCGAGCCTGGCGAGATCGAGGCCGTTCTCCGTGCGCAGGACACGATCCGCCAGGCAGCGGTCATTGTGCGCGAGGATACACCGGGCGACAAACACCTGGTGGCTTACATTGTGCCGGCGGCCGGCGCGGAAGTCTCTGTCGGAATGCTGCGGGATGCCCTCAGCCTGAGACTGCCTCCTTACATGATCCCGGCATCGTTTGTGTTCCTGGAGAGGCTGCCGTTGACTGCGAACGGTAAACTCGACCGCAGGGCCTTGCCCCCCCCAGATAAGGCAACGATGAAAAGCATGGATACTTACACCCCTCCGCGCACTCCGGTTGAGACTAAACTCGTGAAGATCTGGTCGGATATTCTGGGGGTGGAAAGCGTTAGTGTCCGTGACAACTTCTTCGACCTAGGTGGACACTCGCTCAAAGCGTTGAGGGTCCTGGCGCGAATCCATGAGGCGTTCGGCCTGGAACTTCCGGTCCGCTGCCTGTTCGAGTCCCAGACCATCTCGAAGCTGGCTGTCGTTATCGAAGATTCCGGCGGCATCAGCGAAACGGCGGCACCTATAATTCCGGCCAAACGCGACGGCGAGATCCCCCAATCGTTCGGACAACAGGGTTTGTGGTTCCTGGAACAATTGCATCCCGGCACCGCCCAGTACAACGTGCCGCTGTGCATACGACTTTCTGGCCAACTCAACGCCGCCGTACTCGAGGACTGCCTAAACGAGGTGATCCGTCGCCACGAAATTCTTCGCACAACGTTTGATGCCGTGGACGGTCGACCCGTGCAGATCATTCACGACTCATCCACATTCGTTCTCCGAATTGACGACCTTCAGGGACTGCCTGAACTGCAAAGGTCATCAGAGGCCCAATCGCGCATCGTGGAGGAAGTTCGCCTGCCATTCGACCTCGTTTCCGGACCGCTCCTGCGGGCAAGGCTCCTGCGACTGAAAGAGCAAGAACACATTCTGATACTAATTATCCACCACATCGTTTGTGACGGCTGGTCGTTCAGAATACTCTTCGATGAGCTCGCCGCTCTTTACCAAGCACGCTTCGCCGTTCTGCTGAATCCGTTGCCTGAACTCCCTATCCAGTATGCCGATTTTGCCTATTGGCAGGGGCAGAGGCTCCAGGAAGACCTGATCGAGCCGCAGTTGTCCTACTGGAAGCAACTAATGGCCGGAGTGCCGACGGTGCTGCGGCTGCCCAGCGACCGTAAAGCGCCTGCAGGGCCGGCACACGCTGGAGCAACCAGGTCAATTCAGTTGCCCAGAGTGCTGTTGGAGGGGCTACAGGCGCTCAGCCGCCAGGAAGGCGTATCGCTCTTCATGACGATTCTGGCAGCATTCCAAACGCTGTTGTGGAAGTACACCGGCTTTGAGAAGATTGTGGTGGGCTGCCCTCTGGCCGGCCGTACCATCCTCCAGGTCGAACGGCTGATCGGGTACTTCGTCAACACGTTGCCGTTCCCGGCCAATCTCGCGGGCGACTCGTCATTTCTCGAGTTGCTGACCACAACACGGGAGTTGACGCTTGGGGCTTACGCTCATCAGGACCTCCCTCTCGAGCGCCTTGTGAAGGAGTTGCACCCAGAACGCGATCCTGGCTCCACGCCGCTGTTCCAGGTTGTCCTGGCTTTCGAGAATTTTCCCGACTGGGGGCTGAACGTGCCTGGACTTACAGCCGACTTCACCGAAGTCGACACGGGAACCGCTAAATTCGATCTCACCCTCATTGTCAAGGAACACAACGACGGCCTCCGACTGTCGATGGAGTACCGGACTGTATTGTTCGAGCCTGTTACGATCGACTGGATGCTGTGCGCGTTCCAGACACTGCTGGAGGGGGTGCTGAAAGATCCTAACCAGCGTCTCACCAAGCTGGCACGCCACATTCCCACCCGCAGGCAAGGGACGGCCAAATCGCAGGTGCACCCTCGGCATGTGGACAACTTCGAGGAATCGGAGCCTCTCACCGATGTGGAAAAGACGCTGGCCGGTATGTGGTCCGAATTGCTGAGACGTCCGAATGTCGGCCTAAACCAGGATTTTTTCGATCTTGGCGGGGATTCGCTTCTGGCCATCCGCCTGTTCTCACGGGTAGAAAAGAATTTCGGTGTCACTCTGCCTCTTTCAACCCTTTTTGAAAGTGCCACCGTTGCAACGCTGGCCGGTGTCATCGAAAGTCGCCTCTGCCGTGACTCCGACAGTTCCTTGTGGACTATCCGCACCGGCTTTGAAGGTCCATCGTTATACATACTTCCTTCGCTTGGCGGGGAGCTGATGTTTTGCCGCGAGTTGATCGCCGAACTGGGACCGGAGCAGATGGTCCAAGGATTCCACACTCCCGGGCATGATACCGACAGGAAATCGTTCGCCACCATAGAGGCCATGGCCCAATACTTTGCCGAATATCTGCTGCGCTTTCAGCCCGTTGGGCCTTATTGCCTCCTGGGATATTCGTTTGGAGGCACGGTAGCCTATGAATTAGCCAGACAACTCAGCGCCGCCGGACGCGAAGTTGCGCTCCTGGCATTGATTGACGCCAGTACATTCCCGGTGACCGAGGGGTGGGATCTCAGTGAGTGCCTGGGTGGCATTTCCGGTTTTTTCCGCAACCTTCCTTTCTGGGTTTGGGGCGAAATCTTCAAAAACAATCCGCGCGGCATTGCCAAGCACTTTGCTCGCGGGAGCAAGCGCATTGCAAGAAGACTCCGTGCCTTGGCTGCTTTCCGGTTCCAGGCCTCCGTGGTGGAGGACCTTGATGAAATCTTTGACGTCAGTATGCTGTCCCAGCCCTATCGCGACATTATGCAGACGCACCTTCGAGCCTATCGGGAGTACCGAGCCCAGCCCTACCGTGGTCGAGTCACACTGTTCCGTGCCCGGATTCGCCCCCTGACCCACTCGCTTCGGTATGATCTCGGATGGAGCCGGATGGCCCTTGGCGGCGTGGATATCCGCGTCATTCCCTGCAACCATGACAACATAATGAGAAAGCCGCACGTTTTGGCAATCTCCCGGCAAATCAGGAACCTTCTGGCGGATGTTCGGCAGCAATGTGGTATCGCGAATAATGGGGCTGCCGCGAACCTTGATACTGAGGCCTGACATGCCCCGAAACGGATGGAAGCAGCCCCCCGAGAATCCAGGTTTTGAAGCTGGCGAGGTCCACATCTGGCGACTTGCCATTGACTCGTCCCATCCCCCTTTCGAGAAGCTTTTTGCCTGCCTGTCCATCGAGGAACGCGACCGGGCCTTGCGTTTTGTCTTCGACAAAGACCGACATAGCTATGTTGTCCGTCACGCCGCTTTGCGGCACATCCTGGGGCTTTACCTGCTCGCCACTCCCGCTGGGCTGGTATTCCATCGAGGAACTTACGGGAAACCGGTCCTTGCCGGTAACAGGGACCATGCAGACCTGTCTTTCAACCTGTCGTCCTCTTGCGGCTTTGCGATGATTGCCGTAGTTCAGGGGCGAGGGGTAGGCATCGACGTGGAGAGAATTCGCCCCGCGCCCGAACACATGCACATCGCAAGGCGTTTCTTCTCAGGGCGCGAGGTCGATTATCTGCGCGAAGCGCCTGGTGGTAGATCGATTGAACGGTTCTTCACAGTCTGGAGCATAAAAGAAGCCTGCACCAAAGCAACAGGCAGAGGGCTTGCGCTGTCCCTGAATCAGATTGAAGTGATTGCGGCCTGCACCACAGACGATGCTGTACAAGTCCAGGTGGATCAAGGTTCCGCCTGTTGTTTTTCTGTCCAGCGCCTGAGACCCTGTGACAGATATGTCGCCGCCATCGCTGTAGAGGGGGACGTTGATCGCATTTGTTCATACGATTGGACTTGGCGAGGATAGAAACTTTGTCGCTCAAACCCCCGGAACATTCCAGTATGCAGCATTGATCTCCTTTACCGGCATAATTGTTACCCCATCGGAGGCGGTCTTTCTGATGGCCTGCTCACATGCCTGGAATAATTTGAAATCCTGTCTCAATCATTATGCCACATACTTAAGAATACCAACATCATGGCCCTTTCCGGTGTATGAAACCCCCTACCTCTGTCCCAAGTGAACCCAAAAGCTGCCACGAAGATCACGCCAGTCAAACACCGAATCTTTTGCCAACAGCAAGTCCCGGCAGGAATATAGGATATGCCGAAGAGGACTGACGCTAGGATAGTCCAATTCAGTAAGTTTGCCTCTTGCAGCCCACAGGATGTGCCTAAGTAATGTCCGTTTATTGACAACCCGGCTCCGGTTCGTCTCCTGAAACATGGGCGCATGAGGAATAGCACGATATGCCTGTAGCAACAGTGACGGCTCATCAAAGCCCAACTTTGTGACCTTGTCTGTTATCCCGCTCATGCGAATATTTATTTCAAGGAAGTACGCCAGCTTCTTCTCCGGTGAAAACAAGAACTCAAAATGGTAACAACCCGTAACTCCCGCTTGCCTCACAAACTCGAGGCACATATGCTCCATCTGCTCTGGAAGGGGATGAGGTTCAATTGACAGGCTAACCCCCTCGAATTTGTGCGAAACAAAATAAGACCTTGAGGCGAGCACCCTCCCGTCGGTTGACCGGACACCGTGAATGATAAGATTCGGAAGGTCCATAAACGGCTGGGCAATGATAGGTGACCGCACGAATTGAAGCTCTTGAAGGAAGTCCTGTAGTTGTACTCGCGACTTGGTTAACCGGACTTTGAAATATGGTTTGACGTCCTCTGCGCAATTCGGACGCAAAACCAGAGGAAATGCCGAGTCGGGGACCCTGTCGGCATCTCCGGCCTCGACCAGGAGAAATGTCGGCAGCACCTGGAAACCAACCTTCCTCGCAATCTCCAGTTGGTAGCATTTCGATAGAAGCTGCGATAATGATACTGATGATTGTACGAGCACTTTGCACGAAGGCTCAAACGCCTGCCTGTGCTCCGCCAACCAGACGAGTTCATTGTCGCAAAAAGCGATCAGTGCCGTGGCCCCGATTCTTGCAGCGTGCTTGGCTAATGTATCAATTCCTGGTGGTGTCCCAATTAGATCGGGGGAGAAGATCGCGACATCGGTCGCGCCAACACTGCAACTGCGACAACGGTTTTTCCCCCTGCTCACATGGAGCAGATGCAGCTCAACCCCCTGTCGGCGGCAACTGCGCGCGACAGTCAAAATTCCCGGCCCACAGTGGGCTAGTATGAGGACTCTAGTCACGCACCTTAACCTGCACCTGGAATGCTACCGTCATTAGCGATGACGGCTCTGTATCGCCTTCATCCGCATGCCACTCTATCTTACCCAAAGCAATGCATCAACTCGACTCTCTGCGATTGCCGAACCGAATTTTGAGATGATTTCCGCCCGAAAAAACTCCATGGCCAACCCAATGGACCACAAGATCTTATGATTTCACACTCTAACATTCAAGTGATATGTCAATGAAACTGATTCTTCCAGTTTTAGGACACACTCCTTTCCTGCAGTCGATGCGCCAGATGATTCCGCCGCGTTCAGGGGAAAATCAATAGAATGTCATGCCTTTAGTGTTGTATCCACTGCAGTATTACGCAAATGCCGGCCGACTTTGGTCTGAAGTTAAAGAGTGTTATTAATTTAATGCATCTTGCCACTCGTAAGAGTCAGTTTGCAGCGATTCGGTAAACAAATGATCTGAATATCTAAAAGAAAACGGCCCAAAAGTCCGCTCAAGATATAGGAGAGCTATACGTAACAAAGCCTATTTTTCTTAGTGATTGTAGAGTGTTATGGTGACTTAGCGCATCTATCTCCCTTTTGATATATTGACTTGTTTTTGTCAACTAAAAAACAATCT
>JBEKPW010000143.1:0-14100 GCA_049520315.1 Syntrophobacteraceae bacterium
TTCGATTACCTGAAGAAGCACGTGAAGCTTACCACCGAACAGAAGATCCGCTCGGAAGGCGAGATTGCAATGGCGCTCTGGTGGGAGTTGTGCCCAGATTTAGAGGAACTGGATACTTATGGAGGCGGTGACGATGCGACGGTGGAACACGTCGCCGACCTCATCGACGATATTCAGCAGAAACTTGCCGGCAAACAGATTGATGAGGAGACTCGCCGGCAGTTGCTCGACGAAGTGATCCCGTTTATCAAAAGTGGCAACGCGGGTATGGATGACTCACTGTATGATCTGGCCTATGCTTCCTGCTACAGTGATGAGGACTGGCGCCGCCTGGCAGAAGCATTGGAAGCTCTAAACAGGGATTGGCCGACCGATCATGCCCGGCGGATCTATCGCAAGCTGGGCGACAGGGAGAAATATCTGGAACTGCGCTGTAAAAAGCTTGTATACGGAGGGGATTATCATGATTTGGCCTCCTTCTACTGGGACGAAGGAAACCACGAGAAAGCCATTGCAGCAGCCGAGGAAGGAGAGAAAAAGGGCCAGGGGCGCATGGATGAACTGCGCAAGTTCCTGTCGGACCGAGCCCTTGAAAGCGGTAATCGCAAGCGATACCTGGCCCTTCAGCTTGAACAGACAATCGATGATTTCACTCTGGGCGGCTACAAAGCCTTCAAGAAGATATGCACCACTGAGGAATGGAGGGAGTATGAGCCACAATTGCTCAAGCGGCTTGATGATGCCTGGACATCGGAACGTCTGAAGATCCTTATGCACCGCAAAGAGTACGAGAAGGCCTTGGCGGTCTTGCTCGAGGAGAAATACCCTATCCGTGCTTGGGACTCAGGCGAGGAACTGCGGACTGCAAAGCAGTTGGAGACCCGCTTCCCCGATCAGATCCTCACCTACTATCTTTCCGGGCTTGGCAACCTCAACAGCAATTCAACCCGAAAAGAGTATGCTCAGCGGGCTGGGGTCATGCTCAACGTCAGGCACATGATGGTGGATATTTTAAAAGATGAGAATCGCTGGAAGGCGTTTGCCGGAAAAGTTAAGAGGGACAATATCCGCCGGCCGGCATTTCAGGAAGAGTTCGTCAAGATTGTTCCTGGATGGCGGGAATTGATATGAAATAAACCCTTGTCTTATGGCCGGGCTACTTCCGCGACGGCCTTTTATGCGCTCTCCGATGTGTACCCGGTGTTTCTTGATCGGGAGGCGCCCAGCCTCTGCGCTCATAATGCAATACCAGGTCATCTTTAATATCGGATGTATGCTCCAAAATTTCCTCTATTTTCAACGGGTCGATCATACCTTCTCGCCAAACCTTCGTTTCCACCGTTCCTATCACCAAATACTCATTGCCGACAACGTCTGGGTGAGACTCCGCAAAGATTTCAGTCATGAAATGTTCGAGATCATCCTGGTGAGCAATTATGAACTCACATTTCGGGCAATAGCGGCATGTCTTACCCAGAGTGAGAAGGCCGAATCCATCGATATGGACGAGCAAGGGGAACTTTCTCATATAGGTGAGTCTGCTACACCTCGGACACTTGCTCCACCGAGTTTCAGCGTATTGGTTCAGAGCAAAACGATAACGTGGCGGCAGCTTTCCCAGTTGCCTTTTTGGCATTCGATCAATCCTTCCAAAGCCGGTTTTTGATGGGGACGCTCGACGGCAAGAAATTATCGCTTTCCTGTTTCGGCTGTCCAATGAAATAGCATCGGATTTAGTCTGAGATGCTGACGAATGTTGCAAGATCGGACTGGGGTTGCTTCTCCCTCTCTTCCCTCCAAGCCAGCTGAAGGTCCTGTTCGACTTTGTAGGCGGCGACGGGGCGCATGGTGGTCCGCAATTGCAACCGGGTATGGCATGAAGAGGGGCCGGAGTGAAAGAAGAGTGGACGGAAGATGTGGTCCCTTCCGGATTTCATTTATGGCGGTCAATCAGCGCAATAATAGATTCGAATTTAATGAATTATATATGCCTTCTTCAAAGCCTTTGCCGAGGCATAAGGGCCTGAACCAAGGCTTTGCCTGGCCCACCTCACGGATCGTGGAGATTGGCCTTTGCATGATTTTCGTATGCCATGTTGACATGAGTTTCCATCAAAGCAAACCCTCCCCCTGTTTCCCAAATTCTCTGGAACGGTCGCACCCGAAAATCATCTCATCCACATGAGCGCAGATTATATGCCCGACGGTGATATGACACTCCTGCACCCTCGCTGTTACCGGGGACGGAACGTGTAGGATAACATCACAATACAGGTCCATTTCAGTCTCAGAAGACCCGCCCAGACCGATTGTGAGTACACCGTTCTCCCGGGCCCATTTGAGTGCCCTTATCACATTGGAGGATCGGCCGCTTGTGCTTATCGCTAAAGCGACATCCCCAGGCTGCGCCAAAGCCCGCAGTTGCTTTGCGAATATGTCGCCGAAGTCGTAGTCGTTCGCTATGCTCGTCAGAATTGATGTGTCAACTGTGAGTGCAATGGCAGGCAAAGGAGGCCGCTCTATTTGAAAGCGGTTTACAAACTCGGCTGCCAGGTGCTGGGCGTCTGCGGCACTGCCGCCATTACCGAAAAGGAAAAGTCGATGCTTCTCAAGGAAGGCCCGGCTTACCACCACGGCCATCTCCAAAATAGTTTCTTTCGCCGTGCTGCAGAGCGCCTGTTTTGCCTGGATGCTTTCCTGAAACATCCGCTCTGTGGCAAGCAAAAATTCTTCCTTTCCAATCAGTTCCATACATTTTCCCCTAGATTGCCAATATTAATTAAATGCGAGAGCAAACGCCACGGAAAACTACTTGCTCGACTGCCTTCAATTCGCTCTTTCCAAGGGCGGTTCAAACTCGTTGAACAACCCAACGACATGGTATACACTGATTGCTGATCTCATGGGCTGGTTCAGGCACCCCCCCTCCAAAGGACACGGCGCCTTTTCCGTCATGTTCTCATGGGCTTACACAATAGAGTCTTGGCTCCAAATTGCCCGGGGCAGACACATGCTGTCCGGGCAGCTTTGTGAACCGGAGTCCTGGAATTAACTCATTACAATAGTCTGATGAGTTAAGTTTTCGCACGATAACTGTATTTCGTGCTCGGCGGATCAATCTTTTGATTCAATTTGGCTTATCATGAAAGGACGAGGCTGGAATGCAGAAAAAAGCGCCTAATAAACTGGAATCTCTAAACGACCTTTATTCCACCTGCCCGGCCGGTGAAGTCTTCCCGATTCCAAAGCAATCAGACCACCAGGCGGAGTTTGTGCGGATCAGCGAAATTGTCGCGGAGCAGCGGAGCTTGGGCCGTGAGATCGTAGTGGTGATGGGTGTCGGGTTCGTTGGCGCTGTAATGGCCGGGGTCGTAGCGGATTCAGTGGACAAGGTGACGGGGGCGCCATCCAAGTTCGTGATCGGAATGCAACGGCCCTCAACCAGATCTTTTTGGAAGATTCAATATCTCAATCGGGGTATCGCTCCTGTTGAGGCCGAAGATCCCGAAGTGGAGCCGCTTATCCAGCGGTGCGTCAGGGAGAAAAAGACACTCATCGCGACGTACACCTATGAGGCGCTTTCGCTGGCCGACGTGGTGGTGGTCGACGTGCAATGCGATTATCAGAAAGAGACACTTGGAAACGTTCGCCAGGGCCACGCCGATATTGCAGCTCTGGAGGATTGCTTAAAGGTAATCGGTGAGAAGATCCACCCCGAATGCATGGTCCTGATTGAAACTACAGTGCCGCCCGGCACGACCCAGTATGTTGCATACCCCATTATCAAGAAGGCTTTCCAAAGTCGCGGCATCGAATCCGAGCCTTTGCTGGCCCATTCCTTCGAGCGTGTTATGCCGGGTAAGAATTACGTGTCTTCTATTCGGGACTTCTGGAGAGTATGCAGCGGCATCAACGAGGCCTCCAGGCAAAGGGTGCAGACCTTTTTGTCCGACGTTTTAAACGTGGAAGAATTTCCGCTGACCGTCATGGAAACGCCTATCGAGAGCGAAACTTGCAAGGTGGTCGAGAATTCCTATCGCGCCACCATCCTGGCTTTCCTCCATGAATGGAGCGTTTTTTCGGAGAGAAACGGCGTGGACCTGCTGAAGGTCATAGAAGCTATAAAGGTTCGGCCGACGCACTCAAACATCATATTTCCAGGACCTGGAATAGGAGGCTACTGCCTGCCAAAGGACGGAGGACTGGGGATCTGGGCTTACCAGACGCTTCTTGGGTTCGAAGACGATATCTTCAGGATAACTCCCCAGGCTATCGACATTAACGACACAAGAGCCCTTCATGTCGCCCGCCTTGTCCGCGATGCTCTTCGAAATATGGGCAAGATCGTGGCAGCCTGCAAAATCGCCATCTTCGGCGCATCCTACAGGGAAGATGTCGGCGACACCCGCTACAGCGGT
This sequence comes from Syntrophobacteraceae bacterium, assembly GCA_049520315.1. Taxonomy (GTDB): domain Bacteria; phylum Desulfobacterota; class Syntrophobacteria; order Syntrophobacterales; family Syntrophobacteraceae; genus SbD1. The sequence continues at coordinate 4,419 of JBEKPW010000143.1, forward strand.
TCGGAAATGCTTGTTCGAAAGCTTGCCGAAATGGGGGCGGATATTTCTGTACACGATCCCTATGTCAAGCACTGGTGGGAATTTGAGAAACAGGATACATACCCGGCCCCCGGCCATTCGTGGTCGAGGTTTTTCCGAAACCAGGAAAATCTGAAGGGCCTCACCATCTGCAAAGAAATGGCGGAAGCCGTTCGCGGGGCAGATGCCGTGGTGTTTGCCGTGCGACACGAACATTACCTGAGCCTTTCAGCCGACAATCTATTGGAGATGACCGGAAAGCCGGTTGCGGTGATAGATTGCTTCGGAATTCTTACCGATAGCGAAATAAGGCGATATTTTGAGCTGGAATGCGAAGTAAAGGGTCTGGGGCGCGGAAATGTGAAGCGGATCAAGGACGAGGTGAGGGCGAAGATGATGCCGGCCAAAAGCTCAAAAATTGTCTAGAGCGCACTGATTAAATTACACCCGTCAAACCTGTTTTTTTAGATCATAAAATTCTGACTTCGGCGACATTTTTTGACAAATTAGACTTAATTAGACTCAATTTGACACTTTTGAGATGGATAGTCGCCTGAAATCTTCTCGTCCCAGATAACATATTGAATATAAAGGCTAAAACTGTATTTTGGCAGGGTCTGATCGGCTTTACTTGTCTAATTGGCTCAATTCCCTTCACCAAGCTAATATATTGATATTGTTTGTTTAATTAAATTTTTAGCGTCCCATAAATAACTCGATACAGATTAGTTGTGTAGAACAGAGTCTTGGCTGAGTTAATACATTGATATTGCTGCATTAAATAGATTCTACCAGATTTTTTTTGCTGTCCAATAAATAATCTGATATAAATAAGCTGGCATCCTTGAGGAACAATTAAGCTAATACTTTGATATTGCTTGATTTAAATAGATTTTTTCTTATTTTTTACTGTCCCATAAATAATTCGATATTTGTACTAAAATATAAACTGCCAAAAAAGTCAAGCTAATGGGAAAAATAGTAACCGTTCATCTGACCTACGACGAGTTCATATCTTTGCATATTTTAGCTGTTTCCAAAACGGAACCGCACATTGCAAAGCGGGCGCAAGTGATTCTTTATGCTGCCGACGGCATGAGCCTGAAAGAGATCGCAGCTTGGGTCGGGCTCGGATGGCAAAGCTGCCTGAAATGGCGCAAACGATTTTTGGAGCAGGGAGAGGAAGGCCTCTACGAATTTCGCGAGGGTAGACCAGTCGTATTTGATGTTAAAAAGCAACAGGCTGCGATTAACACGGTCCTCTTTTCTACACCCAAGGATGGAAGTAATCATTGGAGTTTGCGCAAGCTTGCCAGTGCCACTGGCCATTCGAAATCCACGATCCATCGAATCCTAAATGAGTTATCCTTTAAGCCACAAAAAGTGAACTACTGGCACGATCGAATCTGCGCGACGATGCTCAAATCCAAAAAGCCGGATTTTCTCGGTTTCTACTTCTTCAATTTTGAAAAAGCCGTGGCCTTTTCCATCGGTAAAGAGGAGATCCTGATTACCAACCTTAAAGACCCACTCGAGGGAAGAGAGATGTACCATCCCCCCGACGAGAAGTTTTGGAATTTTCTCGAGCACCTCCGCCGTATTTATCGGAACGATGAGATTTATGTGATTGTGAATAACTACGATCCTTCAAGGCATGACAAAATTTTGGAGTGGGCCTCGGAGCAGAGACGGCTGTTGAAGTTGTATTTCACGCCGCCTCACTTTTCCTGGCACCTCCAGCTTAATGAGGTTATTAATCGTTATAATTTAATGAGAACTATATACGAACATCTACCTTTTCGTTATGGATTTGAGAAATGGGGTCCTTTTGAAGAGGAACTGTTGGAGCGGCTCCGAGATAAACTCAAAAAAGATGACCAATTTCACGCAGAACCCTATGAATGGATGTGTCCCGGAAGGGAGCTGTTGCCCAGCAGCTAATTGAACTCATTTTAGAGAATATCGGCAAGTGACCATAGAACCATACCTTGCAAACTAAGTCGAGACCTGCCACGAAAACACGACGACGATTCCTTTCGTTGAGCTGTATAACGGCAATGGGGTAGTTATCTGGCCAGAAGCTGCCTTTGGAATCGACCTCCGCAAAAATTCTATTTTACAATACATTATACACTATATCAGAGCTTCTAACAAGCCCAGCAAGCAGATGGGGTTCGGTATATCGGAGTTAAGATGTAATCAGCCTGTGGCCTGTCAGCCGTTTTGCCGATCATGCAGGGGCCGATAATTTTCATCGGATTGGACGTCCTACCCCATCCTTGAAAAAACTTGTCACCCTTCCAAGGCTCGCATGTCATAGAGAACATTCCCGCTCCGGTCGAAGAGTGCGATGTCACTGTTGAGTACATCCCAAAAGTCCCCGGGGAGACGAAAAGTGAGATAAAGTTTTCCCTGTGGATGGAAAGATATCCGCTTGGCCATTGAGAGAGATCGGCAGCTTGCCCGAATTCATGAAGAACCTCTTTTGATGAGAAGAGAACAGTCTATTCGCTCAGAAGGCATTGTGTGTCGAGTGTTACTTTTATTTTTTGGGCGCCCGACCAGACCCGCTGTCAATTTTGGCATTCCTTCATGAGTCTCTCGACCTTCTCAGATCCACCCGGGAGTTTAAGCTCTTTTGACAGAATGTACTGAGTATCAGGCTCGGCTATCGAACCGAGGGTATCAAACAGTGGGTGAATTCATCCAGGCCTTTATTGTATGACATATTGGCATATTATCACAATGAACCGCAAAGACGTTCAATTTAGCTATAAATAATTCTTTTCGAAGTATCGTCATTATACTTATTGTGTCCGGCCCATCTTTCGGTTTTTCCTCTCGACATTCTCTGCGATCTCCGCGGTGAACCGTTACACAAAAACTTGCAGACTGCAGGGATCAAACGATTTGTTGTGGTGGCAAGAGGGCTTAACGTCGAGCCCACTTGAGATCATTATCGAGCAACCCTTTCTCCAGGAGTTGTGAGAGAACCTTGAGCCTCATATAATCCGAATTTCGGAATTCGGGGTCCCTGAATCCCATTGACTCCAGTCCGTCCCTCAGATCTTCTATGGAACGCCTCAGGTCAAGTTGAGGCTGGTGATCGGGGGCCAGTTGTCTGAATAGTCCAAAGCTCACTTTGTACGATCTCTTGTCGGGTTGCGCATTCTTGTTGATAGAAATCTCGACGCCCGGAATGATGCGTGCTACCGCTTCAGCCAGTTCCTTCACCTGATAATTCCACCCGTCCGATCCTACGTTCACAGCGAGGAAATCACCGCCGTCAGCCGGATTTCTCTCAATGGCCCATTCTATAGCCCGGGCCATATCTTTCACATTGACCAATGGACGCCAAGGGGTCCCGTCGCTAAGGATCGTAATCCGCCCGGAAGCCAGAGCTCCAGCCACAAAATCATTCAATACCAGGTCTAATCGCAATCTGTCGCTCATTCCGCAGGCGGTCGAGAACCGGAGACTAGTGACTTTGAAGGCGCTGCCTGCCATTCCACGCAAATCACCTTCCGTTAGGACCTTGGATTTGGCATAAGCGGTCAGCGGATTGAGCGGCGAGTCTTCCGTTCTCGGGGTATCATCTGCCGCCCCATACATGCTGCAGCTTGAAGCGAAGACGAAAGCCCCGACTCCCCTGGCTCTCGATTGGGCTGCCAGCTTCACACTGGCCCGATAGTTGATGTCAAAGATTGCCTGTTCGAACAGGTTTCCGATAGGATCGTTTGAGATTCCGGCCAGATGAACAACCGCATCGACATCATTGAGGATATCCCCGGCAAACTGCCTCACGTCAGCGAAGTATTGCAGATCTACCCTGCATTCAGGAAGAATATCCGAACCGGTAATACAGTTCCCAAAATATCCGGTATCCAGCCCTATAAGCACTGCTTCCGGGATCGACTTTCGTAGATGTTTGACAAGAACAGGTCCCACATAACCCATGTTTCCGGTAATCAGGATCTTATGCATTTTTCTTCCTCGCTATGTCCGTACTCCAACCCATGATGAACAAGATTTAGTGTGCTAGCCTTTTCCATTTATCGCTTTATAATCGGACCATATAACGGGCGAAATTGCGTCGCACAACCAGAACAGGCAGCACGCCGCACGATAAAAGAACATCTCTCGCTTGATGGTAAACGTGCTTTGGTCGTCACATTCCACGCAACGCCACATAACACCAATTTTTTCATCGACAACCGGGGACCAGGGCCTCGTTCTCTCCAAAGAGCCACGCTATGCCCCGTATGATATAAGGGGCATAGCGGCTCTCCTGGGAACGCATGCTCGAGAATTCCCACAGCCGCCGGGTTTGCGGCATCCTGATTCACCGAATACACCGGATAGCGTTGCACCACCCTGCTTTTCCCCACGTCGTAGGTCCACCACCACTGGCCTGAGGTCCCCTGCAAGCTGCAGATGGCATCTGCTCAACGCCCCGCGCGTTCCACTGCTGTGCGCACTCCAGAGGTCTGTCCATATAGCGTCATCACCTGGATGGCATAAGTCTGCGAAGAAAGAGATGCAGTGTTGTCTCGTCACCACGGCCAATTCCACGGTCCTGAAGAACCGCCGAAAAGCCCCGTACTTTGCGACTGATTCCGCGTGCTCCCTGCGTAGAGTTGTTCGGCGAAACCTTCCACGGCTTCCTCGTCTCTGGTCAATCTGGTGAAGTTAGCAGAGCGCACTGAGTGTCCAGGAAAGTTCCATCGTTTCATTGGCCTTACCCGGCAGCAGCTCTCGAAGCGCCCTCCAAAGTTCGTGAACATGAAGGCAGTCGCCCAAGGCTTCCGCCGAGATTATCAGCGCGACTTCCGTATAGTCAAGACCTTCCAGACCTTCCAGATATTTTTCAACCAAAGTTTCAAGAAGCGACTGGGGCTCGAGTGCAGCTTTTCACATCGCGTCTGCCATGACAGCAGAAGCAAGCTCGGTTGCTAACGTGGTTGAAGGCGTCGCAGCAAACAACGCCTCGATTGCCAAAGCAAACAATGGCATGATTAGGAAGTGTGGTCATGGGCTTGGGTGCAATGTTTGAAGCACCAAGTCTCATTAGCAGTGTCGGGCCCGCTCTTGGTTAAAGTGGTGGCGGGGGTATAGTTGCTGCGGGTGCTTCGAGTACTGATAACGTGACAACGGCGGTATAATCCCTTGAGGTTGAGGATAAAAACATGCAGTGGCTACTCGGTTTGATTCCATTGGTGGGAATTGGTGGGTACTCTCTATACCATCACCTGTCCAACTCAACGGGTGACTCCAGTGCATCAGCGCCCCCGGGCATCAAACGCCGTCTCAACCAGTTCAGTTCTCACACTTGATGATATTGTATCGGCTCATCAGGCATTGACAAGGAATTCAGAGGTTCCTGTCAACACCGTTGCAACCTCGTCCCCCAACGGAACGCCCAATGCGGCGGCACAAACAACTTCTGCCCCGGCCACAATTCAGAGTGCTCCAGTGTTGTAGGCAACAACATCTCAGGTGACGGCTTCCACGAACGCCGTGATATCTCCTGCACCCGTTGCGAAGCCGACCCCGACGTCTCTTGTCAAGACGCCACTTACTAAGCCTCCGTCAATCCTGTCCATAGTAAAAACTCCAAGGGTCAACGCCAAGAAAAAGGCGTGATCGCGTGGCATCGGTAACCCAAGACCAAGCAACCGCAGCATATTAGGCTCAAGACTTCGGCATCGATACGACCGTATATCAAAACTTGATTGCATCAGAATCAAGCTCGAATGAAAGCCCTCCAAATCCAGGGGCGGGGGCAATAGGCCTGGCTAATTGCTGCCAAGTACTGCCGCCTCACTTTACGATGTCAACACAGGACAACAGATCAACCCAAACGACGTGAATCAAAACCTCGGGGGGGCAGAATACTTCTCATAGTTACTCAATCAATACGGTGGACATTATCAGCAAGCGATTTTAACAAATAAAGGCGTAAACAGTAGTAATTCTAACCACTCAAGTTGCGTCACTTTGCCTAACCATACCACAGCAATGCCATGAATTTGTCACCAAGCTATAGTTCATGGTATGGGGCTAATACTTCTTAAGCAGCACAGACGCTCAACAATACCGCTGAACGTCTGCCTCCACGTTGGTATGCTCAGATAAAGGATATTGATTTTGTTGTTGTCAGACTTGCGTTGATAGTTACTTCGGTTTATACAGCAATAGATGAGCAGAAAATATTGACTAAGGCCTCTTCGAGAATCAAGGGATTATTCAGGATATGATAATCGATGTAGCTACCTATTTTAAGACTATCATTGACGTAGTAATAATATTGCGCGTATTGCTCAATGCATACTTCCTCCGTAAGGTGAGAGAGGAGATATCTTCCGTTAAAGTCGATGTTTATTGGGATTTCATGACCAACAAATGCTGCAACGTGATGATGCACATGGATGACTAATTCCCATTTCCACCCTTTGAACTTATCATATACGATCTGTAAACTCATCATCATTTGTGACTGACTCATTCTTTCCATACTGCACATCGTTATGTCATTGGCTTTTTTGGCGATAATGCCGCGAACATCTGTTTTATTATTAGTACTTCCACAAGCTACCTTATGTCATACATTGTGTATCATTGGGAGTCCGCCACGCTGATTTATATCATACCTAATATCTTCATCACATCCTTTAACCTTATCGCATTCTCATCGTAATAGTCATCAAGTAAATCGATAAAGATGTCTCGCTTGCAATGAACTATTACTTTGATATTAAGATTTACAAGCAGCTTGTTTAGACGGTGATCCGCTTCATGACGATGAATCTAGTTAATAATTACTAGTTTATTCCGTTAAGTTTCCTATTATCTATTTACTAATTGGATTGCAATCTGATAGTTATGTTATTGTTCCGTCGTTTATTTCGCTTTATATTTTATCCAATTAGTATTTTATAAATCACATTCTCCTATATAATGCTTTATATTGTCAACAATACTTTTTTATTTCCGGCGTATACAATATTTTTTAGAATGGATACATTTTTCTCTTGACACAATTATTGCGAGTTAGTAAACTCCATCTCATGTTAATCAAAGAATGTGGCCTACTTTTTAGCAAGGAAAGAGAGCATGGCAATAACATTTCACAGGACCGATGAACAAATAGTTAGAGAACTTGGAGAGATAGCACAGGTACTTTTACAATATCTCTATATTCCCGACGTTAAGAAGGGTGGACTTGAGCGCCCCAATGCGATCTTTAAGGATCAAGGTATAAATCTATTAGTGAATTTTCACGACAATAGATTTGTATATAATGTAACTGGGGATTTTCCAGAGAAAGATAAAAATAGAGCGAGATGGATTATGGCTGCCTTGCAGAGAATAATGCGGACTGAATAATCCCTCAACGCACTCCCCCAAGGGGGCTACTATCGATTATCTCCCCCTGCCCATGCTCAGAAGGGCGGATTTACGTGGCATGGCGAAGCGAGGCATTTTGTTCACGGGTCTTCCACGATGGGGATATTGTAGGACATTGTCACACGAAGGGAAAATTTTTTTCGGGGAGACCGAGGCAGAAAAAAATTTTACCATAGCTTTAAAACCCCATTATCCAAAATCAGGCCTCAACCATTCTCAATCTTCCATCTCAACCATACCCAATTATCTATCCAAAACCAAACCACTGACACTGTGCCGATGATCCAAGGCGTTCTGCTTCAGTCGCTCATAATGATCAAGGGGAAAGTTTATGAGGGTCATGGTTGGCATGAACTCACCTCGGGATGAAGGTTTCATAATGGAATGGATATAGAATCTATCAGAGCGGGTGGTTGAAATATAGCAAGTGCGGACTGATACGCCACTGGAAGCCATTGCAACAAAAGTTGTGATGGTAAATAGTATATGGTTTGGCTTTTTTAATGTAAGATGATGTCTCAGGAGTGGCGCCATACCAGCCGAAGCATTCTCCGTTCAAATTGGGAGGCCCGCCACGATCCCGGCACCTATCCTCCTGCCAGCTCTTGTATTCGTGAGCTAAGTCCTCGGCAGGCTTTCGAGGCTCGCATGTCATAGAGAACATTCCCGCTCTGGTCGAAGAGTGCGATGTCACTGTTGAGTACATCCCGAAAGTCCCCGGGGAGACGAAAAGTGAGATAAAGTTTGCATCCGCCTGCCCAACCCACCGACATGCCATGGCAGCTTGCCCGAATTCATGCAGAACCTCTTTTGATGAGAAGTGAGCAGTCTATTCGCTCAGAAGGTAGTGTGTGTCGAGTGTTACTTTTATTTTTTGGGCGCCCGACCAGGCTCGATGTCAATTTTGGCATTCCTTCAATGAGTCTTTCGGCCTTCTCAGATACACCCGTGGGTTGAAGCTCTTTTGACAGAATGTGCTCAGTGTCAGACTCGGCTATCGAACCCAGGGTATCGTGCAGACAGTGAGTGACTTCGTCCTCCCCTTTATTGCTTGACCAGCCATGTAGTATGACAAATTAGCATACTGGAGGTGTACAATGGCTTCAGCAAAGATCGCAATAACAATGGATGAAAGCACACAGCACCGGCTTGATCGACTGGTTAAAGAACGGGGGACACAGGGACAAGACATCTCATCGTTTCCGCGTCACCCCTTCTCCGTGTCAGTCTCTAAGCAGGGGGCGGAAAGCCTTAAAGACCCTTTCAGTGCAGAAAATAAACGGACGGTAGTTAGGGGCTGCACATGCCCTGCAGAATTTACTCCCCATTTGAAGTTTCACGCCTACGGTACTGTATGAAAAAGCCTGCAGGCCGGGTATGATTTGAAACAGGAACTCCGCGAAGAGATTTGTTAAATTTCCATACTTAGGTATTCGTGTCGTTATGCTAGGGGCCATTTTGCGAAGCTTCTCGAATATCTCCCCCCAGTAGCCATTCCCTTCAACTTCAGCGCCAGGGCTTATTGGACGATAATTGGTATCGTCTTTGCACTGTCCCAGGCGCGGAACAGTCCTTCCAGCAAACAGAGAACATAGGAAAGCCAAGGAACAGAGCAGCTGGCCCTGAAAATGGGCGGTGGTGAGGTGTACCCGCAGGTTGGGGGGCGGGCCGGTTTGCCCTAAAGGCCAGCTAAGAGCGGACTCTCCAAAGCTTTCCATATCTGCCACTGGCCAAGGGTGCTAATATGTCACACTGTTTTACTTTCGTAAAAATCGGTTTACTACGAACATCTCGTCTGGGCTTGAGTTTCATTCTCGTCATGGCTTTTGTTTCAACGCTTTTTGCTCAGCAGGCACCCCAGGCCACTATCGCATGGAATGCGGACTCAGGCGCGGTTGCGGGCTACGACGTGTATTATGGTCTATCGAGCGGGAACTACACCACCACCGTAAACGCCGGCAACACCACGAGCACCACGCTGCAAAATCTGTCGTCGCCGACCTACTATATTGCCGTCAGCGCCTATGACAGCAACAACGACCAGAGCGGCTTCTCGCCGGAACTTGTTATTGATTTACTGACTGCGTCCGCAGGAGCAGGCGGAACGATAGCGCCGAGCGGCAGTTTTTTCCAGGGCCAGGGCGCAAGCCAAACCTTTACCATCACACCTTCTGCCGGCTACCAGATAGCCGGTGTGCAGGTTGACGGGGCCTCGGTTGGTGCGGTCTCCAGCTTCACGTTGTCCAATATAGCGGCC
>JBEKPW010000144.1:0-13981 GCA_049520315.1 Syntrophobacteraceae bacterium
TATAAAATTACAATTTAATATACTTAAGTGTTGAATATAAATAATCCTTATTTGAGCGCTTATGGAGCTTTGCCCCCCACACCCCCTTCGCAGCTTCTCTGCTCACTGTGGCGCTGCGGCGGCGGCCCCGCGCATGCGCGGCGGCTTGCCGCCGACAGCGCCTAGCCGTCGGCCGTGCGCGACTGCGCGCGCGGCCGAAATCTTGTGGGCGCGGGGGAAACTTTCCGGAAACTTTCCCCCGCTCTTTTGACCTTTCGCAATTTGCAGAATTTTGCGCACACAATCCGATATTTCCGTCCCAGGGCTGGTTCTAATAAGCCAGGCGAAACACTTTGAGCCATGGGAAGCAAGTTCCCATTCTAGCGGAATCCAAGTGCTAATCAAACAAAAAACTATTGACATGCGGTATTGTCTTGTGAGAAATAGTCCACTAATATGATGGGAATTGTTGTCTATCGCAGAGGGCTGAAATGAAATTATCCACCAAAGGCCGGTACGGCGTTCGCCTCATGTTCGATCTTGCCATCCACGCAGGAGACGGACCAGTTACATTGAAGGATATTGCGGCGCGGCAGGAGATCTCTGAGAAGTACCTCTCCAACCTTATTCCCCTCCTCAAGAGCGCAGGATTCGTGCATTCGATCCGCGGTTCCCGGGGGGGGTATACATTGGCGAGGACTCCCCGGGACATCACCTTGAAAGACATCCTGCTCGCGCTGGAAGAATCGATGTGCCTGGTCGAATGCACTGAAAAACCCATGCTCTGTCAACGTTCCGGGGACTGCCTCGTGCGGGACGTCTGGTCCGAGGTAACCGGGAAAATGTTCGAGGCACTCGAATCCTTTACGCTGGAGGCGCTGCTGGAAAGGCAGAAGCTCAAAACGAGTGTGCCCTCTTACAGCATTTGAGCGGCGGGAAGTAGGAAGCGGGAAGCAGGAAGCGGGAAGCGGGAAGCGGGGAGCGAGAAGCGGGGAGCGGGAAGCGGGAAGCTTTTAGTTATAAATTGTCGGTTTTTAGTAACTACTCAAAACTAAAAACTCGCAACTAAAAACTATTGAGGAGAAAACGATGGCGCAAGCTGAAAATAGCGGATGGGGCGCGGAAACGATAGGCGTTCATGGCGGACAGGTGGCCGACCCGACAACCGGTGCGAGGGCGGTCCCAATCTACCAGACGACTTCTTATGTATTCAAGAGTACGGATCATGCCGCAAATCTTTTTGCCCTGAAAGAATTTGGCAATATCTATTCCCGGATCATGAATCCGACCAACGATGTCCTGGAACAGCGCATCGCCATGATCGAAGGCGGAAGCGGAGCGCTGGCGGTCGCGAGCGGGCAGGCTGCAGCAACTCTAGCGCTTCTCGCTATTACTCAACCCGGAGATGAAATTGTCTCGGCTGACAATCTTTACGGAGGAACCTACCAGCTCTTTCACTACACTTTTCCCAAGCTGGGGCGCACAGTAAAATTCGTTAATTCCACGGACCCCAACCGATTCGAGAAGGCCCTTACGAATGCAACACGTGCCATCTTTGCTGAAACTATCGGCAATCCCAAGCTGGACGTGCCCGACTTCGAGGCAGTGGCAAAAATCGCACACGCTGCAGGGGTGCCTTTCGTTGTCGATAACACGGTAGGGATAGGCCTCGTGCGGCCGTTCGATTTCGGGGCGGACATCAGTGTCATTTCAGCAACAAAATTTGTAGGAGGCCATGGGACTTCGATTGGCGGCCTGATTGTGGACGGCGGGAAATTCAACTGGGGGAACGGCAAGTTTCCCGAATTCACTGAACCGGACCCGAGCTACCACGGCCTTAAATTCTGGGACGTCTTCGGGGACTTCCCCGGCCTTGGAAATGTGGCGTTCATATTAAAAACTCGAGTGCAATGGCTCCGTGACATAGGACCGGCTCTGAGCCCATTTAATGCATTTCTTTTTCTCCAGGGACTCGAGACACTGACCCTCAGGCAAGAGAGGCATTCAGAGAATGCCCTGAAAGTGGCAAAGTTTCTCAAGGGGCACCCGTTGGTTAAATGGGTGAATTATCCAGGTCTGGATGGGCACCCGAACTATCCCATAGCAAAAAAATATCTCAACGGGCGTTACGGAGCGCTGATCGGTTTTGGAATAAAAGGCGGCCTCGAGGCGGGAAAGAAATTCATCAATTCCGTCAAGCTGCTTTCGCACCTTGCCAATATCGGAGATGCCAAAAGCCTGGTCATCCATCCTGCTTCGACGACACACCAGCAACTCACCAGAGAGGAGCAGGAAGCGACCGGTGTTAGTGAAGATTATATACGGCTTTCGATAGGCCTGGAAAATGTTCGGGACATCATCGGAGACATAAGCCAGGCGCTTGAAAAAGTGGGCGAAGGCAATTAAACTGGCAAGAAAATCAGTGATATACTTTAAGGCGGAGCAGCGTTCCGATAAAAGTTGTATGGAGAAGATGAAGTGCGTCAAGGAGAGAGTATAGGTATCGTTGAGACCAAATCCATAACGATGTCTCCGCCGGGAGGTTTTTTGCTGGAGTGCGGCCGAAAGCTTGAAGAGGTCACAATCGCCTACGAAACGTATGGAGAACTCAACCGGGAACGCACCAACGCGGTCCTGATCGTCCACGCCCTTTCGGGAGATGCAAACGCAGCGGGCTTTCACCGGGGGGCAAGGAAGCCGGGATGGTGGGACAGCATGATTGGCCCCGGAAAAGGCTTCGATACCGATAAATATTTCGTTATATGCTCAAACGTTCTGGGGGGCTGTAAGGGGACGACGGGGCCTTCGAGCATCGACCCTGACACGGGAAAACCTTACGGCCTCCGTTTTCCGCTAATATCGATCCATGACATGGTGAACTGCCAAAAACTCCTAGTCGATCACCTCGGCATAGAGAGGCTCCTGAGCGTATCGGGCGGGTCGATGGGCGGGATGCAGGTGCTCTCCTGGCTGACCCGGTACCCTGACCGGGTGCGCAGCATTATCCCCATCTCGACAGCGATCCAGCACTCGCCTCAACAGATTGCCTTTGACGAGGTCGGCCGGCAGGCAATAATGGCCGACATCCACTGGAAATCGGGGAACTACTACGGGGGGCCGCTTCCGAACAGGGGATTATCGGTGGCCAGGATGGTTGGCCACATCACCTACATGAGCGATGCCTCGATGCACGAAAAGTTCGGGAGGCAGCGCAAGGACTCCATCGATGCCTTCAAGTTCGACCCCGACTTCGAGGTGGAAGGATACCTCCACTACCACGGCGAGAACTTCGTGAAAAGGTTCGATGCCAACTCTTACCTCTACATCACCAAGGCAATGGACAACTTTGATGCCGCTGAGGGCGGGTCCCTCCACGAGTTGTTGAGGGGGACCGATGCGAAGGTCCTGGTGATCGCCTTTAAATCCGACTGGCTCTATCCTGCGTATCAGACCAAGGAAATCGTCAGAGCGTGCAAGCTTGCAGGTCTGGAGGCGAGCTATTGCGAAGTCGATTCAACATACGGGCATGATGCCTTTCTCCTCGAAATAGAGGAGGAAACCCATTTGGTCACCCACTTCCTGAAGAAGGTCTACAACGGGTACGAGGTAATGAGCGAACATGCCGTCTGAGCCCATCCGGCCGGACCACCGGATTATTGCGGAACTGGTTGTCCCCGGCTCCTCGGTCCTCGATCTCGGGTGCGGCAGCGGGGAGTTGCTCTACATGCTGGTAAAGGACAGAGGAGCACGCGGCCAGGGTATAGAAATCGACGAACAGGCCATATACACGTGCGTGGCGCGAGGGTTGAACGTATTTCACGGAGATATCGATTCCGGGCTTTCCGAGTATCCGGACCGTTCGTTCGATTATGTCATCCTCAATCAGAGCCTGCAGCAGGTCAGGCATGTCGAACCAGTGCTGGCGGATTCCTTGAGGGTTGGAAAGAAGGTAATCGTCGGGTTTCCCAATTTTGCCCATTACAGCGCAAGGTTACAGTTGTTCTTCAAGGGCAGGGCGCCTGTTACGGCTTCCCTGCCATATCAATGGTATGAAACACCAAATCTTCACTTTTTGAGTATTTCCGATTTTTTCATGTTCTGCCGAGACAAGGGCATTACAATCGAACGTTGCGAGTACATAGGAGACAGGGGGCGCCTTTCGAGGTTTCCGAATATATTTGCGCAAACCGGCTTATTCGTAGTTTGCAAATGAGATTTAAACTCTAACCGGATTCGAAGTTCACTTATGGTCAAAGTCATTTTCAGAAATGCGGAATGGCAAATACCCGGCAACATAACCGTCCAGAAATTGATAACAGACCTGGGACTTAACCCCCAAAGCGTTCTGGCTGTCAGAGACGGCAAGCTGGTCAATAATGAAACCAGACTCGGAGATCAGGGCGAGGTCAAGCTGATTTCCGTTGTCTCGGGTGGATAGGAGCCAAGTGGGAGTACATCGTTGCCGCATGTGTGCGGCGGACAGTGTCATCAATATGCGCCAGCACAGACTTGCTCTGTGCGAAGTTCATTTTGCGGAGTGGGTTGAGAAGATATCATTGAGCTTCATAAAAAAGCATCGGATGTTCGAACCTGACGACCGGATACTGGTCGCGGTATCGGGGGGAAAAGACAGTCTGTCACTGTGGCGCATTCTTTTGAAACTGGGCTTCCAGGCCGATGGGCTGTATATGGATCTCGGGGTGGAAGCAGGGTGCAGCTATTCAAAAAGATCGTGCGAGTACGTCGAAAAATTTGCGCAGAACATCTTCCCCGAAGTGAAACTGCATGTGCTGGATGTAGCCGATATCTATGGTAAAACAGTACCGGAAATGGCCGGACGCAGAAAGGGGGGAAGAAAAAAATTCTGCTCGGTCTGCGGCCTGGTGAAACGGCATGAAATGAATCGCATTGCGCGTGAACTCGGCTACACGGTCATTGCCACAGGCCATAATCTCGATGACGAAGCGGCTGTTCTATTCGGGAATGTTCTCCATTGGGAAGCCGAATATCTTGTCAGACAATCACCAGTGCTGCCGGCGGATGGTGTGGGCCTGGTGAAGAGGGCAAAACCTCTTGCCCGGTTTTATGAGCGCGAAACCGCCGCTTATGCGATCATAAACAACATTGAATATATGCAGGAGGAGTGCCCCTATTCAGTGGGAGCGACAAGCCTTCGTCTAAAAGAGGTCCTGAACTCCATGGAGAATAGTTCCCCCGGGACCAAGCTGCAGTTCTATTTCAGCTTTTTACGGGCCAAAGAAAACAGCCTTTTCCCGGGGTGCAAACGGCCCGAACTGCGCGCTTGTGAGAAATGCGGGCAAGCAACCGGCGCTCTCGGCTTGTGCGCCTTTTGCCGTCTGCTGGAACCTGCAAGCGCTCACCACAAAGAACTCGAAGATGAAATTTGATGGAGACAGACAATCCGTGGTGATCAGGGGTTGCGCCTCGAGGAGCGTGGAGATCAATGTCTGAGACCGTTTATTACCACGAAGAACGTTGAAGTTGAACTAAGTTATTGATAATGACGGCCATTGTTCGTGCCCTTCGTGCATCCTTCGTGCTCTTCGTGGTGATAAAATCAACTGGAGGTCCATATGCAACCCATCTATCTCGATTACAACGCTACGACCCCCACTGACCCTGCCGCAGCAGAAGAACTTATTCCTTACCTGACAGAGGTATTCGGCAATCCTTCCAGCAGCCACCCTTACGGGAAAAAGGCCAGGGAGGCGGTGGACTTGGCGCGAACCAGGGTGGCGGCCCTGCTGGGCTGTGATTCAGCGCAAGTCGTCTTCACCAGCGGCGGCACCGAGTCCAATAATCAGGCCCTCATCGGCGCCGCTTTTGCCAACAGCAACCGCGGGAAGCACATCATTTCCACCACAATCGAACATCCTGCGGTTGTGAACCCTCTGCAATGGCTGGAAGGGCAGGGCTTCAGGGTTACCTTTCTGCCGGTTGACGGCGCCGGCCGCCTCGATCCCCGGGCAGTGCTCCGGGCCATCACCGGCGAGACCATCCTTATCAGTGTCATGCACGCCAATAATGAAGTGGGGACGATCCAGCCCTTGGCCGAAATCGGGGCAATCACCCGTGAAAAGGGGATCGTATTTCATGCCGATGCCGCCCAGTCGGTGGGGAAGATCCCAACGCGGGTCGACGATCTGCGGGTGGACCTGTTGACGGTCGCCGGCCACAAGCTGTATGCCCCCAAGGGAATCGGCGCTCTTTTCATCCGGAGCGGGATAAAAATCAACACCTATCTGCACGGCGCCGGGCAAGAAGGGGGCCGCCGTGCGGGTACGGAAAATGTTCCGTATATCGCGGCCCTTGGCAAGGCGGCCGAATTGGCCACAGAGCGCCTGACCGCCGAAGGCGCTCGCATCCTCTCCCTGAGGGAGCATCTTCACAACAGGTTAGGTGAGCTGGCGGATGGCGTAATTCTGAACGGACACCCAACAGAGCGGCTCCCGAACACACTCAACGTCAGCTTCGAGGGAGTAGTGGGAGCAGACCTGCTGGCGCTGACGCCGCAGATCGCCGCCTCCACAGGAGCGGCTTGCCATGAAGGCAGTGGTGATCTGTCCGGGGTGCTCAAGGCCATGGGATTATCCCGCGAGCAGGGCTTTGGCGCTGTGCGCTTGAGTCTTGGCCGGTTCACCACAAGTGAGCAAATAGAGACCGCAGCCGAGGTCCTAGCCGCCAAAGTCAGGGAACTTCGTGCCATCCGGCACTGACCGATTTATCCCCTGAATGAAAGCTCAAGCGATCACCGCAGAGGATTATTATAGAAGGCGGGTTGCCTGAGCGGAATCAATGATTATCCACAAACACAGTCAACTCTTAGAGTAAGTCCTCTAAGAGTGCAAAAAGCTGGTCAGGCGCCCACCTCGAGGATGGGTGGGCGGGCTGTTGAGATGCAGGCTGCGGCCCCCGGATCTGATCCGGGGAAGGCTTGGGCAGGTCTTGCCGCTTCCTGGTGGTGGCGCGCCCCACGAGTCAAAGAAGGAGAATCGAGATGGGAGAGATGTTTGAGGATAACAGTTTGAGCATCGGCCGGACGCCGCTTGTCCGCATCAATCGAATCACGACTGGGTTGCCCGGGATCGTACTGGCAAAGATCGAAGGGCGCAACCCTTCCTATTCGGTGAAGTGCCGGATCGGGGCGTCAATGATCTGGGCTGCCGAGGCGCAGGGAAAGCTGAAAAAAGGTAAACGGAATATAACAGTGATCGAACCAACCAGCGGCAATACGGGGATCGCCCTGGCGTTTGTCTGTGCCGCCAGGCAATATCCATTGGTCCTGACCATGCCTGAAACCATGTCCCTTGAACGCCGGCGTATGCTCAAAGCATACGGGGCGGAATTGATTTTGACCGAAGGCCCCAAGGGAATGCCCGGGGCCATTGGTAAGGCCGAAGAGATCGTGGCGGGCGACCCGAAAAAATACTTCATGCCTCAACAATTCAAGAACCCAGCCAATCCGGAAATACATTTCAAGACGACCGGTCCGGAGATTTGGGACGACACCGGCGGCCGAATCGACATTTTAATATCGGGGATAGGGACCGGGGGAACTATTACCGGAGTAAACCGGTATATCAAGGGAGAAAAAGGAAAACCCATCCGGTCGGTTGCAGTCGAGCCTATTCATTCACCGGTGCTGACCGCCATCCGCAACGGGGAACCGCCGAAGCCGGGGCCTCACAAAATTCAGGGCATTGGCGCCGGATTCAAACCTGACGTGTTGGATATGGATTTGGTGGATGAGATCGCCACTGTGTCAAACGATGAGTCGGTGGAAATGGCAAGGCGTCTGCACAAGGAAGAAGGAATCACCTGTGGGATTTCCAGCGGAGCTGCGATGGCCGCCGCCTTTCGATCGGCATCTTTGCCTGCAAACAAAGATAAGATAATTGTCGTCATCCTGCCCGATTCGGGTGAACGCTATCTATCAAGCGTTTTGTTCGAAGGCATTATTTGAAAAGTGTCAATGACCTCTTGAGGGAGCTTCCTTGTCACGATTATGGTTGATACATTTCCACCGATTACTTCTTTGTTGAGCTCATATCCGTCACAGGTATCCTTGGAATAGCGGGCAATCATCTCTCCGATCAGGCGATCCTCCGGCTCTTTGGGAATTCCCGTCGCCAAAGCTGCCGGTCCTTTGAAATTTGCGGGAGTAAAGAGTGTAAATCCCGGTTTTGTCAGGCAACTGATCCGCTCATTTTCCGCTTCGTTTCTGCCCAGGACAACCTTGAGGTCCGGTTGAACCCTGAAATGTCTTCCCACCCTGAGAAGGTGGATGTCCGTCATGTCGTAGCCCGGCGTGCAGGCGAACAGGTCCCGCAGCCTGGACGCGATGATGGGGTCGGTCAGCAGACATCCGCCGGCGGGGCAGGGGTAGTCCCTTATCCCGAGGGTTTGCGCCATATCGATCTGTATTCTTCTCGATCTGCCCGTGATGGAGAGAAGTTTTTCGCGGTCCACTATTCCCTCCTGCTCGGGCAGGGTCGGCGGGAAGAGGTGGGCTGAAAGGGGCCTCAGGATGAGTCCCTTGAGACCGCTTTCTCTTTCGATGAGTTCTATGGCATTCCTGTGCTGAGACATGGGTCTTTGGCCGAGCACTTCTCCAGTGACCACAAAGGAAGCGCCGAGCGAAGCCATCGCCTCCCTGACTTTCCTGAGCATATAAATACGGCAGTCGATGCACGGGTTCATGCCCCTGCCGTGACCGTGGGGCGGGTCTTTTACGATTTCGAGGTAATCCATGCCCTTGGCCATTACCCGGATATCGACTCCCAGCTCTTCGGCAATGATACGCGCCTGGTTCCTGCACCCAGCCTTTTTGGGCGTGCAGTTGCAGAAAGGACTGGTAAAATGGAAAGCTATTACATCGATACCCTGGTCGATCATGAGCTTGACGGCGAGAGAGCTGTCAAGACCTCCTGAAAGGAGCGCAATTGCCTTCATATTCATCCTCGTATGACAGAATTGTTAACAACAGTAAGCGATCATTTAGTGAAATGCTCCGCTGCGCTCCCTTCGCGATAAACTTCGCGTAGCGCGAAAGGCATTGAGGCCTCTAAGATGAACGGCCTCCCCCATTGTTACGGCTCTCAGCCTGTCGGCTGCGTGGAGCAAAAGGCGTTGTTGCTCCCCTTCAGATTCAAGCAGCCGAACAAGCCATCCAACGGCGGGTATTCCGCGTTGCTCTCCTGCCCTCAGGGCCTCGATGAAGTCCATTTTGTCAGTTTCCATTAACGGCAATCGCCCCAGACCCCTATGTCCCAAGATATCGTGCGTAAAAAGTCCTTGCCCTGGCCACATCTGTCGTATTGGTGACAATGGCCCTGCCATCCGGAAAGATGATCATTTCGCCGTCATCGGCTTTAAAGCGAATCAGCAGGCCGCTCGAACTAACGCGGCCGACCTGTTCGAGCCGTTGGCGAAGCGCCTCAAAGTCAAGCTCAACGGATCGCGCAGGGTTTACCTGGACGGCATTGCGGCCGCAAAGAGAAGTTGTCCAGGAGACCTGGCTCGCATCGAGGAATTCAAAATTACCAACGGTGCAGCATGGACACTGCTCATCTCTTTGGAACTTCATAAGCTCAAAGGAACCGTTCCAGACATCGGCGTAGAGGAGGCCCGTGGTGGAAGGGGGCGATCCCAGCAGTAACCGCAGGGCGATTGTCACCTGCAGCGACGCCACAACGGCAACGGCTGAGTTGAGTACGCCGGCGGTATCACAGGTGGGCACGGCGCCGGGATCGGGAGGGCTGGGGACAATGCATCTCAGACAGGGACCACGGCCCGGCAGGATCGGCATAACCATGCCCACCGTGCCGATCACTCCAGCGTATACCCATGGTTTGCCCTGTTTGATGCAAACGTCGTTGATCAGATAACGGGTCTCGAAGTTGTCAGTGCCGTCGAGGACAAGATCGGCGTCCGCCAACAGCGATTCTGCGTTTCGCGTTGTTACATCGACAGCCATCGATTCCACGGCGATGGAGGAATTGATCGCCCGCAGGCGCCGTGCAGCGGCCTCGGCTTTGGAGACATTCGCCGCCGCGTCGCTCTCTTCGAAAAGAACCTGCCGCTGAAGATTGCTCCACTCCACAAGGTCACGGTCTGCGATTCTGAGTCTGCCCAGACCGGCCCTTGCCAGCAGGTCGGCCTGAAAGCATCCCAGCGCTCCGCACCCGACGATAAAAACGGTGCTCTCAGCCAGTTTAGCCTGACCGTTTGCACCTATTTCGGGTAGGATTTGCTGCCGGGCATAACGATTGTTATCAGTTGAATTCATTAACTTCCGATCTCTTGCATCTGATCTGTGTTCTCCGTTATGCATCGATCTATCCATCCTCCTCCAAGCAGACGGTTGCCGCAGTAAAAGACTGCGGCCTGTCCAGGCGAGACGGCCATCACGGGACGCTCGAACCGGACCCGCACAGTTCCCGGTTTGTCTTGCTCGACGGTGGCTAGAACCGGGGCCTGATTGTACCGAACCTGCACGGAGCAGTGGAGCCGCTTAAATCTCTGCGTCAAAGCATGCCAACGGACACCAGTGGCTATCAGTCCCTGAGCAATCAATCCTTCTTTGCTGGTGGTGAGAAAAACAGCCCCACTTTTCGGATCGATAGATTTCACCCAGGCGGCGGAACCCAGGGCAACCCCGAGCCCTCGCCGCTGCCCGACGGTGAATCGGTGAATCCCTTCATGCATACCCAGGAACCTGCCTTCTTCACTAAGGAACGGTCCCGGATTCATGCCTTCACTGAACCTTTGCCGCAGGATTTCCGGGTAGGCCGTCCCTTTTGTGGAGAAACATGCATCCTGGCTTTCCTGCCGATCCGCGTTGCGCAGTCCAATGCGCCGTGCCTTGCTGCGAACTGCGTCTTTTGTGTGCCGACCGACCGGGAACAGCGCCGCCGAAAGCCCCTCGGCGCTTATCGAAAAGAGAAAATAGGACTGGTCTTTTCGAATGTCCACGCCGCGCAAGAGGAAAGCCTCGCCGTTCTTTCGCACACCGATGCGGGCATAATGCCCCGTGGCTATTTTCTCTGCGCCCAGAGCTTTGGCATAATCGAGCAGCATGCCGAATTTTATGTGCTCATTGCAAATGACGCAAGGATTGGGAGTACGGCCGCTGGAGTATTCCTGCCAGCTCCTGAGCAGGACGGTTTGTTCGAAGACTTGACGGCAGTCCAGCACGTAGTGATGAATTCCGAGATGGCCCGCAGCAGCCCTGGCCTGGGCGACGGAATCGGTCCCGCAGCACGATCGCCCTGGAGCGGACTCGTGACATGACTGCAGTTGCAGGGTGACTCCGATGACCTCAAATCCCTGCTCCAAAAGCAGAACAGCCGCGACGCTTGAGTCAACCCCGCCGCTCATGGCCACAACGATGCGTCTTTTCGGCAAAGTCACTGCCGCAGTCCTTCCAGCAATTCCGGTAGAATCCCCAGAACAATGTCCACTTCTTCCACAGTGTTATCAATGCCGAGCGAGAAACGAATACAGCTCGATGCCTGGTCTACCGTACATCCCATTGCTAAAAGCACATAGGAAGGTTCCATCGTATCGGACTGACATGCTGAGCCCGTAGAAACGGCAATTCCCATCAGGTCAAGATTCATGGCGAGCATCTGGCCGTCCACCGCCTCGAAACTCACGTTCAAAGTGTTGGGCAGGCGGTGTTCCGGGCACCCGTTGATCTTTACCCCGGGCACTCGCTCGACGATGCCTTTTTCCAGTCGATCCCTCAGGGACCCGGTGAGGTGACTGTTCTCATCAAGCCGCTGCCCGGCAAGCCGGCATGCGTGCCCGAAGCCTACGATGGCAGCAACGTTTTCGGTCCCGGCCCGCCTCATTCGCTCATGATGGCCGCCGTGGATAAGCACCGGCCCGGGAATGCCCGAGCGCACGAAGAGCGCGCCGCAACCCTTTGGACCGTGAAATTTATGAGCGGAGAGGCTCAACAGATCGACCCCCAGGTGGCGCACATCCAAGGGAATTCTCCCCGCAGCCTGAACGGCATCCGTGTGGAACAGTATTCCCCTTGATTTTGCGATTTCCGCCGCTTCCCGAACCGGCTGTATGACGCCGGCCTCATTATTGGCGAGCATTATGGAAATCAGGCTGACATCATCATCGATTGAATCGGCAAGCGCCTGCAAGTCTATTCGGCCCCGACTGTCCACGGAAAGACGGGTCACGCGAAATCCATTTTTCTCCAGGTAACCGACGGAGTTCAATACGGCCTGGTGTTCGACCGCCGTAGTGATGATCCGGCTGCCCGGCTTTCCGAGGAGGTTGGCAATTCCGATTATTGCCTGGTTGTCTGCTTCGGTTCCCCCGCTCGTGAGGACGATTTCATCGGCAGATGCGGCGATAAATCCAGCAACGCGTTCTCGAGCCAGGTCTATAGCCCGCCTCGCCTCCTGGCCGAACCAGTGGATGCTGGATGCATTGCCGTAATTATCACGAAGATATGGGAGCATCTCCTCCAGGACTTCGGGATGGAGCCGTGTAGTGGCATTGTTGTCAAAATAGATGCGTTTCATGCCTCAAGATACCCCTCTTTTTCTTCGCTTCTTTGCTTGAAACTTGATCTGCTGCTCGTCGGAGGCGATAGAACCTGAAGGAGTCATATTTTTTTCTGCTCACGCTTTACTGCTCACTGCCCACTTATTCACTTCGTGCATGGCCCCGGTCCGATATCCCTGCAGATCAAGTGTGACGAAGGTGTAGCCGGCGTCTTTACACGCGGCAACGACGGCTTCCCTCAGCCCATTTTCAAGCAGCCTGCCCATATCCTCCCGCATGATTTCCACTCTGGCGAGCGTTCCGTGGTCGCGAACGCGCAACTGGCGAAATCCCAAATCGCGCAGAAGCGATTCGCTCCTGTCGATGCGCCCAAGACGCCCAGGGGTTATAAGTTCACCGTATGGAATCCTTGATGCAAGGCAGGGCGAGGAAGGCTTGTCCCAGTTCGGAAGGCCGTAATACTTTGCAAGACGGCGAATCATCTCCTTACCGATACCCAGTTCCAGGAAGGGGGAACGGACGCCGAGTTCACGCGCAGCCGCCATGCCCGGCCTGATATCAGTCAGATCGTCGGTGTTGCTGCCGTCAACGACAAAAGGCAGGTTCTCTTCGGATGCCCTTTCAACTAATCGTGTAAATAGACTCTTCTTGCAGAAATAGCAGCGATTGCGAGGGTTGCCCTTATAGTGTTGATCTTCGAGTTCGCCGCTTTCCAAAGTGATCCAGCGCACGCCCAGCCGTGAGGAGATTGTCCTTGCCGATTCCAGGTCGTGGGCCGGGACGCTCGCCGATGTACCCGTGACAGCCACGGCGAAGTCTCCCAGAGCTTTATGGGCCGCAGCCAGCAGCACCGAGCTGTCCACGCCTCCCGAAAAGGCGACCAGCACCCCTCCCATCTCTTTGAAGAGTGCCTCCAGTTGACGCCCTTTGGCTTCCATTACCAAAACCTCCTGCTGAGAGTAAAGTGAACGAAAATTATAACCTAAACTGAGCGATTAGCTAGTCTCCATCCGGAAACACCGGATGAACGCAGGAGAATTTCACCTTATGAGAGACTAACGGTTTACGATCCGGAAAGGAGGTGTTTTTAGTTCCGGCAAGGAAATCGATGGGTTGTGCGGAGGCGCAGGGCGGTCCCGACCCTGCAGCCGGGGCCGGACTATGACCAAGGACATGTGGCCTAAAAGTCCTGGTACGACACTACCTCGATTCCGTGTTCCTCAAGGTCTGCAATGATTGGCTTTACGTCGGTTTTCTTGAGCCGAATGGAATAGGAGTATTCGGGTCCCTCTTCAAGGGGCAGATGACAGAGGCTGATAATTTCGCCCCCATGCAGCCTTACGATTCGGGTTATCTCCGGAAGCGGGTTGGGAGAGCCTGAAACCTTTATGTCCAGTCGCGTGGATTCAGTGAAAAGTCCCAGGAAAGTGATGAACGCCGAAAGAATGTC
>JBEKPW010000145.1:0-13916 GCA_049520315.1 Syntrophobacteraceae bacterium
AAAAGCTCAATAGGATTTCCCAGTCGTCAAGCTCTTGTAGTGGATTCATGAAAAACAAATCTATAATAAAAATGGCCAATGTACAAGTATCTTATTTGAGCGCTTATGGGGCAAAGCTCCCCACGCCCTTGACTTGATGCTTTCTTGAACGAAACTCCGTATCATTCATTGAACATGAAGAATTTTACCAGTTGCATCTGCGGCGGGTTTTGCCCTGAAAACGCGCGCATTTCAAAATCATAGTCCCGCAAAATGGGGGTGAGGTAAGCCTGCGCAAAAGATTTTCTTTCTTTGTCGGCCACGGACCGGTCAATCCAGTCCATTACCGCCCTGTCGATCGCGGAAGGTTGAAGAAGCGGGAATACTTCCGGCCAAGCCACACGGGAAAGAGGCGCAACGCTCCATTTCCCGGAAATCAGGGAGTTCGCCGCTGCCGTCAGCACCATCACCCCCAGGGTAATATCTTCCGGGGCCTGCACCATCCCCTCGGTCCACAGTCTTTGCCCCGGCTCCCTTGTATGAGCGCTCAGTAACTGATAGAGGTCCCCGGCGCAGGTGATCGTGTCCACGATATGACCGCCTCTGGCAAGGTCCTGAGGGGTCCTGAAGAAATCGAATGCAGGGGGTGCGCCCGAAGCGCTCTCCCCGGGTCTGCTCTTCAGTATCCTGGGTGTCCTCGCCAAAAGTTCCTCTGCGGCATCGAACCATTCCGGGTCGAGACACTTTAGGCCTGCCGCGCATTGTTGCAGCCAGCCGCTTTGAACTATCGACTGAAGCCCTCCCCTGATCTTGGCGACCTCGGCCTGTGCGAATCTGAAAAGATGCTCCAGGAAGTTGTCGCTCAGGATTTCCACAGCCTTTTCGATATTAGCTCCGGACCGCAACTCCAGCCCCAGGTTGACGTAGGCCAAGGCCTTTTCGACTGCCCGCCGGAGGGCTTCGGCATTATCCGGAGAAAGCTGGTCGGCAACGGTCACCTTGTTTGAAAGAGCGGCCATCTCGAGATGGAGGATTTCAATTAGATCCGGATCATCTATCCGGCGTGCGGCCCGGGCAAACAGGTCGCCCTCGGAAAGAAGGGCCAGAGCGAAAGAAGGAACTGGTTGATCCTGATCTGCTTTTCGCGACACCTTTTTAAGTGCAAATTCGTCAGCCCCGATTGACCTGTAGATTTCCAGTGCATCGTAAAAATCGGGAATGGCGTGATCCTCCAGCCTCGCGCGATGAAAATGGTGGGCGCTTTCCTCCACTTCCGGAGTGGACGCATAAAGGACGCTGTTCATCAGTTCTTTGAAAAAACCGTAGTTTGTTTCGAAAATCGTGGTGAGCAGATGGGTTATAAGCTCATCGTACTGTGGATATCTCGATTCCCAATAATAGACGTCATCGATCGTGTTCGGCGGCAGTGATTCGGTCGCCTCGACCAGGTCGATATCCTCAGGAGCGATGTCGAGCACGATCCATCGTTTAAAAAGAGATACCAGCAGCTCGTAATCCACATTGGAAAGCCATTCGAGCAGTTTGGACCCGCCGGCTCTCCAGAGCCGCTCGATCCAGGGCAGGGCTTTTGCGGCTTCCACGGTGTCCTTGCGCCACCACTCGATATCGAAGAGGTGATTCATCTGCTCGAGGCTGGCCAGGGCAAGAAGCGGCAAAGAATCGTCCGGGCCGATTTCCTGCACGGTGTGGAAAAAGTCGTTTACATCCAGTGCGGCAACCACCGCTTGCGCATCGGGTCTTTCGACAATCAGCTTCAACCGTCTCTTTGCGGGAAGGCTCATCAGTTCCCGCGCAAGCTGGGCAGGCTTGAGCTTTCCGAACCTTCTTTCCCTGAATTCAACAATATCCGCCGGCATTCGGCCTCCTCATATAGATCGGTAGCCCCTTTTGCTTCCTGCTTCCTGCTTCCTGCTTCCTGCTTCCTGCTTCCTGCTTCCTGCTTCCTGCTTCACGAATCGGATATCTCGAGGCGGACAGGCTGCCCGCCTCCGATATCCGGCTTCCGTACTTTAAACTCATATGGGCAAAGCTGCAAGTGGGCTCGCTATATGATTTCATCGGTCATAAGAATGAATAGAGGTCCCCATCCACTGCTTCTCCGGAACGGATATTTATACCAAACGCGTTCAAGAGCGGGCACGGGTAAACCTCGCCCCTCCGGCATTGTTGCGTGGTTCTTTTGTAGGGGAGGGCTTTACGCCCTCCCGAAGAGCGGGCAGGTGTAAACCCAAGGCCATGCCCGCGATAAACTTTTCGCAAGACTATGAGGCCGCCTGCTGTGGAATTATTTAGAAGAGCGGGTTACCAGCCGTGCATTAAGCAGAGGGTGTATTCTCAATAATTGCATTATGATTTTGGAAGGTTACGTTTTTCCACGCCCGATTTCTTCAATGTCCAGGAGAGATGTTTAAAAAAGTGCTATACGCATTGGGGACTGTTACGAATGTTGATAATGTCTTCTCGCTGCTTCCTTAGAACCAGGAAGCAAAAATACCGGTTTTGAGGTATATTGCGCCCCTGGTTCCCGAGATGAAACCGTCTGTTGCACTTTTGGCCACGGAGCATGGCCATAACAATCTCGATCCGGCAGCAGAGGCGAGCGACGGTTCATCCTATAAGGCCGGATTGATCGAGGTCCTTCAGAGGATCAGGTTCAAGATGCAGGATTAACAGGCCCGGGAGTGGGGAGCTTCCAAGCCTCTGGTAGAACAGGTGGTTAAAGTCAGGAAACTAATAGACGGGATCGTCCAATCGCTTGACAACTCACCCGTTGACTCCGAGAGTCTTTTCGAATTCCGCTGGCGTTTTAAAAAAGACATCGCGGTGTCATGGGGACCCCCGCACCTCTGAGAGTGCAATCAGGTGCCACCGACCAGATGCGTACAGAGCTCGACAAGGCTATGGACATCCAGACCAAGCCTGGACTCCAGGGTCCTGAACACCGCAAAATACGTGCTGCACAGATTCGGAATCGATGCCTTAAAAGAAAGTTATGATAATTTACATAGCTCCGCCAGGACGAGCCCCAAAAGGAGAGAGATCCATGCCCCTTAGAGCAATGACTGAATTGCGTTTCAGGATCGCCCTGATCGCGCATATTGCCTTTATCTTTCTGATCTGTTTACCCGGGCTATTGCTTGTAGCCTGCCGGAAGGAAGAAGCTCCGCCGGCGTCGGCGCCGGAAGTGGAGGTCGTGCAAGTCATCCAGCAGGATGTCCCGATAGTTCACGAGTGGGTCGGTACTGCCGACGGCCTAGTTAACGCCACTATCAGGGCGCAGGTTACGGGCTACCTAATAAGTCAAAACTACAAGGAAGGCGAGTTCGTAAGGAAAGGGCAGGTGCTTTTCGAGATCGATCCGCGTCCTTTCGAGGCCGCCCTGGGGCAGGCCGAGGGCGAACTTGCCCGGCAAGAGGCTCAGTATGCGAATGCCAAGGCCAATCTGGATAGGATCAAACCCATTGTCGCTCAAAACGCGGCAAGCAAGAAAGATCTCGACGATTTCACCGGCGTTGAGCGGTCGACCCAGGCTGCCGTTGTCGCCGCCAAGGCTGGGGTGGAGAATGCCCGGCTCAACCTCGGCTTCACAAAGATAATCTCCCCTATAAACGGCATGGCCGGCATCCCCAAAGCGCAGATCGGAGATCTGGTGGGACCAAACCAGGGAGGGGAGCTGACGACAGTTTCGACGATCGACCCGATCAAGGTTTACTACGCTGTGACTGAGCAGGCTTACATCGACCTTATGAAACGGTTTTCTTGCGATGCAGCCACCTGCTTTGAACAAGAAAGAAAGCTCGAGATTGAACTGTTCCTGGCAGACGGGTCACTCTATCCTTACAAAGGAACATTCTACGCCATTGACCGGCAGGTAGATGTGAGAACGGGAACTCTGCGGGAAGAGGCGCTTTTTCCAAACCCGGCCGGGCTTCTCCGTCCCGGACAGTTCGTGAGGGTCCATGTATTGGCCGGGACAAACAAGGGTGCATTGCTCGTACCGCAGCGGGCGGTAATGGAACTCCAGGGCGGCTACCAGGTGGCTGTGTTGGGCACTGACAATACTGTGCAGATCCGGCCGGTGAAAGTGGGGGAGCGGGTTGGCACCCTCTGGGTGATCAACGAGGGCATTACGCAAAGTGAGCTGGTCGTGGCGGAAGGGACGCAGAAGGTCAAGCAGGGAATGGCTGTAAGTCCGAGACCGTTTGCCCTCACGTCCACGACTGTTCCTAAAGACTCCCCGAAATCCCCGGACCAGCCCGCTGCCGGAGAGAGGTAGACAACACCGTGCACCGATTCTTCATAAGACGCCCTATAGTGGCAATGGTCATCGCCATAATCACGGTTATTATCGGCCTGGTCGCAATCGCGGGGCTTCCCGTGGCCCAGTATCCAAATATCGTCCCCCCCGAAATTCTGGTTCAGGCCACATACGTGGGGGCTGACGCGCTGACGATCGAACAGTCGGTTGCCACCCCCATCGAGCAACAGATGAACGGCGTTGACAATATGAACTACATGTTTTCCCTGAATCCCAACAACGGCTTGATGCGCATGACGGTAAACTTCGATGTGAAGACAGATCCAAACACCGACCATGTGCTTGCGCAACTGCGCGAGTCCCAGGCGGAAAGGCAGCTTCCGCTCGACGTGCGCGACTTCGGGGTAACTGTCCAAAAATCGCTCTCCACATCCCTTATGCTCATTGCCCTCTATTCGCCCAAAGGGACCTACAATGAAACCTTCCTGGCCAACTACGCGTACATAAACTTGGTGGACCAACTGACTCGGGTAAGGGGGATCGCCTCCGTGAGCGTCTTCGGCGCCGGCCAGTATGCCATGCGTTGCTGGGTGCGACCCGACATGTTGGCAAAGCTCAATATCACTGTACCGGAGATTCTCGAAGCTCTCCAGAAACAGAACACGGTGAACCCCGCCGGGCAGGTTGGCGGTGAGCCCAGCCCTCCGGGCCAGGAGTTCACCTACGCGATTCGTGCCCAGGGGCGTCTCATTACCTCCGAGGAGTTCGGCCGGATCGTGCTGAGAGCCAACCCCGACGGGTCCCTGGTGCGTTTGAAGGATGTCGCACGCCTCGATCTGGGCGCCCAGGACTACAATATTCAGGGGCGCTTCAACGGTAAGCCGGCTGGAGCACTCTCGCTTTATCAACTGCCTGGCACAAACGCCCTGGAGGCGGTCGAAGGCGTCAAGAAAGTGATGGCCAAGCTCAAGGAATCCTTTCCCTCCGATCTTGATTACGGCATCGCACTCGATACGACTTTATCCGTAAGCGCAGGGCTTTATGAAATCGTCCTGACTCTGGTTATTGCAATGATCCTGGTGATTATCGTCGTTTTCGTCTTCCTGCAGGGATGGGTGGCAACGCTTATCCCGATAATCGCCGTTCCGGTCTCCCTCATAGGCACCTTTGCGTTCTTCCCCCTGCTGGGCTTCTCCATCAATCCTATTGCCCTCATGGGGATGGTCGTAGCAATCGGACTTGTCGTAGATGACGCTATCGTGGTGGTTGAAGCCGTGCAACGCCACATCGAGGAGGGGATGGCACCGAAGGATGCATCGCTAAAAGCCATGGACGAGGTTGCAGGCCCGGTAATGGCCATCGGTCTCGTTCTGGCGTCTGTATTTCTCCCGACTGTTTTTATTCCCGGGATTACCGGGCGGCTCTACACACAGTTTGCCGTAACGATTGCCATCTCTGTCCTTTTGTCCGCGTTTAACGCCCTGACGCTCAGCCCAGCGCTCTGCTCGATCCTGCTCCGTCCGAAGAAGGAAGTGCGTGGTCCGGTGGGCTGGTTTTATCGCGGGTTCAACCGGTGGTTCCGACGTGCTACGGAAGGGTACGTCAACGCATCGAGCTTCATTATCCGTAAAGCAGTGATCGGATTTGCAATTCTCGCCGTGATGAGTGTGGGGATACTTTTGCTGGGTTTTCGCATCCCCGGTGGTTTTCTGCCCGAGGAGGATCAGGGTTACATCTACGCCGTTATTCAACTGCCCAATGCTGCGTCGCTCCAGCGCACCGCGGAGGCTGGTCGCAAGGCCGAGCAGATTATCCTGAACACCCCTGGCGTTGAATACTGCACAACGGTCACCGGTTTTAACCTCCTCAGCTTGGTGCGCAACACATACAGCGGATTTTTCTTTATCAAACTCAAGGAATGGTCCAAGCGCGAGCGTCCCGAGGAGAAGGCCTCGGCCATCATTGCCCATCTCAATCGGGAACTCGGCCAACTGCCGCAGGGGAACGTGTTCGCTTTCTCCCCGCCGGCCATCCAGGGGGTCGGGACTGCAGGAGGTGTAACGTTTATCCTCGAGGACCGTGCTGGTAAGGATATCGAATTTCTGGCCGATAATACCCGGAAGTTCATTGCCGCAGCCCAGAAGCGTCCGGAGCTGGGGCGGGTCAGTACGACCCTGCTGCCCAGTGTGCCGCAGTATTTTGTGGATGTGGACCGGGACAAGGTGTTGAGCGAGGGGGTGGACCTTGCCCAGGTCTATGGCACACTCCAATGCTTTATGGGCGGGCAATTCGTAAACTTTTTCAACCGTTTCGGCAGACAGTGGCAGGTATATGTGGAGGCCGAGGGGGACTACCGGACGGACGTAAAGCAACTGGACCAGTTCTACGTGCGTAATTCTAATGGCGGCTCTGTGCCGCTTGCAGCGGTGACGCGAGTCGAGCGGCGCTCGGGCCCGGAGTTCACCATGCGGTACAATCTTTTCCGGTCGGCGCAGATCAACGCCATGGCCGCACCCGGCTATAGTTCGTTGCAGGCGATGAAAGCACTGGAGGAGGTCTTCGCCCAGACCATGCCGTCCGACATGGGCTTCGATTATCTAGGTATGTCGTTCCAGGAGCAAAAGGCGCAGCAAGGTGTCCCTCCCTCGGCCATTTTCGCGCTCTCGTTGCTGTTCGTATTCCTCATCCTTGCAGGGCTCTACGAGAGTTGGTCGCTGCCGCTCAGTGTGCTGCTCAGCACCCCCATCGCCGTCTTCGGCGCATTTGCGGCGCTTTTGCTTTGCGGAATGCCACTCAATATCTATGCCCAAATCGGTCTCATTGTGCTTATCGGTCTGGCGGCAAAGAACGCTATCCTGATCGTCGAATTTGCCAGGGACGAATACGAAAAGGGAATGGACCTCAAAGACGCAGCCCTTTCCGGTGCACGGCTACGGCTGCGCCCGATCATGATGACCTCATTCGCCTTCATACTTGGCTGCCTGCCACTCGCATTGGCCACTGGCGCCGGCGCCATCGCCCGACAGGTAATGGGTATCGGCGTTATCGGCGGCATGCTGGCGGCGACCGGCATTGCTATATTCCTCATTCCGATGATGTACTATGTGGTCGAGAAGTTCGGTGGAGGCCGGATGAGAAGCGTAGCGGGACGAGACGAAGCCGGAGAAGAGCCTCCGAGGGAAACTTCATCGGGGAAGGAGAGCTGAGATGCCCAAAATTATCACAGCAAAACTCTTGCCCTGATCCTTGGCGACTGCACGGTTGGTCCCGATTAACGGCGTCCTGCGGTGGAGACCCCTCGGTCATGGCGCTTCGAGGAAAAAGAGGCCCGTGACCTGGTCAACACCGCATGGTGGGAGCAGCTTAACGACCCTGTCTTAAACGAGTTGATAGATATCGCGTTAGGGAAAACAAGGACATTAAGATTGCCGCTTTATCCACGCCCCGCGAGGTGCCGCGCTCTGCCTCACGAGCTTGCGCGTATGGCGGAAATCCCGGGGGCGCGGGGGATCTTTAAAGTGAAAAAAGTCCCCCGCTCTTTTAGTTGGTTCAATCTTGAACGCAATTCGGACGGCTCCGCCATTTGCCTACGGCATGAGGGCCGTCGTATCCCGAGGCACAACACCCGGAACCACGTATGCCTGCAGCAATACCACGACGATCGTAATGCCCAGGAGCATGACCGAATACTTAATCGTCTTGCGGAAGATGTCCGTCTCCCTCCCCACCAGCCCCGTAGCCGCACATGCGACCGCGATCGATTGGGGCGAAATCAGCTTACCCGTGACGCCACCGAACAGATTGGCGGAAGTGGTCAACACAGGATTGATGTTGATTTTCAGGGCGGTCACTTGCTGGAGCTTGCCGAACAAAGCGGCAGAGGAAGTAACCGATCCGGTCAGGAAAACTCCCAGCCATCCGATGATCGGAGAGAAGATCGGGAACAGCATCCCCGTATAGGTGGCGCAGGTCAGACCCAGGGTGTAGGACATGCCCGAGTAATTTGCCAGGAAACCGATGCCGATAACCGAAGAAAGAGTAACCAGGGCGAAACGCAGTTGTTTGAACGTTGCCACGAATACCTTCACGCCGCGCGACGGACTGATCCCCAGGATCACCATGGCGATCAAAGACGAAATAAGCATGGCTGTTCCCGGAGCGGTAAAGAATTCCCACCGATAGCTGGCCCCATATATCGCCGGTTTAGCCCCGGGCACCGTGGTGTAAACCAGGCCGTGCAAGCCGGGCCATTGAGAAATGATGACGATCCAGCGAAGTTCGTTGACAATCCAGCTCTTAAATGACGGAATTCCCCATAACCCCATAATGGCCATCAAAATAACGAACGGAAGCCAGGCTTTCGCGACTTGGGCTGTAGTGTACTTCTTCTCCAACTCCTGCCTGACCTCGGGTTCCCCGGGAAAACGCCAGATGGAACCAGGCTTCCAGAATTTCAGGAAAACCGTCAGGACCATCATCGAAACAAAGGAAGAGATGATGGCCGGAAGTTCCATGCCCAGGCGATGGGTAACGATCATATTGGCGATCGCATAACTGATCCCGGCCACCAACGCAGCCGGCATTACCTCCATCGCCTTCTTCCAGCCTGTCATAACAATCAGCATGAAAACGGGAATAATGACGGCCAGAATCGTCATGTCGGTCCCGATGGCCTCGGTCATAACCGAGGCATTAATCTTGGTGACCGTAACCATCATGTTGGTTGGCACGCCCACAGGGCCGAAGGGCACCGGGGGAGTGTTTGCGACCAGGCAGATCACGGCCGCCGGCAAGGCGGGGAAGCCCAAACCAATCAGCATGGCGGCAGCAACCGCTACCGGCGCTCCCTGTCCGGATACCCCTTCCATGAAAGCCGAAAAGCAAAACGCAATGAGTAACGCCTGGAGCCGCCGGTCGGTCGACAGCGCTGAAATCGAGCTCTTCAGAACTTCGAACTGTCCGGCTTCTACCGTCAGGTTATAAAAGAACACTGCCGTCAAAATAATCCAGCCGATAGGAAACAAGCCGGTGGCCATACCCAGGGCTGCCGCCGATACCGCTATCCCCACAGGCATGCTGTAGGTAATGATTACGATGACCAGGGTCAGCAGCAGGGTCAACACTCCGGCCACATGCCCTTTCATGCGTTTTACCGCCAACGCCCAGAATAAAAAGAATATAGGGATCGATACGACCAATGCGGTCAGACCAAGGCTGTTTCCCAAGGCTGCGTAATTTTGATACCAGGGCATCGTCATCACCTCCACTTTGAGTTGTAAACATTCGACCCCGGAGGGGCCGGCTTTGGTTTAAGCGCTGGAACGGGATGAAATTCGCAGTCCCACGGATTGGGCTGATATGCTCCGTGGCCAAGGCTGCACAGGTGACCGCATTCTTGCTTTTCCGCTGCGCGTATTGACAGCAGGTTATGCTCGTAACAGTTTTTCACGTCCTTTTGGGACACCCTTGTAAACCATGAAAAGCATCATTCCCTTCGCGTCTTCGCGTGGGAACTTTTCCTCACAGCTCTTGAAAGCGGCTCATCTGCTGCTCCATGGCTCAACGTTGTGGAGAGAACTCAGCTCTGGCATGCAGCAGATGGGTCGTTCAGGCGGCAAAGCCACTGAACTCTGACCTTGCCACCAGGGCAAAGGTCTAAACGATCGACTAAATTTTGCAAACTGTGGGGGGATTCGAAATTATCACCAGGAGGTGGCGGAGGCAACAGGAAATTCTCCGCAGGATGGTCACGCCGTCTGGTTCCAACGTCCGGCAAAGCCGGCCTGATACCAATTTGCGTTCGAGATGGCGCCAATGAATGACAAAGAAAGTGCGGGTTGCCCCCAACTTAGCCATTGCAGGGCCATTTAGGAGCGGCGCTGCGGTGGCGCCCGGCGAGGAACGCTACGCCGGTCTCCACGCTATCACTGACCTGTCCATCACCAGAGGTGCCGCGCTCTGCCTCACGCGCTTGCGCGTGTGGCAGAAATCCCGGGGGCGCGGGGGATCTTTAAAGTGAAAAAAGTCCCCCGCTCTTTTAACGCACTGATGATGTGGCTTAACTCCTTGAAAGGCTCTGAGGTGCAGGGAAACCCCCGCGTCGCTTTCTTGCGCCGTATCATGCCGACGCATAAACCGCCGTTGCCGCCTCGATGGCGCCCGGCCGGGTTTTGAAGCCCTCGGCTTTCAGCACGGCTTCCAGCGCGGCCAGGAACAGGAACACGTTCCTGCGGCGACAGGAATGGCCCATCAGCCCGACGCGCCAGACCTTGCCGGCAAACTGGCCCAGACCTCCGCCGATCTCGATGCCAAAGTCGCTCAGCAGCGCCTTGCGCACCTTAAGATCGTCTACACCGTCCGGGATCCGGATGGCGTTCAGCATCGGGAGCCGCTCCTTCTCAGGTACAAGCATCAAAAGCCCCATCGCTTCGACCCCGGCTACCAGGGCGCGGTGGTTCAGCCAATGCCGCGCAAAGCGCGCCTCGAGCCCTTCCTCGGCGATGATTCGCAGTGCCTCGCGAATAGCATAGACCATGTTGACCGGCGCGGTGTGGTGATACTTGCGCTGGCTGCCCCAGTAGTCGCGTATCATGCTGAAATCGAGATACCAGCTGACCACGGGATACTTGCGCTGATCGAGGGCCTTGACAGCGTCGGCGCTGAAGGTGACCGGAGAAAGCCCCGGCGGACAGGAGATGCACTTCTGGCTACCACTGTAAGCCGCATCGATCTTCAGCCGGTCGACAGGCACATCCATCCCGGCAAGGGAGGTGACACAATCCACCAGGAATAGCGCCCCGGCATCGTGAGCGATCTTCGAGAAGTCTTCCAGCGGCGTGCAAGCGCCGGTAGACGTCTCGGCGTGCACCACGGCTACAACCTTGGGCTTGCATCCCTTCACAGCCTTGGCTACCGCCTCCGGGTCGACGGCCCGGCCCCATTCGCCATCGACCTTGACCAATTTGCCGCCGATGCGATTGACGATGTCGCACATGCGAGTGCCGAAAACGCCGTTCACGGCGACTACAACCTCGTCGCCGGGCTCCACCAGGTTGACGAAGCAGGCTTCCATGCCGCCGCTGCCGGTGGCCGAAACCGGAATGGTAAGGTCGTTTTGCGTCTGAAAGAGATGGCGCAGCAGTCGCTGATTCTCGTTCATGGTTTCCAGAAAATAGGGGTCCAGGTGTCCGATGCAGGGTGCGGCCATCGCCTGCAGCACCTTTGCGGGAACGTCGCTTGGCCCCGGTCCCATGAGAAGCCGGTGGGCAGGATTAATGTCACTGAAATCCTTTGGATCGAACTTTGATGTGTCAGCACTCATGAGTAGACCGCCCTCCCCCTTTGAATCGCTGCGGTGAGCTTGAGAATTCAATCGGCTATGGGCCTGGAGTTCTTTCAGACTGCAAAAGACACCGGCCCCGCTGGCCAATACACCGTCAAAAAACTACCTCTCGGCAATTGCGAGTTGAGCCTCGAGCATCCCGGATGCCGATAGCCGATAACAAATCGCTTTTCGAAGGTTTCAGAGTATCACATCGTGTGTGGGATCATCAATGGATTATGTTTACACAGCTTGCGAATACGATGAAATCAACGCATCTTACTGTATGATCGGAGCATCCTGATTGCGGGATGCCCACCACAATCGGCAAGTCAATGAAGAGAGAGGGGGGCAAACCTGCACTTTTCACGCCCCAAGCTCCCTCTCAAGCATTCCAGCACATTTGCTCTGTTTCGTCTCCTCTGCAACCAGTCTTTCTTCCCCACCATTGTCAGGAGTGCAGGTGTGACCCCTCTCTTTCGCTGGCATTCTACCGGCTTTGGCTGTGGCAGGTCTTGCAATCAGTGGAAGCGACAGTGTCATTGTGGCAGGCAAAGCAGCTTTCATCGCGGTCATGAACGGCTCTGTCAATCAGGCCTTGTTTCCGTGTCTGGAACAATTGTTTGCCGGTTCCGGCATAGTTGGTGTGGCAATCCAGGCATACATAGCCTTTGGCCGCATGCATACGGTGATCGAAAATTACCCGGCCTTGCTCGCCGCCACGGTACACCACCGCCGAAGGACTGCCGGCGCTCACCGTGGCAGCCAGGCCAAGCATGAAAAGCGCCACGGTTAAGTACGCTCCGGTCCCTGTCAGAAATCGGGACATGGCAGGCCTCATCATGCCAGGAAGGTGTGATTTATGGCGCGAACATTCGCTGCTCCCACCATCACCATGGCAGTTTCTAATTCGTCGCGCATGGTTTCCATGAACAGTTGGACGCCTTTCCTCCCGCCGCCGAAAGCAGCACGAACAAGGTGCCGTCCGACCAGGACGCCGTTGGCCCCGAGCGCCAGGTATCTAAGGACGTCGACGCCATAGGCGACACATCCATCAACCAGTATGATCATCTTACCCCCCACCTTCTTTGCGATGCCCGGGAGCACTGCTGCAGTTCCCGGAGTACCATCCAGTACCCGGCCTCCATGGTTGGATACGACAATCCCTGCGGCTCCTGCTTCGGCGGCACGCACGGCGTCTTCGGGGGACATGATGCCCTTTATCAGGAAGGGGATCTTGGTCGAATGGATGAGCTGGCTCAATTCAGCTACGGTTTTCGTACCCCAGGTAGGATTAGATCTAATGTAGCGTCCGGCCGAATCGATGTCGATGGTTATCATGGCCGCATTCTGGGCTTCAGCCATTTTGATCATTTCGAGAAAGGTTGCCTGCGGGCGCGGTTTAATTCCGGCAATGGCACGCCCTTGATGGCGGCCGATGTTTTCGAAGACTTGCATCGTGTCTTTCATATCGATCCCATCGCCTACAGCGCCCATCGTGCCGGCATCAACGCATCCACCGACGATGGCCTCGAAAAAATCAGCGTCGGAGATCCTGTGTCTGAAATTAGTACCCATACCGCCGATAGGAGCGGCCATGGCGGGGAGGGAAATCTTGTGGCCGAACAGCACGGTCGATGTATCAGGTTTTCTGTCTATCGGCCCCACCGCATTTAGAATGCGCATCTTGAGCCTGACCTGACGCAGGTCATTAAAATTATTCTGAAATGATAGTCCCGACCCCAATCCGCCGATACCTGGAAACTCGCCGGCGCAGGCCACACCGTCGCATTGCGGACAGACTCGGCAGATCGGATAGAGAGCGGCCCGGGCTTTCTGATAGACCTCGGCAACAGCCTCGCTGACGCCGCTTGGCCCGTAATGGGTCTTAGGGGCAGCTACCGGCGGTGAGGCCTCATTGAGGGGCGTCTGCGGCGCTTCGGCCGTTTGAGCCGAAGCCTCGTGGAGCGGGAGGACCTTACTGAAAATCGCACCTGCCCCGAAAATGACGGGGGCCAGCAGAAAATTCCGCCTGCTGGTGGAGGCCGCCCTTTCTACACCGTCTTGAGGAACTGACATAAGCAACTCCAAAAAAGTGACAAATCTGAATAATGCCGTAACTTGACCGGACAAAGGTGAACTGCGCTTCCGGGTCGGATTCGGCTCGAAAATGCTCCTGCTTCTGCGGTCCGGGGTCGGGTGCTTCTGCGGTCTGGGGTCGGGCCGAAAGCGCCGGGATAAACCGGCATAGAGTAGGGGATGAAAGAGCCCCACATAAAAGGAGGAGCTGCTCCATTATGGCCCCGAGTCATGTGCGGGTGGCCGTGAGGCTGCACG
>JBEKPW010000146.1:0-13907 GCA_049520315.1 Syntrophobacteraceae bacterium
CCTCGACTTTGAAACCACTTACATGGTCCCTATTCCGCTGTTCGACGGCATGAAGCCGTATGAGCAGTTGCCTTTTCAATTTTCGCTTCACGTAATTGAAAAAGAAGGAGCGGAACCCGTCCATTACGCATATCTCGCGAGGGACCTGCAAAACCCCTGTGAGGAGTTTCTGTCCGATCTCCTTGCGGCGATCCCTCCCAGCGCCTGCATCCTGACCTGGAACAAGACGTTTGAGGTCAAGCGATTAGAGGAACTGGCCGCCAAATTTCCCGAAAATAGAGCCGAAATTAACGCCGTTGTTGAACATATCCGAGACCTGATGGTTCCATTCCGTGACAAGTCCATCTATCACTGGAAATTGAACGGCTCATATTCCATCAAGAATGTCCTTCCTGCTTTGATAGATGGATATTCCTACGAGAACCTGCCGATCAACAGCGGCGACATGGCTTCGGCCGCCTGGGTCCGCATGATTCAAGAACCGGATTTGAATGAGCAGCAGCGGCTTTATTCGGAACTACTCGACTATTGCCACTTGGATACATGGGCCATGGTGTTGATTTTGAGAGAAATGCACGCGATGTTGGCAGATCACAGCCTTAAGGAGGGCAAATGAGTGTTCTTCGAAACATTATCCGAAAGTCGATTTCCCTTGGCGACTTGCAGTGCGTTCAGGGGCTCGGCGTTATCCCGATTCTCACCGAAGAGATTGCGGAGCTTCCAGTATTGGAGCCGCTTGAAAGCGTATTGGAAAGAGGTTTGGCCAGGATTACTGAAACGAGTCCGGCTGGAGAAGTCCCTTTTCTCCTACTGGACAACACGAGTGATCGTCCCATAATCATTTTGGATGGAGAGGAAGTTGTCGGCGGAAAACAGAATCGAATCATCAATACTACCTTGGTGATTCTCGCAGGTACTTCAGTGAAAATCCCTGTCTCATGCATCCAAGCTGGACGGTGGCGGCATGAAAGGGCCGATTTCGAGTCAGCAGGATCGGTGTTCCGGGCTAGATCTCGTGCCGCACAAATGGCGACAGTAACCGCCAATGTACGTGAAAGCGGCAGTTTCCGAAGCGATCAAGGGGCGGTATGGGATGAAGTCAGCGCGTCTTTAGACGAGCTTGGAGTTCAATCTTTGACCTCAGACTTCCGGGAAGGTCGCGAAAGGGTTGCGAATAGGCTGGAAGAATTCGTGGACGCAATCCGTCCAGCAGAACATCAGATAGGAGCGATCTTCATCAACGCTCAGGGTATCCTCGGTCTGGAGATGCTTGGGACCCCTGTTCTGTTTTCTCAGGCTTGCCACAAAGTGACCCGAAGTTTTGCCTTTGAGGTACTCAGTGCACCAGACCTGAACGGAGCATCTATCGAGGCAGCTACGCAATGGTGGGACACAATACTTAAATCCCCATTTACTCAGCACGCTTCACCAGCAGCCGGCGAGGATATTCGTGTTGGGACTAAAGACCTGGTCGGGTCAGGACTTATCTGGAATGACGTTGTAGTACATTTCTCTTGTTTCCCGAATGTGCGAATGGAAAACCACCGCCCGAGCAAGAGAAGAGCATCAGCAGATCAGCGGCGGCGAAATTTGCGATGAGGGATGTCTTATGAAAACCTATACCGTGAAGTGGACTATAGAGATAGACGCGGCGACACCGGAGGAAGCTGCATGGAAGGCCTTGGAGATTCACCGCGGCCCGGCTTCGCTTGCGACCGCCTTCGATATCTATGACCAGGACGGCAATCACACATACGTCGACTTGCTTGAGTAGGAGGACCGAACCTCTGAAACGGCCATACTGCCATGCCGTTCCCCGATTTAGGAACTGTTCACACGTTCTGGACGACTGAAATCCGTCAAATGCCAAAATGTACCAACGAGACCGGGCTTCTCGCCGTGGTTCTTTCCGAAGAGGTATTTCGCATCGTACCGGGACGGACAGGTGAATCAGCGGGGTTTTTCTGGAAGCAGGCTTTGACCTCGTTTCACTACTCTTCCTTTAAATCCTCATCCGACACAGATCTACTTGGCCCAACTGAGCTGTTCGGAAATGAGAACAGAACAGTCAACACCTTTCTTCAATCGAGCATCCTCTGGTAATGAAGTTGAAACTGCACCATATGATCCATGGATAGAAAGTCGCAGAATGGCTAACCGCAGAACGTCATATGAGGAGAGATATACGAATTGGGGACAATGGCAGTTCTTTTAACGACTCAGATCGCTTGGTCTTGCTAAATTACCCCGAACAATGACCACACCTAATAGGATGGGATCCCCAGCGCCATTGTTTTCTGGAGGCCACATAGGCTGCAGTGCAATATCGTTTGCCACGGCACCCGGAGCAACTCTCTTTGGTGAGTGGTCTAGTACACAAAGTATTCCGAAGCGACGATCACTTCCGACTACATACTGAGTCGGCTGATTTGAAAATTCTAGAGATTTATCAATAGTTAAATAGGTCTCTCCAGAGGCCTTTAGTTCTATCCGTATCTTTCGGAAAGACAGATCCGTTATTCCACCGGCTGCGTGAGGATGCTCTTCGAGCTCTGATCCAATTTTAGGATCACTTCGAAGTAATTCTTTCACCTTAGCCTGGAATTGCCGCTCAGACCAGGTTCCGGGAAACAGATTGTCCTGAATGGCCTGCCCAGCAATGCGACCAATGCCACCTAAGGCTATAAGGAAAGAACCCAACTCTTTATCGCGAACTCCTGAATAGGATCGTGCCTCTTGCCTAATCGTATTGAGCCGAAAATCCACTTCTCTAAAACCTGTTTGTGGATTCACCTCTGGGTCATAAGTTTGGATGTGCAAGTGGCGCTGACCTTCAACGGTGACCTGAGCTCCAGGGTCTTCTGGCAGAAACCGAGCGCGATAAGAGAATTCGAGTGGGCGCGAGAAAAATGCTTGTGGAACGTGTAACAACATTCGGCCCACTTCGCGCAACGAGTAAGGGGGAGTTCCATCTGGTTTAGTAAATATGAATGTTGGTAGTTTATAAATGTCTGGAGGCTCTACAGAAACCACATCGAGCACCAATTTCTCAGCTCCTTCAGGCCACCTGGAAACTCTCGCTTCTACAGCCAAGTCATGCAAGGTATAGGGTTCGATAGTATGGGGATCGGCAAAACTGGCATTGTTCAGGGAAAAAGATACGAAAGCGACTGAAACTTCGGGAATATCTTTCTTCCCAGGATCGACTTTGGTCGGGTATGTAATTCTCGTAATTCTCGAAACCGGTGGTTCAATTAAAATCGGGAGAGGGAGGGGCAAAAAAAGCAGCAACCGCGCAATTTCAGATAGAGTCTCGACTTCTGCTACCTCGTTGACCATCGATAGAACGCGGCACATTTGGCGTGCACCAGGATCATTCTCGATTGTCCTTGAGAGGTCTTTTCCAAGCTGTTTGGCCGCCCGTAAATAGCGATCCGGATCGATTTCCGCCGATCGGATGGCATTGGCCCACTGCACTAGATAGCGCAATATGTCAAGGAGAATTGTAAATTGATTAAATCTCTTGCCAGCTGCATTTTCTCCGAGTAGCGTTGCAGCCTCTCTCATCAGTTCTGTAACTTTTTGAAGCGAGTCATATTCGCTTTTGCCTTCAGCTATAGAACTGAGGATATCAACCGATCTAGCCCTAGCGAAGAATACCGTATAAGGGGCTTCGTACTTGTTCGTTGTCCTTTTCATCTTGAATGATCTCCTGGATTGTGCCTTGCAACCGCTTTGAAGAGTCAAGAACCTCCACCGTATTTTGCTCAGCGGCAGCTAATTCGAGTTCGGAGGCCCTTAGATGCATCAGTGCCCGCAGTTTCCGAGGCCGATCCCATTGAGTATCTTCAAAACGTTGAACCGCTTGCCCTGCTGTCTCTACACATTTGGGCCACTCGCCGCTGCTGCTTAAGATCTCCAACAGTTCGGGAGTAATCTGAACCCTGTGTTTTGTACCGACTTTTTCCACTTTTTGAATCTCTTCTCCGAGTCGATTTATTTCGTCAGCAGGAAGCATTGAAAGCTCTTGGAGTAAATGGCCGACGTCTCCCATATAGGTTTCATGATCTTGTAAGATCTTACAGAGAAGATCACCATACCCTGGACCTACGCGGAGAGTGTCGCCGCAATATTTAATTAAACGACCAGCCTCATACGAATTCATGCCATCTAGAATAGGAATGATGGCATTGATAATTGCAGGCGTGAAACTATCGTTATCATTGCTCACAGAAATAAGGAGTTTAATGCAGGCTGATAGCAGTCTATCATTTTTCTTCATCGTATATGCATGAATAATTGCTAATAGCCTCCTAATCAATTCATGTCTGAACGAACTAGGAAAGTCAACCTCCCTCAATGCTTCGATAGCACTGCTGTGAACGATACAAAAAGGATCACTTAGCAGAACAAGGAAACTCTGGTGGACTAAGTGCGGTAAATCGTCAGAGACACGCTTCGCGATTTCCCCGTAGGCTCTTGCCGCCTCTGCTCTAACGATTTGAGAGATGTCCATCATGGATGAATAAAGTGCTGGAAGTACAATAGGAAGCCCTTCTCGGCTGTGCCCGAAAATCCCTAGCGCTCTTACGAGAGCTCTCCTAAATTGAGTGTGCTGCTCTCCGAGATTCTGAAGGGTTTGGACAATTTGTGCCCCCAACTCCTTTGGTTTCTGGAGTGCAATAAAGCCTAGCGCTTCTGAAGTGGCGTCAATGCCAATCGAGAGGTGTGTTTCTCGAGAATAGGCTTCGATGTTTTTTACCTCGCTGGGCCGTTGGTCCAAGAGGAAGCTGTACGGCTTTTCGAGATCTTCGGCGATAAGGGCTGCTGCACCGAGCAGACTGTCTGTTTGGCTTTGAAGCAAAGGCATCGGAAGATATCGGACGTGATCTCGCACAAATATGGCAGCATCCCTGAACCTATTGTCATTTGGCCGTGAGAGTAAAGTATCGACAATTCTTTTGAACACCAATTCGTCCGCGTGACATAAGTCTCGCTCCCCCTCAGGCCAGATTAGGTCTCTGAGTAGCGTTGTAAACACTTCGAATAACCTTGCAGCAATGGGATCACTCGTGGCGCCAAGGGCCTTTTGGATTATTTCATCAATCGCCACTGGGCGGAAAAGCATAGCCCCTGCCAGCGCCTCGGTCGCCGCACTGCCGGCATAACCTTCATCATAAGGGTCATCGGGCAGGGTTAATGACCGAATCAAATCATTGGCTATTTGAAGGCCAAAGTCCGGATCGTGCTGGATGATCGCTTTTATTGCCTTGCAAGCGCGAAATCTTTCAGTCTTGTCGGAGCATTGGAGAAGATCCCTTAGCCCATAATAGACTATCTCAGGAAATAAGTTATATGCTGCCATCAAAGGCACGGTTTCAGCAGATAGGGCTTCATTATAAGGCAGGCCGATAATGCGCCTGGGAGCGGCCAGGTGTACCAGTGCAGGAACAGCGGCAAGCAGGTGCTCTTTGTGGGACTGCTGGAGCCACTTGCCCACAATAACCCCGGCTACATGCACCGCTTCAAACCGAGCAAGAGCTTGAAGAGCGGCTGTTGTCAGCGCGACGCGGTTACATTCCACATACATTAGGCTCTCCAATGCAGCCTCAGTTCGTGTCCAACCCCCTACATCAGCAAGTTCAAGGAGAGCCGATTGTACTTCTGCATCAAACCTTTCAGGTACCGCTTTAGCCGTTTCGACCAAGATATTTTTTTCTACATGGTCGCTGGTATGATCAAGTCGATCAATTATGTCAAAAATTCCTGCGTTGGCACCATTTCCCGCCGTGCTAAGAGTAGCGCGACGCTTCGAGCGAGCCTCGATCTCTGCTCCCTCGTATTCCGCTGCAACTTGAGCGTTTTCTTCCCTAAGCTTGCTAGCGCGATCGCGTTCTGCGACTAAAATCGACAAGTTCGGGAAAGTGCCAGGCAATCTTTGGTCACAGCCTTTGCAATTTCGATCATAGAAATCGAGGACAATGCGCCGGAGATCCATTCCTGCCATCCCGGCTGCTCTAGCATGTGGGCATCTGAAACCGCGCATGCCGATTGGTAACCCTGTAGCTTGCTCTATTAAACCAACGCCCCCATGGCTCTCGGCGTTCAGATGCCGACACCAATTCCGTGCCAGTTCAATTATCTCTTTATTCTGGTGTCCAATTCTGATGGCTCTGTCTATCTGGAGATCAGTGTCCATGAGATTCCCTCTTCCTGACTCCCGAATTTCTGCCTCG
Source organism: Syntrophobacteraceae bacterium (assembly GCA_049520315.1). Classification (GTDB taxonomy): domain Bacteria; phylum Desulfobacterota; class Syntrophobacteria; order Syntrophobacterales; family Syntrophobacteraceae; genus SbD1. The sequence goes on from JBEKPW010000146.1 coordinate 6,237, forward strand.
ACTTGCATGCCATTACTCACGCAACCTGCCAATGTGGTCACGGAAAATATGCGAGTGGAAAAGACTCGCCTCGAGGAAAACCATACTCGTGCAACGCGAGAGAGTCAATTGCGAGAATACCAGATTTCAAGGCCAACGACATTAAACAACAGCTTGCCAAAGGTGAAAATCCTGATCAGGCGAGCAAGCAGAACGGAAATGATCCGGATGTGTTGAACCCGCAACCTTCAGAGGGGGTCAGTTCTCGCAACCTTTTTTCTTTTATTGAATAATCCTGGCCGATTTCCGTTATACTTTTCCATCAGTATCAAACCTTGACCAATATCTCCGGCACAGCAGAAAGTCTCTATCAATCCTAACGCAAGCCTCCCACTCAACCTCATAGAGCCTCTGTGACTCCACTCGCCGGGGCTTTTCATTTCAGCGGAGCTATTCGTAAGTACGAACACTCACTTATCCACGGTTAGATAAATTTGCATATCTAGACATTATTCTACTCTTAGAAGAATTAGTTTATCATATTGCCTACAAGTATCTAAAATAAAAGGCATATTGTCTAATTTGATGCTTTTATTTCGAGTGAGAAGGTTATATAATTAACTTAAGAGATTGGGTTTTCCTTATATCAGTACAGAGGGTGACATTAAAAGATGAGCAGCATCAAGTTCACGGACGGAATGGAAATCCAAACAGATGGCGAATACAGGGTTACGCGCAAGAGTGACGGTTTATATGTAGTTGGTAATCCCTGTCGATAATTCAAAAGAGGCTGAGGAACTGTTAGATAAACTCAAGTCCAAATAAACCAGGTAAAGAGCGGATTTTCTGCACCGCCCTTCTTCTAAAGGAGAAAGTCATGCCCAGAAAAGGAACAATTCGTCCAGACGTAGCGTCCAGTGAACTTGCTGCTAATCGAAAATCAAAGTCCAAGGCGAGGAAAACAAAGGTCGATGGTACACAGGCACAAAATCAGGAAGTTGATAACAGAAAAGGAGAAAATACTATGAACGTCACGCAGGTTGAAGGTCAGGAAGTTACCACCGCAGCCGAAGGTCAGGAAATACCGGCAACGATAGTTGAAAGCACGGAGGCCGAGATATTTGCGGAGCAGACCGAAGGTCAGGAAGCGAATACCACAGCGGGAGAAACGGTTGTAGTAGTTACTCAGGCAGATGCACTTATCCTGAAAGAAGGAATTGAAATAGCTGACAGTAAGGGGGCCATTCGGACGTGTAATCTTTCCGTTCCTTCAGTGCCTGATTTGTTCGTGAGGTATTCGGGTGAAGACAACAATGATCTTTGCGACGATGAGGTATTCATCGGAAATGTGATGAAGGTCCTCCGAGAACTCGGATATGAAGGTGAAGATTTTAGCCGGGCCGAGATGGGCCGACAGGATGTAAACCTGGTTGTGCTCGAAGGTGGTGGGGACTTCGAAAATTGGGTTAAGGAGAAGACGAAGAACCAAGCAGCAGCACCCAAACCCCCGAAAGTCAGCAAGCGTCCCTACATCGCCCTGATTGAGCAACAGTTGGAACTCGGAAATCTTGATAAGAAGGAATTGCTGGCGCTGATCATGAAACAGCATCCGGAAGTGAATAAGAACGGCGCTTCCACTTTTCTCACGGATGCATTGAATCCTCGGTATTCGCACTGGAAGGATCGGGTCGTAAGCAAGACGGCAGACGGCAAGCTGATTTTCGCCGACAAGATCGAGCCAGTGCCCGAAGCACAACCAGCCGAAGCACAGCCCGAGCAACCGGCTGAGTAGGCTGGATCAGGGCGGTTCTTACACAGGGGCCGCCCTTTCCTTAGGGGAGTTCGAACAATGGAGGCAGTAAAGAGGGTTTATATTCTGGACTTTGGTAACGACACAGTATCCGCTTCCCGGTTTTTCACACACCCTGAGTCCCGAAGCGTTGAGCAATTCGAAGAAGATAGGCTCGAAGGTGAGGTATCGACAGAAGCACTTGAAGCAGAAGACATGGAAGGCATGGAGGAATTCGCCGAACAGCTCGCCCGGCTCAAAGCCAAAGGATACGTCGAAATCACAGAGGTTGTCCATTGCCGGGTGACACGAGGGATAACTGAAGAACTAAGATGAGATCAGGGCGGTTCTTGTTACTGGCCACCCTTTTCTTAGGGGAACTGCGAGAACTTTCAAATTCGTTAGAAAGGGGAACACATGTTCTTTCATCCTCACCTCATGGATTCATTTTTTGGTAACGGGCGTGCACTACAGGACAGCATGCAGCTTCTTTCAGCTTTCGCTGTGGAGCAGGAGCTTCAGGAATCGTGGCGAAAGGAACAGCTTGAAAAGTCCGGCGATAACGTCCCTGAACAGTCGAGAGTGAAATCGCTCCCATCTCGGTTCTAGCCCTTTACATTCTTTGTGCAGGAGGCGCGGGGCGGCGCTGGTACGGGCCGCCCTTATTGAAAAGGCGAACAACAATGCCTGACCCTGTTCTCACATATTTTTCCGAAAATCTCGCGGTACTCAGCAAAGAGGAGCTCTTACAGGCTCTCAAAAATGCTTTAGAAAGTGCCAGTTATTGGCGGGAAGCTTGCCTGTCAGGTTTGAGTCTAGTTGTCGCGGTAGGAGACGATCTATGCAATGCATCCATTCAATCGAGTACAAGGGCCACTTCATAAACATCTTTCCCGATGGGGACGCACCTAACCTGCGCAAAGAGTTCGACCACCTCGGCACCATGGTTTGCTTCCATCGGCGCTATGATCTTGGCGATCGGCATGAGTTCCGAGACCCCGATGAATTCGCGGCATTCTTGAAAGAAGAAAAGCTAATCTGCCTGCCTTTGTACCTGTTCGATCACAGCGGAATCACAATGAGCACGGAAAGCGAAAGGTTCAGGGCTTGTGATCCCCAAGGCTGGGATTGGGGAATGCTCGGCTACATCTATGTCACCAAAGAGAATGTCCGGAAGGAATACAACGTTCATCGAGTAACCCGGAAGATTCTCGAAAAAGTAAAGAAGCTGCTGGAAGGCGAAGTCGAAGAATATGACCACTATCTCACAGGCAATGTCTATGGCTACGAGATAACAAAGGGGGAACGACAAGCCGGTAAAGTCATCGATGGCTGCTGGGGATTTTTCGGGGACCCGGAAGACTACGTTATACCCGAGGCCAAGGCGGTCATAGACCAGATCATCCGGGAGGCGGCATGATTGATGATGGCAAAGCCACCTGTGTTCACTGCGCCATTCGCGGTTGGAAGCATCGGATGTGCCCTTGGCAAACAAAGACCGGTCTTAAATACGCACACCCCGAATGCAATGAAAAGGTGAGCTTCACAGACCTTGATGGCGCTAACCCAAAACTCGTGGGAGTGAGAAGCGATGATCGAGATTAACGACGCGCCGGACAAGCGCGCGGCAACCCTGGAAAAATTCCTTGAGAACTGTGAACACGAAGATCCCTATATCCAAAATATCTGGATGGCCGCAAGGTACCTGGTAAAAGCCGGAATTGGCCACTGCGAATATCAGACCCAGTACGAAAGCGGCACAACCCTTTGGAGTGCAGCCGGCTCCAGCCACTCGATTCCTCGAATTGCCTATGAGCCGAGAAAGCCCAGGATCGTGGTCACAATACATCGTGGGCTTCTTGCTTCAGTGGTGAGTGATGTTCCGATCGATATCTCAATTTTGAAGGTCGATGAGGACACAGACGACACCATCTATCGAGAGGAAAGTCTCGAGGTCAATCCCGATTACGTTGCGGAGAAGTTTGCCGAAGCCGAGAAGTTCTGGGAGGAAGAGTCAGATGATTAGCCGGGCGAAAAAGAAAGAGTACATAGAGGCGGCTGGCAGCTTCTGCATCAATTGCGGGAGCGGGAATATTTCTGCCGGCAAAATTGAATCGGAAGGCAGGGAAGCATGGCAGTCGGTTCAGTGCTACGACTGCGGCAGCGAGTGGAACGACATCTTTAGGCTTATCGGCGCCGATGACATCGTCCTGCCACAAGATGGTCCCACGATTCCAAAGGTCCGTGGCGACAAGGAGAGTGCCGATGAGCACCCCGAAACGGCTTGAAATGTACTTGGAGCAAGGTGATGGCTGCTGCAACTGCCATGACTACTCCATTGAAGGCGGTCCTTTTGAGCAGGATGGGCTGTTTATTACGCAGGCAGTTTGGTGCACAGCCTGCGGCGCCGAATGGACGAACGTCTTCAAGCTCATAAGTGTCAGGGACTTCAAAGTCGAGGAGACTAAGAATGAAGCCGGTGAAGACTGAAGGTAATGAAGGCGAAACCAGAGGAGGAGCGTACGTGATGGAAATGGACGTTCCGATTTTTAAAGGCTGCGGGAAGCTCCTGGCGGCGGCTAAGCAAGTGGTATCGAATTGGGAACAGGGCGATTTAGCTGCTGCTGTTAGGAATCTCGATTTGTCCATCAAAGAAATCCAAGGCCTGGTTCATGAGAGACCCCGCGATGTGATCCTTCTGGTAATCGAGTTCCCCAATGGTCGCAATTTCTTCGCTTGTGAAGATCAGGGCCGGGCCATCGACGAGCTGTATGAGTTTGTGAGTGAATACTGGCATGAGATGCCGGCCGATGTAGGCAAGATTCCATCTGAAAAACTGGACGCAATCGAGATTTATTACAAGGAAAAAGAAGGCCAAGAGTCCTACGAAATGCAGGTCTTGCCGCTCCTTTCCGGCCGGGACGAAGACTAGAGGAGGACACATGCCGTATCTTTTGCTCAAAACCCATGTTTCCGACGAATTTTACGATCTCACTCCAATAGCAATAGTTAACCTGGAGAACCTTGAATTCCTTAGAACCTACCGCGACAAAGGCATGCAAATACTGGAACTCGGAGAGCCAACGCCAAACTACATCACATATTTCAACCCCATGGCCGTGTTCTACGACGTTGATCTGTTCGACTACGAATTCGGGGATGCTCTCGATAATGGATCGGCCATCTTGTTAGACGACCTGCCAGAGGGGATGAAATCTCTTGCCCCCGACTCCAACCGCTACATACCGGTCGATGCTCTCATGATCGAAATCTGCATGAGAAATCCCAATGAAATGTTTTGGACGGCGTATCTCAAGAATGCAGACATCCGGTTCGAGACCGATCTGTTCGATCTTACTCGCCTTGATGAGTATCGCTACACGGAAACCGGAGACACAAAATGATAATGCGTCCATCCAAGAGGGCACAGAGAAGGAGGTTCAAGATTGAAGCCTAAAGGAGGACAGGTGCCGGTACGGGACCGTCTCTCCATAATCGGACGATACTACGAGCAAGGAAAAGAGCCATGAACATTGAGGAAACCATATTTGATGAGGGTATGGCGATCAATTCGCTGGTTGCGTTGAAGCGGCTGATCGAGATTATCCGTGAACATAATACCAATACGATCCTGGAAGAGCCTGTGAGAAAGGACTCACGCGTGAGACGTCTGTTCTGGTTCCTCAATTCCCAGATGTACGGACAGTTGACCAGCATAGACCAAGAGCAAATTTGGGACGAACTCCACAAGGAGTGGGAAAAGGAGAAAACAGCATGAGGCGAATCGTTGTCACAATCGAGGGCGGTCTGATAACCAGCGTCATGTCTGATGCGGATGGGATCGAGGTCCTGTTTGTAGACTATGACACCGACGATGCGCCCGAAAATGAACTGTTCACAAGCCCTGATGGGGACAAGGCGCGGATGTACGCTGAAACACCGGAGCTTTTGCCCGACAGGGTTGAGGAGTTCTTTAAGTGCCACAGTAAAAACGAGGCGGCATGAAACCAAAACCCTACAATGGTCACCACTGCTGGAACTGCTGGAATGTGGCGCTGTGGCTGGGGGATGATGAACTACTCTACCGAGCCGCAATGTCCTACGCGTACCAGATTCGGGATAAGCACATTAATGCGACTGTGGCTGCACGCCGGTTCATAAAGTCCTACGCTTTGGAGACGACCCCGGACGGAGCGATATACACGGTTAGGGCTGTCAGGTCGGCTCTGACCGGCTTCCTGGAATAAGTCGAGGAAAAAAAGCATGAATACCACCTTTAAGAATTTCAGTCTTGGCCAGATCGTAGCAACACCCGGCGCGCTGGAAGCTGTACCGCCCGAACGCTTATTGGAATGTCTCGCACTGCATGCCCATGGAAATTTTGGAAATGTTTGCCCCGAGGATGCAGAACTTAACAATCGGGCCACGCACGAGGGAACCCGTATTCTTTCAGCTTACCCAATCGACCCCGCTAAGCCCTGCAAAGGCCACGGTGACAATTGTATTTGGATAATCACCGAAGCGGACCGATCGTCAACATGCATCCTGCTTCCCGAGGAATATTGAGATGCCTGAGATCTATATCCCTACACGCTCTGCAATAGAAGTCCTCAAGGAAGGTGATCTGGCCCCTGACTGTTTCGGGCACTGGCGGCGGGTCACCAGGATCTACGCGAGAGGCAATGATGTGAATGGCAAAGCTTACGTTTGCTATTACACAGAGTTTGGTCCCGGCGCGAGCATTTCAAACTCGCTCAAGGAAGGCGAGATAAATCGCACCGTCGTCTTAACTGGGAAATACACCAGCCATGAACTTGATCTCATGGAAAAGAGTCTTTGTGCCGGCACTGTCACACTCTAACGGGAGAATTTCATGGACAACGAAATGAGGATTAGCCGGGCAATTACTGCGCTGGAAGCAGCATATTCAGAGGAAGAAGACGACCTTGTTTCCAAAATAAACGACCTGCTTACCGATCTCATGCATTTGTGCAATCAGCAAGGAATAGAGTTTCAGAAGTGTTTGCTGGTCGCAGAGGTGAACTTCGAAGCAGAGAGATAGAAACCACGGGAAGCGGGAAGAAGAAAAAGAGGCGGCATGACAACTTATAACGTGAACTGGAGAATCGATATTGAGGCGGAGTCACCTGTGGAAGCCGCCATGCAGGCTTTGGAGATCCACCGGGACCCCAATTCGACCGCAACGGTTTTTGACGTTTGCGATGAGCAAGGGAATTACACCTCCATTGACCTGCTCGGAACCGGAGAAAATCGAATGAGTCGCATTGCCGGGGACCAGCCGGTTACGCACAAGCACGCCAAAGCCGCCACAGCTACTATTTCCCATTGGGAGGACGATCCTCAGTTCTCCTCTGAGGATTGGAAATATGAGGTAGCAAACGGGGACACCCGCCTCGGATACCGTGAGTGGGTCCGTGCATCAGCGCGACGCTAAAAAGCAGGAGCCATGACAGACACCGCATTGACATTCGCTTCCCCGGGGTCCTGTACCAGTGGGCTTCAGGAAGTGTCGTACATATCCAGCCTGTGAGGAGAGGAGCTTTGGCAGTGGATAAACCGGAATACTTGACGGAAGAACATTTGCGTTACCTGGACCGGCTTAGGGAATCGGGCATAACAAACATGTTCGGCGCCGTGCCGTTCATCCTGCTGCAATTTCCTGACCTAAGCGAACAGCAGGCGAAGCAGGTTTTGATTTACTGGATGAAAACTTTCAGTGACAGGCATCCCCGAAGGAAATGACGTCTTCGCCGTATCAGTGCCCGCGTACAGGATTGAAAAATGGGAGAAGCAGATGATTAAGAAAGACGACTTCGATTTTTATTACCTCATAATTTGCAGCCGGGGACCCGGTTCCGAAACAATCACCGTCGATAACGTGT
>JBEKPW010000147.1:0-24674 GCA_049520315.1 Syntrophobacteraceae bacterium
AGTTCTCTGGCTATGCGGACCATCTTGGCCACCTGCTCGGCGTTGCTTTTCGCCACCTGGCCCTTTTCAAGGTACAGATTGTCCTCAAGACCGACTCGTGCATTTCCGCCGATGAGCAGCGATTGCGTGCAGATGGGAAACTGGGCCCGGCCGGCGACGCAGACGGAAAACTCGAAATCCCCGATGAGCTTCTTCGCATAGTCCACGAGAAAAAGCAGATTCTCCGGACTCGGCGTGATGCCGCCCAGGACCCCCATGACAAACTGGATATAAACCGGCTTTTTGACGTACCCCGCCTGGATCATGAACGCCACATTGTTCACCATCCCGGCGTCGAAAATCTCGAACTCAGGTTTGGTGCCCCTCTCATTAAACTTCCCACAGTATTCCTTCATAGACTTGAAGGTATTGGCGTAGATGAAATCCTCTGTCATGCCTAGATACTGTTTCTCCCATTCAAACTTCCACTCCTTGAATCTCTGGATCGCTGGAAACAGGGCGAAGTTTATGGAACCTGCGTTGAACGATGCAAGTTCCGGCCCGTAAAGAGTCACCGGCGCGACGCGCTGCTCCGTCGTCATTCCCAGTCCCCCGCCTGTCGTGATGCAGACGACTATGTTGCAGCGGCTCTTAATGCCCGTGATGATTTCCTTCATGAGGTTCAGATCAGGGGAGGGCATCCCCGTCTCGGGATTACGGGCATGGATATGGCAGACGGCAGCCCCTGCCTCATAAGCCCTCACAGCCTCATCGGAAATCTGCTTGGGCGTTATGGGGAGATAATCGGACATCGTAGGAGTGTGAATGCCGCCGGTAATCGCGGCAGTGACGATGGCTTTTTCCTTCATACTCTTCCTCCCTATTTCTTCGGATTCGAAAAGTCGGGATCGAGGAACTCCGGATTGGGATATGTGTAGAATCCCTTCCCGGTCTTCACCCCCAGTCCCCGCCTGTGCCGCCACCTGCAATGCCACCGTGAATGTTATTGTAGTTTTCCACTAATTTTCCATCGAAAGAAACGAAGCACTTGTCTCTGATCGAACAGAATTCCCCATGCAGAATCTCCCTGTCCTCGACTATACAGCTTTTTTTATCCGCAGGTGGCATGTCGACCTCCTTGAGCTGCATTGAGCGTCAACTTTAGTGCATGCAGGGTGCCGGAGCGCTGAAGTTGGCCCGATCAAGAAACTTCGGGTTGCTTGGCAGCATCTGCTTCAGTTATACGTTTTCCGTTATCAGTAGGTATTATGGATTCGCAGGGAACACCCGTCTGGCAAAGACCACAGGCATAGGTTTCTATGCCGAAGCTATTCTTTACGTACTTCAGAGTCTCCTGGAGATAAGCATAACACTTCACCTTGTCGTGGCCCTTTTCGGTGACTGCTCCGGCGGGGCATCGCCTGATGCATTTGCCGCATTTCCCGCTGGTGAAAAAAAGGCAGTATTGATGATGGTCCGTATAGGGTCTGATAGTCGGTTCTACGGTGATTTGCGCAATTACACTCCCGCTGCGTATTGCTTTGCCAACGGGGGTTATGAGACCGTCGCACAGGCCAAATGTGCCCAGGCCTGAAACGTAGGCCGCATGCCGTTCCGACCAGTTCGAACACAAGCCGTATCGGTCGGAAGTCTGCAATGACCAGAAGGGGGTTTCGACAGGTGCCACGGAATTGAATCCGGAATTCTTCAATGTCATTACAACTTCCCGGCGCAGCTTCGAATTGAAGTCTTCCCCGAAGAGCCTTGATCTTGCCCATCTTTCGGAGGGATAGGTCCTTTCCTTCCGATGGTCTCTTTTGGTTTCACTGGTCTGAGGCAAAATCCAGCTTATTACGGTGAGCGCATCGGGAGATGTTTTCACGTCGGGAAACACCCTGTTGAAGGCATTCATCGGCGTGAGGTAAAACGGTCCTATGTTTTCGCTTATCTGGAGGTAGAGCGGATCATCCCCTTTTGAAAAGCCCACAATCGGCTCCCCCCATGCTCTTTCGCGGGAGCCATTCTTGAGCGAATTCTCAGTGGACTCCGAACAGAACCTTTTTATACTCATTTCGATCCAACCGGCGGCGCTCCCGCTCTGTTGCATTACACTCCCTTTCACTGACATAAGCTTTTGACAGGTACTCTTAACCCCGAATAATGTGTCAACATGACTCCCAACTGGAGCCGAACCGCATTCCCTGGCCGGATTCCATCCGAAAAAGCTCTTGGAATGCTGAATGTCCGCAAATCATAATCCAAGTGTGAGCACCTCAAATGGTCCGTATTCCTCCATCAAACAGGTCTTGTCTACATTCACTGGAAGATCTATCCTTTATTCCTCCGATAATTCAAATGGAATACCATTTAGCGCACTCGGCTTAGTAAAAGCAATCTTTTTGCCTCGCAGTCCAATCCTAGGTCTCTCATCAGCCATTTCGACTCCTCGTTCTTTCAGAGCTTCTATGTCAGCTTCGATGTTGTCCGTCAGTAGGCAAAAATGATGGATCGCGTTGCCCCTATCATGCACAAACTGGAAGAATTCACCATTTTCACTATAATCCTCAATCACTTCCAATCCTATCTCATTTAGCATCAGCAGTGCTACTTTCATTTGTTTTTCGCGGACGTCTCGTATTGAAGGAGCAGGAATGCCAAGTGCCTTAGTAATAGTTGCAATACTCTCTTCTATATCTTTGACCGCAATCCCTATATGCCCAATACCTTTTATCATGTCTAAATTTCGCTCCCCATTTTTCTTTTCTAATTCCATGGTGGCAGTATACCACCGCCGGTTCATGCATCCACGGGTAAACCCGTGGTATTCTGTTTTCTACCGCATAAAGTATCAGGAAGCATGATAACTGGAATCTGAGACCTCCGAACATTAAACTGTCAACGGAGCCATCTCAACACTGCTCCTGAGGAGGCAATGTGTTTTGCCCCTCCTCGGTAATCTAAAGTAGGACCTTCTAAGCCCGAATTCTATCCTCAAACCTTAGCCCCTTTTGATAGACCTGAACCGTTGGAACACTATTCCACAGCGCCCACCAATCCATTTAACGTCACAACAATCCCCATTTTAGGGAAGATGAGCTTCTCCGCGTAACTCTGTTCTTCTTCAGTGTCGGTCGAAGTGCAGTCATGGACATTTATGGTGGTAAGAAAACCTCCCATTTCAATGATTAGAGTTTTAAGATATCGTCCAATGTTCCGTAATACGCACCCTCAATGATGGTTCGCAAAACCTTCTCGCTGTTATCAGCTGGAACAGGCCTCGGCATTGCTTCGAGTTTCATCTTGTTTTGTGAGGCATCTCCGATGGCCTTATCGATCAAATCTAGTGAAAAATCGCTGAATTCCCTCAATGTCAGCGGAAACTCCAACTTCTTATAAAAATTCAGCAGGGCCTCGGCAAAATCTCTTGCGGGATTTCCGGACGCGTCAACACCGAGTATGTCGGTCAAGGTTTTCAGTTTGTCTGTGACAGTCGGCGCGTAATAGGCTGCATAGTACGGCAGCATCACCGCGCACGCTTCTCCATGATCCATCACATTACACCAACTGAACGAATTGAGATGCGGCCCGCCTGCCTGTTTAAAGAATAAAACCGTCCCTCCCAGCGTGCTTGCCAAGGACATCAGCTGTCGTGCCTCTGTGTCATTTCCATCCTTAACCACTCGCGGCAACGCCTCAAACAGAAGTTTCAGTCCCCTCAGAGCCCTTTCGTTCGCCTCAGGATCGACGCCATCATCAACCGTGTTGAGATAACCTTCGATAAGGTGGGTCATGGTGTCAAGTCCCGAAACCAGCGTAACATGCCTGCCGCATGAGTAGGTGAGTTCCGGATCCACGATGGCTTCAGTGGCGACGATGGCCTCATCAAAGATCAGTTTCTTCACGTGTAAATTCGTATCCGTGATTACGGAAAATTTCGTAATCTCGCTGCCAGTGCCGCTAGTTGTGGGAACGGCGATGATATCCATGGTTCGTTTGACCTTCTTGGAGACCATACCCACACCAAAATAATCATCCAGTTCGCCTTCTCTTATGGATCCCAGTACCGCAGCTGCCTTGGCTGCGTCTATGACAGAACCTCCACCAATCGCCACCAGGCATTTGAAATTTCCGGCCAGCAAATGATAGGCGATTCTGTACACGGTTTCTTTGCTCGGATTCGGTTCTACACCTTCGACAACTCTATATCTGATGGATACTGTGTCTAAAATAGCAGCTATCTTTTCCATCAATCCTGACTTCTTGACAGACCCCACTCCAATAACCACAAGAGCATTGTCCGAGTAATCTTTTATGATATTACCAATTTTTCCGATAGAGCCCTCACCAAAATGGATCTTTGTGGGAATCCACTCCGCGATAATCTTTTCAGCTTGGTTCATCACGTATGCCTCTTAGACTTTAACTTTCTTGTATTGCTGAAGCGCCGTATTGGTTCAATCCAAACGGTATTTTTGAATGGACCTCGTTTCAGAGTTAACCCACTGCGTTCAAGAACTCTTTCGAGTTCATGACTGTTCCAATTTTTGGAAATATGAATTTTTCCGCGTACGACTGCTCTTCCTCGGTATCAGTCCCAGTGCAATCTCCGATGACGATCACCCGATATCCCTTATCATAGGCTGACCTTGCACTTGATTCCACACACCAGTTGGTATGGAAGCCGGTAAAAGCAACATGCTCGATCTCATTGGCCCGCAAGAGATAATCCAGGGCCGTTGAATGGAAGGCGTCGAGTGTCTTTTTTCCTTCCACAACGACATCTCCCTTTTGAGGTGTGAGTTCATCGATAATCTCAGGTCCAGGGGTCCCCTTTAGCCAGGCGCCAGTTCCCCAGTCAGCTTTCATGTCCATCTCGATGCCTCTCAATCCGGTGCAGCCCGGGCCCCCTTTTTTCAGTTCCGGGAAGCCATCCTCAAAACCATGAAACGGGACATAAAATATTTTCACGCCTTTTTCCCTGGCCCCTTTTAAGAGCCTCTGGAGATTTCCGATCACATCCCTTTCCGCCAACTGATCCTTTATGTATTGGTACATCGTACCCCCTGGTTTGAGGAAATCATTCTGTGGTTCAATGAGTACAATTGCTGTTTTAGAAGCATCAAATGTCATTTATTCACTCCTTCAATAATGTGCCAAAATTCTTATGGATTAATAAAATACTCCAACCTAAACAATGCGCGAAGCTTGCTGTGGACCGGGAATTTCCTGAGTCTTGCGACACTCTGAAAAACCTTGTCCCGAACAAGCTCCATCATATGACCGGGCCTGAATATATCCCGAACATCAGCGCATAAAGCACGCCCACACACATCTCAGTCAGGCTGTAGCCCGCTTTCGAAGAAGGTTATCGAACCCGAGTTCAGCGAGTTTCCTTTGCAGGGTACCCTTATTGTCCCATCCACGTACTTTGTAGTAATCGTCGATCGCCTTTTCATATCCTTCTGGAATAATGCCTGCGCATACACCATCAGGCTTCGGCTCCATCAGTCCCTGAGGAAAAACCAGATCATCGGCATTCATCTTCCCATAGTGAAGATTGAGAAGTTTATTGAGATCAAAAATTCGTTCACCTGCTTTCCGAAATCGATCCATAGACCAATTCAAACCGATAGTGGCATTCCACGTGCCAAGAAGGTCTTTAAGGGTAAAACCGTCAAAGACCATGAACCTACAGTAAACCAAGGAATTGACAATCTCGGCATAACCCTGGAAAGCTGGGGTCAGCCCACTATTTCTTTGGTCATCCCCCGGAGACGGGATGAATGATGCGCACGTCGTCTCCGGCCTCCAGTCGGATCTCGTCAAACCGTTCCGGACGTATGACCGTTCCATTCACAATGAAAACCAGAAGGCTCTTCCCTATCTTCTTCTTGATCGACATGATCATGGGCTCGCGAGCCAGTTTTTCTTCGTATACCTTGACCAGATCCGACAGCAATGCGCCGGGAGGGATTTCACAATCTGCTGATCCGATGAGGGCTCTCATCTTTTCTTCCTCACTTGTGCGGATTCCATGCCGCAACTACACCGCCACCTGCACGAACCTTCTTTGGAGCTCTCGTTTCACCCATAATCAGCCTGATAAACGATACCTGCAAAAGCTCCGTTGAATTGTCTCTCCTCAAACCACATACGTCAACCATATAGTGATTACATATATGCCTCCATCCCCAGGCGGGCAATTAGCTCAGGCTTAGGTTTCCCCTCGCCGTCCCACTGGCGGTATTCATAGTAGTCCAGGATCGCCTGATCGAGGCCTTCAGGAATCCTGCCGGCAGCCACTCCTTCGTTCACCGGCTCCATGAAACGTTTGGGATATCGGAAATCATCATCCTTCTTCCATCCGTAGCGGATATTAAGGACCTTCTGAAGCGTAGTGATGCGTTCTCCGCATTGTCGGAGATCTTCCTGGGTCCACTCGAGCCCTGTGGATGCGTTGATCGTGCTCAGGAGGTCTGTAAGGTTGTAGGAGGCGAAATTATGGAACTTGCACATCACAGCCGAATTGATCACATTGTTGTAGTCGTGAAACACCGAGTTGCGTTCGGCGGCCTTCTCCCAGGACCAGCGTTCCTCGTTCTCCACGTGGTCAATCCCCCACTCCGGCAGCGTGATGTGCCCCACCCAGATGTGTTGACTGTTGCCCCGTTCGTGGTTGGGGCCGGCGGCCACGCCGGTGCAGTAATTCAGGGCACTGATATACTGTGCCCGCCAATTGTGGGCCGCGATCTCCTGTCCCTTCATAGCCACGGCCCATGCCTCGGAGCCTTTGCCATAGTGGGCCGCTGCAGCCTGGCACCCCTCGCCAAGCCACCAGCCCAGACCCTCGGCCCGCTCGCCGATTTTTTTGACCATCTCAACCGTACCGCTTGCATTACCCCATGTCAGATCGATACCGTAGGTGTCGTCCCTGGTAAGCACTCCCTTCTCGTAGGATTCCATGGCCCAGGCAAGGACCCCTCCCAGGCTGATCGTATCCAGTGAATAGATGTTGGCAAGTTCGCACGCATAAGCCACGGCCTCCATGTCGAAAATGAGGAGGTTAAACCCCATCATGGCATAGGATTCGTACTCAGGTCCTTTGCCTTTATAAGCATAAGGTCCCTCCTTCACTTCGCACCTGTTGTGGCACTGGATGACGCAGTCCCGGCACGGCCAGGGTTTGGCGTTGAGCTTTTCCACGTAGGCCATCCCTCCCATGTTGGCGACTCCCTCGGGAAACCTCGTCTCCGCCAAGCTGTAATTCTTCACCGGCAGGTTCCCCTGAGGCTCAAACAGGGCAGTGGCCATGGCTGTTCCCAGCACTTTGAGCTTGAAGTCCTGCGTCTTGAGGGCCTGCTGGTCGAGCATGCGTTTGTGGATGGCCTTGTTTAACTCCTTGAGCCGTGCCGAGTCGTGGAATTCACATTTCCGGGTGCCGTGAACAGCTACAGCCTTCAAGTTCTTCGATCCCATCACCGCTCCAAGGCCGCAGCGGCCCAGGAAGGATTTCCTGGCAGTTTGGACATTTGCGAAGCGGGCCAGACGTTCTCCGGCAATACCCGTGCTGGCTACCTCGAACCGGTCGCCTTCAGCCGCCTTGATCGCATCATGGGCCTCATAAGCGTCCTTTCCCCACAGGTGGGCGGCATCCTTTATCTCGGCCCCATTGTCGGACACCTTGATGTAGACCGGGCCTTTCGCACGACCCGAGATCACCAGAGCATCCACCCCGCAGGCCTTCATCTCTATGCCCCAAGCCCCGGACGCTGCAGATTCAACGTTCAGTCCGATTGGGCCGACAGCTCCGGCAGACCATTTGGCAGACCCACTCTGGCGCGTGCCCCCGAGTGGCCCTCCGGCCATGATCAGCCTATTTTCCGGATCCATAGGTCCGGTACCCGCCGGGCACTCTTTCCAGAGCCAATAAGCGATCATGCCGCTACCTCCCATGAATTCCCGGTAGACATGATCGGGCACATCCTCTATAAGGCATTTACCGCTCGACAAGTCTATCTTGTAAACCTTGTGCCAAACACCTTTAACCACATTTCCGCTCATAACAATACCTCCTATATTTGTGTAAGTTCTCCCACTTCCAACCTTGTCCCCTTTTTATCTCATGCTACTCTTCGTCTAAAAATCAGAACTAGAGCCATAATTACAAAGACAATTGTGTCAGCAGCTTGCGACCAAAATCGGCCCGTGATAGCCATTGTTATGCCCAAGACGAAAGCAGAGACGAAAGTCCCGTTGAGGTTGCCCATGCCTCCAAGAATCACCACAGCGAATGCAATAAGAAGGATATTCAGCCACATGTAAGGGTCGGCTGCACTAATGGGAGCATACAATATACCCCCTAAAACCGCTAGAAGAGTTCCGAATATAAAAACGATAGAGAAGTGTTTACTTACATTCACACCTAAACACCTGACGCCTTCTGCATCTTCTAAAGCTGCTATGACAATTTTCCCGATAATCGTCGTCCTGAGTAATATATTCAAGCCAACAAATAGAATAACGGCTACGGCAATTATAATGAGCCGATAAACAGGGATTATGAAATTAAAAATGGAAATGGATAAACCGACAGGATCGCTAACTTGTTGCGGCACGTTGCCCCAAACAAACTTGATAAAATCAGTTCCAATCAAAAGCACTGCGTACGTAGCTATGATGGCGTAATCGAGAGATTCACCGTAAAGTCTCCTGATGATGAGCCGCTCCACTATATAAGCGACTGGAATCATACATAACACAGCCAGGAAAGTTGATATACAGAACGCCCCTGGGAATAGACGAAGGAATGTGATAAAAAAATAGACACCGAGGGTATATGCCATCGCATGAGCAAAATTAATGATTTTCATGGTGCCAAAAGTCAAGGAAAGGCCTATAGAAAAAAGGTAGAGTATGGCACCCAGAGTGAATCCATAAACGATTGACTCGACCATTAGCCTTGAGCTCCATTTTGATCGTAAATGACAGCCTTTTTTCTTTGATAGTTTCTGATAGCCATTACAAAACCAGTAAACCCGTGTCTAAACCAGAAGCTGATGATGAGAAGAATAATTCCCAACACCCATTGCCATACAGCAAAATGAGACGATAACCAATCTTTCATTATCATAAATAAGAGTCCCCCGGCAATAGCGCCGTAAAGGTTTCCAGCGCCACCGATAAGAACAGCGAGGATAGGGTCAATATTATCTAGTGGATTAAGAACAGTTGGACTAACATATTGGACATATAATGTATAAATTCCTCCCGCAAAAGACGCGATTGTGCCGGCTATGAAGAAGGTAATCCACTTGTACAAAAAAGTATTGTACCCCAAAAACGTGACCCGCGTTTCATTCTCTTTAATGGACCTGATCAATACACCGAAAGGAGAACTTGTTAATTTCCTGAGTAAATAGAATACAAGCAGCATAGAAATAAGAATGAAAGAAAATGTGATATATTCGTTAGAAAAATTCAGAAAGCCCCATGCATCAACGCGGCTCGAAATGCCGTCAGTACCATGAGTTAACTTTTGGAAAGTTGAACTCACCAAAAAATATCCAATCTGACTAAATGCTAAATTGACCAGGGCGAAAGATGCCCCGTCCAGTTTCACTACAATTAAGCCAAGGATAGCTGCTATTATTCCCCCGCCAAGCGTTCCAGCCAGCAAGGACAACAAAGGGTTGCTATTAATATAAATGGAAAAGAGGACCGAGATGTAGACACCCACCCCAAGATAAAGCACGTGTCCGAAAGAGAGCAGCCCCAGGTATCCGTAAAGCAGGTCAAAGGACATAACATAAATGCAGAAAATCATGAAATCAGTAATTCGATACATGTGAATTATCAGTGTCAAAACCAGAAAAAAGATGGTCAAAACACAGATTTCTTTGTACACCGGTAGTGCATTTCTTCCGCTAGCCCTAAATCCCAATGCTGTCAGGATATCCATTACAAATATTTCTCCAATTCGTGGCCGTTCTTGATTTTTATTGAATTATCTAACTCTTTTATAATGTACCCTTCTAGCATGACATATATGCGGTCAGCCAATTGATTTACGATAGACAAATTTTGCTCCACAATAATTGCAGATAACTTTTGCATCTTCATATGCATTAGGATACGTGAAATATCTCTAATCACAATAGCAGCAAGTCCCTCGGTTGGTTCATCAATAAGTAGCAACTTTGGATGTCCAACAAGAGCACGGCCAATGAGCAAAAGTTCTCTCTGACCCCCGCTCAATCCCCCAGCCTTATTTTCCATTAAATCATTTAGCTTGGGATAAATGCTCGTTACATTTGTTATAGCCTCAGGCATCGAAACAGCATTACTATATGCTGCAAGTGCTATATTATCCTTTACGCTCAGGCCGCTGAAAACTTTCTTGTCTTGAGCAACGTAGCGCAGGCCCTTTTGCGCCAATTTCACCGGGCCTATTCCCAAAGTTTTCTCACCCTCATAAAGGATCGACCCTTTCCAGGGTTTCAGAAGTCCCATAACAGTTTTCAGCAAGGTGGTTTTCCCTGCTCCGTTGCGGCCCACAACAAAAACTATCTCCCCCTGGTTCAAATGCATCGTGATGTCATGGAGGACCATGGCGCGGCCATAGGAGACATTGATTTCATCTACCTGGAGTAATCTCATTCTTCCTTTCCCCAATAGCATTCCCTGACCTTAGGGTCTCCCAAACAATTTTCAGTACTACCTTCGGATATGATTTTGCCCTCATTCATCACGATAAGTTTTTGCACCAGACCGACAATCTTAGATATTTTATGTTCAATGACAACCAAACTAAAACTCTCTTTCACACGATTGATCATTTCCAGTACGCTACCTATCTCGTGGTCACTGAGGCCGGCCAGAGGTTCATCCAAAAGGAGAATCCTCGGATTGAGGGATATACCAATTGCGATTTCAAGCATTCTCTTATCACCATATGATAGTTCATACGTGAGTGTTTCAGCTTTACTCGCAAGTCCCACGAGATCAAGAGCATCTTGACAGCTTTGTAAAGTTGCCTTTTTGCGCGCGGCTGAAAAAAAGAAACCTAGCGGTGACTCCTTAACCCTTTTCGTTCTGAGATTCGAAAGAACCAGATTTTCCCAAACTTTCAAACTATCAAAAACTGACACCAACTGAAAAGTTCGAGCCATTCCCATTTTCACACGCTGGTAGGCAGGGATTTCGGTGATGTTCTTCCCGGCAAAGAAGATGGCGCCTTCACTTGGAGGGAAATACCCCGAAAGCAGATTGAACAGCGTAGTCTTTCCAGACCCATTGGGACCAATAATACCAAGGACTTCGCCTTCTTCCAATCGGAGATTAACCTGGTTCACCGCAACCAGACCGTCAAATCGCTTTGTCAGTTCCTCAGCATGGATCAAGGTAGTCATGAATTGGCCTTTTGAACCTTCCTGTTGAAATTAAATGACATGCAAGAAGCATTAGAGAGGGAAGTGGAGTCATACCCCTTTTCCCACTTCCCTCCTGGCCATTATTTTACCAGCCCAATTCACTTGGAGGCTTCATAAAAGACCCACCTTTGTAAGCATCAATGATCTTCAGGTAATCCCACTTATTTGCCCTTTGGTTCGCGGGAAGACCTATCCCGATGAAAGAATCATATTTATATGCGACCTGGCCGTCGATGCGCCACTTGGCCGGGCCCTTTGGGCTATTCCAATCGGGATGCGCCATCAAAGCGGCGTAGGTTTTCTGAGGATCCGTCGATTGTGCCAGCTCGATTGCACGAGCCACCTCCTTAACACCACAATAAGCACTCATTGCATAGGGATCCAAAGCCCCCCCAGTTGCAGCCAAATACTCCCCATTGATCTTTTTGGATGCCTCCACAACCTGCGGGTCTGGAAAACCTGACATATCATGATACCAGAACATCTGAACAGTAACACCGTCTATGGCCTCCGGCGGAATACCTACAGCAAACGCATCCGTCATATAGTTAAAAAAGAGTTTGGTCTTTTTTCGGAGCTCCATATCATATGCCTGTTTCAGAATATTGATTGCATCATTTCCCCATTGGCCCATCATGATGACGTCCGGATTAGCGTCACGAGCTCTGATCAAATATTGGGTCATATCAGCGGTTCCCACAGGGGTCCAGATGACCTGATATTTAACATCGGGATGTTTCTTGAACACTTCTTCCAAACCTTCATAGGCGGCATGGCCATAAGCATAATCAGGCATTAACGCCACGATATTTTTCATCTTCATGTTCTCGGTCACATAGCCGGCAGCACCTCGACCGGCACATTGATTGTTCGCCATGGGCGTGCAGCTATAAGGGCCTTTGTTTTCCTTCATAAAGACTTTTTCAGGCACGCCATTGGTCCAGCAAAGGAGGACCGGGGTCCTTTTTGCCTGGTCATTTAGGGCCATGGAGACATCCGCGAATGTTCCCCCTACTAGGGCAACGATCTTGTCACTCAGGATCATCTCTTTCATCTTACGGATGGCGGCGTCGGGGTTGGTCTCATCGTCCGCGGAGATGGCCTCGATTTTTACTTTTTTCCCGTGAAAATTAATGCCGCCATTGTCATTAATTTCTTTGACAGCGAACTTTGCAGCAGCCATCTGCATTGTTCCCAGCGATGACCCCTTGCCGGATAGAGCATACATGAGCCCAATTTTTATGATATCATCTGCTGCTGTAGCTGGAATGCTCGTCGAAAAGCAAAATGCCAACCCCAAAACTACGCTTAATAAAGCAAAATTTTTAATAAATCGTTTCATCTTTGCTCTCCTTTTAAAGGGACCCAACCACACTCGTTTCACGATAGAGACCTCCCCAGTTACAATCCTTCTCTCAGCTCCTTTCACTCCTCGTAAATTTATTAATGGACGTAGCGCAAGGCTCAATTTTGGCCTTGAGTAAACTCTTGCCGGTGGCTTTCAAAAACCGGGACAACGCCTCCTGACAATGTCATCCGTCGTTGTCTTTCCAGAGGTGCGATTGCTCAATTCTGACTTTATCATCTTGCTGCTGTCGCACTTATTGCTTGATAATGTCGCTATCTACTCCGACAGTACTTACGAAAAAGCAGGGTCGCTGGAGAACAAAGATTCCCTGGAGAGTGGATGCTTGCTTGGATTCAAAGAGCTTGCGCCGCAGTTGCCGATCACACCGGGAGACTGGACCCATTTTTGTTCCAGAAAAGAAGGAAACAGTCGCTCAGTGGAGGCTTTCATACTCGATGCCAATAATTTAGCACGGCTTTGCTGGAAAATCTCCTAGAAATCCATCACGTTTGGAGCAGGATTACTCTCGAAAGACTCCTCGAGTTCGCCGATCCATTCGCCTAATGCCTTGTGCGCCGTGGCGCGGAATGCCCTGGCGATATCTGAACGAGGAAACGTAATACGTGCTGCACCGATAATGAGGCCCTCCTTTCCCAGTTTCCTTTATCTGAGAAAAGGGATTTTGCCCGACGTCAAATGAGCTTACAAGCCGTCGGAGGCCGTGTCAGTCCTGGAAGAATAGGGAATGCACCCGTTCTATTGCCTGACATACTTTGATCACACTCCTGATAAAACCTCGGATCCGCCAATATGAAGCCACGGATGAGGATACGTGGCTATGGCAGCAACATGTGTCTGAGTCACATATCACCTCGTCCGCGGCGGCTGTCCAGATTATGAACATGTACGTATTGGCCGGGTTGAATATCCGCTGTGGCTATGCCGATCACCTCACCGTATTTGATTATCTTCTCACCTTTTCGGCAACCGCGAACTTATGGCCGAACGGTATCTTTTCCTTAATGTTAATGCAGATGCTAACGTTTTTTTCATTGATATCTGCAACCACGTCCGTACCTGGTTCAATGTTGTCCACCACTGTTGCCACGTTATCTGTAGCTTTCATCACAATCGCATGAATTCTTGACATTCTCCCATCCCTCCGTTCTTTCCAGGCGTCCTCCTCATTCGGTTAAATCGTCGGCCCGATCCGGTTGATCGCAAAGTCGTTAAACCCAAGAGCTTCAGCCTTTGCCAGCTTGCCTGATGCTACTAGCAACATCTCATTAAAAATGCGCCATCCAACCTGTTCTACTGTCTCTTCACCTGTTATTATTGTACCTGCGTTTAAGTCCATATTGTCATTCATTATGTCGAAAATAGCGGAATTGGTCGCAACTTTAATTGTCGGCGCAATCGGCGAGCCGCAGCATGTCCCCCGGCCGGTGGTGAATACAACCAGATGACAGCCGCCCGCCACCATGCCGGTAATTTGTTCGATATCCTGCCCGGGCGTGTCCATCCATACTAATCCCTTTTTCGTAACCGGCATGGCATAGTCAATCACATCCTGCAGGGGTTTCGAGCCTGCTTTGTAAACGCAGCCGAGGGATTTCTCCTCGATTGAAGACAAGCCACCTTCGATATTGCCAGGAGTCGGCTGACTGCCCCGCATATCCACCCCCATCGATTTTGCCAGAGTCTCGCAACGTTCGATCACTGCGAAACACCGTTGCGCCACTTGCTCGTTGACTGCACGGGCGGCCATGATATGTTCGGCTCCGACAAGTTCAGTTGTTTCAGCAAGAACAACGCTGCCGCCCGCATCGATCAGTAAGTCGCTCGCTACCCCCAACGCCGGGTTGGCGGATATACCGGAGCAGGAATCCGATCCGCCGCATTCAGTACCAAGGATCAACTCGCAGGCATCGATCGGTTCACGCGCCAGGCAAGAAGCCGCCACCACCATCTCCCTGGCGGCGCTGGCGCCATTGGCAATGGCTTTTATCGAACCACCCTGCTCTTGAATGATCACTAGATGCACCGGCTTATAAGGACACTTCGCTTTAATCTTGGCCGCGACATCCTGTGCCCTTAACGTCTCACAACCGAGTCCGACCACAATGACACCGAAAACGTTGGGATGCGTACCATGAGCAACCAAAACCCGCGTCGACAGTTCCGCATCCGCGCCCAATTGCGTGCAGCCATGCTGATGCTCAACCCATGTCGATTCTGACACTAACTGCGAGATCCCCCTCGCCACCTGGTTGGCGCACACCACGGATGGGATAACCAATACGTGGTTGCGAATACCGATGGTGCCGTCCATCCAACGATAACCCATAAAATTCATTGCTATTCACCTCTTGGCTTAATTTTTCACGTCCTTTATGTCCCTTTTTCATTTGGATCTAAGATCTAGCCAATGCCCCGCTTCACCACTTTTTTCGCCCCACAGGAGGATTGCCTTTTTACAGGCGGCCGATCCGGTTTCACCGCAAACCAC
Organism: Syntrophobacteraceae bacterium; assembly: GCA_049520315.1. Classification (GTDB taxonomy): domain Bacteria; phylum Desulfobacterota; class Syntrophobacteria; order Syntrophobacterales; family Syntrophobacteraceae; genus SbD1. The sequence goes on from JBEKPW010000147.1 coordinate 15,266, forward strand.
ACCACAACGCCAATGACCGCCGAAGCGGCGGTGCCGACAATCGCCGCTTGCCAACCATGCTCTGTTGCAACGCACTCGGTAGTAGTAGAAGCCACTGTTCAGCCGTTGTCGACCGAACCTAATGAAATTGACAACCGTAAAACACACACGCTCTGTTGTAATTTACCACGGGGTATTGATATGACGCCTCTCTTCCGTATCAAATAAAAGTAGCTACATCAGGCGATTGAGCAAGAACTGCACCAACGCTGAACACGACTACTTTCAGCGGTTATCGCAATAAAAAAGCCGCGCCGGCTGCTGTATTTTGCAGCAGCCAGAGCGGCCTAATCCATTTACGGGGACGCCGGGCCGGGTCAGGTCTCCATTTTCCCTATTCTTCCTATCCCTTCCCCTCCGTTTTCCTTTATTTGAGAATCTTTCACTTCACTTGTCTCTACCCGAATCTTTTGTCATCAAAGATGCTAAAAAACGGTCCCGCAAATATGGTAAAATTGAGCACCGAAATTATGCAAATATTTTTCTGGGGGAGTGATGCAAATGATGGATTCAAAGAAGATTTGCCTGATAGCGCCATACGCCGATCTGGCTCAGATTGCGCAACGGGTGAATGCTGACAGGCATCTGGGGCTGACCGTTCGCGAAGGCATATTGGGAAAAGGGGTAGAACAAGCGCAGGCGGCGGTTCAGGACGGGACACGGGTGCTCATCAGCCGGGGAGGCACGGCTGCAATGATTCGACAGCATATCGAGATACCGGTGGTGGAGATCAAAGTGACCGGATATGATGTGTTGCGTGTGCTGGCACCTGAGCGTGGCTGTTCAGCGCCGGTTGGAGTGGTGGGGTATCGAAATGTGGTGGAGGGCTGCCAAAGGGCGGCTGAAATGTTGGGGATTCCGATCAAAGAGGTCATCATTGAAACAAGTCCGGAACAGGTGGATTGGCAGAACATCCGATCTCGTATGTTGTCGTTCATTGAATCCTATGGAATCCAATTGGTGGTTGGGGACAGCCTGGTACTTGGTACGGTTCGGCTGGGAGATGTCAATGTACGCCTGATAGCTTCCGGGGAGGAGGCAATCTTGCAGGCGTACGAGGAAGCCACACACCTAATCCGGGTTATAGATGAGGAGAAAAAACAGACAGAACAGTTCCGCATCGTATTGGACTTTGTTCATGATGGTGTAATCGCGATCAACGAAACGGGACACATTACGGTCATAAACCCTGTCGCCGCCGAAATATTGGGGATTCACAACGTCGATGCGATTGGCAAACCACTGCGACAACTTATTCCCGATACCCGCCTGGACGAAGTTTTGCGGACTGGAGGCGCCGAAATCGATCAGTTGCATCGATTGAAGAACACCAGAATCGTGACAAACCGAGTGCCGATTATTGTTAACGGTCGAATTCACGGGGCGGTCGCGACTTTTCAGGAAGTCAAAAAACTCCAGGACGCAGAGCAGAAAATCCGTCGAGATCTTTACGCAAAAGGCCTGACAACCAAGTATACTTTTCGGGACATTCTGAGCGGTGATGGGCGGATAAGGCGGTTGATCCGCTTGGCCAAGGAATACGCGCGCACGAATGCCACTGTGTTGATCCATGGAGAAAGCGGTACAGGCAAGGAACTGTTTGCCCAAGCAATCCATGCTGCCAGTGTTCGAAGCCGCGGGCCTTTTGTGGCTGTCAATTGCTCCGCCTTCCCGCCGAATCTTCTGGAAAGCGAGCTTTTTGGCTATGTGGAGGGTGCCTTCACCGGGGCAAAGAAGGAGGGAAAACCGGGTTTATTTGAATTGGCACACTGCGGTACAGTTTTTCTTGATGAAATCGGCGACATGGATAAAGGGGTTCAGACCCGGATTCTCCGAGTGCTGGAAGAGCGCCAGGTTATGCGGATCGGTTCAGATTCCTTCATTCCGGTGGATATGAGGGTTATCGCGGCCACCCACGCCGATTTGGCTTCCCATGTCCAATCAGGTTCTCTTCGTCTTGACCTATTCTACCGTTTGAACGTGCTTACGCTTAATGTGCCCCCGTTGCGGGAGCGGCAGGGGGATATTGTTATGTTAGCACAATATTTCGCACAGCGCTATTGTCACGAGCATGGAAAACGGATCGAAGATATTCCGGCCGACATATTCGACGTATTGGCCAAATACCACTGGCCGGGAAATATCCGTCAACTGAAAAACGTGATGGAACGCGTAGTTCTTTGCTGCGGGCATCGAACTTCAGGACGCTGGGATTTAGAGTTGATGATCCCGGAACTGCGGATTGGGACGGTTCAACAGGACATGCAGCCGATAGCTGACGCAGACAGAATTTTGGGCGGCTCTCTCGAAGAAATAAAACGAAATGCGGTACGGCGGGTGCTGAGGGAAGAAAAGGGCAACAAGACAAAGGCTGCGAAACGGCTTGGAGTGGATCGATCTACCATAGAACGATTGATGTAGAATTAGTTTTGGAATGATTGTATTTACCGCGATGATTGCTGCATTTTCAAGCAGTCATCGCGGTTTTTTTTGGTGCAGGCGACGGAATTCAGGCACGACTGCGGTTGGCACATTACTTGCCCTAACCATGTTGCAGTACTGGTTCTGTTGTTTTTTAAGGAAGTGCAAAACGGTAAAGGACGATAAAGGAAGGAGTTTAGGCAAGATGACCTCGATGATGAGAGCTTTGGTAATGGACAATCCGGAGAGTCAGGCAATCAAAACCGTACCGGTACCACAGCCCGGTCCAAACGATGTGTTGGCGAGGGTGACAGCGGCAGCTCTTTGCGGCACCGACCTGCACATCATGGAGTGGAACCCGTGGGCTCAGAATGCCGGGATTAAACTGCCCTATATCATGGGACACGAGTTTTGCGGCGAGGTTGTATCGGTCGGAACCGCGGTGACGACTCATAAACCCGGCGATAAGGTGGCCGGTGACACACATGTGCCATGTGGGCAATGCTATCAGTGTTTGAATGGACTGCAGCACATCTGCCATAGCCTGAAAATCTGGGGAGTGCACACCGACGGCTGTTTTGCCGAATATGCTGTTATTCCGGCGGTATGCGCCAGGCGAATTCCGACTTCCATCCCGGATGCCCACGGGGCGGTGATGGAACCTTTGGGCACCGCACTACGTTCTGCGCACGAAATGGACCTGAACGGCGCCAATCTTGTGGTTCTCGGTTGCGGGCCGATCGGTCTGTTTGCCGCGGCCGCAGCCGTTGCATTCGGGACGGCCAAGGTAATCGCGACCGATATCAGTGAAGACCGGCTGGCCATCGCTAATCGTATCGGGGTGACCATGACCTTAAATCCTCTGAAGGATGACGTGCCAGGCATTGTGCTGCGCGAGACGGACGGATTTGGCACAGACGCTGTGATCGAGGCGTCCGGAAGCGTCGAGGCCCTTAAACAGTCATTTAAGTATTTGCGCAAAGGCGGTCGTGTGGCGCTGATCGGCTTGCCGGGCAAACCGATTTCCTTGGATCTCGGACCTGAAGTGATCTTCAAAGAGGCCAAAATTATCGGCATTCATGGCCGTAAAATGTTTGAGACCTGGACTCAGATGGAAAACATGCTGGCGGCCGGCAGGCTCAATATCGAGCCGATCATCACGCATACGTTGCCTCTGGAGAAGTGGCGGGAAGGTGTGGAACTTGCCACCAGCGGTAAAGGTTGCAAGGTATTGTTTGTGCCATAGTCTTGGTGCGGTGTGATTATGGCCCGTATTTCTTCACCGCTTCGGATAAACCAATATTTAAAGAAAGGGGAGATTACCTTAAATCGTGAATAATGAGGGTAAATCTAACTCTACAACGACATTTGTAACAAAACGAGAAAACATATGCTTGGGCGGGGCATGTGCTTTTTGCCGTGGGCTCAATTTTGAAGGGTTTCCTGAGGTGAGCGTTACTTGACCTGCAACGTTAGTGTGGAGAAAAATTATGGTCGAAATTCGATTTCATGGACGAGGAGGCCAGGGGGCTGTGACCTCTGCCGAACTAACGGCTCTGGCGGCAATCGGAGAAGGGAAGTATGCTCAGGCATTTCCTAGCTTCGGTCCGGAAAGGCGAGGCGCCCCGGTTATGGCGTTTGTGCGGGTGAGTAATGCTCCGATCATAACTCGGGAAAAAGTGTATGAACCAAACATTGTCCTCGTCCTGGACCCCACACTCCTCAAGATCGTCAATGTCGAGGCGGGGCTGAAAGAAGGTGGAGTTATAATTCTTAATACGCCGAAGAGTGCGGAACAGGTCCGCAGGGAGACCGGCATAAAAGCCAGGCTCGCCACTGTGGACGCTACCAGGATTGCCATGGAAACCATGCGTGTTCCCATCGCCAACACTACCATGTTAGGTGCTCTTATCAAAGCCTCGGGAATCGTTGAGATGAGCGGTTTGCAAAATCCTATCAAGCACCGCTTTGGACCCATCGCCGAGAAGAACATCAACGCATGCGCCCGCGCATTCGAAGAAACTAAGGTAGCGGAGGAATACAGTGGCTAAGGAGACTGGAATCAAGAGCTGGAAAGAATTGGACTTCGGGCTCACCATCACCGATCCTGGCTGCGCAGCGGAGCTGAAAACCGGAGACTGGCGGTCCATGCGGCCCGAGACCGATCGCGAGAAGTGCACCAGGTGCGGCCAGTGTTATATTTTTTGCCCCGACATGGTTTACAGTAAGGACTCCGAGGGCTACTACGCCCAGAACTACTATTGGTGCAAGGGTTGCGGCATTTGCGCCAGGGAATGCCCCGTTGACGCCATCACGATGATTGAGGAGGTCGACTAACATGTCCAAGCCAATTGGTATTGAAGTCTCGATCGCTGTTGCCGAAGCTGTAGGACTGTGTGATGTCGACGTTGTTGCGGCTTACCCGATTACTCCTCAGACGCACATTGTTGAGCATCTCGCCGAGCTAGTAGCCGACGGCCACCTGGATGCCGATTTCGTTCCCGTCGAATCCGAACACAGCGCAATGAGCGCCTGCATCGGCTCTTCAGCCGCAGGAGCACGCACCTTCACTTCAACCTGCTCCCAGGGCTACGCCCTGATGTCGGAGCTTTGCTATATCGCCTCGGCACTGCGGCTGCCGATCGTAATGGCAGTTGCAAACCGCGCGTTGAGCGCGCCAATTACCATCTTGAACGACCACGCCGACCTGATGTACGCAAGAGATACCGGCTGGATTCAGCTCATCGCGGAAGATGGGCAGGAAGCGGTCGATATGTCCGTTCTGGCTTTCCGCATCGGTGAAGACAAAAGGGTAAGCCTGCCCGTGCAGGTTAACCTGGACGGCTTTACGATGAGCCACGTAATCGAGCCGATCGCCATGCCCGATCAAGAAGAAATCAAGAGATTCTTGCCGCCTTTCAAGCCGGTGCTCCGTCTTGACCCCGCAAAGCCTGTAACTTTTGGCCCCGTGGTTATGTCCGATGTGTACACCGAAGCCCGCAAGGCCCAGGATGAGGCGCTCAAGGCGACTAAGCCTGTGATCCAGGAACTTTTCGACGATTTCGCCAGGCAGTTCGGACGTCAGTATAAGCTGGTCGAAACCTACAAGACCGAAGACGCTGACACCATTATCGTCGCGATAGGCAGCATCGCCCAGACCGGCATGACCGCGGTCGATACTATGCGTGCAAAGGGCAAGAAGGTCGGGATCGCACGCATCCGTGTTTTCAGGCCTTTCCCCGGTGCAGAGCTTTTCGAGGCAATCAAGGGCGCAAAGAACCTGGTTCTCCTCGACAGGGTCACTTCCTTTGCCGGCGGAGAAATATCTGGGCCCGTCGCCCTTGAGATCAAGTCAGTCCTGTTCGACAACAAGCGTTTTCCGACGGTGGGGAACTTTCTGGTTGGCCTTGGCGGCCGCGACGTGACGGGACAGAACTTCGAGGAAATGGTCGAAAGAGTGGCCTCAGCGAAAAACGGTGACCTTCCAGCCTACGAATTCATCAATGTGAGGGAATAAATGGGAATCGCATCTGACGCTCTTAAGAATTTCAAGGGATTTAACCTCAAGAATATGCCCGAGGTGGAACCCCTGTCGCCCGGTCATCGCGCGTGCCAGGGCTGCGGAGAGGTACTGGCTTTACGGCAGGCAATGAAAGCAATCGGAACCAACACTGTCGTATGCAGCGCTACCGGGTGTATGGAAATTATCACGTCTCCTTACCCTCAGACCGCGTGGAGGGTACCCTGGATTCACGTGGCGTTCGAAAATGCCGCCGCCGTGGTAAGCGGCGCGGAAGCAGCTTATAAAGCGATGAACCGCAAGAAGATAATCGATCAGCCCGACGTCACCTTCCTCGCTTACGCCGGGGACGGCGGAACCGCCGACATCGGTATGCAGGCACTGTCCGGCGCCCTCGAGCGCGGCCATAATTTCATCTATCTGTGCTTAGACAACGAAGCTTACATGAATACGGGTATTCAGCGCTCTTCTTCGACCCCTTTTGGAGCTTCGACCACGACGTCTCCCCCGGGCAAGAAAAGTTCGGGCCAGGCGACCTGGAAGAAGAACATGGCGGAAATCGCCGTCGCCCACGGCACACCTTACGTAGCCACGGCGACCCCGGCTTACCCGGTCGATCTAATGAACAAGGTGAAGAAGGCTTCGCTGGTGCCCGGTCCCGCCTACATTCACATCTACTCTCCATGCCCCACCGGCTGGCGATGCGGAATCGATGAGAGTATCGAAGTGGCAAGACTGGCCGTGCAGTCGAAAGTCTTCCCGCTCTACGAGGTAATCGACGGCGAATTCCATCTGTCGCGCAAGGTGGCGAAGCCGAAGCCGGTTTCCGAATACTTCAAGCCGCAGCGCCGCTTCCGCCATCTGACCGAGGCTGAGGTAGAGTTTATTCAGGGCAGGGTGGACGAGCAGTACGAAAAACTGGTCAAAAAGTGCGTTGTGGAGGACAAGAAGAAGGAAAAAGAATAACAGTTTCCGTCCGCAAAGGGTGCTTTTCCGCCCTGGTGGTGTCAATCTTCGGGCTTCCTTGTCGGCGTACCCCTTCCGGCTAAAGCCGGTGAAAGGAATGACCAGATTATGTACGCCTCCTCGCAAGCTCTTGATTTCCTAGCCAGAACGAAAAATCTCTCCTTTGCGAATCGGAAAGTGCAAGTGTCTCATCCGGTGTTTCTAGGTGGAAACTAACTAAAGACTTAGTGCCAGATGGTTGAACCTTCAACCTGCCTCGATTTCGTGAATGTACGATCTGCATATCATGACCTTGGGGAAGGGCTCTTTCCGGATGATTACCGGCAGGCAGAGCCAGAGTGCTATCATCTGGTGGAACTACCGACTGGATTAAGAACGAGAAATGATACTTTTTATCCTTTCTGCGGGAAAACGTGGCTCAGGAAGGATTTAGATATGATGTGCATCTCTAAGGAGGTGGGCGGGTACCAGTGAGTTAAGAGGAGAGAGATATGCAGCCCCAGAGGATATGCTGGAAAACGGAAAACACCTACCTGACGGTCCCAGGTTATTGCAGTTTTCACACCGCTTAAGCAATCCAGGGTCCGGGAATGGGGAGGCAGCCAAGTTACGATTTTTCCCCATTCATCTTCAGTAGCCATGCCTCAATCTGACAGGCCTTTTGGCAAAAGGTTTCGATTTCACCGAGCAGGGACTTTCAGCAGGTTGGAATGAGGGAACCACCCACATGGACTACTGCTCACATATGATCTAGGATGAGAATACATCAGACGGTACTTCTCCGAGCGAGAAGGAGGAGAGATCATTTAATTTCGCTGGTTCTCGATGATGGATAGTATAATAAATTGTTTTTTCATTGGGGAAACGAAGGCCTTCTCAAAAAGGTCGTCTCCGTTCATTGGGGACTCCAGCCCCATATCATCTGGATGGCGATTGAGGAAAAGAACGAAGCATACATCCCCGGGGGATATGCGGAAGACTCAATGGCACCCAGACCAAGGCTGTAGCTGTGAAGTAATCCTGGAGCACGTGTAACACGTGTGACATCCGGTAAGGAGAGTGCACAATGGCAGTGAAGACGAGAAAAGAGTATCTGGAGTCCTTGAAGGCGATGCGGCCGAATGTCTACAAATTTGGTAAACTCGTTCAGGACGTGACTACTGATCCGGCCACTAAAAGAACAGTTGAGAGCCACGCTCGCGCGTTCGATGCGTCGAATGATCCCCAATATGCCGAGGATTTCACAATGACTTCTTCGTTTACCGGAGAGAAGATCCACCGCTGGAACGGCATGATGGAGACTTTGGACGAGATCATGGCGAACTCGAAACTCAAAAGATGGATGTACCGCTTCAACGGAAGCTGCAACGGTGGTGTATGTGTTGGCTGGAACGCTCAAAATGTCATGTGGAACATCACCGCTTTGATCGACAAGGAATACGGTACGAACTACCAGGAACGCCTGAAGAGATGGATCATTGGATCTCAGGAAAAAGGTCTCGTGGTAGCCGGCGCCCTGACAGACGCCAAAGGCGACCGCGCTTTGCGGCCTTCTCAGCAGTCTAATCCCGACAGCAATGTCCATGTTAAGGAAGTCCGCTCAGACGGCATAGTTATCAGCGGCTATAAGACGATGATCTGTGGCGTGGCTGCCTCCAATGAAGTTTTTATTCTGCCCGGTAGCGGCTATCGTGAAGAGGACCAGGATTATGCGCTTGCATGCGTGGTCCCTAAGGACATCGAGGGTTTAACCGTGGTTGAAACACGCCGCCCGAGCGATTCACGTGAACTGGAAGATGGGTGGGATATTCCCGACACCGGGATCACACAGGCGTATCTTTTGTTTCAGGATTGCTTCGTGCCAAACGAAAGAGTCTTCATGTGCAAAGAGTTCAAATACAGCGGCAAGATAATCGAGTACTTCACTGCAAATTACCGGGCCTGTATTGGAGCGTGCGTTGCGGGCCAGGGAGACGTCATGATCGGGGCCGGAGCTTTGATGGCTCGAATAAACGGTTTGGCTGCCCGTACTTTTGCTGATAAGATGGTGGAGATGGCTGTAAACAACGAGACCACCTACGCCATGGGAATTGGCGCCATGGCGCTTGGCAAAAAGGGGCCTGGAGGCGCGTGGGTATCCGACTCTCTTACAGCTCATGCCAACAAGGTTCATGTTGCTACCCTTCCCTATGAGACCAAGCGAATTTGCCAGGACATCGGCGGCGGGATAGTGGAGACTGGTTGCTTCCCATCCTGTGAGGATTTCAAAAACCCGGTTTATGGACCCATAATTGAGAAAGCCGTGAAGGCAAGCGATAAATACAGCGCGGAATCCCGTGCGCGGGCCGCCAGGCTGTCGGAATGGCTGACCCTTGGCGCCGGCGTCCCCGGCTGTATGCACGGGGGTGGCTCCCCTGACGGAGCCAAGCTGGTTGTACGAGCTTTGACGCCAGTCGATCAGTT
>JBEKPW010000148.1:0-19507 GCA_049520315.1 Syntrophobacteraceae bacterium
TTCGCGCTAACATTTCGAGCCAATGTTAAACGCTTCAAGTTCGCGCCCGATCTGTTGTGAGGGCGCAGGACTGAGGACTGAGGACTGAGCAAGAACCCCCGAAGGGTCAGGCACGCCAACATGGTCCCCCTATCCCCTTGAGGACTTCTGCATTAACTTGATGGATAATTAGTTTTGGTTTTCTCTGCATTGCTAACGAGCAGATTCTTGAAATTTTTTCAGGATTTTCTCGTAGCTCATTGTTTAATCTGCGTTATCTGTGTAATCTGCGGATTGTATTCAGGATAACCTCTTTCCGAAAGCGAGCTCAGAGATGTTCAAGAAGTTACTGGTGGCAAACAGGGGCGAGATCGCTATCCGCATAATGCGCTCCGCCCAGGAGCTTGGAATAAAGACTGTGGCGGTCTACGAAGAGACGGACAAGACGGCGATGCATATCATGCGCGCCGATGAAGCCATTTGCATCGGAAGCGGCCCCAGGCGCGACTACCTCAACATCGAACGTATCATACAGGCGGCGCAGAGCAGCCAGGCTGAAGCGATACACCCCGGATACGGTTTTTTGGCCGAAAATCCGGCTTTTTCGAAGCAGTGCACGGAGGCCGGTCTCGTTTTTGTGGGACCTCCCCCGCAGGTCATAATCGATATGGGCAGCAAGGTAATAGCCCGTCGGGTCATGGCGGAGGCAGGAATTCCCGGGATCCCCGGAACGCAGGTCCTGCCGGAGGGCGATGAAGGACAACAGATCGCAACGGCTTTCGCCGAAAGACACCGCTTCCCGATAATGGTCAAGGCGGTTGCAGGGGGCGGAGGGCGCGGAATTCGAGTCGCTCAAAACATGGACGAGTTGGTAAGATTCATCGAGATGGGGCGTTCGGAAGCCCAAATGGCTTTCGGCAACGATGCAGTTTACCTGGAAAAAGGTCTTACCAACCCCCGGCACATTGAAGTTCAGATTCTTGCCGACGGCCGTGGCAACGTCATTCACCTGGGGACCAGAAACTGTTCGATACAGAGACGGCACCAAAAGATGATCGAAATGGCCCCGGCTTTTCTGCCTGAAGATCTTTTAAACAAAATCTGCGATACTGCGGTCAGGGCTGCCCGCGCTTCCAATTATCTGAGCGCCGGGACAGTCGAATTTCTACTGGACCAGGACGACAACTATTATTTCCTTGAGGTCAACACCCGGATCCAGGTTGAGCACACGGTCACGGAGATGGTGACGGGAATAGATATTGTGCGGGAGCAGCTTCTGGTCGCTGCAGGCCAACCACTTTCCGTAACACAGAAAGACATATTCTTCAGGGGAGCCGCCATCGAGTTGAGGATAACGGCGGAGGACCCCAAGAACAACTTTATGCCGAACCCCGGGCTGATCGAGATATACCAATCACCGGGCGGGCACGGAGTGCGTATAGACGGAGCAGTCTATCAGGGTTACGAAATCCCCCGCTTCTACGACTCGATGCTATGCAAGCTCACCGTGTACGGCCATACATGGGGGGAAGCCGTCGACCGGCTGCGCAGATCTCTCGACAGCTTCCTTATCGCAGGCGTAAAGACCACGATACCTTATTATAAACAAATAGTGACGGACCCTGATTTTATCAGCCGGAATTTCGACACCTCGTATATAGAAAAACATCCACAACTTTTGAACTATCAGGAGGAAGTCCCGCCGATGGGCAAACTGGCCATCCTGGTGGCCGAAATAAATGCCTGCGGTTTCAACCCCTACGCGGAAGGTTAAGGGGTAGCCCTTTTGACATAACCTGGAGGTTCAATTAGAGCTGATTGGAGTTTAGTAGATGCCTGAGCGAGAGAGAGTTTCACCACATATGCCGGCCGGCGGAATCCTTGATTTCCTGCGCCACACTCCGGGGGTTTTTCTCACCAACAACGAGCGAGATGTTTCGCAGTCGGATTTCAAGTGCCGGATTATGCCGCAGACGACCCTCAAGGTAGCTCCCTATAGGGACGCGACCGGGTATTTCGGTTTTGAGATAGTCGGCGGGGCCACCCTCCATCTCGACCTGATGAAAAAGCAGATAAACCCCTTCGAGAAGCTGCGGCTGGTCCGCAAGGCCATGCCCAACACGCTTATCCAGGGCCTCTGCCGGGGAAGAAATTTATTCGGCTACAGGCCGTATCCGGATAACGTAATCGAAATGACGGTGAGGCTTTTCTCCAAATATATCGACATCTGGAGGATGTACGATTTTTTGAACCACATCCCCAACCTTGTCGTCGCGGCAAACGCGGTGAAGGAGGCCGGCAAGCTCCTTATGCCCTGTCTTTGTTTCAGCACGGGGGTCGGGCATACCGATGATTTCTATGTTCAGAAGGCCGAAGAGGTTCTGTCTCTTCTTGGCGAAAATATCATCCTGTGCATCAAGAATCATTCCGCCCTTGGTTCGCCCGCGCGAATGGCGGAACTTGTGCGCGCCATTCGAAAAAGGTTTCCGGACCTTCTGCTCTCTTACCACGGCCACAATACGGACGCCAACGACCTCGCTCGCATGGTGGCGGCGGTCCAGGAAGGTGTGAAGGTGGTCGAGGTTTCCGATCACGGCTACGGCGGCATTTACAGCCAGGCCCCTGCGCTCAGCCTCATTCAGAACCTTCATGAGTACGGGTTCAAAACCCCGGGCCTCAGCATCCCGTCTCTTCTGGATGCCTCCGATATCCTGCGGCGAGAACGGCGACTCTACGAGAAATTCACAAGTTCGTTTCAAGGATTCGACCCGACCGTCAAAAGGCACAAGCTCCCGGGCGGCGCCCTCATCCTTGCCCTGGAGCAGGCCGAGAAGGCGGGGCTGATCGAACGCTCCCACGATGTTTTCAGTGAACTCATCGAAGTGCGCAAGGAACTGGGAAACATCTGGGTAGTGACTCCGGGCAGCCAGATCCTGTGGTCGACCGCTCTGAGCAACGTACTGAACGGCCGCTACGAAAAGCCCTCAGACGATCTTAAAAGGCTGCTCCTGAGACGCTACGGCCCGTTTCCTTTCTATGACCCGCGCGAGTGGATTTTCAAGAAGGTGCTCGAGAGCGGAAGAACCGATGGAAAGAGATGGGATCAAATCCTCGCCGACGAGGCCGGATTGATGGTGCTTGCGGACGAAGACCTGAAGGCCAGGCGTCTTCAACTCGAATCGCAGCTTGAGCGGCCCGCCACAGAAGAGGAGCTTTGTATGTACGTCCAATTTCCCAGAGACGCCCTCGATTTCATCAAGTTCGAAGAGCGCTTCGGGCAGACTTGGCTCCTTCCCCCGGATGTGTGGTTCCACGAGGGCGGGTTTCCCGACGGCGCCCGAATCACGTTTGCCGATGAAACCGGCAAGACGCACAATATTGACCTCATATCGACACGACGAACCGCAGACAGCGTTCAAACCTCTTTTCTGGTGGACTACCACTTTCAGACTTATACTACGAAGGTTTCAAAAAAGGGAGCCAGGCAGGAGGCGTGACCGACACGGGCTGCCTGCCCCGTGATTATCAGGTCCCAACCGATGCGCAAAGGATGGTGGTTTGTCCGGGTATCGGCAAGTCGTTTCGCAAAGGGGTAAAGTAGAGTGTTTCGGCCTTTTCCGGCGTCAGAAAATCGATGCTGGAAAACCCGCTGTGCCGCAATTTGGCCTCAATTTCCTGCAGCGTGAAAAAGCTGACGAAAGGCTCCCCGAGGTCGGAAACCTCAGCGGCAAGCGCATATGAGGTTTCATTCAAAGGCTGCCTGAAGGTCAGGGCTACCTGGCTGCCGGGCGCAAATGCCGCGATCGACCGCAATGTTGAGTCGATCGCCGTTTCTTCCAGGTACATCGTAACGCCGAGCCAGGAAAAGAATGCCGGTTCGCCGGGGCCGATTCCGCAACGAGCCAGAACCTCTCCGAGCTCTTCGCGTTCGAAATCGGCCGGGGCGGAGATCAGATTCTCCGGGGACGCCAGGCCGGCATTGGCCATCCGCTCTCGCTTGGCCGAATGGGTGGCGGGGTGATCGACCTCGACGATTTTGAGCGCCCTCGCCCAGGAAGGTTGGCGCAATGCGAAACTATCGAATCCGGCGCCGATCACGATGTAGCGCGTAACGCCTCGTGCGGCGGCTTCTTCCAGCCTGTCCTCAGTAAAGCGCGCGCGCAGCACGACGTGGGCGCGCAAGGCCTTCCCCTCAGGGCTTTGGAGGCGGTCAAGGGCGCCGCGTATGCTTTCGGCGGCACGGGCGCCCAGCAAAGGCAGGGCCACCGGATCGCTCAGCAACAGCGGCTCGTCGTCCAGCAATTGGTGCGCGGCACGCATATAAGCGGTAGCAAGCGCGGTCTTACTGGCTGTTTGGTCGTGCATCGGCGGCAGCCCGTATATGGGGGTTGATACCAGGGCTTGGCTAAGCCTGCCCTGTTGAGTGTTACTGTGAACCGGAACAATGCATCAACTGATGCCGAACCGCATTCCGGGGTCCGATTCCAGCCCTGAAACTTCCGGCACAATCCCAAGGCTCGCAAATCATCGATTCACCACTCGAACAACTAAATATATCTCAATGAGGCTGATGATGTAATACCGAGTTGCGTTCAAGATTGAACTAACTAAAAGAGCGGGGGACTTTCCCCCGCGCCCTGCAATGGCTAAGTTGGGGGCAACTCGCACTTTCTTTGTCATTCATTGCCACCACCTTGAAAGCAAATTGGTGTAAATCGTGCTTACCTTGTGTGCTTCAAGCACTCAACGCCTCCTGCCGCCACTGTTCAAGTTTTCTCTTTACTTGCACCTGACTTGAAAGTATTTCCAGAACTTGCCCGTGATGACGGCCTTAGAGGGATTGCTTAGTTCGTAGGGCCTTCATGAATCGATTAGCCGCGGCCACTGAATCTGACCGGGCAAAAGAGATTTAAACCCGAGGGAGCAAATGGATAGCGAAATCGATCTTTTTATGAACAACCTGGCGGTCGAACGCGGACTGAGCGTCAACACCATTGCCGCGTATTCGAGCGATCTGAGGCATTTCCAAAATTATTTAAGAGAATCGGGTATTTCCCTTTGGCGAGAAGTTTCCCGCGACAGCATAAGCGGCTATATTCAAGAGTTGGGGCCATCATTTTCGCCGCGTTCGCGCGCGCGGAGGCTGGCGGTTTTAAGGACATTTTTCAGGTTCTTGGAGAAAAGGGGCCTGATTGAGAGCAATCCCGCTTTATTGGTTCAATTTCCTAAACTTGGTCCCCAGTTGCCCAAGGCGCTTACTGCCGCTCAAATCGAGTCTTTGCTTGAGCAACCGGATTTGACCAAAACGCTTGGGCAGAGGGACAGGGCCATGTTCGAGCTGCTGTATGCCTGTGGCCTCAGAGTGAGCGAACTGGCCGAGCTGCAATTGAGGCAGGTGGTCCTCCAGCCAGGTTATCTGACCGTGCGGGGAAAGGGCGGAAAAGAGCGTCTTGTGCCGATGGGCGAACTTGCCGCCGAGTGCCTCAAGACCTATCTGGAGGATGGGCGTCTTAAATTATTGAAGTTGGGTTTTATCCCAGAGGTCTTTATCAACGCCCGGGGCGAGAGCATATCGAGGCAGGGCATCTGGAAGATAATTAAAAGCAGCGCTCGAAAAGCGGGCATCACCATAAACATCACCCCGCACATGCTCAGGCATTCCTTCGCGACCCACCTTCTGGAAAACGGGGCCGACCTGCGCTCGCTCCAGGTAATGCTCGGACATGCGGATATCGCTACGACTCAGATATATACTCATGTCGCCAGAGAGCGGCTAAAAGAAATACACAGGAAATACCACCCGCGGCCGTGAATAGTGAATGGTGAATCGTGAATAGTGAATAGTGAATGGTGAATGGTGAAAAATAACTCCTCTTGGTGAACCCTCACTGCGCTTCGGGTTCGCGCTGTACACAGTGGAAGCACGGTTCATACTTCAGGTTCGCGCCCGGAACCCTCACTGCGCTTCGGGTTCGCGCTGTACACAGTGGAAGCACGGTTCATGCTTCAGGTTCGCGCCCGGAACCCTCACTTCGTTTCGGGTTCGCGCTGTACACAGTGGAAGCACGGTTCATGCTTCAGGTTCGCCCTTGTGAGGGCGCTTTGTGAGGCCGCACCGCTACGCGAGGAACAGTGATTAATGATGGAAGTCATAACCACTCATATAAACGCAGACTTCGACGCAATGGGATCGATGATTGCGGCGAGGAAGCTCTATCCCGGCGCACTGCTGGTCTTTCCCGGCTCGCAGGAACGGACGCTGCGCGAGTACTTCATAAGATCCACCGTCTACATTTACGGTTTCAAGCGGCTTCGAGACATCGATTTGGAAAAGGTTACACGGCTCATCCTTGTCGACACGAGGCAGTCTTCCCGCATTGGCAAATTTGTCGATATCTTGAACAAACCGGGCCTTGAGGTACATGTCTACGATCATCATCCGGACGCTGAGGATGATGTGAGGGCAAATCTGTCCGTCGTGAAGAACTTTGGTTCCACGGTGACTCTATTCTCCCAGTTGTTTATGGAGCGGGGGATAGAGGTTTCAGCCGAGGAGGCGACCATTATGAGCCTGGGTGTGTTCGAGGACACCGGATCGTTCACCTTCAACAGCACGACGCCGGAAGACTTTGAAGCCGCTGCTTTTCTGCTCAGGTGCGGGGCCGATTTGAACGTGGTCTCGGACATCGTTACTCAGGAACTTACGGCCGAACAGATCAGCCTGCTCAACGAACTGATTCTTTCGGCAAAAAATTATAATTTCCATGGGGTAGAGGTGTGTCTCACCACGATTTCGGTCGACAGATACGTTGGCGACTTTGCCGTGCTGGTTCATAAGCTGCGCGATATCGAGAACCTGGACGTGGTATTCGCCCTGGCCCGCATGGATGACCATGTCTACCTCGTTGCCAGAAGCCGTGTCCCGGAGGTAAACGTCGGCGCGATCACTTCCCTGTTTGGAGGCGGGGGGCACGCGACAGCTGCTTCGGCCAGCATTAAGGACCTTACCCTGGTCCAGGCTGAAGCAAAGTTGCTCGAGATCCTTCGGGACCACATCCATCCCTATCCCACGGCCGAAACCCTCATGACGAGCCCGGCGGTCTATACTGAACCCGGCGTGGCAATCGGGGACGCAGAACTCACGATGGTGCGCTACAACATAAACGCCATGCCTGTGCTGGCGGACGGGCTGCTCATTGGGCTTATCACGCGCCAGGTGCTTGAAAAAGCGCTTTTCCACGGCCTCACCCAACAGACTGTGGCGGAGTTCATGAATACGGACGTCGCATCCGTGGGGCCCAAGGCCAGCATCCTTGAAATCCAGACCCATCTGGTTGAACGGCATCAGCGCATTCTGCCCGTCGTCGAAGAAGGCAAAGTGCTGGGGGTAATCACTCGCCGCGACCTGCTCGATTTCATGCTGGACGAGCATAACGACGAGATGATGCTCTATGATGAGACTTCCCTCACACACTGGCCCAAGCGAAAAAACATCCAGTCCGTCCTCTCCGAGCAGCTTCCGAAAAACATCATTCAAATGCTCAGGGGATTCGGCGTGCTGGCCGAAAGCCTGGGGTTCCGGGCATACGCGGTGGGCGGCTTCGTGCGCGATCTGCTCCTGCGCCGCACCAATTTCGACATAGACATCGTTTTGGAGGGGGATGCCATCGAATTTGCCAGGGCTTTTGCCGAGCGGCACGGGATAAAGGTCAAGTTGCATAAAAAATTCAACACCGCCATGCTTGTTTTTCCAGACGGGCAGACCGTGGACGTAGCTTCGGCGAGGTTCGAGTATTATCAGCACCCGGCCGCCCTGCCGATTGTCGAGTTCAGCTCTCTCAAGATGGACCTCTACCGGAGGGATTTTACGATAAACACTCTGGCCGTTGCGCTTAACCCGGGCGATTTCGGTCAACTGATCGATTTTTTCAGCGGGCAGCGGGATATCAAAGAGAAAATAATCAGGGTCCTGCACAACCTGAGTCTTATAGAAGACCCCACAAGAATTCTGCGGGCCATTCGCTTTGAACAGCGGTTCGGTTTCAAGATTGGAAAGCAGACCGCGTCACTGATTCGAAACGCGGTGCAAATGGGCCTGATTCAAAAACTGGGGGGCCATCGTTTTCTTCACGAGATCAAGCTCATTCTCGAAGAAGAGGACCCGGTTCCGGCAGTTCGCAGAATGGCTGAATTCGGCGCGATGCCTGCTTTGGCCGACGCAATTAACTTCGACAGGAAAATGGAGGAGCTTTTCGGCAGGCTCCGGGAGGTCATTTCCTGGTACCGGCTCAGTTTTCTGGACGAACCTTTGGAGCGTTGGTGGGTATATCTGCTGGGGCTTTTCTCAAACCTTGGCATGCAGGAGGTGGAAGCCGCGTGCGCCAGGCTTCTTTTAACGGTAAGCCAGCGTGAGCGGCTGCTCTGGACGTTTGAAAACGTCGGCAAGCTCCTCAAATCCTTTTTCCCGGATGTGTCCAACCGAAAACCCAGTGAAGTTTACAGGGCGCTTCTACCGTTCAGGCCCGAAGAACTGCTTTTCCTGATGGGCAAAGCCGATAAGGAATTCATGCGAAAGGCGGTCAGCCACTATTTTCACCGGTACAGAAACACGCAGACCGAGCTTAAGGGAAAAGACCTGAAGGCGATGGGAATTCCCCCCGGCCCAATTTACCGGCAGTTGCTCGACGAGCTTCTGAATGCCAGGCTCAATAAGCAGGTCGGCAATCGTTCCGAGGAGTTTCGTTTTCTGGTGTCAAGCCGGCCGGAACTCTTCTCCGAACAGGCTCTATCTGCTGGTTGGAAGAACTTTTGCTGAACCAAAGCATTAATGCGCGCGTAGCGGCTTTTTGTACATTTTTTTTGAGGTGGGTGAATTACCCCTATTTATAATCTATCCTAAGAGAATAAATACTGATATACCCGCGCACTGAGCGCCGACAAAAAGAGGGAGATCTCTGACTTCCATGCAAGACGTTACGAAAATCGTCCTTTCCATAGTACCGCTGCTGTTTGCCATTATTCTCCACGAAGTTTCTCATGGCTGGGTTGCTGAGAAACTGGGGGACCCTACCGCCAGGATGATGGGGCGAATCACCCTTAATCCGATTTCCCATATCGACCCAATAGGCACGATTCTTGTTCCGGGAATTCTCCTGCTCACCGGTTCGCACTTTCTTTTCGGCTGGGCCAAACCCGTACCAGTCAATTTTGGAAATTTGCGGGGCGGCCGCAGGGACATGGCGCTGGTTGCTTTCTCCGGCCCCCTCAGCAATTTTTTGCTTGCGGTTCTGAGCGCAATTATTTTTCATCTGACATTTGGCGGCATTGCCGGCTCTGCGGGCATATTTGACAGGATAATCGTGCCGATTCACATGATGGCGCAACTTTCAGTCCTGTTCAACCTTGTGCTCATGATTTTAAATCTTCTTCCGATTGTTCCGCTCGATGGCGGCAGGATCGTTGTGGGACTGGCTCCCGAGCACATAGCAATTTCAATGGCGCGGATGGAAAGATACGGAATGCTCATAGTGCTGCTGTTGCTTGCTTCGGGAATGTTGAGTTATATCGTAAATCCGTTCATAATCATATTCTGGCGAATCTTGATGTAAGAGCGCATGGAACCAGGGATTGAGGCACTCGACAGAATAGACAACCATCCATGAATTAGTGTCCATCTGAAACCCCGGATGAGACACTAGCAGTTTCCGGACGGAAACGAATTAGAGTTTTTCCCCTCGTCTGCTGCTCGTTCGCCGATTGCAGATTCATTCGATCAAAAGGAGACGTGGCCTGTTATGGCGGAAAGGAAAAGAATAT
This sequence comes from Syntrophobacteraceae bacterium, assembly GCA_049520315.1. Lineage (GTDB taxonomy): Bacteria > Desulfobacterota > Syntrophobacteria > Syntrophobacterales > Syntrophobacteraceae > SbD1. Next base: position 9,796 of record JBEKPW010000148.1, read on the forward strand.
TAAGCGGCATGCGCCCAACCGGGCGCCTTCATCTGGGCAATCTTCACGGCGCCCTGGAAAACTGGGTTCAACTTCAGCATCAGTACGATTGTTATTTTTTTGTTGCCGACTGGCACGCGCTTACCACCGATTACGCTTCACCGGAAGGAATTCGGGAAAACACATGGGATATGTTCCTTGACTGGTTAAGCGCCGGGCTTGACCCCAAACTCTGTACCATGTTCATCCAGTCGGACATAAAGGAGCATGCGGAACTCTATCTTCTGCTCGGGATGATAACGCCGCTGCCCTGGCTCGAGCGCAACCCCACCTATAAGGAACAACAGCAGCAACTCGATCAGAAGGACCTGGCGACCTATGGCTTTCTAGGCTATCCGGTGCTTCAGGCTGCCGACATTATCATATACCGCGCAAACGGAGTGCCCGTCGGCAAAGACCAGCTCCCTCACATCGAGCTGACAAGGGAAATCGCTCGCAGGTTCAATTTCATGTACAAGACCGAGATATTTCCCGTTCCCGACGGGTTGCTGACCGATTCGCCGGTGCTCCCGGGCCTCGACGGAAGGAAAATGAGCAAGAGCTACGGAAATTGCATATTCATCACGGACTCCGAAAAGGACATATCCGAAAAGATATCGAAAATGATGACCGATCCCCAGAGGGTAAGGCGCAATGACCCGGGCGACCCGGAGATTTCCCCTGTTTTCGCATATCACAAGCTCTATTCTTCGCCTGCCGAAATTGAGCAGATTGCCGAGGGATGCCGCACGGCCGGCATCGGCTGCGTTGAGTGCAAGAAGATTCTCATTCGCAATGTCATCTCAAGGCTTGCGCCGATACGCGAAAAGCGGCTTAAGCTGGAAGGCGAGATCGATAAGGTAAAGGAAATCATAGCTGATGGCGCCGCCAGGGCAAGGCGTGAGTCGATTATCACTATGGAAATGGTCCGCCGGGCGATAGGGATCTGAGATTGAGAGATTGAGTCTGAAGGGGTCTAGGTTAGGAATTGAGGGGTTTAGGCTGAAGGGACTTAGGCAGGGATTAATAGTGCGAGATCATACGAGGCTTCATGCGTTCAAGCCGGCCGACGATGTAGCGGTTTTGATTCATGCGCTAACCTCCGCATTTCCCCGGGACGAGTTGTATGGATTGACTTCGCAAATGAGGAGAGCTTCGGTTTCTGTCCCATCGAACATTGTCGAAGGGTGTGCGCGTGAAAGTCAGACTGAGTATCTTCGTTTTCTCGAAATTGCGTTTGGCTCCTTGAAAGAACTGCATTATCAGTTTGGCCTGTCCAAGCGGCTGAAATATTGTACTGATATCGAGACTTCCGAATGTGAATCGAAAATTATTGAGGCCGAGAAAGTTCTAAACTCCTTAATTAGGTCTCTTCGAAACACCGACCCCCTTCAGCCTAAATTCCTTCAGTCTGACTAATGCGACTTCAAAAATTTCTCGCACAGGCTGGAGTCGCCTCAAGGCGCGCCTCCGAAGAACTGATCAGACAAGGCCGGGTGGAAGTAAACGGCGAGAAGGCCGAACTCGGCCTCAGCGTCGATCCTCTTAAAGACCTCATCCGTCTGGACGGTAATCCCGTTAGTCTGCAGACACAGAGGGTTCTTTTGGCCTTCTATAAGCCCCGCGGCTGCGTAACCACCGCATCCGATCCCCGGGGCCGCAGGACTGTCCTGGATTTTCTGCCCGATTTCGGAGCACGGATTTTTCCCGTGGGCAGGCTCGACTACGACGCAGAAGGGCTTCTTCTACTCACAAATGATGGAGAGCTTGCCAATCGCCTCCTTCATCCTCGCTATGGAATATCTAAAGTATATGATGTAAAAATAAAGGGACATCCTGACAAAAACACGATAGAACAACTCCAGTCCGGTGTCCGGCTTGAAGAGGGCGTAACGGCCCCGTCCGAAGTTGAAATCATTCGGGAACTGCCGAATGCCGCCTGGTTGAGGATCACTCTGCACCAGGGTTGGAACCGCCAGATCAAACGCATGGGTCTGGCGGTCGGACATCCGGTCTTGAAGATCAGACGGATTGCTTACGGGCCGGTGGGCCTTGGCAGGTTAAGTCCGGGCGGGTACCGGCTGCTAAGACTTGACGAAATTCGAAAAATCTACGAGGAAGCCAGTCTCTACAGGGAGTGATGCCGGAGATGAATTCAAAGCGCGGTTATCCTTATGGATCTCCCGGTTCCTTCTATCGCGGTGGAGGTGGAAAACAAAAAAAACAACGATCTTCGCCCCGTCTCCTGATCATCGTCGTTTTTTCTCTTGTCTTCGTATTAGGCGCGGCTTTCGCTTTTTTCATGACCAGGAACACCGGCGTTTCCTCATTCACCTTCTTTCCAACGAAACTCATCGCTCTTCATTTTCAGCACAACGGTCAGGAACTGCTCCTGCTTCCCGACTCCCAGCTTATTGTCAATCCAAGGGATTCTCTCCAGCTCGTGAGTATCAGAACCGACGGCTGGCTTTCATGGGGAACCCGGGTGGTCTCTTCAGATGTGGACGTGAAACCGATCTGCAAAAAACCCGGCGTGAATATAAGAGATCTCTTCCCCCAGGAATCGTTCGAAACTCCAAAACTTGTCGAGTTAAGGGTATTGCTCTGGAACCGGCCGATCGGCAAAGTCTCGCTCCTTGTCCAACTCGATTACAAAGATTGGCTCCACAGAGCCAACACCAGCGCCGATATTGACAAAAGAATCGCCTACCTGGAAAAGGCGCTCCACGACAACGGCTCTAACATATTGCTTAAGACACAACTTGCAGGGCTTTATTTTGACATCAAGCGCTATCACGACGCGGCTCGCCTCTACCAGGAAATAAACGAATCGGGAAAATCCAGGAATATTTCCGAAAAGCTTCTTCTCGTCTATGAGATAACGAATAAAACCGACGAGGCGCTCCAGGTCTACCTCGACCTCCTCAAGCTGACCGAAGAGCAGCAGACCTTCAGTGAATTCCTCGCCTATTTGAAGAAAAAAAAGACGAGCGATCAGGCTGCAAAATTCCTCGAAAAATACGAGCACGAAATCCCCCATTCCTTCCGTTCCCAGGTCCTGGTCGAAATCGCCCAACTGGCCGGCGAAGGCAAGGACTGGCAAAAGGCGGCTTCAGCATGGGAGAGGGCCGAGAAGGCGGGGGTAATGGACTCCAATGTCCAGTATAACCTGGCGGTCACACTGTTGCGGGAAGGCAAAACGGATGAGGCTGTCGCAGAATTTGAGAAATACCTGCGCAAGAATTCAAATGATGCGAAGACCTGGGCCCTGCTTGCCGATCTCTACGAAAAGAAAGGAAATCACGCTCAGGCCAAAGCCGTTTACGAATCAATGGTCCAGAAAAATCCTGGCAACAAGGAAGCGCTTATCGGCCTTATCCCCATCCTGGAAAAAATCAACGATAAGACCGGACAGATCGCGAACTACGAAAAACTCCTCCAGATCGAACCCAATAACCGTAAATATCTGTTCAATGTGGCAATGCTCTACATAGACCAGAAAAGGTATGACAGGGCCCAGGCACATTTGCAGACAATCGCCTCGATGGACCCCCGCGATGTTGAATCCAGGAAACAGTTACTCGTTATCTATCAAAAGCTCAGAAACGATAAAGGCGAGATCCAGGTCCGCCAGGAACTTGCAAAGCTGGAGCCCCAAAATCCCGCCAATATGGACTCGTTGTACAAATATTTTGAAGACAGGAAGGACTACAAAGGCATGCAGGCCTACTTCCGCGGGGCAGCCGAGCAGAACCCGGATTCCAGCAGCGTGCACAAATATCTTCTGCAGGCAGCCACCAAACTTGGAGACAAGCAGTCGGCCCTGCATGAACTCGAGCACTTGATACGGCTCCAGCCAAAGGAGAAAAAATACTACAGGCTCGCAGCATACCTCTACGAGGAGACTGGAAATTACGCCGAGGCCTCCAAGAAACTCGAAGCCATACTCAAAATGGATTTTAAGGATCAAAAGGCAAAGGAAGATTACGAACGAGTAAAGATCGAGCAACTGCGCAAGACGGCGTCGCCCGGCAAGCAGAAGCAGTCGTGAAACAGTGAACAGAGGTCAGAGTTTTTTCTGACGCCTGTCCTCTGTTAACTGCCTTGTTTGGCATTGAGTATTGCGTTTGGCAAAGGTATCAGATATAACGGCAATGAGAAGTAATCCCGCAGTGCTTTTGCGGGGACTACGGGCGGGTAACTCAGCGGTGAGAGTGCCATCCTCACACGGTGGAAGTCGGAGGTTCAAATCCTCTCCCGCCTATACTAAAATCAATAGCTTAGCTCTTTTTGGGGAGGTGCAGAATCGCTGCAGCCTCCCCGTTTTCTTTTCGGGTTAGCGCATACCCCGCTCGCATCTCTTCCAAGTTTTTTTCCAGGTAGCGATCAAGAGCCTTGTTGGTGGAGTGGTCCGAGAGCACCTTTACGTCCAAGCCCGAGATGTCGTCAACGGACTTTCGACCAACGAATTGAGGCAGGATGCTAATTTGCGGAGATAAGTTGCCGATGAGATGAACCATCTGAGAATGCCGGTCGATGGGGCTATGGACGATTTGCCGAGGAGGAAGATTCGGTTGGCAGCCTGAAATAGTTTGGGGTTCGCTTGGAGCTGAATGACCCTACCACAAAGGGAAATGTTCGGCTTCAAGCAAAACTGCATTTCTGATTTTTTTCTGTGAATAGGAGTTGGATCTCAATCCTGTACCTTTAGCATAACCTGAGAAGCCGGTGAATAGATTCGTCCCTGGCATCACAGCTTTAAAGTACCTCTCTATCGGAACAATGTATTTGAAAACGATATCCAGGGCCATTTACATCGATTCAATAAAAATTCTGGAAGAATTGGAATCGAATCATCAATTTTGCTTTACCTGTTTGGTAACACCGGCGGAGAAAAAACTAAAGGGACGGGAGGCGACTGACGATAGTTTCATATGAATGGTGGAAACCCCAAACAGGAAACGCGAACCTGTAAAAATCACTAACCAACAAGGAGGAGAACATGTCTACAAAGATGAGAGAGAGCAAAGGTTTTACACTGCTGAGACTTATGATCGTCGTAGCGATCATCGGCATCCTGGCTGCGGCCGCGGTCCCCTGTTACCAAAAGTATATTCAGAGATCAAGCCTCACAAGCTTGGTTATGCCCGGAACTCCTACTGCCAAAGTAGCTGGACAAGCACTCACACAAGAGAAACTCATGCTCTGCCCAGTCGTATTCTGAGCTAGTAGTGCTCCGGCCCTTGCACCGCCCAGCGAGGTGAAAATCGCACCGGCCAGGGCCACGCTGAACCCTGGCCCCAGAACGCGAACCGTAGCCAGAAAGCCAAGGAGAGCTTGGGGCATCTATTCAATGAGGCCGACTATCCGATAAATGTCAGGCAGAAGTTCAGGTTCGAGTTGCGGTTCATTACGATGGATGTTCCAGGCAAATCGGGAATACTCTCCCCTGAGCTGTATGAGAGGGAAAAGGAGAAATTCCAGACGTTGATGGAGGAGACCAGGGAACTGGCAACAGTGGCCCTTCGGGAAGAATTTGCCGGGATCGTGAGACATATGGTTGAACGGCTGAGCGGTGATGAAGATGGTAAACCGAAGAGGTTCCAAGCCTCCATGCTGGGCAAAACGGGAGAGTTTCTCGACCCATTTGGGGATCGAAACCTATTTGCCGATGATAAACTTCCGAGCTCGTGGATCAGGCCAGGGAAGTTGTCAGCGGGCTATCGACGGAGGAATTGCGGCAGGACGGAAATTTGCGGAAATACGTCGACGACGAGATGGACCAGTTGCGAGTTGCGGTCGATGGTGCCCTGGAGGATATGCCTCGAAGGAAGATTAGGATGGCGGCTTGAAACAATGAGGCTTGGAATTGGCCGTTTTCCAGCTCCAAGCCTTTATTTTTTCTTGCTGCCATTTGTGGAGAACGCATGAGTTGAACCCACTGCATCTGCTTGATAGAGTTTTTCTGAATCAGTGACACCAAAGTGACACCTGACCACCCCCATAAACCGCAAAAGAAGGACAGTGGGGCACAATCGATATGGGGTCACCGACATTGATAACCTGATTTTTGAAAACACCCTGTATCTATTAGCTATTTAGTCTATATCGGGTATATTCGCTACCCAACATATCCCCCCATAAATCCCACTTTACATATACAGTCGATGCCTTTAGGGTTAGTGTCACCTTATCAGGTATGTTTTCCAATCAACATCTTTGCTGATATCAGTTATTGAATGTCCAACGACATGCATCGCAACACAGTTTGATGAGATACATACCTTTAATAGTAGAGGAAGTAATTATGAATGATGATATTACAACTGTTCAAAGAGCGTTCAGGATCTTGGCCGAGCAGGGAAACTATGAAGCGCAATACTTTTGGGAATTGATGTACGGCTCAACCCAAGACGTACAGGAAGACGCAGCCAAGGCTTCGAAGCGGGAAAGTAGAGCTGTAGAGCAAGAGAACGGGCAGGCAAACTCATGTGGTTGAGTATTTAGTATTAGCTATCGTATTGCTTCCAACATACTGAAATGTCAGTCTATAAATTGATATTTGGCAAGTTATATTTACCATTATGAAGGCCCAATCCCTTTAGCATTTGTAGGAACAACCGGTTTAGGACCAGGACCTATCGAGGGAGTAATTCCATTAGACGAAGTAGGATATGGGGGCACAATGGGCCTCTGGGCTGTGATCGAGCCAGTTCCGGAGCCATCATCCATGATCCTCGTCGGCAGTGGCCTAGCGGGTCTGGTGGCATACAGGAAGAGGTTCAAAAAGGTTTAACGGGATTAGCACCGCATTCATTGAGGCGGGGCGAACCGCAGCTCTGCCTTTTTGCCAATCTTTAGAGGAACTATTCGATTTTCAAAGAACTACCCGCAACGATCCGGGTCATACGTTTGCAAGCATGGTACCGGATTCCCTTGCAGCGCTCCATGATGCCCCAGGATCGACGATCTCCCCTCGCCCCCCACCTCACAACCCATGTCAGCCTCTTCAAGTAGCGCCGCTGTCGGAAAATATTCTTGCGAAACTGCCCGATCCAGATTAAGTCTGAAGAGGATTTGGTAAAGGAGATAGCGCGGATAGCGAATCTATCGATGAAATCGGGCTATCAGCTTGAAGTATTGAACCGGATGCTGAGCAAGGAGGAAGCCTATGTGCAGATGGGGCATAGTGCTTCCCTGCTGAAGACTATTTTGGACTTATACCCGGTAGAGGGATTTTCTGTCGGTGGGATTTTGGGTTAGTCAGACATGAAGAAGAATTATCGACATCCAACCATCTGATATCGTCTCGCAAATTAATCAAAAAGGAGAACGAGTTTGTTGAACCCAAACCCTGAATATATTCGTGAATTAATTGAAGTCGCCAACGCAAGCCCTTTTTTCGATCATATGTCTATACGGCTTTCCGAAGTCGCGTTGGACAAAGCTGTGCTCGAACTTAAGACCGATCGTTGTCATCTCCAGCCTTTCGGTAATGTTCACGGAGGCGTGCTGGCCACTCTGATCGATGCAGGGACATTCTGGGCAGGTTTCATGAGAATTCCCGAAGAAAACGGCTTGGTGAACATCGATCTGAAATTGAATTACCTGAAAGCGATCGAAGACGGCTTGTTATTGATCGTAGAAGGCCGCTCCATCCATTCAGGCAATCTAATCAGTTATGCCGAAGCAACCATATATGATGAATCTCGGCAGGCGATCGCCCACGGCACCTCGACCTTGATTACGCTGCGCGGAAAAGGGCTGAAATTGAATTCCCGCAAGTTTCTGGAGTCATAACCGGGCCGAAAGGGTCGTATGGGCGATGAACGGATGCAATGAAAAGCTTGAAGAGGAGTTTCATAAAAACTCAGCGACGGTATGCCAGGGGTTCTAACGTCGGAAAACTCTAATTCAAAAAATTGTAAATCTGCGAGGGCAAGGCGTTTACCACCTGTTCAGGATGCGGAATGATTATATGCGAGAAATGTAGCCGCTTCGAATTTTCATTTCACGCCTGTGTCCCACATGTCTTCTATTGCTCGACCTGTGTTCAGGACCCATGTATCAATCCGAACGCCCTGCTGCCTGATTAACAGGGTGGAAGTTTTGCCTCACATTATTGAGGCCGGCATTTCTTATAAAAGGAGCCACTCAATGTCTAAAAAGCTCATCGAAATCGCATCAGAAATCGTCCAGACACAGGTTTCCCTCACTCCCATGTCGGCAGCTGAGATCGCCTCTTCTCTCCGGCAGGTTTTCGGCACGCTCCGTGAATTAGAAAGGGCTGAGGCGGGAGGAATCAACATTGAATCTACTCAGCCGGCCACCGAGGAAGCAGCCTCAACGAAGCTCAGCCCAGCGGATTCTATCCAAAATGACAAAGTGATCTGTCTCGAATGTGGCGCTGAGATGAGACAGCTCACGTCGAAGCATCTCGTTTCCCACGGCATGAACCAGAAAGAGTACAGGAAGAAATACGGTTTTACGATGAGGACCCCATTGGCGGCAAAGTCATTGACCAAAGCGAGAAGCAAAGGGGCTAAAAAGAGGGGATTACCCGAGAATCTGCAGAAGTACATAGAGGCGAGGAGGCAGGCGAAGGCCAAAGCGCCCACTCCTAAAGCGACAACTGAGACAGTGCCGGCCGGCAAACCGAAACGAACCGGAATTCGGAAGAAGAAAGCATAATTCCGGCCTGCCGCTGATAAAGTCGAGACTCAGGACGGCCAAACCCACTGGCTGCACACTGGAATAAGAGGAGACCTGTTATGAAAGGTTCATGGGCACTGGTTACAGGTGCTTCTGCCGGTATGGGCAGAGCTATTGCTCAAGCATTAGCTGCTCGTGGAGTAAATCTTCTGGTCAACGCGCGCAGAGAAAACCGTCTATTGGATCTCAAGAAAGAACTCAGTGGCAAACACGACATTCAAGTTGAGCCGCTGGTATTTGACATCCGAGATCTCCAGCAGTGCGAGACGGTGCTTAAGGGAAAAGCGGACATTGTTTCAGAGGTTTCGGTCCTTGTAAACAACGCCGGGGTGAGCAGAAGCCATCTACCGCTATATGAGGCGTCAATCCAAGACTGGGAACAGACGATTGACACTAATATAAAAGGGCTGCTCTATATGACTCGGCTTATCCTTCCGCACATGGTGAAGCGCAATGCTGGACACATCGTAAATATCGGTTCGGTGGGAGGTCGCTGGACATTCCCGGGCGGTGCGGTTTACTGTGCCACAAAATTTGCGGTTCGGGCAATTACCGATGGTTTACGCATGGATTTGCTGGGGAAAAAAATCCGAGTGACGAATATCGAGCCGGGTTATGTGAAGACCGAGATCGCTCTGGCGCGCACGGGAAACGAGGCCGAAGCGGAAGCTGTCTATAAGGGATTCGAACCGCTCCAGCCCGAGGATATAGCTGACGCTGTAATCTGGTGCCTGGAGCGGCCGCCTCGTGTAAACATTCAGGAACTGGTCGTCTTTCCCACGGACCAGGTCGGGGTGGGGCCGACGTATATACATCGAGAGCCAACTAGCTAGTGTCCATCCGGGGTTTCCGGATGGATACTAGTGTTGCATTCCTTAAGTAAATGTATATAATGTGCTCCCTAAGGGGAGGGCATTATGAGAAAACCTTCGAGAATTGAATTGACCGACGGACAGCGCTCTACTTTGATAATTTGGGTTTC
>JBEKPW010000149.1:0-13604 GCA_049520315.1 Syntrophobacteraceae bacterium
GAGACGAAGGAGATTTTTCTATCCAGCATTCACCCTGGAATAAAGGTAGAAGCCGTCAAGAAGAAAATCCCGTGGGATTTGAAGGTGTCCCCGGATTTGAAGCAGACACCGCATCCGAAAGAAGAAGAAATAGATTTCATCCGCCGGCATTTCCCCACGGAATCGATCGGCAAGGGATTGACGCGCGAAATTGTGCGGGCCAATTTGGCCAGGCGTTTAGGCCAGGGAGGCAAGGCTTAAAGATCCTCGGCCACTGACCGGTATTTTGAGCGAAAGAGTAAAAAAACTGGGGAGGCTGGGGCAAGTACTGATGAAGAAAGCGCTGCTGGAATCGACGGTTACGCTGAATAATCGGTATGGAGATCTTGCCGAACAGTATATCAAGAGGCAGATTGATTTTGAGGCTCACGTCAATGAACAGTCTATTCGGCTGATGGAGAAATATCATAAGCCGGTTATCGGGGTCTATTGGCTGGGCGATGAGAATTCGCACACGGTTACTGAAATCAACGACTGTCAATACAAGGGGATAAATTTACCACGCCGGAACGGGCTGTCAAAGCCCTGGCGCGGATGTATCAGTATGTTCAGTGGCTGCAAAAACAGCAGCCGACCCAAATCAAACAGTATAGGAGGATTTGATGAGACTGAAAGATAAAGTAGCCATCGTGACCGGATCAGGCCGTGGCAACGGCGAAGGGAGGCCAAGCCATGATAATGCCAAACATACCAGGAAAGGCGAAGTGTCCATCATGTGGGAGCGCGAATGTCCAATCAAAGCTCTCCTTTACTAACATTGACGCATGGACAGGGAAATTGCTCGGAGTCCCGACGGTTAAGATTTTTACGAAGAGGTGCTCGGAATGCGGACATGAGTTTAAGGTTTTTCGGAAGTAACTCGCAGATCCTGCACCGGGAAGGTTTTTTGACTGTCGAAACGTAAGTCTGCAAATATTTATCCCGTCAAAATATTTACTGCATAAAAATAAGATGAGGTGGCCGGAACGGTGGACGGTCGAATGGAAAACCAATCAGCGTCCTGCATTGCGCAAGGTTTTTCCAGATGACGTTAGTCGGCACATGTCTTGCTATGATGGCCCTTGACTCGAAATGCCTTTTAAGAGCGCCCAGAGACGAAGTAATGAGAGAACGACTAGGCAAAGAAACGTATAGAATGTCAAAGAGCAATTTCAAATTCAAAAACCTGACCGGAAAAAAATGGGGTGAATTCCAATCCCTATTTCAACAGCCGGCTGATTCTCATGGAGCCTTGATGAATATGCAGGGCCATCCCATAAAGGTTCTTCTCATCGATGATGATGAGGACGACTACATAGTCGTACGGGATCTACTCTCAGATATCTCTTCCATAGAATTCATCCTGAAGTGGGTTTCGAATTACGAGGCTGCGCTGGATGCAATACTTTCAAGCGAGTTCGATGTCTGCCTGCTGGACTACCGGCTTAAGGAGCGAAATGGGCTCGAACTCTTGCAAGAGGCCGTAAGCCGCAGCGCTATGACTCCGATCGTTTTTCTCACCGGCCAGGGAGGCTACGATCTGGATCTTGAGGCCATGAGTAAGGGAGCAGCTGACTGGCTTGATAAAGGCGAGCTAAGCTCCGCCCTTCTTAAGCGCTCCATCCGCTATGCGATAGAACGGCAGCGCAAGCGGGAGGAGTTGATTAAAGCCAAAAGGGTGATCCAGGCGCTGAGTGAGTGTAATCATGCAGTGATCAACATCGAAGATGAGTTTGAGCTGCTGCGCGCGATTTGTCGCATTGTGGTGGATGTGGGTGGTTACAGGATGGCATGGGTGGGATACGCCGAAGAGGACCCGGATCAAACGGTCACACCTGTTGCTAAATACGGCTATGAGAAAGATTATCTTGAGACGGTTAAGGTCACATGGAAAGATGCCGAGAGGGGAAGGGGCCCTACGGGTGCTTGCATTCGCAAAGGTTTTCCCAGCATCTTTCATTCTGTTGGCAATCAAGGGGAGTTTGCACGCTGGCAAGTGGAGGCCTCAAAGCGTGGCTATGCTTCAATCATAGGTCTCCCCCTGTTTCTCGATGGACGAAGGCTGGGAGCACTTACCATCTATTCCTCGGAAACGGATGCTTTCGGTTCGGAAGCAACAGATTTCCTCGTGAAATTATCCGGCAATCTTTCTCATGGCATAGGAGTGCTAAGGCTGCGTAAAGCTCGAATGCAGGCTGAAGAATCGCTAAAGGAAGCCAATCTTGATCTGGAAAGGCGGGTAGATGAGCGTACTTCCGAACTGATTAAAGTCAATGCGGAACTTAGGAGAGAGGTGGAGGAACGCAGGCAGGCAGAAGAGGCGTTGAGAGAAAGCGAAAAGCGCTACAAGCAACTTCTCCAATCGGTCACAGACTATATCTACACGGTGCAAGTTCAAGATAACCGTCCATTCGTCACGGTTCATGGTCCAGGTTGCGCTGCGGTGACAGGCTATACGTCAGAAGACTACAAAGCTGATCCGTACCTTTGGTATCGAATGGTCTATGAGCAAGACCGAGATGCTGTGAGGGACCAGGCAGACAGGGTACTCTCCGGAGAAGCAGCATTGCCTTTAGAGCATCGGATCATTCATCGAGACGGTTCAATTTGTTGGGTGAGCAATACACCCGTGCCACACTACGACGAGCAGGGAGAACTGATAGCTTACGATGGCATGATCGCGAATATCACCGCACGCAAAATGGCGGAGGAGGCTCTGCGGGAGAGCGGGGTACGGCTCAAGATAGCGATGGACCTCGCCAAGCTGGTGCAGTGGGAATACGATGTCAAAACCGGCATGTATAGTTTTGACGAGCAGTTCTATGCGCTGTATGGCACCACCTCCCAGCATGAAGGGGGGGCGCTGATGACCGTCGAGGCCTATGTCCGCAAGTTCATTCCGCCGGAGAAATCTCATGTAGTCGCTGAGGCAATCGCCAAAACGTTGGCAACAACCGATCCCAATTTCACCCAGCAACTGGAGCACCGAATCATCCGGGCTGACGGGGAGGAACGCCATATTATCGTCCGTTGGGGGGTTATTTGCGACCAGACGGGCAGGGTCGTCAAGATTCGAGGAGCAAATCAGGACATTAGTGACCGCAAGCGGGCGGAGAAGGCGCTGGAGGAAAGCGAGGAGAAGTTCCGGAACCTTTTCAACAACGCTGGGGTCGCCATGTTCAGGACAATGTTAGACGGATCGGAGATCCTGGACATAAACGAGAAGTTTCTCGAAATCGCAGGAAGGACTCGGGCAGAGACGCAAGGAACGCCCTCGTTAACATTTTGGGCAGACCCAAAAGAGCGCGACGCGATGGTCCGAAGGCTTGTTGCAAAAGGCCGCGTGTCGGAGCTTGAATTTAAAATGCTGAACAAACAGGGAGAAGTAAGGGACTGTATTACGTCCCTGGTGCTCTACCGGGAACAGGGGATCGTGGAAGGGGCTATTGTCGACATCACTGAGCGCAAGCAGGCGGAAGATTCTTTGCGGCAAAGCGAAGAACAGTTCCGCACACTGGTGGAAAGTGCGCCGGACGCAATTTTTATACAAGTGGAAGGGCGTTTTGCTTACTTAAACGATGTAGCTGCCCGGCTTTATGGGGCGGCATCGGTGAAAGAATTATTGAGCCACGCTATCGTGGAACGAATCCATCCTGATCACCGTGCAAAAGTTCTGGAGCGCATCCGGTTGATAAATGAGGAAAGAAAACCCGCACCGCTGACGGAGCTGAAACACGTGAAACTCGATGGAACGACCGTTTACGTCGAGTCCCATTCCGTGCCCATCAGATACCAGAAGAGTAAAGGCGCCCTGGTTTTCGTCCGTGATATCACTGAGCGCAAAAAAACCGAGGAGTCCCTCCTCCTCAGCGAGGAAAGGTACAGCAGACTGTTTGAAGACGCCGTTCTGGGCATCTTCCGATCTACCCCTGATGGAAAGCTCATCAATGTGAATCCGGCTTATGCCCGGATGTTTGGTTTTGATTCCCCGGAGGAAGCGAAGCGTCAAGTAAACGATGTGGCCGTTGACCTCTACGTCGATCCTGCACGCCGAAATGAAATCGTGCGCATGATTTTGGATGCCGATGGGCTGATCCATTCAGAGAATCTATACAGGCGGAAGGACGGGAGCATCTTCACGGCTGACCTTCATGTCTGGACGGTGCATGACACAGAGGGGAAGCTTTTATATCTTGAAGGATTTGTAGAGGATATCAGCGAGCGAAAGCGTGCGGAGGAAGAAAAGGAGAGGCTGGAAGCCGAGCTTCGCCAGGCTCAGAAACTCGAAGCCATTGGGACGCTTGCCGGAGGCATAGCGCACGACTTCAACAATATCCTGCAGCCTATGATGGGCTACACGGAAATGGCGCTAAATGAACTTTCTCCATCCAGTCCGTTGCGAGATGATTTAGAGCAGGTGCTCAGCTCATCTCTAAGGGCCAAGGAACTGATCAGACAAATCCTGGCGATTTCCCGCTCTGCTCCAGAGCAGCAAAGAATACCGTCCGATATAAGTTCGATCATCAAAGAGGTCCTGAAGCTTTTGCGGTCCTCGCTCCCCACCTCGATAGAAATAAGGCAAAATATCCGGAGTGGTGTCGCGCTGGCCGATCCAACTCAAATCCACCAGGTATTGATGAACCTTTGCACCAACGCAGCCCATGCACTGGATGACAATGGCATTCTGGAAGTTCGCCTGTCCCCTGTCAATTTGAGCGAGACCGATTTGGCCGATCAGTTAATCGTTGATCTCAAGCCTGGCCCATACCTGAGATTGACGGTTTCAGATACCGGGTGTGGAATGGATGCAGGCACCATGGAGCGCATCTTCGACCCTTACTTCACCACCAAAGAGGTGGGAAAAGGAAGCGGCCTGGGGCTCGCGGTTGTTAACGGAATAGTCAATCGGCACGAAGGGGCCATTACCGTCCGAAGCGAACCCGGAAAAGGCACAACGTTCAGTGTCTATATCCCAAGGGTTGATGTCCAATCTGAAGTAACCATGAAAGTTGACGATCTACTGCCGCAAGGCCCGGAAAGGATATTGTTCGTCGATGACGAACCGGCCGTGATGAAAATGGTAACCAGACTCTTGGAGCCTCTGGGCTATAAAGTCACCCATCAAACAGACAGTGTGAGTGCGCTCCAGGTTTTCCGTTCGAATCCGGACGAGTTCGACCTCGTCATCACCGATTATGCTATGCCAATTTTGACTGGGATGGATCTTGCCAAAGAAGTCCGTCGGATTCGGCCTGATATGCCGATCATGCTCTGCACGGGGTTTAGTGAAAAAATTACCTCTGATAGCGTCAAAAAGCTTGGGATGGAACTCTTGATGAAGCCTTATTCAATGAGGGAATTTTCCGAGGTGGTCCGAAAGATTCTCGATGCGCGAAAGGGAGGTTGATTTGAAAAGGGAAATTAAAAAGGTTCTGGTCGTTGATGATGAACAAGATATCTGCACCTTGCTGACTAAATTTTTGCGATCCTCCGGTTATTCCTGCGAGAGCACTACCGATCCGACTGAAGCACTGGAAGGATTAAAACAAAACAGTTTCGAGCTCATTATCTCAGATATTAAAATGGCGGGTATTGATGGCCTGCAACTGCTCAGTGAAATTCTTAAAATCGACCCCGAACTCGATACGATTATGATGACCGGTTATACCAGTATTTATACGTACAGCGACATAATCAAGGCTGGGGCGGCTGACTTCATAGCAAAACCGTTCCAGTTGCCCGAACTCAAGGCAAAGATAGAAAGGATAGATCGCGAACGGAGGATGCGGAGAGAACTTCACGACTTGAATGGTGCCATGAGAGTGCTCCTTCAACAGGCGGAGAAAGACAAGGAGACACTCAGTGAAAATGTTGTCTCCAATGTGAAGGCACTGATTCTCCCTTACGTGGATAAGTTGAAAAATAGTCATCTAGATGCGGAACATAGGGCGTATATAGAGATTTTGGAGACAAATTTGTCGGAAATATGTTCTCCATTTATGAAAAATTTGTCACTTCAATATGCGCACATCAGCTCAATGGAGGTCCAGGTTGCAAATCTTGTCAAAGCCGGAAAGAGAAACAAAGAGATCGCTTCGGTACTCGGGGTCTCCTGCAATACTATTATGACTCACCGCTATCGTCTTCGAGCAAAGATTGGGTTAAAACAGAAGAAAGTCAACCTGCAATCCTACCTAAACTCCATTGAATTTTAGTGAATACGTGTAATTATTTTGTCACTCTTCTTTCATCGTAGAGAATTCCTCGAACAATACCGATCTATATGCAAACGCTCAACCGAAGTTACATTCAGCACTGGGGTACGGTTCTGGGCATAACTGGAATGTCTTTAGGTCGGGGCATAAAATTACTGTGAACTTGGACTCATGGACCATCTTGACGAAGATTCTCAGTTGGCCGGGCGAATTGCTCTACAGGCTACAGGGCGAAATATCCTCAGCGAATGGCTGGCAGGATGCTCTAATAGCGCTGGGAAGCGACCTGGAATCACTGGGGAAGTCCACAGAAGGCGAATTTCTTTCCATTGGAGAAAAACTGCAGGATTTTTATCAGCGTGCCGGAGAGATCTCGAAGATAGCTTCCTCGGTTGCCGGTCTGATGTCCGGAGAAGAGCTGGGGACCGTTATCGAAGGATTTCGTAATGTGATCGAGAAAATGAAAGGGCTTGAGGGTGAATCCAGGCGGAACACGGGAACTCTTCGAGAGGTATTGGAAAACCTTGCTTATCTCAATCATGAAGTGGAAGGTTTTCACAAAACCATACTGAACCTGCGGGTCTTATGCATATCCACAAGAATTGAGAGTGCCCGGCTCGAGGACCCGGACACCGGCTTCGAGGCTCTGGCGGATGAAGTGGGAAAACTGTCTTTGGAGATTGAAAACCGGTGTTTTCAACTTCTGGCGAGTTCGGATTCGCTAAGCCAACTGATCGGGCAGACCCTTGCCAAGGTCCTGGATCTGGAAATCGCTCAGCAAACCCAGGCCGGCATCGTTTTCGACAAGACCATGTCGAGTCTTGAGTCCCTCATGGAAAGACAAGGTCTATCCGCTACGGGCGCCGGACAGATCTCCACCCGTTATGAGGCCGTCTCCCAACGGATCAGGGGGATCGTCTCGTCCATGCAATTCCATGACATTACACGCCAGCGGATCGAACACGTGCAACAGGCGCTCGCCGGCCTTGATCCTCATGAAGGATCGGCAGTCAACAGAGGACGGCAGAAAGATGGAGGATTTCTATTCGGTTGCAGACGGATGCGCCCGAAGGGGACAGGGGAACATCTGCGTCTGGTGGGAGATGTCTCTGACCTGCAAATAGCCCAACTCCATTATGCCAGGGAGGAACTGATCTCCGCCGTGAATAACATTCTCGATAATCTCTCCGCCCTGGCAGACCTCGTCGCGGAAATGGCCCGGGAGACATCCAAAATGGCGGGAGCGGCCGATGAGACTGGACAATCGTTTCTCACCGGAGTAGAGGCCGGTTTTTCTTCGGTCACCTCAGCCATTAAGGCGTACGGCGAGGCCGACCGGGAGCTGTCTTTGGCAACGGGCTCGGTGGGGAGCATGCTGGGGCAGATGTCGGCACACACCGGCAACATCGAAGCCATCGGAGAAAAAATCAAGATGATTGCACTCAACGCCATCATCAAAGTCTGTCACATTGGTGATGAAGGTGCAACGCTGGGCGTGCTGGCTGATGCGGTCCACCAGCTCTCGGTTGAGACCCGCCAGCGGACGGAAAAGGCGAGTGAGGCTCTGCGTTCTATCACTTCAGCATCCGAGTCCCTGTGCGCCGCCGTCAACGCAGACGGAAAAGATAAGGCAGGTGAACTGGCATTCGTCGGTAAGGAACTGAGAACCCAGTTGCAAACCCTGCAGAATGTCAATCAAGGCATCGTCTCTCTTCTCACGCAAATGAACCTGGAAGGCTGCAGCCTTTCCGGTGACATCCGAAAAACCATTGATGAAGTGCATGTGCATCTGCGGGTTGACCAGGTGATCGGCAGCGTAGTGTCAGGCCTGGACGAGATCGTGGCGTTCTCACGATCGAAGGGGCCGGTTGGCGATCAGGCGGACAGAGCGGAGCGCATGGAGGCCCTGGAGGCCACTTATACGATGCAGGGAGAGCGTGAGGTGCACCATTCCCTGTTTGAACTGAAAACGAATCCTGCAGAAAAGCCGCATGGGGATATAGTAAACCCCCTGACGGCCATCGGGGCGAAAAATGAGAAGCCCGATATAGAGTCGAACAAGGCAGATGAAGAGGATCTGGGGGACAATGTCGAGCTCTTTTAGCCAAACACCGGAAAGAACAAAAGGAGAAAGACGATGGATGTCGAGATGACACGGTCTGCTGAGACGAATGTTCTCAAACTCAAGGGCAGTTGGACCATAGAGAGAGCAAACGAACTGAAATGTGTTTTACTGGAAATATTGAACACTTGCGAGCATATGACAATTGATATCGAAGGGCTCACGGAACTGGACCTGTCTGCTGTGCAACTATTCTGCTCGGCCCATCGGACATCTTTGAGAGACGGCAAACACCTCGCACTTCACGAGCGAAAATCGGAGACCTTCAAACGGATGGTGTGTGATGCAGGGTTCGTGCGCACCATCGGCTGCCATAAGGACCCCGGTAAGAGCTGCTTATGGACAGGAGGGGATTGGAAATCATGAGCAAGATCATTATGGCGGTAGATGATTCCGCCAGCATGCGCCAGATGGTGAGCTTCACGCTCAAACAGGCCGGCTATCAGGTGGTGGAAGCGGCGGACGGCAGGGACGCCTTGTCAAAGCTCGACGGGTCAGGCGTTCATATGATGCTGACCGACCTCAACATGCCCAATATGGATGGCATCGAACTCATCCGGCAGACGAGGGCCAATCCTTCCTGCAAGTTCATCCCCATCGTGATGCTGACCACCGAGTCCCAGGCGGAGAGGAAGCAAGAGGGGAAAGCGGCCGGAGCGACCGGATGGATTGTCAAACCCTTTAAGCCTGAGCAACTTCTGGCAGTAGTCAGGAAGGTCCTGGGATGATTGAATCTCAACGAGAAGCCTACAGGGCAGAAGCGTACGACCTCCTTGCCGAACTCGAGACGTCCCTCCTCGCTTTGGAGGAAGACCCCGGCGACATGGAGTTGATCGGCCGCGTGTTTCGCGCGCTGCACACGATCAAAGGGTCGGGAGCGATGTTCGGGTTTGATGACATTGCAGCATTCACGCACGACGTTGAGACCGTTTTTGACCTGGTCCGCAATGAAAAACAGGGCGTAACCAAAACGCTCGTTGATTTGACCCTCCGGGCGGGGGACTGGATACGCGGCATGCTCGACGAGTCGGACGGCGGGGCGATGGACTCCAGGGGCAGCGAGATCACGAGCGCGCTCAGGGAACTCATTCCCAAACCTGACAGTCCGGCCAGGCAGGTTGCCCAAACGCCACTGCCGGCAATTGATGATGAACAGGTGGAGAAGACCTACCGGATCTTTTTGCGTCCGGATCGCGAAATCTTTTCACGAGGCGCCAATCCGGTCCTTCTGCTGTACGAACTGCGAGAACTGGGAGAATGCAGCGTGATCGCCCACACGGAAGCTATCCCGGCAGTCGAGGACATTGACCCCGAACAATGTCACATCTCGTGGGACGTTATCCTCACCACCCGGCGCGGTATCGATGCCATCAAAGATATTTTCATCTTCATCGAGGATGAGTGCGAGCTTACGATTGAAGTCATCGCTGAGCCGGGTCCCGAGGATGATGACGCTCCTCCGAGAAGGATCGGGGAGATATTGATCGAGCGCGGCCTCGTGTCGCAGGAAGATCTGCGGGTAGCCCTGGGAGCCCAAAGGCGAGTTGGAGAGCTGCTGGTCGATAAGGGACTGGTGGAACCAAGCAGGGTCGAGTCCGCCCTGGCTGAACAGGAACATATCCGGGCCGTTCGCAGCAGGCATCAGAAAGAGGAACAGACTTCGAGCGTCAGGGTGCCTGCGGAAAGACTCGACGCTCTGGTCAACCTGGTGGGGGAAATGGTCACGGTACAGGCCCGCCTCAGCCAGACTGTTGCCTCTATGGATCATGCAGGACTGCTCTCCATATCCGAGGAAGTAGAACGTCTCACCGCCGAGCTTCGCGAAAACACCATGAGTATTCGGATGCTGCCCATCGGGACGACTTTCAGCAAATTCAAACGGCTGGTTCGCGATCTGTCCGGCGAGCTCGGCAAAGATATTCTGCTGGTTACCGATGGAGGGGAGACCGAGCTTGACAAGACAGTGATCGAGCGCCTCAACGATCCTCTGGTGCATCTCATTCGAAACTGTATCGATCACGGCATTGAACCGCCGGGGGTTAGAGAGGCTGCCGGTAAGCCAGGGCAGGGGACCGTCCAACTGGCGGCAATGCATTCGGGCGCCTACGTGCTGATCCGTGTAACGGACGACGGCGCTGGTCTGGACGCCGATGCAATCAGGTCCAAGGCTTTGGAAAAGGGGTTGATCGCAGCCGAAACGGAACTTTCTGAAAAGGAACTCTTTTCGCTGATTTTCGCCCCGGGTTTTTCCACTGCCCGGCAGGTTACCAGCGTCTCGGGCCGCGGTGTCGGAATGGACGTGGTGAAACGCAGCATCGATACTCTGCGCGGTTCCATAGACGTCAGCAGCCAAAAGGGCATGGGTACGACCATCACCCTCAAGCTGCCTCTCACCCTGGCGATCATCGATGGACTGCTGGTCGAAGTCGGGGATGGGCGCTATGTCCTCCCACTCTCCATCGTGGAGGAGTGCGTGGAATTGACGCGCGAGGACCTAGCAGGAGCGCACGGGCGCCACATTACTTACGTGCGAGGCGAAATCGTCCCCTACATTTTGCTTCGCGAGAGTTTTGCGATCACCGGCAATGCGCCGGAAGTCCAACAGATCGTTATCACCGAATCCCCGGGCGGCAAAGTTGGTTTCGTGGTGGATAAGGTCGTCGGGGAGCACCAAACGGTCATCAAAAATATGGGCAGAGCCTACCGCAACGTGGATGTGATCTCCGGTGCGACAATTCTGGGCGATGGGACGGTGGCGCTCATCATGGATGTACCCAAACTGGTGCAGGGTGTCGAAGTACTGGAATCTTTGGCGAATTAGCAGACAGGAGCAGTGAGCATGGCGTTCACCTATTTTCTCAGAGACCTGCAAACGTTGGAACGTGTTGTCGAACACGTGGTCCCATACACATCCGGCCGCAGCCGCGTGCAGGTCTGGGATGCCGGATGCGCGATGGGACAGGAGCCATATTCCCTGGCCATGCTACTTGCCGAAAATATGGGGCACTTCGCTTTCAAGAACCTGCGAATTCACGCGACGGACCTGGACGATTGCAGCCTGTTCGGGGACATCATACGCACCGGGCTCTACCAGGAAGAAGAAGTCAAAAGAATGCCAAGGGAGCTGTTGGAGAAATACTTCCAGCCGGATGACAAAGCCGGGTGCTTCAGGATATCGGAGCTACTGCGAAGCCGAATCCAATTTCAAAAGCACGATCTTCTTTCGCTGAATTCCATCGGGGGCGGCTTCAGCCTGATCATATGCAAGAACGTTCTGCTTCATTTTCAGTATGCCGAGCGGGTCGAGGTGATCAGGATGTTCCACCGGTCCCTCGCTCCTGACGGGTTCTTCGCTACCGAACAGACACAGAAAATGCCCGGTGAGACCGCCCATCTCTTCGAAAAGGTAAGCGGTGACGCCCAGTTGTTTCGGAAGATCGAGGGGCATTGATGAAAGTGATTGCGCTGAAAAGTAACCCGAAAGTACTTGTGCAGAAAGGAGGCTCCGAGGTGCAGGAAGTTTGTAACAGGCGATTAAGCCATAGTGGATAAGGATCAAGAGTGAGTAACCCAACTTCAAGCAAAAGAAAGGAACAGAGATGAATTGGTTCTATAACCTCAAAATCGGTACGAAACTTATTTCGGCCTTTATTGTCGTAGCCATGATCGGAGGACTGGTTGGATACATTGGAGTTACGAAGCTGCACTCCATCGACAAATCCTACTCGGAGTTGATTGATAACAATTTAAAGCCTCTTGGCGATATTGCTTCAGCATCTGTCGATTACCAGATCACCCGCGTCAACCTGAGAGATTTACTTGCCGATGCAACGGCAAAGGAGATGGAACAACATATTGCAGTCATGAATCAAACTGAGAAAAATCTTGAAGAGGAATTGGCGATATTTGAGAAATCCGTCAAGACGGAAGATGTTAAACGGGAGTTTGATTCACTCAAGCAGTCCATTGCCAGGTTCGAGCCCGTCAAAGATCGAATGATTAGGCTCATCCAGGACGGCAAGAAGGATGAAGCGACCTCGGTCATGCGTGGTGAAGCACTTGCCATTGCCAAGTCCATCGAGGATTCAATAAACAAATTGTTTCAAATGAAGATCGATCATTCTGAGAAAGAATCGAATCAGAACACGACCGATGCTAATTCGGCAATAAAGTTCCTGTTATCTGTCGCCGGGATCGGAGTACTGCTCGCGATTGTTTTCGGGTTTTTCATCTCAAGAGTCATCAGCAACCCAATACGAAGTCTTGCTTCGGCTGCTGACAAACTGGCCCTCGGAGATGTGAATGTCAGCATCGAAGCGAACACCAGGGATGAAATTGGTATGCTGTCACAGTCGTTCAAGAAGGTGATCGAAAACATCCAAGATGCCTCAATGGCCGCTGAGAAGGTTGCAGAGGGGGACATTCAGGTTGAGGTGAAAGTCAGGTCCGAAAACGACCTGCTCGGTAAGGGCTTGAATTCGATGCTCGATACCATCAGGAGTCTTCTTTCGGAAACGGAGAAGCTGACCAAAGCTACTCAGGATGGAAAGCTCGATACGCGAGGCAACGCAGCCATGTACAAGGGGGCATGGAATGAACTTGTGCAGAGCGTCAACGGGCTGATAGACGCTTTCGTAGCCCCGATCAATGTTACGGCGGAATACGTTGACCGCATAAGCAAAGGGGATATTCCTCCGAAAATCACCGATGTATACAAAGGTGATTTCAATGAAATCAAGAACAACCTCAATTCATGTATCGATGCCGTTAATGCCCTTGTAGCAGACGCCAACGCGCTGGAGCAGGCGGCAGTGGAAGGCAAGCTCGCTACCCGTGCGGATGCAACGAAACACCAGGGGGACTATCGCAAGATCGTGGAAGGGGTTAACAATACACTGGACGCGGTGATCGGACCTTTGAACGTGGCTGCCGAATACGTGGACCAGATCAGTAAGGGCAACATTCCACCGGCTATAACCGATACATACAAAGGTGACTTCAATGAAATCAAAAACAACCTGAATGCAACGGTCAAGATGATGAACGAGCTGCTGGCGGAAACGGACAAGATCATCCAGGCGGCGGCAAACGGCGAGCTGGACAAAAGGGCGGACGCCAACCTCTTTGTAGGGGGATGGAACAAGCTGGTATCGGGTGTAAATGACACGATCACCAACATCGTCGATCCTTTGATGGTTACGGCAGACTATGTGGAAAAGGTCTCGAAGGGAGTCATTCCACCAACCATC
>JBEKPW010000150.1:0-14982 GCA_049520315.1 Syntrophobacteraceae bacterium
ACTCATCAACCCAGTCAATTGAATCCCCATAGCCATAAGACATCCTCGTCCCCATTGCAGCCTTAGTTCATGATGCCGTTTATGAGAATGCGCTTCGCGACTCTCACAAACGCTTACTTCATTTCCGTTATGCGATCAGTGCCCACCCGGATTTTCCAAGTTGGCAAGTAACTTTGACTGATCAGCAGTCAGCTCGTCAAGGTCTGGGCCAGGGTGGTCTATAATATCAGGAAATGGTACGTCCATGTTGCGTCGGTTTTTCCCTCGCCCGCTATTATCAGCATATTATTCGCTTGAGCCTGCCACCTGATGGGCAGCGGAACGAGTCCACCAACTGAGGGGGAAGAGGAGTATCCTTGGATTGCAAAAACAAGTCCCATTGACGTTTCACTTGCGTATTCTATTGGGAAAATTGTATGCTGTTGGAGATTCCGGAGTGCATCAGAGACTTTTCGAGCAAAAATTCTATTCCGACGTTCAATTTGGATGCGGAACGCAGCAGTTGATGCATTATTCCGGCTAACTCATTCACCTGCTTCTCGATGGAACCGCACGGTAAAGCGCAGCATTAACGGCTGCATCTTTCAGCCGGCAAAGAGACGACGAAGAAGAGCAACGTTACAGTGAATTCAGTGAATTTCAACGGGAAGAAGAGCTGAAAGCAGAAACTATTTTCACAACAATCATTCAAGGAGGGGCGGATGATTAAGAACAAGTATATGAGGGCGCGGGTATTTCGGGCAACATTAGTTGTTTTTTTTGCCGTTACTTCTCTTTTTATCATTTCGGCTGCGGTGATCGGGGCGGGTAAAATGGCATCGGTTGCACCACTCAATCCGAGTTATATAGAGCAGATGGCAAAAAGACAGGCTGCGGCCCTAACCGGGGAGCCTCTTTTCAAGCCCGGTTTCAACGGCCGTGGCAAAGGACTGATTCCATCGCGGATCAATCATTCATTTAAGCAAAGGCACCGGGCCGATCGGGCGAAAGTGCATGCCGCCATGCAGGGGGCTTTGAATCAATCCGGATACCCCTCTTACTACAACCTGGTTCAAAAAGGATGGGTTAGCCCGGTGAAGGACCAGAGCAACTGCGGCAGTTGCTGGGCCCACGCGGCAATAGCATCTATCGAGTCTTATATCATGCCTACGAAGACAGATTTTTCCGAACAGTTCATCATCGACACTCATGGTTTCGATTGGGGCCCCTGCGACGGGGGCACCAACGAGATGGCCGTAGCCGTTTTCGCCAGGCAGGGGGTCATCGCCATAAATCAGTACACATACCAATATCTGGACGCGACCGCCTCCAGCCCCGCAATGCCCCCGAGCGCTATCTCAGCCGCCCACATCCAGCAGGCCGAATGGCTTCAAACCGGTTTATTGAACGGCCAGCCTTACAATGACGACCTAAAATGGGCACTGACCAGCTTCGGCGTTGCCTGCGCCATTGGCGTGAACTTCGACAATAACTACTACAATAGTGACACCGCAAGCCTATACGTTCCTATAAACGAAGGGACGGACCATGCCGTTGCAGTAGTGGGCTGGGATGACAACTACGCTGCCTCAAATTTTAATCCCCAGCCTCCGGGGCCCGGCGCCTGGATTGTCAAGAACAGCTGGGGCACGGATTTCGGAAACTATGGCTATTTTTATCTCTCCTACTGGGACGCGTCGGTAGGCCCGGAAGGTTACGCATATAACGACAACGAATCGGCAACGAATTACAACTGGGCCTACCAGTACGACCCTCTCGGATGGCTGGACAATATTGGATTTGGCACCGACCAAGACGGAACTTCTACCGCATGGATGGCCAATGTCTTCAGGGCCAATGCTCAAGGTTCGCATATTAAGGCCGTCAGTTTCTATCTATATGAGTGGAACACCTATTATGACGTCTACATATACGACAAAGTGGTTACCGGCGGCGAGCTGTATAATCCTTCCGTAGACCCGGTAATCGGAAATCTCGTGTATCACCAGTCGGGATACTTTTCCGAGGATGCGGGCTACGTAACGGTAGTCCTCAAGAAAGCGGTGCATGTCACACCCGGGTATAATTTTTCGGTCGTGGTCAAATTAAAGGATGGCTACGGCTATCAATGGCCATTAGCGATGCAGGACCAGGTGGCGCCGCCGGATGGCAACAGCAGCCGTTCGTACGCTATTCCCGGACAAAGCTTCATATCGGCCGACGGCAGCCAGGGCAGCTGGCAAGATCTTTACACTTGGAGCCCGCCTGCCAAAGTCTGCCTGAAGGCCTTTGCCGCAAAGTAATCGGTCCGAAGTGCATTGCCGTGCCGGCCCTATGGCGGCTACGGACCGCGATGACGGAGGCTCGTTTTCTCCAGGTCAGAGCTTCGTTGCGGACGATGCCGGCAGCGACCCGTTCGGGAGCGGACAATATTATTATGACACCTGGACCGATCTTAAGTGCGCCATGACCGACGGCCAGGGAAACTGCACTCCGGCTCACGCCTGTCTCAAGGCTTTTGGTAATTGATGAAACCGTGATCCGTGAACGGTAAGACCTGCTTCCTTTCCGTTCACGGATACGGCGTGATAAAGCCTGCCAAGATTTCAATAATATTGAAACCCGGATCGCGACGCTCCCCGATGCAGCGGTGCACGATATCCGGCCCCTTCGTCAGAACAGCTCTTCCTTATGGTGCCAGTGAGTTGATCAGGCCGCTCCCGTTCGGACTGCCCCACCCGGTTACCAGGTCGTATCCTTTTCCTGCTGAGTATGCGCCGTTACTGCCGCTGTTGATGTCGTGGAAGTTGGTGCTATAGCTCGTCGCAAATCGTGGCAGTGTCCCCGTTGGTATGAACTCCGATACGGAATTGAGTCGAGGAAAGAAAATCGAAAAGCCGCTCAGAAACTCAGCAAAAAATGGAAAGAAGAATCAAACAAGAAGTGGGAAGAACACAATGAGGAACGGAAAGAATTAAACGAGGCATATAAAAAAATCATAAGCTTTGGCAAGTCCCATTTTTGCATCAAGAGCGTCGCTGCAAGTCGGCCTGCCAGCGCAGATGAAACGGTCGCCTTTGATTTAACTGAAGATCTGAACCGCTTGGCTTCGCTTGAGTCCAACCTGAGGAAACTGCTTCGAGACGAAATGTAATCCCTCATTTTCAGCCTATAGTGAGGTTTTCCGATACGCAAGCAATCGGGTACGAAATTCTTGGCCGAATCGATGAGGATGATTTGCCCTCTGACCCTGTTGAATTGTTTGAAGTTGCAGCGTATATGGGTTGCGCATCTGACCTCAGTGCCCTTTTCCGGGAAACGGGGGTGGATTGGGGAAGGAGGCTGCCGGGCTCCCTTCTCTGGTTCACCAATACGCACCCCGCAGAGCTGGACCGCCTTGATCTCCTGATGGAGTCTCTTGAAAGAACCCATGAGATGGCTCCTTCAAATCAAATCGTCCTCGAAATTAATGAAAGGGTGTTACCGCGCACAGATGAGATGAAACAGTTCCGGGATAGATTGGCGGGTCTGGACATTGCGTTGGCATTCGACGATTTCGGCGTTGGACAGACCCGCCTGGTCGAATTGGCTAAGATGCCTCCCGACCTTCTGAAATTTGACATGTCCCTCGTGCGCAACATTCATCTTGCCCCGAAGCGGCTGCATCAGATGGTGCTCACCTTTGTGAAGGCCGCTCATGACCTGGGAATCAAAACTCTTGCCGAGGGAATCGGAATGCCACGACGAAGGCGAAACGTGCCGGCAACTCGGCTTTGAATATGCTCAGGGCTATTTCTACGGCAGACCCTTACAGATCGGTGTATTCGCCCCACCTGAAGCGGTGGTGTCCAGGAATGGTCTCTCAAAAAAGGTCATATCAGCTCTCCTCCGCCTTGAGAAATGGAACGCTAAAATCTTTGCCGTTTTTGAATCATTTGTTTAACGATTTGCTGCAAACTGAATCTTTCGAAATTGGCAAGGAGGGTGAACTTTGGCTGAGCCTGAGCCCTGAAAATAGAGCATTTCCATCTTTACCTGCTCGAGCACAACCAGGGTCAGGGCAGCCGGTCCCGGATTGAAGTTGAAGACTCGTTGGGTCGCACGTCGTTATCCTCTGTAAAAAAGGTTAGCGGGTTGCGGGTTGGTTCTTAACCCGCCAACCCGCAACTTTCTTCTTAATGACATTGCTTGCAGCTCGCGCCGGTCTGAAGCTTAAAATTCGCCGTTGTGTTTTTCCCATGGACGGTAATATTCGCGGAAGGCGGCACAAACGCAAGACCGCCGTTGGCATGGTTGGGCGGAACGGGCGTAACCGTATATTGCCCGTCTACTCCATCGAATTCGTAGCCGCCGGAGCTGTTAGTGCTGGTGCTGGAAACCGGATTGCCCTCTCCGTCGGCCAACTTTACCATAACCGTCAGGCCGGAAGGTATGTTTTTACCTTTATAGAGCGTGACGGTTCCCTTAATCGTCACGGGCGTGCCGGTAAAGTTCTGGATCTTTGCGTTCTGGTCTTTTATGGCCGTCTTCACCTGCGATGGCGAAAACTTCCAGCCCGGCAGATTCGGCGTAAGCGTATAAGTGCCGTCGAGCAAGTCGGTAAACGAATAAGCGCCGGATGTATCGGTTTGGGCCGCAGCGCTGAGCCCGGAGGCGCCTTTCAAAGCTACGGTCACCTTCGCGATGGGATGGCCGGCTGATGACTTCACGGCGCCCGATATCGTGAAATCGGGGACATAGGAGAAAATCACACCCAGGCCGCTATCGCCTCCTCCGCTGGTCATCCCGTAAAGGGTTGTCCCAAAGACGGTGATGGACCCGTAAGGCGCAGAGCCACCGATTGAATCGAAGGTGTGCAGGAGCGTGAAGCCGTCACCGCTCGCGTTCGTGTCGTACCCGAAAATCGTGCCATAGCCGCTGTAACCTCCCGAAGAGGTCATCCCGCAAAGAGTTGTCCCCAGGAGGATAAGGTCGCTGTTGGGGTTGCCTCCATTGGTCGAATCGAAGCTGTGCAGGAGTGTGAAGCCGTCACCCGGCACCTTGGTGTTGTAGTTGAAAATGGTGCCTTTGCCGTTAGCTCCTCCGGTAGAGGTCATCCCGTAAAGAGTGGTCCCCATGAGGATGAAGGACCCCTCCGGAGATGCCCCGTCGTCTGCTGCCCCTGTGAAGCTGTGAAGGACCGTGAAGCCGTCGCTCTTCGCATTGGTGTTGTACTTGAAAATTATCCCGGAGCTGTCACTTCCTCCACCCTTCGTCATGCCATAAAGAGTGGTCCCCATGAGGATGAAGGACCCCTGGGGAGATGCCCCGTCGCCTGCTGTCCCTGTGAAGTTGTGAAGGACCGTCAAATTCTTTTTCGCCGGATCGAACTTGAAAATCGTACCGTTGCCGTTGGCGCCTCCATTCGGGGTCATCCCGTAAAGAGTTTTCCCTACGAAGGTAAGGGAGCCGCCGGGGTTGACCCCTTCACCACTGGCGCCCAGGCTGTAAAGCAGCGTGAAGCCGTCAGTCTTCACCTTGGTGGTGTCGTATATGAAAATTGTGCCCTTGCCTTTGGCGCCGCCGGCAGAGGTCATCCCGTAAAGAGTCGTACCAGCGAGGGTGAGGGATCCCATGGGGGAATCCCCATCACCTGCTGCCCCTGTGAAGCTGTGCAGGGGCGTCAAAATCTTTGCCGCCGGATCGAATTTGAAAATCACGCCCTTGCCGTTAGCGCCTCCATTCGGAGTCATCCCGTAAAAAACCCCGCCCACGGGCGTAAGAGAGGTATACTCGGGGGCAGACCCATCGCCTGCGCCTCCAGCGAAGGAGTGCAGGACCAAAAAGGCTGAATTGGTGATGGTAAGGGTCATGTTGTCAGTAACTATGGTTTGGCCGTCCGTTACCTCCAAAGTCAGCGTATGGGCACCGTCTTGAAGCGGCGGCATGACAGTATCGAGGGCGAGAGGACAATCGCCGCTTTGGCCTACAGGGGTCCAGTCGAGCAAAACTGTTTGTCCTTCTTGCCAGCGATAGGTAAGAGTTGCACTTAGGTCCTGGTCGGTAGCAGTGCCGTGAATGACGGTGTTGGCCACGCTTTCACAGTCAACGCTCACGTTACCTCCAGCATTGGCAGTCGGGGCAGCGTACTGGTAGTTCCTGCTTAGCGGGGTCGCAGCAGTATTTCCGTTTCCGTCAGCATCGACGGCCACACCCGCAGGAACGTTTACGGTCACGATGCCGTTCGCAGCAGGGGTGACGTTTACACTGTATGAGGCGCCACTTCCCGAAAAAGCGGATAGGGTCCCGTTGGTTACCGTAACTCCCGCAACGGAAAATCCGGTAACAGGTTCGCTGAAGGTAATGGTAACCGGGATTGGAGAGCTGTTGGTGGGGTCCGGCGCCGTGGTCGAAAGCGTTACGCTCGGCCAGGGGTTACCAGTTTCGAGCTTAACGAGGTTAAAGTTGCCTTCGCCACCCCAAACAAGACCGTCATAGAAGTATTGATCTGTTGGGATAAAGCCGGTAATGACTTTGCTTCCATTAACATAGTAGTCGGCAGTCCCTTTGACACTGTCATAAGCGACCTGTACGTATACGTAGTTCTGACCTAAACCTGAAATCGTGTAGTTGGTTGTGTCGTAGTTTACATTGCCGGTCAGCACCTGGTCGCCATTGCCATCGCTATGCAGGCCGATATCAAATCTCTTGCCCCCAAGCATTACCGAAATCCATGGCCCAGTTTCATCGCCCGTTTCAGTCGACGTATTCCGTAATTTAGCGCTTAGCGCCCAGCCGCCTGAAAGCGCGCCACTGTTTGCCCCGGAAAAGTAATAAATCTCTTGAGTGGTCGACCAGGCACCATCCATGTGCCAGGCATCGATACCTGATCCCTGATCGTTGATTACAGCATAGCCGGGAGTACTATACGCGGAGAATCCCTCCGTTCCAGGATCGGTTGCACCTGAGTGCTGAACAACAGTATCCGCCACCGCAGGACCAGCGCTTAAGATGATCGCAGTTATCGAAAGAACGGTAAATATGTTCTTCATTAAACAGCACATATCTGCCCCCACACATTGCTCCGTTTATACGAACTTTCAATTCATTGTATGTGGACGCCAGTTGAGCCAAAACCAACGTACACGCCATAATTACAAGACTGAATAATTTTTGCCGGAATAATGCATCAATTTCTGCGCTATGCATCTTAACCGCACCTTCGGGTCGGATTCCGCCCGAAAAATTTCTGGAACAACCCTAAAGCCGCCAAAACCATACAGTTTAGCAATCGAAGATGCAAGTGATAGGTCAATGAAACTGGTTTTTGGAATTTCAGGACACACCTCCTTTCCAGGGATGGTGGATTCGTTCTGCCGCCTCACCCGGTATTGGGGATCAGGCAAAAATGATGCGATAGTGACAGGCGAGAGGAAAGCCGATGCAACATGAAAATGCCACCCATTCCCAAACATGCCTACATCCGAAGGGTCGGCATTGTAGGTGCGGGTCATGACCACATCCGGTCCGAGTCCCCTGTAGGAAAAATCGGAGTCCTCGACTACCAGGTTCAGGGCAGCAGAATTTACCCAGTATCGGGGGGTCCCGAATTTACTCATCGCTCCAGGGCCGGAACCGCTAGTCTGGCGATATGTCAGCCTGGGCTGTCCAGGCTGCGCAGTGTTGTGGAGAAACATGGTGTTTATGTTATGACGTTGTCCGCCCAGCAGGTGCGAGTGGGGAAAAATGCTGTTAAAGTAATCGGCGTCGTAGACGAAGTGAATCAAGATCTGAATATTCTCGCCGCTGGAACCCCAATAGTTAATTGTTAAGCTTACGTCACCCGGATTGGGGTAATGAAAATAAAAATAGAATTGCCCGTTTAGGACGAACTCATATATATGGTTGCTCTGTTGTTCCAGACTGTTGAAAACCACCCATGTATTTGGCGTTTCGGATTGCGCCGGGGTTTCAGTCACCCGATAACTCATTACCTGATTAGAGGGGGAACCGTCATAAAGATAGTATTCGCGCCATCTGTAGCCTTGGCCCTCAGTGCATCCCGATGAGGTGAGGGTGCCGAGCTCCGAACCATAGCCGTCAAGCTCGAAATCGAGTGTCCCAATCGAACTGGCGTTCTCGAAAAGCCTCGCCTGCACAGGACTGCAGAGACTACAGAGCATTAGCAAGACCGAAAAGAGCAAAGTCATAGAGATGTCAATTCTGCAGGTCATAGCCCTCTCTACTAACCTGAACCATCTGCCAAAGCCATTGTTCGGTGGTTAACTCAGGCAGGTTAACGCAAAATCTTGGCTAACACGCGCCAGGATTCAACTTTGGTCATTACGATAGGCCATTATGATATGCGACAACGGGTCGTATCTGCCTGTATATTTGGGAAACTTGAACCATGTCAAGAAGGGTTTTGAGGGGTATAGAATGATGATTAAATATACCCCAAAATGATACTGACCACTGTAAATGCAGTTACTTATGCGCGACCCCAAGCTGAGCGATTGTTACCTCTGAGGAGGCAAAAACTTGTTGAACTGGTGGAAACACCCGCCTCGTTGGCCAGCCTGTCGTGTGACCCGCCACCAAATAATTTTCTGCATCGCTGGCTATGATTAATTTTGGTGTACATGCCGCCAATGACAAATGGCAGGGTTGTATAATGCTAATTCAACCTTCCTCTCCTGGTCATTGACTTCACGCCAAGGTGATAAACCTTTCCACGTCCGTCACATCTGTGAACTTTCATGGGCTGCCCATCCGGATCGCGCACATCCGATCCATTATACCGTCCTCTGCCAATGATCTCACATTGGTTAGCGTCAACGTAAATTCCGAGCTGATTTTCTTCACGCAGACTCACTCGACCGGACCTCTTCCGCTGAAATGATGCTTCCTGCCTAAATATATCAATATACAGAGATAATTTGATCCACCATCTACTTTCATCCAACTGGTCGAAACTCAGATCGGCAACGGAAACGTTATCATTCAGCAAAGGGGAGATCCAGCCATGATTATGCAAGATCCACGAGCAAAAGCGAAGTGTCCAGAATGTAGAAGCGAGAATGTGAAATCAAAGCTATCTTTTACCAACGTTGTCGCGTGGGTGGGGAGGATTCTGGGAGTTCCGACGGTTAAGATTTTTGAGAAGAGGTGCTCGAAGTGCGGGTATGAGTTTCAGGTTTTTCGGAAGTAGATTGGCAATCCGGCTGTCGCACTAAATGTCATCACCCACAAAGCTCACCTACTCTGGGTTCTAATTTGAATCGGATTTCAGGCAAAAGCCTCTGTTCATACACGATATGCAGCAAAAACGCTTCAGTGGGTGAATGATCCTTCCGATAACCATTCTAGGCATTCAGCGTGTTCCAAGAGGTTTTTTGGGCAGAATTTGACTCCGCACCTTGTGATTTGGACCCTTCTGGAGTGAATAAATAGCAGGAAAGGATCAGGCCCAGTGGCATACAAGGACTTGGTGGCTATGGTTGTGGACGACTTTTCTACAATGCGACGCATCCTACGAAAAATTCTGAAAGATCTGCAATTCAAAGAGATAATTGAAGCCGAAAATGGCGTCGAGGCGCTCAGGCTTTTGAAGTCCAATAAAGTTGACCTGATTGTCTCAGACTGGAACATGCCAACGATGGACGGGCTCGAGCTGCTAAATCGAGTGCGAGCTGATGAACGGCTTAAAGGCATTCCCTTTATGATGGTTACCGCCGAGACCAAAAAAGAAAATATTATCAAGGCGATCCAGGCCAAGGTCAGCAACTATGTTGTCAAGCCCTTTAGTCCGGAGGTGTTCGCAGAAAAACTCGCCAAGATTATTCCTCAGGGTCAGTAATGGAGAGTAGACGATGGATGTGAAAATGATTAATCCCTTCCTTGCCGCGGCCATGCATGTGCTGAAAACAATGGCTCAAGTCGATGCCAAACCTGGTAAGCCCTTTCTAAAGAAGGATGATATTGCTATTGGAGATGTTTCCGCGATCATTGGGATCACCGGCGCGGCCCAAGGGTCTATGGCTTTAATTTTCACTGAGCAATGTACCAAAGACATTGCATCGAACCTTTTGGGAGTGCCGTTCACTGAGTTGAATCATGAGGTGAGGGATGCCGTAGGGGAACTTACCAACATGATCTGCGGAGATGCCAGAAGGCGACTCGCCGTGGATGGATTCGTTCTCCAGGCTGGAATACCGACAATAGTTGGTGGAAAGGGACACACGATAATGCATATTGCAAACGGACCACGCCTTGCCGTTCCATTCGAAACGGCTCATGGCAGTTTCATGGTCGAGGTGGCGTTCAGCAGATCCACATGATCTCGCTTCAGATATTTAGGAAATGGAATGAACATACGGGCATCAAGGCTGTTCAATTTCTAGGAAACATTGATCAGTGCCCCGTTTGAAACCATCGGCGCCTGTCGCTTGAACTGGAAGATTGAATAGAGAGTAGTCACTGGCATCACTTAGATGGAAATCTGTTGAGGTTTTACGGACTCAATCGGTTTCTGTGCTTATCATTCTTTAATGAAAACTCCGCTCTGCGCGCGATACAGCGTTGCGGGGCTAAACGACCAATGGAGCAAAAACATGGAAGAGAAAAGTTGCGAATTAGGTGAGATTTTCCAGGATGGCGACGAGACATGCATAGATGAACCTAAACTGTGTTTACGATGTTCAGGAGGAATTTGGGAACGAATTTCAGAATCCGATGATTCCGAGTTTACGCCAAGCAACATCCAGAATAAGACTGGTACCAAATAAAACTGTTTTTTCTCATTATGCGGAATGATGCATGTTGCGGGGAGGGATTTACAATGGAATCACGCTCTGTGCGACCTTTGACAGACCAGCGGACGAAGAATAAGTGATCCTGTCGATTTTTATCCTGACTTGCTTTGTCTACTTCTCTGCCCATGTCTCCCCAATCGTAACCTCCACTTCAACCGGAACTTTGGAAAGATAAGCTTTACCCGCTTCGATCATTGTCCTTTCCAGAATTGCGGCCGCATCATTTGCCTTCTCCTCAGCTACCTCCAGAATGATTTCGTCATGCACCGTTCCTATGATCCGAGCTCCCACACCCAGCAATCTTTGTGGAAGCAGACAAAGTGCTTTTTTTGTGATGTCTGCGGCTGTCCCTTGAACCAGAGTCGAAAGTAGCCGGTAGATCCCGCTCAAAGCCTTTCATTCTGGTTTTCAACCCTTGCCCGATTCACCTCTTTGCGTTTATGCCCATTAATTGAAGAACTTGAATATTGGCTCTCGTAACTCCAGCCAGCATTGAGCAGAGGAGCTATCAACGGTGGGGATGGTGGTGGCCCTGAAGTTGCTAAAACCAGTCTCATTTTTTGCGCCGCTAGCTGATCATGTCAGTCCGCCACCGGACAAAAATTATGCTAGCGGTCTTTGAGGGAATGTTGACACGATTAATTAGCAGTCTTAGCTTGTGGCTGCTAAACAGTATCGTTCAACAATCAACAGGAGGTTGATCATGGCCATTTTCAGGTACCCAAACTCGCGCTGGCCAGATATCCCCGGCGCTCTGCAAGACTTTGAGAGAGCTCGCAGGCAAATGGACCGGCTTCTCTCAGGTTTTACCGGAGGGGTTTCCAGTCCAACATCTTCGGGCGTATTTCCGCCGCTTATCGTAACCGAGGATGGGGACACTATTTACGTTGAAGCTGAAATCCCGGGAATCAAAGCTGAAGACTTGGACATCTCGGTTGTTGGCAGGACCCTTACGTTGAGTGGCGAATGCAAGCCCGAAGAGACGCAGGACGTCTGTTACCACCGCAGGGAACGCAAGTGGGGAAGTTTCCGAAAGGCGCTCACTCTGCCGAATGACGTGAATCCTGAAGCTATCCAGGCCGAATGCAAAAATGGCATGCTGAAGCTCGTTCTGCCCAAGGCCGAGCATGTTAAACTTCATAAAATAGCCATCAAAAGCGAATAGCGAACCGTTGGAAGAGGAGGTTTATTATGGCTGACACGGATTTGCAGATTGAGGAAAAAAAGGAGGCGCAGGCAACCGGAGAAAGCACGCGCAACGTCCCGGTTTTTATCCCGGCCGTAGACATATATGAATCGGAAAATGCCCTGACACTGGTTGCCGACATGCCGGGCGTCCCGAGCGAGAACCTTGACATAGACCTGGATTCCGACCAGCTAACAATCCGGGGAACTGTGCCCGAGCACGAGGAGAAGGGCAAGGTGCTCTTCAAAGAGTATACGTTCGGCGATTACTACAGACAGTTTACTCTCTCCAGCGACATCGACCGTGCGAAGATTCAGGCATCGATGAAAGATGGCGTGCTTAAGCTGGTGATGCCAAAGGCTGAGGCTGCAAAGCCGAGAAAAATAACCGTAAAGTCTTCATGAGAGAGTATAAGCCTTACTAAAAGCAAAACTCCCCCCAAGTCTTTCCCTTTCGACCATGGGGCCGGGGGGCCTCCTTTACCTCAACTATCATCTCATCATGCGTGAGCGACCCGAGCATCGAGTACTCCGAGCTTTTCAGCGCCTATGGCCCGTTACTATCGCATAATTTTCGCCTGAGTTCCTTGAACACGGGGGAGGAAACGAGGCAATCAACTACGGAGAATGGTGTTCTTCCCAAAATGGTCTGATAAGCCTTTCCACTTGCGTGTTTGATTAGGGAGGATATAGGATATATGTAGCCTTTGACGGGGCAAATATCTGGGTAACAAACAGATCGGGGGACCGCTGATCATTAGCTTTGCCGTTTACGGCAGGGACAAATTGATGGAGCAAAAACATGGTGAAAATGAAAAATCCTCAAAGCGATCCTTTCTTGGACAGAATTCACATTATTATGGTTGATTCTGCTGGTAATCAAACAAGCCATGAATTTAGGAGTGCGGTTGTTTCGGAGGTCCAGATTTATTCACGGCTAATTGAGGAGCAACCTAGAGCTTCAAAACTCTTCTTTAAAATCTGTGATTTGCTACTGGAATGCGAAGCAACAAACATAACGGACAATTCGTTCAAGGTGCTTATAGCGAATCTGATTCACGAATATTGTTACTACAAAGCTCCATCAGATGATGAAATCAAAGTCCTGACAGGCCTAAACATTTTGGAACTGGATCAGGCTAGGGAAGCTTTGAAAGGCCAAGAGTGTCTTTTCTCAGTATTTCGGAATGGCCCAATCAGCAAATCGGGCAAGAAGGCGCAGAGAAAGAAAAATCCTTCTCAATCGGAGGAAGTGGAGTTGGAATGATGTCTGGTCCAGTGAGTCTGCAGAAGAGAATGAGCTTTGAATCTACATTGGGCTGATCAGTTGCAAGTTCAAAGCAGGCAGACCCTCAGCGAAAAGGTCAAATAGAAATCCCTCAAATTCGACAAGATGATCCTGAAAGGACTGCTCGCCGGAACGAATTTGGCGGCCAGTTTTTTTTATTTTTTCATCACCGTTCCAGCAATCCCTATTCATCACGCTGAAAGCCGAAGGCCAGCCACGATAAATGGGGGAACGTTTCAACCAGGTTGAGTTCTTGCTGATCTTACAGATTGGAGCAAGCGTGACCGCGTAGAAGAGCCGGTGCCAGAAGTCAACATATCCAAAAGTTATGCGTTATGCACCAGCCATCATCTTTTGGTTGGCAGCTTTTTCGAAGACCTATCACGCATAGCGGCAGAGTAATATAAGCTTCCATTTCCCCCTTCTGCTCGACTCTCTCCCTCATCCAAACATCTTGCCCATAAGAGAGGAACTATGGGAGAGTGTCAAATCCTCGGCCTGTCAGCAGTTCTTCGGCGGCACTTTCATCCAAACCGTTTTCGTTGCCATTCTTGTTCCTTCCCCTTTTCCTGAGCAACCGGAATTTGTCTCCCACCAAGAACTTCTCTTTCCCTTGAGGACCTATTGGGCTCGGAATTTCGTATTCTCCAACCACCCTCCCCATTCATCGCAGCCTGCAGAACGTTGGAGCACTTGAAAGTCACCACTTTCCTCGGCGGCAGCGTCATCGGCTCCCCCGTCTGGGGATTTCTGCCTCTACGTGCCTGCTTTTAACGAAATTTTGCGAAAAAGATGGAAAAAGAAAGATTTCAACCTGTGCTGTTTTTGCGAATGCCGGACAGGATTGACGGATACCTTTGATTTTACAAGGAAAAGGGTTTCCGGACATTTTCCTTTCGTTGCAGTTACTTAGATGGTCGTCCAGCCTAACATCCGTTCATCCTTGGTCTATTTTTCCTCTCATCCCGTTTCGTGTTTCTCGCCCAAAATTGGGGAAATCAACTTTGACGAGCCCGTGAACATTCACTAAAAAAAGGTAGGGAACAAAGGTAACTTCTGTCCGGAGTACACAACTTTTGAATTCTTCACCCCTTCTTGCCCGTGTCTCCTGATCAAATTACCTTCCTGTTCCAGCCGAATACTGCTTTGACCTTATTGGAATCTCGGAGCCAAAGCTGATGAAATGCAGTGCCGGCAAGCTGCTGCCCATCAAACATTGCGTGGATCAGTTTCTCTGTCG
The DNA here is from genome assembly GCA_049520315.1 of Syntrophobacteraceae bacterium. GTDB lineage: Bacteria > Desulfobacterota > Syntrophobacteria > Syntrophobacterales > Syntrophobacteraceae > SbD1. Next base: position 14,486 of record JBEKPW010000150.1, read on the forward strand.
TAGCGGCACGTCGAGAAAACGAGCCAGGGTTTTCGATAAGAGAAAATACGCAGACGCTGAGACGATGATTATAAGGGCATGGTCAAAAGGGAAAAGAGGGTTAAGTTATGCCGAAAATCCTTGCTGCCGATGACGATGAGTATATAAGGCTCCTATCTTCGTTGGAACTTAACGAAGCCGGATACGAGGTAGTCACAGCGGATTGTGGTTACAAGCTTCTGGAGAAAATCGAAGAAGAAAAACCGGATCTGGTGATCTTGGACATAAAGATGACTGACGACAACGGTCTGGACATTCTCCTGAAGATCCGAAACCATTTTCATGGCCTGCCTGTTATACTCTGGACTGCATGTGATTACTTCGAAGGTGAAACGGAATCGATTGAAGTCAACTTTCATGTTTTAAAAAGTTTTGACTTGACCGAACTGAAGGAAAAAATCGTCATGGCGCTCGAAATAGGGCGCCCCAGTTGGCAACCCGTTTGGCAGGACTCGCCC
>JBEKPW010000151.1:0-13336 GCA_049520315.1 Syntrophobacteraceae bacterium
TAAAATGTCGTGGCCCTTGTGTTTTCGTCGAAATCCGGGAAATCATAATCGCTCGGACTTTTCTCCAGAAGCGCCTCGTACTCTCCCGCTACTTCGAGACTCGTTTGAGGAACCAGCCCGTCATCGCACAGAACGATGATCCTCTTTACCGTTTTCATAGCGCCCCGTAGTTTTTCCACGATGGGCAGGAAATCGGAGTGAACCAGGAGCGCGTCGTCTTCAGCGTGATCTATGGTGTAAAGGATCTGCTCGGGAGAAAGCCGCCAGTTGACCGTATGAAGAATAGCGCCCATCATGGGCACGGCGAAGAAGCATTCGAAGTACCTGTGACTGTCATAGTCAAGCACGCCCACGGTGTCTCCGGCTTTTATACCCAGGTTTTGCAGAGCGTTTGCAAGTTGGCCGATTCGCTTTTTGAGCGTCACATAGTCGTAGCGTTTTATATCCCTGTAGACAATTTCATTGCCTGGAGCGATTCTAAGCGGCGTGTGCAGAATGTGTTTGATGAGAAGGGGGAAGTCATAGGCCGACGGGGTCCGATCGATTAGCTTCGTAGTCATAGCTGTTACTCCTTTCAAGACATTCATTCCGAATGATCTGGCATGTCAATGACACCGAATGGTTTTTTCCCATGAAATCAGCCTCTCTGTATCAGGCAAAAAGATCCGCAGCAGGGCATAGGGAAGAAATAATACCCTTCCACGGCTGGGGGAGCTTAATCAGAGACCAGGGCTTCATTCGCCAGACTTTAGGGGTCATGAACAGGATCACGATCATCCATTCCCACCACGCGAACACCCAGCGGACGTGACCTGTGCCCGCCAAACCCGTCCACCACAGCCGTCTCATGCCGATCGCAGTTCCGAAGCTAGATTCCCACACCGCCCCCCACAAAGGTACTATCGGGACGTTGTAGAAAAAAACCGTCAGCGTCGAGATCCATCCGAGTTCAGAAAATAGTGCCCGGGGCTGCCTGAGATCGCTTGGCCGGATGGGCCATTTCTTGAAAGGAATCGTAACTAGCGGGGACGAGTAAAATCCTATGAGCACGAATGCAACAATAGCCCGTTTGCCAAACCTGCGGCTCGAATGCCTGCAAACACATTTTCCGGGGGCAATCCGTTGCGACAACCGCAGCGCTGTTTTTTGCTATCCGGCCGGCCACCCCCTCGGAACCGGAACGACAATGAAGGCTAACGACAGAATAATTCCAATGACACTGATGGCATTCCAACCCATTTAAATTCCTCCCATCCTTTCAGGATGAATGAAGAATAACAAAGCCCTGCTGAAGCGACGGTTTTGCACATTAAATGCCAATAAAAAAGGCTCAATGTTTCCAATAAGATGGCACATTGAGCCTTGGCTGGTGTAGTGAATATCCACAATAATAGATGTAGATATTGGCTACATTATCCTGCTCGCCTGTTTGCCTTTCATATCGATCTCGTACCGACTCATTTTCTTATAGAGGACGCTTCTGTCGATCTGCAATATTTCAGCGGCCCGTTTTTTATTTCCCTTGGTAATTTGTAAAACGTTGATGATCGCGTCTTTTTCCAGCTTTATTCTCAGGTCGTTCAAATTGGCGAATTTTTTAATAGGCTTGTTGGGAGTTCCATGAAGCAATCTCGGTACAAATCGTTCAAAATGATAAACGTTCAGATGTCCTGAAAGGGCGATATTTGCGGCCCTCTCCAGAAGGTGTTCCAGTTCACGAACGTTACCGGGCCAATGATATCGGGCAAATGATTTCAGCACGTCCTTGTGCACGCCCTGGATATTGAGGCCCAATCCATTGTTTATTTTCGCAATAAAATGATTGACTAGCTCGGCAATGTCGTCCAGCCGCTCCCGGAGCGGAGGAACTTGGAGCGATACCACATGAACGCGGTAGTATAAGTCGTCGCGGAATTCACCTTTTTCGACAAGTTCCCTTAAATTTCTGTTCGAGGTGCAGATGAAGCGGATGTCCGTATAAATAGTTCTTGTCCCTCCTACTCTTTCAATCTCTTTTTCTTGAATAGCCCTCAAGAACTTTGATTGCAGCGGGAGCGGAAGTTGATCGATCTCATCAAGATATAATGTCCCCTGGTGCGCCATCTCAAATTTTCCGAGCTTGCCACCCTTTCGGGCGCCGCTGAACGCACCCTCATCATAGCCGAACAACTCCGACTCGATCAGATCTTTGGGAATCGCGGCGCAATTCAAGGCAATGAATGGCTGATGCCTGCGGGGACTCGCCTGATGGATCGCATGAGCAAACAATTCTTTCCCTGTTCCCGTTTCCCCTGTAATCAGCACAGTCGATTTCGTTTGCGCCACTTTCTTTGCAAGTTCCTTTGCCTCCATTATCGCTGCTGATGAGCCAATGATGTTGTTTATAGAGTATTTTGCACCTCTCAATTTCTGCAACTCATTCTTGAATTGATTCAACTCATCATTTAAACGGTGCACCAGATCTAAAGTGGAAATGGTACTCATATAGTTGATATCCATGGAGCCGTAAGCTAATACCCCAAAGACATTATTGCCTTTGATAAGGGGTACATAGTGTGCGATTGCAGTTTCGCCATTGGCCAGTGTAAACAACCTGCAATCCTGTTGGCCTGTCGTCCTGATCACAGGCATGTACGTATTGGGGATGATCCTGGAAACAGGCTGGCCGATGATATCTTTCTTCTTGCGGTTCAATATCCTGACATAGTGGTCGCTTAGGGCTACGATTCTATCTTCCGAATCCGTGATAATCGCTATCCCCGTTCTTGACAGACTATCGAATATCAGACTGGTGAGTTCATGACTTTCAAGGTGTCCATGCATGACATTACCTTCCTAAATCGATATGAAATTTTCGAGTCAAGACGCCTCAATTTTAGGATTATCCATATCAAAAAGTGTTGTAAAAAGCAACACTGTATTATTAGCGGGCAACAGAGGCCATTGCAAAACTCTTTACGACTGTGAAAAGCAATTTGGACGATTTCGGGTAGATTTTTGACCGGAGACCGTCTTCCCCTGATGATCGAGAAAATATATCGGTGGGAATGGCCCTAAAGGAGCGTTGAACGGCTCTACCCCAACCTCCTTACGTGGTTGGGACAACTCCGAAGGCTCTGAAAAACTTCAAAAGATTATGGGGACCGGTCATTATCAGTTCAGAAGCAAGGCCCTTGTAAATTCACTGACATAATTTTTCGTGTCGTCACTACACGGCGTTCATGTCCTGATGCTGCGGTTTCGGGGTCCCCAGAGGGTTGTCGAAGCTCAACTGCTCAGGCGCTGGGACGGTTACATCCTAACAGCGGGATGCCCACCTCAATCGGCAAGTCAACATTTACCTCTTCCCCCTTCAGATGAGCGGGACAATGTTTGCGGTTATCCGCTCCATCGGCAGCGGATAACCGCTATTCTGCAAAGCCGTTTAACTCGCCAACATAAGCTTGAATAGTTCGAGAAGTCCTGACATCTTCCGCCTTCCATCCGCACGCAATCAAAGTGCGGCTGGTTGACGGCCAGGTCGGCCCCCTTTTCAACCGGCAAGACGAAAACCCCTTTGTTCACACATTGCAAATACAGGGCAAATACAATGGGAAAGGGCGCAACTCCTTGATTTCATTGATAGCTATAATTTTATTTTCAATGAAAACAATAAAAAATGCAGACGAGCGGTGAAGCGAATCGCTCGGTTCCTCAATGCCGCCCGCAAAACGGACATCTGCCCTACCCCTGTGGATCAGTGAACAGTAAACAGTGATCAGTGATCAGCCAAAAACCAACTTCATCAATTCCCGAATCCCTCAATTCCTCAATTCCTCAATTCCTAAATTATAGCATTAAGTCATTTGGCCCTGCAAAACGGCAACGAGAAGCGGCAACGCCGAGGCCACGGTCAGCTTCACGCCCCCGGCTTCAACAGGCGGGGAGCCCATTATCTCCTACACAGTGACATCCACCCCCGGAGAAAAGAAAGCTTCAGGGAAAGGCACCTCGATTACCGTGAAGGGTCTGCAGAACGGCACTGCCTATACATTCACTGTAACGGCGACAAACAAGGTGGGGACCGGTCTGGCCTCAAGTCCATCCTCCCCACCGGTAACTCCAGCCACAGAACTGGGTGCTCCGACAGGAGTAACGGCAGCGGTAACGGCCAGCAACCCCGAGGCATCGGTGAGCTTTAATCTGCCAGCATCAGACGGCGGGAGCACAATAACGGGTTACACCGTGACGTCGAAACCCGGCGGCATAACAGGCACAGGTACGGGAAGCCCGATACCCGTGACGGGTCTGACCTACGGCACTGCCTATACATTTACGGTAACTGCGACCAACGAGATCGGGACCGGTAAGGCGTCAAGCCCGTCCAAGAGCGTAACGCCTTACACAGTCCCCGGCGAGCCCTTGGATGTAAAGGCAAAAGCCGGCAACGCGGAGGCAACGGTCAGCTTCAATGCCCCTGCTTCAAACGGAAGCCCCATTACATCGTATACTGTGACACCGTATATTGGGACAACCGCCCAAACGACGGCCACAGGGTCTAAAATCCTATAACCGTCACGGGTCTGACTAACAACGATCCCTATACCTTCACGGTAACGGCGACAAACAAGGCTGGACCCGGTCCGGCATCAAGTGTTTCCAACAGCGTAACACCCACCAAGTAGTTTAAAACCGCAGATGCCACTACACGGGCCAGTTGTCCTCGATGATTTTGGGGAGGGCTGGCCCAAGAGTCTCCAAACTGGAGAAAATGGCGAGTTCCTGATGAATCGAAGGGCTTTCTCTCAGACTGTGGAGAAAGGCTTTGTGAAGAAGAGAAGCTCAAAGAATGGTGGGGTTCGATTATAACGTGGCTGCCTCCCCATTCCCGAATCATGGAATGATGCTGCTCGGGTTGAATAATGGCAGATCCTTCTCAATAATCCATTTTTCCCGCCGCATAACACTGTGTTGGACGACGATGTCCGGCGTTCAATCATCCGGAAAATACATGGCGAACGCGCCGAAAATGGTCTAAGAGTGTAGTTAACAGATCAGATAGCGATTATTGTTTTTAGGTCTTATACGTGAAAACCGGGAGGTGAACATGCAGATTTTGGTTCTTTATTTTTCGAAAGGTGGCAATACCCGTAAATTGGCGGAGGCCATTGCCAGAGGGATTGAAGCGGTGCCGGGAGGCAAGACCTTGCTCAGGACAACTCAGGAAGTGACAAAGGATGACTTTCTAAATTCGGATGGAATCATCGCCGGTTCTCCGGTCTACTTCGGGGTAATGGCGGCAGACTTGAAGCGGGTTTTCGATGAATTTATAAGCGTCAGGAAAAAGATGGAGAATAAAGTAGGAGCTGCTTTCGCCACCTCTGGAGATCCAACGGGGGGCAAAGAAACCACGATGATTTCAATAATTCAGTGTCTTCTTATCTATGGAATGATCATAGCGGGAGACCCCTTAGACGCCACAGGCCACTATGGGGTAGCCTGTGTGGGACCCCCCGATGAGGAATCTGCGGCCAACGGGGAAAAACTGGGGAGAAGAGTTGCGGAATTATGCAGGAAACTGGTTTCCTGAAACAACTAAGAAGATTTAGTGAAGAGGCCGCAGAGGATTTCAAAGAACGAATAAAGAAGAGAGATAAACGATGCACGTCTCTGCGCCTCTTCTATTAACCGGCTTATTTGACTTTTTCGCTGAGAGTCTTGCCTGCTTTGAACTTGACAACTTTTGACGCCGGAATTGTGATCTTTTCGCCTGTCCGAGGATTGCGACCCTCACGTTGAGCCCTTGAACCGACGCTGAAAGTCCCGAAGCCTGCCAGAGTAATTTTGTCTCTGCTTACCAGGGCCTTGTTAACTGAATTTCTTTTTCAGCTCATGTTTGAGAATCTTGCCCGTCGGATTGGTGGGAAGCTCATCCATGAATTCCACGAATTCCGGCAACTTATACTTGGCGATCTTGTCTCTCAGGTAGTCCACGACTTCTTCCGCGGTCATAGAGCCCTTCTCTTTAAGGATAATGCAGGCCCGCACACGTTCCCCGAGGGCCGGGTCCGGCGCACCGATAACGCCAACGGCAGCGATCTTCGGATGTGGATCTGTCGAAATCCGGCCTTATGGTCCCTGTCTTTTTGTCACCAACTGCGCGCATGCAGCTTTCCCTCCCCCTTACGAATTTAAACCGCTGATTCTCCTAAACTCTCAGGCACTGTAGGCAGTTCCTCCGCTGTACCCCCTCCCAGGCTCGATTTGCCTTGGGGTAAGGTGCTCGCCGCCTAAAAAAACAGACCAAGCGGAGGCCGATGGGAGCATACGGAGACCTTTTCGGGGCCGGAGCAACGCTCCTTTGAATGGGGCGCCGGCCCCACAACACCATCGACGATGGAAAGACCGCCAGGCAACTTGCAGCACCGTAGATAGGAGGCAATAGGAACACGTTAGTAGCCGTTGGTTACAACGACATGTTCGAGGCGGAAGGGATTTGTCTCAAGTTGTGGAAGATGCAGTTGTTGCCGTGAAGGATGACAAGGAAAGGTCAAGCTGCATCAGGCCGTCAGCCTCACTACGGCGGGTGCTGTCAGAGGCGGCTTTTGTGAGACGTTGACCGGGCTCGTATTTCGGGCGGCCACGGCACGAGCCCTGCAGGGCATCGTCAAAGAGCGGCCTACAGATGTTTGGTTCGGTTTTTCCATCCTGATAGTTACATGTGGAAGAGATGCCGGCCCGCATGCTTTTTCTCATATATATACTTAGAGAAAAAGCCCTTTAATGGGTGACCCCTTTCCTCTTTCCTTGCAGTAGAGCCGTTCCGGGTCGAGATATCGCAAGCCGCACTCGATGCCGAGAGGAGACAAGCCATGTCCTACAGCATATCGACCTTGCTGACCCGCAATCTTCACGACGTCTTCGGTGAAAACGACCCCGCGCGTCGGCGCGCGGCCATCGACGAGATCTTCACCGAAGATTGCGTGTTCTACGAGCCCAGGAGCGTCTACCGTGGCCGCGACGAGATCGATCGCGTCGCGGGCGCGATCAAGGCTACTCACCCTGACTTTAGATATCAGCCAATTGCCGGGCCCGAGGAATTGGGCAATGGCGGGCGGATCCAATGGGTATCGGGCCGCCCTGGTGAGGCGCCAGCTTACGCCGGGACTGATTTCATCATTGCCCGGGACGGCCGGATTGCCGCCCTTTATCTCTTTTTCGACAAGCTACCCTGAGCTGCCGCCGATGCCGAACTGCATTTCGCCGATTTGTTTTCTGGCCATGCGCGAATGCTACTTTGTGCGCTGGCACATGGAAGATGGAGTGGCGGGGCGGTCCGGAGCTACCCAAAGGTTTAGAGGCCACTTGAAGTGATTTTTACAAAGATGAGCTTCCAAGCCGTTGGATCTGGACTGAAATCCGCCAAGTCAACGGCTCGGCCCGTTCGTTGAAGAAGAAAAAGTAGCCGAACTTCTGAAACCTGAAAACCATTTACACAAAATCCTTTACACCCCCCTAACGTAATTCTTCCGGATTCAATCCACCGAGTTTCCAAGTGTGGAATCCTCGCCGAAAACCTCCTCGATGGTCTCAATCATGGAATACCCAGTGGGCAGGAAGTTCATTCCTAAAAGTTCACCCTTCTCTCGAGACTGTCGAAAAAGCCTCCCGGCCACATTCTTTTTTCCGGCTGAAAGGCATGACCGTAAACTGACCGAGTAGCAAGGTATTAGGAACAGGTTACTGAGCGGAATACTCACATGAGGGTTGTTCTCTGCACCAGCAGAAGGGATTCCCCCGTCTTATGCTATCGGGTTGCTAACAAGCTGAAACCACAGGTGGCGATTTTTTCGATGTTATGCACCATGCAGTAGAAGAGCCACTGAATAGTGACCTTCAACTTTCCTCTCAGGGTAAAACGATCCAGTCGCTTCTGGGTGCGAATATTGCCGAATACCGGCTCGACGATGGCCATGCGCTGGGGATAGATCCTTTGGCCTCTCTCGGATTCGATCTTCTCAATCATTTTCTTGGTAAGATTTGTTGGCTCGGCTCCAATCGGAACTGTTAAGCACTTTCGTTTAGCATTTTTCCGGCGGATACACTTTCCTATCAACGGGCAGTTCTGGCAGTCTGCTGCTTCTGCCACATACCTTCTGTAGATGTTTCCCCGATCAGACCATCTTTTCACCTGCAGCCTGAGAATCTTTCCCCCTGGGCATATATACTGATCCGTGCCTTGCTCATGGCGGAAATCATCTAGCGAAAACTTCCTCTTTTGTATGGGTTGATGCCGTTCCCGGGTTACGAATCTGGGGTCTCTTTTCCGAAAATCCCTATCCGGGATGAAGGCATCCAACTCCTCTTGCTCACATCGGCTCAGGTTGGTTTGGCTATGATAACCAGTATCTGCCGTAAGTATCTTCCCCTTGAAGTAATCTTCACTTTGGCCCAGAACCTTCAGATTCTCTTTCGCTCCATTAAGAATCGGCGGGAGATGATCGTGATCCTGCCCGCTTCCGAAAGCCTCTCCGTGCAAGATCACCTGATGCTTGGAGTCGACCAGAGCTTGGCCGTTATAGCCTTGAATTGTTCCGTGGGAGGTGACCATCTTAGCCGATTCATTATCGGTGATATTGCTTTTGACCTCGCCAGTGGTGCCAATCCTGGGTTCGTTCTCTTTCAAGAAAGTCTCAATGCGCGCTGCATGTCTTGCCAGTTTCTCGATCTGCTTATCCCGGTCCGCAAGTGGAGCTAGAGCATCCTCCCTACCGCCATCCTGCCTATCTGCCTGAATCTGCTCTTGGAGAAGCTTACGGACCTTGCTCTCAATTTTCTCCTGTTTCTTCTTGAGATCCGGAAAGGTTCCACTCCATTTTGTCGAGGCATTGGAGGGGAGCTTGCAGCCATCCAAGGCAAAAGCTGTTCCTCCGAGAAGTTTCATCTCCTCACAAACAAGGAGCACGTCTCTAAACAAAGGCAGGATCTCATCTCTCATGGAGGAAACGAATCCGGCTATGGTGCTGTGATCCGGACACTGCTTGCAGGAGATGGCCATGAAGATCACATTCTCCCGACAAGCCTTCTCGATCCTTCGAGAAGAGATGATGCCCCGCGAATAGGCTAGAAGCACCACCTTCAAGAGCACCTTTGGATCATAGGCGGGGCATCCCGTCTCATCATTCTTATGCCTGGAATCAAAGATGGAGGTATCCAGTCGGGTCTCTACCAGAGTGTGGATGGCAAACTCAAGGGTTCCTGGCATGAGCTGTTCTTCAAGGGAAACGGGGATAAGCACTCTTTGAGAATAGTTGTAGTGCTTGTATCTGGCCATACTGTCCTCAGTCAAGGGAATGGATTATGGAAGTTGTCTTGAGAGGACTACAGTATACCACAGAGAACCCGAAAATCGGATGCAAAAGACCTTGTAGATAAGGGAGAATCAGGCTTTTTCGACAGTCTCCTCCTCTGTACGTAACAAATCGGAAGAGCGAAAAGGTTAAACTTACCAGATCATAGGGAAAAAGCCTGGCTATTCAACCTTCTGGCAAGATAGGTTGAGTATCTCTTTTCGGAGAGCGCTTGAAGGATAGAATGCACAGTCTGGCTGCCGGTAGCCGATGTCCTTCACCTTCTCTTATGTGTGATTGTCATGTCTAATCAAGTTGTTTTGAGGGCAACGTGATAATAAACGTTGCGCCATGTCCCGGCGTGCTTTTCGCTGTAATACTACCGCCGTGCCTCTCGACTATTTTCTTGCAGATAGCCAGGCCAATGCCAGTTCCCTCATATTGGCTTCCTCTGCCGTGAAGCCTCTTGAAAGGGGCAAAAATCCTGTCGAGGTACTGCTCTTCAAAGCCGATACCGTTGTCTTTAACGTAAATTTGAAGAGTTCCATCGTCTGTTGTGGTGCTGAACAAATCAACGACCGGCCTCCCCCCCTCCTTGTGAAACTTGAGAGCATTGCCAATCAGATTTTGGAATAGCTGCCGAATCTGTGTAGGATCGGCTTGAATGGAGGGTAGTTCTCCAACCTTTACTTCTCCTCCCGTCTGTTTGATTATAATTTCCAAATCGGAGAGGACTTCATGAATAACGGCACTGACGTCGACTTCTCTGAAAGGCTCAGGATTTGTCGTTACCCTTGAGTATTCAAGAAGCCCTGTGAGCAGGGAGTGCATGCGCTCAGTCGCATCGAGCATCCGGTTCAGATAGTCATTGCCCGTCTGTTCGAGCGAATCTTTATACTTTTGCTGGAGCATGTTGCCAAAAGAGATGACCTTGCGAAGAGGCTCTTGCATATCGTGTGAGGCTATGAAGGCGAAATCCTGGAGGGCCTGATTGCTTCGCTGCAACTCGGCTGTACGCTGCCGCACGAGCGCTATAATCGTAAGTCATCGTGTCATAGCGCAGGTGATAGATTACATCCCCGGTGGTTTCCACCATAAAACGGAAACGCTCTTCGCTCACCCGCAGCAATTCCTCGGCTTGTTTGCGGCTGATCTCGACAGCTGCAAGATTGGCGACGAGGAATAGTGTATCCAGGTCGCATTGTGAGAAAGCGGTCTTCGTTCGATTAAAGACGTAAAGCACGCCCAGATCTTTTGTGCCCATCTGGATGGGCACCGCCATTCCCGAGATTATTCCCTCATCCGAGATGATTTGGTCATCTTTTCGGTCGAAGCTCTGCTCCGTTAAATAGTCATCGACGATATAACCTTGCCGCATTCTTGAGACCAACCCACCCGAGCCCCTGCCGGAAGGGAGTCGCAGGTTTCTGAAGGCTTCCGTCTGGATCCCGGAGAAGGTATGCTTGTAAAAATCATCCCGGACCTCATCATGCAGCGCAATATAGGATATTTCAGAACGCAGTATTTCTCTGCATTTATCAACAATGTGCTGGAGATACTCATCGAGGCTCCGATCACTATGCATGGCTAAAGCCAGGTCATACAGTGCCCGAAACTTCATCAGCTCGTTTTCCAGATCCGTCTCTACCTGTCTTCTTTCAAGAATTTCACTTTGCAGATCTGCCAACTTTCGTTTCAATTCTTCATAGAACGGTTTTTGGGCCATAACAACATCCAACAATTGCTGTCGAGGTTGAGGGCACTGCCTGCTTTCCGTGCACTGCTGTCCAATTCAGGAAATAAGGAAGAAGTGAGCTCCGATCTGTAGAAGTCAGGGGGCGTACCCCCATAAACTCCGAATCCTGGGCAGGCCAACTGTCGTGTGAGTGCACCGGGACTGATAACTGACAAAGGTCGGGGTGGGGCAAAAATCTCTTCACACCTGCCCGCTGAGCCCTGGGGTTTGCGAGGCGAGAATCGACGGTCTCCCCCAGGCCCGTGTGATTGACCATCCGAGCCTGTTACCTCCCCTCGGGCAGCCATAAAATGCACCCCGTACCCCCCATAAAAGCCTGGCGAGCACTGATGGTGGTCACACACAGTGCCCGCTCAGACTGATAACCTGGTTTTTGAAATACTGTTTTCCCGGTCCCGAGCTTTCTGTGGTGATCTGATGGCCAGCATAGAATACAGGAGCCGAGGGACGCCGATATTTAGGCATTGGCCTAATCGAAGGAATTACCCTCACAGCCAGAACCTTTCCATTTCGTAGTCGGGGCTGCTCCTGCGAGCGGCCCCTTATCATTTAGGATGCCTAGTCTATAAGCGCATCGCCGGAGTTTGGGAGGGTTGTGGACAGAAATCAGACGTTTTTCTCTTCGTGTGAATTATCTGATCGACCAATTGAGCCGCGTACCCTAAAGTCGCATGCATTTCCGGCTGAGAAGAAGGAGTCGTTTCGGCGGCAAAAGCAAGCAAGTCCATAAATCTGCGGAGGTTACCAAGTTCAGTACCAGTCTGAACGATTGAAAAGTGTTCCACCGCGGTTTTTACAATATTTTCAACTTCTTCCTGAACGGACGTACCACTCAGCGGCCTCACTCCTAATGATTTGACTTTGCCAAAATATTCCTTGATTAGCGCATCGTCATAAGCTTGCATGGTTACCTCCAATCTTTGGGATCGATTTTTATGAACCGGCCTTGATCGAGAGGTAGTGCAATGAGGAGGAGTGTAGCGAATGAATGAGTTGAACAGCGCCATTGCCAATAGATGAAGGATTCGATTCTTTTTGGATTATACTGCTCCACCCAGTTTTACGCAATCGGGAAAACTACTTACTATCGTAAAGGTCAATGGATGAGAAGTACCGCATCGAACATGGAGGAAATGCTTGACTTCATCAGTTCTGGCAGGCAACCCTGCTCAGGTTATTATCTGTTTGCCGAAGTCGCCCCTGAGCGGGGTACCATTCGAGCAAAAGATTGAACGTCGATTTCTGCAACCAATCGCGATTCCATTCTTGTGCATTGCAAAAAAAATGGGCAGTGGACTGAACCAATTTTGACTCCCTACATCTGTTAAACCGAAGGAAGAAACGCGGGGAGCATTTGCCAATTGACGGAAAGAACAGATTGGCTGGGTATGCAATCACCTCTTATTGTCGACCGGTGGCTCTTTCCCCGGCTTTTTTTCTGGACTCGAGAACAAGTCGGAGAAGGAGTCCCATTGTGTGAGAGGTGGGAGGGTTTTCTGTGCAAATGCCGATAGATCCTTACCCATATCCAGCCACTTTCTGAATTGTTCGTCCAAGGAAACCCTGTAAGACAAGTAATTCTTAATAGTCAATTCCAGGTATTTTTCGAAGAACTCACTCAAAACATTTTGGCCATACCGGATGACCAGGTGAAGGAGGGTCACCGGCAAAAGGGAGTTTTTATTTTTTGCCTCTTCCATGATGATCTGAGTGAGAATAAAGGCCGTTACGTCCTCCTGGGTCTTGGCATCGATGATTTCAACCTGGCGGCCGTTTTTAATCAGATCGGACACTTGGTCGAGGGTGACATAAGCACTCTTTTCAGTGTCGTAGAGCCGCCTGTTGGCATATTTTTTGAGTAGTACCTTTTGGGCCATTAACGCTTCCCATCATTTAGGATCGGTGGATGACGCACAGCAGCAAAAAACCAGGATCATTATAGCCTAAGAGTATGGAAATTAAACACAAAAAAGTATTGTGCGGCGCACAATTTTTCCTTGACAATTCCTCCCCCGTAGCTATACTAGACTCACCTTAGGTCAAAGGCTTTATCGTTCGTTCAGACTTATACCAAAAACCAAGGAGGTTTTACAGAGATGGACCCGCTAAAACTCACAAAACAGATGATCGATTTCAACAAGGCCAGCTTCGACAACACCTTCACCGCCATGGTTTTGCTGCAAGAGCAAACAGAAAAAATGGTGAATGCTTTTATGGAGCAGGCCACGTGGCTTCCCGGCGAGGGGAGAAA
>JBEKPW010000152.1:0-13120 GCA_049520315.1 Syntrophobacteraceae bacterium
GGAAATGAGTTGGCTCCGCACGGGCCCCACTCGGGAGCTTTGCGGTAAAGAGCCATCTCAGAAAAAGGAATTGTTCCGGAATGGGGGAAACTTTACTCTTGACCGCTGCCTTTCAATGGGTGACCCCGGTTTAAACTGGGAAGATCTCCAAATCTCTCAGCCCCGCCCATAGCCACCGAAGCCAACTTTTAACGTACAACTAAAGCCGGGAGGAGTCGCAAGGCTCCCCCGGATCTTTCTCATAAAGCTGGATTGCGTGTGAAATGATCCCTTTCAGGGTCTCCCTGGCAGCAGTTTAGCAAATCTCGATTCATGCACCTCCAACTTCGGCATTTTGCTCCATTAACTTGCGCTGTACGAAACAAATTCTTTAAGCAGCCGGCAGTGAAGGCTCTGCGAAAGTTCACACATCTCCTATGTCGCGCTATGGAGGGGGCCCTCTCCCAGAGTTAAGAAATTCAAATCATATCCGTTATGCCCTCAGGCAGGAGCAGGATTTTCCACAATGGCAAGGAGGTTTGAGGGGTTGACGCGAGCTTGCGGTCGGCATCCTTATCACAATCAAGATGCCCGCAGTTCACGATCTTGGCTCCGTTCCGCGTTTATAACCTGAACCGGCATGGCCAGGCTGAAGTCTGAGAACCCCGGCGGTTGTCCGAAAGTGCTTAGACCGCTCTGATCGAAAGAGTGACCGGCATATTGGTTCACATACGTATCGAAGGTAGTGAAGTGGATGCTATTGTTTGCCATGTCGAATTGTATAAAGCGAAACCACCCGTCGCCGCCTCCACTGCCTAAGGCGGTGTTCCCCTGATAGTCAGTGAGGACCTGGTAGACAGGGTGGCCAGCATTATTTTTGTCGATGCGTATATTCTCCCCCTTGGAAACGCCGTCTACAGTGGGAGTCCACGAATGCCCGCAGAGGACCATGAAGATTTGGTCGTTAGCCGTGATAAACTTGTTCCATACTCCCGTGGCATCGTTCCAACCACCGGGAGAGTTGACCAAGTAGCTGGCATCGTTGCGCACGGCTGGCTCCGCCAAGGGCAAATTATTGTCGCCCCAGGGAGGGGGACTCAGGTATGAGTGGGTAGTTACGATGGTCGCATAACCAGGGTGGAAATTGATCACCCCCTGAGCCCACGCTATTGCATTGTCGCCGGGTTCCATCTCCAGCGAGATGTGCAGGAATTTCTTGCCTGAGGCCGAAAACGTCTGGCAGCTGGATAGCCCTGGGTCCCAGGTCAGCTTGTCTGAGGCGCCGCCATACCATGGCTTCCCCAAGAAATACTTCGAACCGGAGCCGAAGTGCTTTCTCCAACAAGCTTTGCTCACCAGCGGAAGTTTGCCAGACGAATAACTGAAGTTATCGTAGTCGTGATTGCCGATGCTCATGCCGAAGGGCACCCCGGTAGCATCGAAGATATCCATCGCCTTCTTGGCAGTAATCCATTCGGCGCCTGCGCCGTAGGAATTGTCTCCCGGTTTGCCATTGGTTCCGTCGCCATGCTGGACCACGTCGCCGACGTGCGTAACGAACGCCAGTTTCAAGTCATTCATGTGGTCCGCCAGATACTTGGTCTGAGATATAAAAAAGTTCTCGTTTAGCGGTTGCGTATGGTTGACGTCGACGTAGTTCTGAGTATCCGAGATGACAGCTATGGTGAAAAAATTGGAGCCGGGGGAGGCGAGGGTCAATCGCCGCCCCAGCATCGGGAAATTCAGTACAGTGGCAAGCCCTGCCGCACCGGTTACGCCGAACTTTAGAAAATCCCGTCTAGAAAGATCTTTCATATTCCACTCCTCTTTCAACTCGCTATCGCGCCGAACTGATCAGGACCGGTTATGTGATTTTCAGAAGATACAACATGTTGCCCTGTTAATGAAGTGAAGTCGGCCCCTTTTGCCAGGACGTCGGGGGAAATGTTTTGGTCGTCCCTTTTGCGATAAATGTTAAGCGGGATTATAGTGTCTAAAGCAGGGTAAATAATGATCCTGCTTTTTTGCTACTTCTCTCCTTCTCGATCTGATGGGCATCGTCTCGGGGATTCTCATCCCCATATCATATATGACCCGACGTCTACGTGGTGGTTCCCTCAATCCAACCTGCTGAAAGTCTTTGTCCGGTGAAAGCGAACCTTTTTGCCAAAAGCCGGTCAGATCAAGCCCTGGCTACTGAAGATGAATTGGGAGACATCATAACGTGCTTACCCACCGCTCTCGGATCTTGGATTGATCGTGCTCGGGTTGAATAATGGCAGATCAGCGTATTCCATCCATCAGGAGCTGGTCAAATTGGGCTTTGGTGACCCTTGTTATGCTGAACAATCGGTAGATCTCCACCACAAACTTTTTGGCATGATGACACACGTTCGTAAATTGAAAACTGGCTACATTATTGGGGGCGTATTTTAGTTCGTTCTTTTGCCAAGTAGTTGCCAAAAGCAGCCCCAAGAGATCCCCGAAAGGCTTCAAAGTAGATAGAAGCATTGATGGAGGCATGACATGGTCTCCCTGTAAGTAAAACAATGTATACTCTTATTACTTCCAATTCCTACATCGAAATACTGTCAATCCAGCCAGGAATTTACTATATCGACCTTATTTCATTTTTCTCACGTTTCAGCTATCGGGAAATAAATGTAATTTTTCCCGAATTCATCATGATGGAAATTGGGTTACAGATTCTGTCTGTCGTGTATCGGGCGTTTCGTTCCCAGGGGCCGAATTTTCACCACTCTCAAGACCTCACAAAAGTGAGGGATCGCTCAGTTTGGCATCAAAGTCCAAATCACGTAAATAGGATTGCATATTGCCGATCCTCTCCATGGTACGCATGAAGTTGTGGTCCCCGGTCTGGTACACCATGATAGGCCTGTGCTTTGTCGGAGGTGATTCGACCATGGACATTCTTTAAGGAGGAGAAGCTCATGACTTCCATGCAGATTAAACGGCTGATTCGCTTTCACGAAAAGGCCGAACGGCACGTAAAAGAATATCTGAGGTTCTCAGCGGACCCGAGCACGCAATCGAAAGCGCTCAGCCATCTGCAGAAAGCGGCGCGGCTTCATTCTAATATTGCGGGCCTCATAAGGGATTTGGCCTCGGTTACGACCTGCACCGGGAGAGAAAAACTTCATCGTAGAGACGCACCCGCGCCTTTGAACTAATGATTGAAGTCTCGAACTCCCGTTCAGTTAGTGGAAACGAGCCCGCAGCAACAGTATCGGCTTCGCGGGTATACGTTACGCCAGTTCATTATCCTTAACGTCAACGGTTGCAGTGGACCCATCGGTTATCACCCAGGCTATTATGACTCGGCTAATCCTGGATTCGACTTCTCACTGGATGAACCTCTGCAGAGGTCTTGCACCTTGAGCGGGATTGGGATATCGTATGATTTGCAGACTCTGCGCCTCCCAAGAGCTTTTTCGGGTCGCATCTAATTCCTAAAGGCTCTTCGGGTTCTGCCGGTGGTCGAGTTTACAAGTTATTCAGAGTGAGTAGCCCTACTCATTCTTGGGGTTTCTTTGCCCACGTTTCGACTGTGGGATTCCCTTCATACGTGGAAAAATGGGAAAAAATGCCTGAGGAAAAGAGAAAATTCAAAAGGTTCAAGGGCAAAGAAGGGGCATTCGCTGCTTTTATAAGACCCAATGAGCTTATCAACATGGGGCAAATACAGGATATCAGCATGGGTGGGCTGTGTGTCCAGTACGTGTCTACAAACGTGGATAATAAGGGGTGCTCCGAAATAAAAATATTCGGCAGCAACGGCCGCTTCATTCACGTAGACAGGGTTCAATGCAGAATCGTGTATGATCAAGAAGTGCCTGAAGGCTTCTGGGAGCAGATCAGCATCAGGCGCTGTGGCGTGGAGTTCGAAAACCTGTCTGTCAAGCACTTGTCCACACTTAAGGAATTCATCGATCATTTTGCTTTAGATCAAAGTCAATCCGGTAATCCAAAGGGATGATTTCCTCGCAATCCGCATTGTGCTATTTTTTATCCAGACGCCTGCGGTCCTTTTTTCTTCCTCCGTACCGTGCTTAGGGTTTTTACCCTGCTGCTGGTTCCGGCAACCTTCAATGGCGTATTATACCCTCATACACAGGCAGCCGCTCCGATTACTCGGCGATTGTGTGTTCATACCACCAATCCCTCCCACGAAATAGGGTCATTCTCGCTAGGGATTTACAGCATCTACCTGATTTTATTTCCCCCATAACTTTGCTCTAATCCTTTGCCGTATTTAAGAGGAGACATAGTAAAAAATTTTCTTTTTTTTAACCTAAACGTATTACATACGGATGGCTTAGCGTTGCATTTAATGTTCCAGAAACAGCCAGACCTATAAGTCAAATTGGAGTGGCAAAACCACTCGCTGGCTTTTTCTGGAAAGGGTCAGGTCCACTTCGCGAGTTTTTGCTGGTCACTGGAAAATCGAGAAGTGAATATGAAGGATACCGCAAAATTGGAAATCATTGGGCAAAGCCCTGCTTTTCTCGAGATTGTTGAAAGTCTTCCACAAATCGCACAATCTAATTCCTCAGTGCTGATAGTGGGAGACACCGGGACAGGTAAAGAGGTGATCGCGCGGAGAATTCATCAGCTCAGTCCACGAAAGCACTGTCCGTTTGTGCCGATTAATTGCGGAGCGATTCCCGGGGAGCTTGCCGAAAACGAGCTTTTCGGCCATAAGGGCGGGGCTTTCACAGGAGCTACCGCATTTAAAAATGGACTGATCGCCGAAAGTGAAGGCGGCACCTTATTTCTCGACGAAATTGACAGCTTCTCCCCCGTTGTGCAGGTAAAACTTTTGCGGTTCCTGGAGGAGAAGACCTACAGGGCGTTGGGCGACACTCAAGAGCGGCTCACTGATGTGAGGGTCATTGCGGCGCTCAACGTAGACCCCGATGAGGTCGTCAAATCGGGCCGCTTGCGTTTGGACCTCTATTACAGGCTCAACGTATTCAGGGTCAACCTCCCGGCCTTATGCGATCGGATCGAAGACATACCGCTGTTAGCTGATCATTTTTTGCGGAAGCTTTCCCGTGGTATGGGAAAAGAGGTAATGGGATTTTCTAAAGCGGCCATTGACAAACTTATCACCTACGACTGGCCTGGCAACGTGAGGGAACTCGAAAATGCAGTCGAACGGGCCATGGTCTTTTGTAATTCAGAAATAGTCGAGGATGAGCACATAGTTTTAGCTCGTTTTCAGATGGAAGAGACGGAGGCGTCATTTCAGGAAACGAAATCACGTTTGGTTCGGCAGTTTGAAATCGAATATATAGAAAAGCTCCTGTTGGGTTATAGCGGCAATGTCACGAAGGCGGCTGCGGCGGCTAAGAAGGCCCCCAGAGCTTTTCGCCATTTGATTCAAAAATACGGCATTGATGTCAGCCGCTTCAATTCTAACGGGGCGGCGATGCATTAGTTGACGCACACAACTAAAACTCGCTCCAAGCAACGGGAGGAGGAAAACCTGCTGTAAGAATCAAGATCGAATTCCGATTGAAGAATGGAAATGAGAGGCTTCCCCCCAACTAAAATCATTGCTTACTTTCATTCCTTATTGCAACGATAATTAGTTGAATGAATTTACTCCACATTTGACCTGGTGTCTGAAGGCAATCAGCATTATCGAAATCTCAGGATACCGTCATCATCATCGCATACGGGATTTTTGTCTTCAAAGTGGTCGCACCATTTCATTCCACCTGAGAGCCATCCAAAAGAGCAATCATGAGGTCAGCAGTAGGAAGGTAACTAATCACAGCCGGCCTTGTGATGAGCCAGGGTTAAGCGAAATGAGAAAAGGAAAGAGCCAAGAGAAGGATGGATCGCCTTATTCTTGGCTCAATAAGAGGAGGGAATATAAACCACTCATTGAGGTATTCGGAACAACGAAGATTTTTCTAAAAGACATAAATAGTCGATAGTGAGCGCGAAGTGATTAAATCACAACCGGCCCAGCTCAGTACTGGCCCACATGGATTAAGAATTTGGAAACTCTTGACTTCATATCACAAGCATGGATGGTAATCTTTGGGTGTGCCGCGATCTGGCTGCTTGGCCGGCGTGAAGAATGGCGCAGATGGGGATATGTTACCGGGCTTGTCAGCCAACCCGCATGGCTTTTTTCAGGCTTTTATCATCACCAGTGGGGGCTGGTCCTGGTAAGTTGCTGGTACACGTATTCCTGGGTTCAGGGCGTATGGAATTTCTGGGTAAAGCCCAAAATGGGTTAGATGCAGCCCGAGCCGGTGATAAGCCAGGATTAAGCGAAATGAGAAAAGGAAAGAGCCAAGAGAAGGATGGATCGCCTTATTCTTGGCTCAAGGAAAGGAACATGAAGCACTATTTAATCAATTCGGAACAGCGAGGATTTTTCTAAAGATGTAAATAGCTGATAATGAGCGCGAAATGATTAAATCACAGTCGTTACGAATTTCTTTGAGCCAAAAACAGAAGGGCCGGAAATTGCTTCTCCAGCCATTGGAATTCCTTTCTTGATGAGCAGCTAAAGCTTTTTGACTCTTACGGCTGAGGGACCTTTGGCACCCTGCTCCATTTCAAGGATTTTTAACCTTTCCTGCTGAATGTGTGTCAATGGACCCCTGGCAATAGGTCTGGGAGTGTTTGCTAACCCGTAGGATCCTACAGGCCCTTATTGATTCTTACCCCGTCCCTCTTACATGTACATGCTATTTGATGACCTTCAGTTTCGGTCCTGGTCCCTTTGGCGGTTCAAATGGGGCAGATTCTTTGTAGCGCGAGCTCAAATAAGCTATTTCTTCTTCCTCATTTTTGAATACCCAAAAAAATCGATTGTTGCATCCCCGTAATACAATTCTTTCCCATTGCTTCCCTCTCTCAGAAGCTTGAGAAAGAACGTATTCAGCGCATTTGGGTTGCCTCGGTGCGCCTAGGTTGCTCACGATGAAGACACCTTCGGGAAGACCCATAAAAAGTTTTTTGGTTAATATTGCTTTCGTCTCCTCACTCACATCCTGTTCCTTGATGTCTATATATTTTACCCGCTTTCAACCTCACAATCCATTCGCACGAACACTTTAAGTTCACTGCGCAGTTATCCGATGATGATACTCTCTAACGATCTCTTAGGGACATGATGTACCCCTTCGTTATCACGCCAATATTTGGTATTGCCAGAGGCATCGACTCTTTCGATCATTACTCTCTCCTTGGGCTTGCCCAGAGCCAAAACAAGCAAGATATCGAAGCGGGGCGGTATTTCTAAAGCTGTTTTTAAATTTTCTCTCTGTATTGTGCCAATCATGCATCCACCAATACCTTTTTCAGTGGCGCCGAGAAGTATGGTCTGAGCGGCTATCCCATGATCACAGGCAAAAGATTGGCTTATCTCCTTGTCCCCCAGGATGATGATGTAGGCTGAAGGTCTCTCCCCGTCGTTTGGCCCTGGCCAATCCTTTAAGAAAGCAGCCCAGGTGAGGTGGGGAAAGATCAAGGCGTTCTTTTGAGGATCATAGGAGAGAATGTATTTGAGCGGTTGAACATTGCCGCCAGACGCTGACAGTCTAGCCAGGTTCACGAGATCTTCCAGAGTCTTGGAATCAATGCTGTGTTTCTGATAAAACCGCCTATAGCTTCTATTTTTCAGAACTAAATCTGCCAGCATTATGTCCGCCACCTCAAACAGGAGAAAGTCTTTTTACCCTTCTTTGTTATCGGCATAGTAAAAGTTGCGCATTGAATGAGCAGCTAGAGCTTCCGTACTTTGACTGCCGATGGTCCTTTGGCGCTCTGCTCAATTTCGAAGCTGACACGATCACCTTCAGCAAGGCTCTTAAAGCCCTCCCCTTCGATGCCGCTATGGTGAACAAAGCAATCTTTTCCACCATCTTCGCATGTGATGAAGCCGTAACCCTTTTTGTCATTGAACCACTTTACTGTACCTTGCACCATCTTTTTTGAATTCCTTCCGTAGGTGTTTGTGTTTAAGACCTTGATTAAAAATCGACCACAAATGGATCGGCCATTTAGGGCAAACACTTTAATGTAAATTTTAAAGCTTAATCTACCCTCCAGTCAATGCCCATACCATTTGTCTTAGCGGAATAAGCATTGCTCTCAGCTTCATGACATCGATTTAAGGTGTGCGATTCACATACATGGTTTCAGGTTTTAGAATCATTTTCCCCTTGGATGGATCGAGCTGTGAGGGGCACCGATAAAGGTTTCCGATACTGACGGCTGCTCACTTCTTACCTTCTACCGGGGAAAAACGAATTTTGGCGCCGTTGATTTCAACCGTAGTTTTGGAATAGGTCAGCTTTTGAATTATCTTCCCGTCCTGGAATTGAATAACGTCGACGCCGCGCCGTTTCTCTGGCTTTCCCTCGAATCCTTTTTCCAATGACGGCCAATCCAGTTGCCAACGGTAGAGAACCTTCTGCACCTTTTCGTCCACAAACAGATCTTCTGTAGTGAACCGGAATCCGCCGTGATTGTTGAACCAAGGCGCCCACGACTGATAAAGGTTCAGTTTGCCTTGAACCCTGCCGCCATGCCAGTGTTCGAAAACAACCTCCTCATGAAAAAGGTCCATGACTCCGTAGATATCGTGTTCGTTCCAATGCTTTTCCCATTCGACCATAGCGCTTATGATTTCTTCTCTGTTCAGGACCATTAATACCTCCTCTTGTCGAAGCCAGACATCGGGATGCCCAATTACTGACTACTTAAGCTATTTGGCTCGCGATGTATATACATCTGCCCCACCCCAACCTGGTCCGTGGGAAAGACAACCAGTTCTTGAACGTTTACATGAGGCGGCCGTTCCAGGCACCAGATCACAGCTTCGGCTATATCTTCCGGCTGGAGCGGTTTAAATCCCTTGTAAACAGCTTCCGCT
The DNA here is from genome assembly GCA_049520315.1 of Syntrophobacteraceae bacterium. Taxonomy (GTDB): domain Bacteria; phylum Desulfobacterota; class Syntrophobacteria; order Syntrophobacterales; family Syntrophobacteraceae; genus SbD1. Next base: position 8,903 of record JBEKPW010000152.1, read on the forward strand.
TTGGCCTCATCACCCCCCGCACGCACAAGGCTGAATTCGGTTTCAACCAAACCGGGCTCGATATTTGTCACCCGGATTTTCTTTCCCATTAAATCCATGCGTAAACCGTCGGTAATTGCTCGCACCGCAAATTTTGTGGCGCAGGCCCGGATGGCCACTTCAAAATCCCCCACTTGTGGCCGGGTCAAAATCCCCCAGACGACAGTAGAGAATCAACCTACCAATAACCTGTTCAGAGGTCCATTCTTATTCCTTTTTCATCCAGAAGATTTCTGTTTATTTTCAGTCAACCGGATGGATGCCTCCTTGAGTCGGTAGCTCTTGCCTTCGAACTTAAGAAGATGACCCCGGTGCAGGAGGCGGTCCAGGATAACCGATGAAGCGGCATTGTCGCGGAGAAGCTTTCCCCAATCCTCCAGGGGGCGATTGGAGGTTATCATGCTGCTTTTTCGGGAAGAGTAGCGATTCATTATAATATCGAGCAAATCGTCCGCGGCCTGTTCCGGCATGTTCTTGCGCAGGAACAGGTCATCAATGACCAATAAATCGGTTTCGGAGAAGAGCTTGGTCACCTTTTTTCTCCGTTTGAGTTGAGCGGCTTCGAAGAGGTCCTCGAAAAAGGTATGGGCCTCTCGGTACACGACTTTATAGCCGGTTTGAATGGCGGCGTGCGCAACAGTTTTGGCGATATGGCTTTTCCCGGTTCCGGGAGACCCGATCAGCAGGGCGTCATCGCCGTTCTGAATAAACTTGCCGGTGACCAGTTCATAGATCTCCTTTTTGGGAAGCTTCGGATTGAAGCCCCAGTCAAATTCGGTCAGAGTGGGCCGCTCTGTGAGACCGGAAGCCTTGAAACGGCTTTCGGTGATCCGTGAGCTTCGCCAATCCAGTTCGTCTTGCATGAGACAGGCAAACACCTCTGCGAAAGAAGCGCCTTGATTGGCCTGAATGAGTCGGGTCTCCAGCGTGGCGTTCATGCCATGGAGGCGAAGCGTCCCAAGATGTCTTTGGATTTCTGCTAACGGCATGTCCATCGGTTTGGCTCCTTTTTTTCTTTTTCATCGAGTGATTTTTCTAGATGATGCCTTGCTTACGCAAACTCTGAAGTTGTTCCACCGACATGTCGGCCGGGTCTTGAATAAAGCTCGGGATCGGCTCTGGACCTTGACCATTCCAAGACATGCTCCGATCCCAGTCAAACACGCTAACCTCGAAGTTGTGACACCGAAGTCGCTCGCCTGCCTGCATGGCCCCTTCCCGGCCGGGCAGATCCCGGTCCAGAAACAGCACAATCCGAGGGAACCCGGTCCGGGAGCGCATCCACTCCAGTCGCTCGATCTGTTCCACGGATATGTGTGAGCCCATCAATGCACCGACATTGCGGCAACCCGCTTCCACCAGCTTTGCCACATCAAAAAACCCCTCCACCAGGACCAGACCAAGTGTGTTCGCTTGATGTCTTGCCTCCTCGTCCAGTAGGAGCTTATCCTGATTGTAGATCTCCAACCCTTTCCGGAACGGGTAACTCCAGTATTTGCCATCCGAGTCTTCCTGTTCCCGGCTCAGGGCCCGTCCGCTATGGCTGAGTATGACCGGCTGAAGATCATGGCCGTTTTCCAGAACGCCACGAACTTGGAACACCATCCGGGAGTTGAGAGGAGAGGCGCCTTTTTCTTTCGCTCGATGAGGCAAAAACCCGCACCCCAGATAGCGGCAGGTTACGGCGGATATGCCTCGGCGCCCCCATTCGGGATGATCCGGGCGCAGATAGGGGCGCAGATCAACCTCGATGGCGCGATTGGTGTGATTTAAGACCGCTGGCCCGCCGACTGCCCGTGGCTGCGGCTGCCCGTCGCGAACAGACAGGGTTTGAGGCGATGAGGTGGAGATTCCTTCGGCTACCATCCACCGTGCTACTTCGAACATGGTCATTTCCAGACCCTGCCGACGCAGCATCTCCCGGCAGAACTGCATGATGCCGCCGCCTTTGCCGCTACTGAAGTCCTTGTAGATGTTTGCCGATAAGCTGAGGTGCAGCGAGGCTTGCACCTCAAGCGTAAACGGTGATTTGAGCCAGATTTCATCGTCGCGGCTGCGGCGCTTGTTGTCTACGATCAGTCCAAAGACCTCGATCACCTTAAGCCAGCTTGCCTTTTGCCAGATTTGGGGCAGATCTTCCCGGCTGACTATCGCAAACCTGGAAGAAATGATCTTTTTGTGGACCGGTCCCACCGGAGAATCTGCGTGGGCGGCGTGCTGATCCCAGAAAGCGGCGTAGTCTTCACCCGAGCGAATCAAAGGATGGTCTTGCGTGAGATCATCGGATTGTTCGGCCTTCCTTTCCTGCGCTTCTGCCGCCATGCTCTCCACCATCCGCCGCAGAGCCTTGGAGCTTCTCAGTCCATTGTCCTTCGCCAGTTCCGCCGCTTTCTCAACGTAGCAGGCCGGGTAGTGTCGAACCAGATTCACCAGGCCATACATGCGCCGTTGACCGCTGCGGCCTTCTTCGTTAAACCATTTCTCGCACAGGCCAAAGGTATGCGGACCGATTGCTTCGGCTTGGGAAAGCAATCTGTCCGTCTCCCGGGATGGATTAAAGATCCGGTCCCTGGGGTCCATCATCAAGGAGCCCGCACGCTTGCTCTTTGGATGCCGACGGACTACCTCCATTCGGCGAGGATCGAGAATCTGGATTTCTTCATCAAAGATCCGCACCGTAACTTCAGTGCCTAACCGGGCCGGACTGGCCGCATAGTAGGACTTGCCCACCTGGATCGTCCCGTCATCGTAGACCGTCCGTGTCTCCTGCTGAAAATAGCGAAACGGCATGAGCGGCAATTCCATCAGATAGGGCTTTTCTTCCTGGAACATTACCTCTACCTGGCGTTTGGCCCGACCATGGATCCGTTGCGATGCCCACCGACTTTCCCAATGCATCAACCATTCATTCTGGGCCTCGATACTGTCGAACTTGCGTCCTTTTAGGGCCGTGTTCTGCGTGTGTTTCACCGCGTTTTCCACCGTTCCTTTTCGATCCGAGTCGCTGACCCTTGCGGGGTCGGCCACCACGCTATAGTGCTCCAACATGGCGGCATATAAGGGATTAAGATCCGGCTCATAGATATCCGGCTTGATCACGCCTTCCTTAAGATTGTCCAACGTGACATATTGGGGGCACCCCCCAAAATACCGGAACGCTTCTTCATGCAGCTTGCACCACGTTTCCTGACTCGATTTCCATACAGTTTTCCGAAAGGCCCTTCCGGAATACTTCAACGTCATGATGAACAGACGTGGCCGCAGATATTTCCCGTTGCTATGAAGAGTCGGAGCCCCCTGTCCATAATCCACCTGGGCTTCTTCTCCCATCAAGAATTCCAGCCGGTCATACTGCTGGGGATCTTTCTTTTTGAGCTTCCGTACGAACCGCTTTACGGAGTTATAGCGGTGAGTGAAGGCGAACAGTTCCACCAGGTCCTGGTAGATGGCCATGCCATTGCGGCCCAGCCTCAACTGCTCCTCGATCCATTCCCGATGCGCTTCACATGCTGAACAAACCTGCTTGGGCAGGTTGTGTTCCTGGACCGGTGGCCGTGGTGGTGGACTTTGCGCCGATGGCGGACCTATGCCGGTGGCCACACCCTGCTCTGTGGAGGATTTTGAGTGCTCAGCTTCTTGGAACGCCATAAAACTGTACGACTGAGCATATCTTCGGATGGTCTTGCGATCGATCCCCGTCGTTCGGTGGATCTCCCGTTGACTCATGCCCTTACCTAGTGTAACATTCCTTAAATAGCTTGATATTATGGTGAGGTCCCAAAGCTGGACAAGAGCCATTTTAAAGGAATGCGAAATATGGAAGAACTTACGGAATGCAACTCTAGCAATGTCTTGATCGTCGTTTGCAGATCCGGCTTCAAAACGTTCATCCCTGCTCTCTCCCATTTGTGTGATTTCAACAAATGAGAGCTTCTACGTTTTGTCGCCGTTTGGAGCTGTCCTTTTTTGGAGAAAATCAGGTCAGCTTAGTGGGGGATTTTGAGGTGGCCACAAGTGGGGGATTTTGGGTGGCCATCAGGGGCAGTAAACCACACTGCCTGGGAGTGTCCAGCGCCCTCCGACTGAGCCGATATTTACAACGTGTCCCGCATTGCGCTTGACCATCTGTGGGAGGATGAGCCGAGTCATATAAAGCAGACCTTTTATATTAGTGTCTAT
>JBEKPW010000153.1:0-13073 GCA_049520315.1 Syntrophobacteraceae bacterium
TCCAAGGCGGACACTCACTTCGTCGCGTGTCCCCGCTATGCGCCGAGTCGTCACAAAACGCGGTCACTTGACTTTGTTAACTCCTGTAGTTCCATGATAATTGGGGTATGTGCTTCTCATTTAAATATCCGTGTGCATCCGTGTCCATCTGTGTCTAGGTTTTTCTCTTTCCTTAAGGTGCATGAGGGTACGCATTTGCCGGATGAACCAGAATTATTACCACCGAGAACCTTGCACAATTTGGAAAGGAGCAACGATGACGATTGAGGAGTACAGGGAGATTCTTGCGATGGCGATTGAAAACGAGATAGCCGCGCATGATTTCTACAAAAGTATTTGCCAAAAGGTCAAAGACGGCAATCTAAGAAGTATATTCGAAGAGTTGGCCGAAGATGAGCTAAAACACAAGATTTTCCTGGAAGGTTATTTAACGGGAGCCAAACCTTTCCATTTTGCCGAGGTCACGGATTACGAGGTGGCCAAAACCGTCGAAAAACCAAAGCCCTCAATCGACATGAAACCTTATGATGCCATAGGGCTGGCCATGAAGGCAGAAGAAGAGGCCATGCAGATGTATAAGGCACTAGCCAATTCCAGCACCAGCCCGGATCAAAAGGAGATGTTTCTGGCTTTGGCCAACATGGAGAGAAGTCACAAGGTTAAGTTGGAGGAACTTTACACTTCAATGGCATATCCGGAAGTTTGGTAAAACAAAAGGAAACGCTTGCGGTAGTTGAGCCCCGGGGCCGGCCAATCTGCCGCATCTAATATGAAATCCTCTCTGGTTCAGTTTTCCGTTCGCCGTCGACTTCCTTTTGAATTCTAATAAATAACTTCTTGCTCCTTTAGGGTCTCGATCTCTTCGGAAGTCAAGCCCAGCAAGCCCTGAAAGATATCTTCGTTATGCTCCCCCATCAAGGGCCCGTGCCGTTGAATGGCCGCCGGGGTTTCCGACAGCCGCCAGGCAGGGGCTAAGACCCAATTTTGCCCCAAAACCGGGTGTTCGACCTGCCGAAAGACTTCACGTTCCTTGATATGGGCGTCATTGAACAAGGCCTTCGCGGACAAGGACGGTGTGGCGGCCACGCCAACCCCTTGCAAGAGTTCCATAACATGATAGTAATCCTGTTCCCTTGTCCACTCTGTGATGATTTCGTCCAACTCAATCTGATTGCGTAAGCGCGCCTGCTGTTCGGCGAATCGTGGATCGTTCACCAGTTCAGGCCGGTCCATGGCACGGCACAGGGCCTGCCATTCCTTGTCGTCGGCCACGGCGATGCTGATCCAATTGTCATTGCCAACACAGGGGTAGCAGTTGTGGGGGGCCATGACATCGTCCTTGTTCCCCCGCCGTGTTCGCACTCTATTGTTGAGCAGATAGTCCATGAGCGCCTCGCCGTTGAGCATAGTGATGGCCTCCTGGGAGGCCAGATCGATGTGCTGTCCCCTGCGGGTCCGCTGATGATAGAATAGCGCTGCCAGGATGGCCGCAGCGGCAGTGGTTGCGCTGCGCAAATCTATAACCCCGAGAATAGCGCTCGGCGGACCGTCCTCGTACCCAGTGTTCAGGGAGACGCCTCCCAAGGCGGCAAACGTTGGCGCATATCCCACATATTCCCTTTCAGGACCGCGTTGCCCACAGGAAGACGAAGAAAGGTAAATGATGTCCGGTTTGACCTGTCGCAAGGATTCGTAATCCAAGCCCAGCCTCTCCATCACGCCGGGTCTCATATTCTCCACTATGACGTCGCTCACAGCGGCCAGGCCCTTAGCAATCTCTACTGCTCTCGGTTTCTTCAGATTGAGGGTCACACTTTTCTTGTTGAGATTGAGGTTGTTGAATACGTCGGATTCATCCGGATTGGTGAAATAACGGCCCGTCGAAAAAGACCTGGCCCTGGTATGGTCCACCCATCCCCTGGTTTCGACCTTAATGACTTCCATGCCCAGCAGGGCCAGAAGGCAGGAGGCATAAGGTCCTGCCCAGGCCGTTGTAAATTCGGTTAGTCTCAGCCCCTTCAAAGGGCCGTGGTTTTCGCCGTCCATCTCAAATTACCCCGTCGTCTTTCAATTTCGCGAGTTCTTGCGCATTATAGCCCAGGCCGCCGCCGTAGATCTCTTCATTGTGTTCACCCAGCAGGGGGGCCGGACGATCCAGGCGCCAGGAGCTTTCCGAGAAACGGTATGGGGAGGTGGGAAATCTGGTCCTGCCGATAACCTGATGCTCAATGTCCTGGAAGAACTCCCTTGCGGCGAACTGTTCGGAATCGGCTTGATCCCGGGGCGAAAGCAGGGGCGCCACAGGGCAGCCCAATGCCTGTCCTTTGCGAAAGATCTCCTCTTGGGTATGCTGCATCAGCCAATCGATCAGATGTTCGTTTATCTCCTGCGTCCGCTTGCTCCGCTCTTGCACAACGCCGACCCACTCCTCTTTGGACCAGTCCGGATGCCCGATCAGCTCCAACAGCGCCTCCCATTGATGCTTCTGGGGCGTGATAATAACAACGTACCCATCTTTGCAGGGCAGAACCCCTCCGGGCATCCGAATGGGCCCGCCGGCCCTGGACACATAGACGCCATCGTTGGCATAGGTGACGCTTTCGACGCGCTGCATGGAGAGGAGGGCCTCCATCTTGGAAACCTCGATGAACTGGCCCCGCCCCGAAACGCCCTTCCACAGGAGCGCCGCCAGGACCGCCACCACGGCCACCAGGGCCGGATCGTATTCAGAGGCATGATCGCCCACCCTGACAGGCGGCAGCTTAGAATCAGCGGACAGGTAGGGCAGCAGATAGCCTTGCCCGCTGATGTGGGTCAAATTGAGCGGGTAGGCCTTGTGATCCTTATAAGGTCCACTTCGGCCAAACGGCGTAATGGAGGTCATGATCAGACCGGGATTGACCTTTTTAAGATCCTCGTAGCCCAGGCCCAAACCTTCCAGATACCCGGCAGGGCGGTCTTCAATCAGCACATCGGCATTCTTGACCAGTTTTTCAAAAATATCTTTTCCCTTTGGTTTACCCGGATTCAGCGTCAATCCCCGTTTGTTGGTGTTGAGGTAGAGAAAAAAGCCCGACTTTTCCGGATGAGGATCATTGCCTGCAAACGGCCCCATATACCGGCTTTCGTCTCCAACGCGTGGGGATTCGATCTTGAGGACCTGCGCTCCCAAATCGGCCATGATTTTGGCGCAGTACGGGCCACTGACTCGAGAGCAGTATTCGATCACCCGGATACCTTCCAAAGGCCGGTTGCTTGTAGGCTCAGGGGTATGGAAAGCCTCGCCCGCCTCAGCTTTCTTTTTTTCAGCAGAAGTGTTCATTGCATCAACCTCTTCAAACCTGGAAAGAATCTCCTGTCTTATATCCTCCGAAATCACAGGGTCCGTTTTCCTTGACGCTTTTCCACCAATTCATATGCTTGTCAAGACACGGCCCGGTACTTCAGACCCCGCCGAATTCTCAAACTTTTAGCGGCGTGCACTATAGCATGGCAATTCTATCGGTGCATGAAGAATTTATACCACGTCCACTGACATCCATTGCCTTGAACATCTCTTCGGGATTACCCCTGCGATGGGGAGCCGCCATGAATTCCTCCAAGGTGAGTTTCCCATCATGATTGGTGTCCAAAGCATCAAAACGTTCTCGACAACTCATCCTTGGAGAGCATTGACCGACCTGGCACTGGGCAAACGCCGCACCTGCAATGAGAAACACCGTCACTAATCCCACCATTAGAACCAGTTTGAATTTCATTTATGCATTTGCTCCCTTGAGCCGATCCTTTAAATACGCAGGGCCTTAATTTGCGGATCTTCTCAGCAGCAGCCTGCTAACCACGCTAAAGTCAGAATGCTTGAACGTAAGTCAAGAGGCACCGGCTGAACGGCATCATAACAGGGGGAGGAATCATGCAGAAAATGAAATTGAGGAACAGATTGATCTCAGCCTCTGCAGGAATGTTGATTGTGCTGATGGCTGTCTCAATAGCTGTAACATTTTTCATTATCTCGCAACAAAACAAGACCGCCTCTTACGAAGCGCTCAAGAGGTCTATCAACATAATTCGCAGTGACCTCCTGGGAAAGGAGGCCAAACTGCTCTCCGATACTGTCCAATTGGCGAACCTCAATGAAATGGGCTCACGGATCAAGAGCTTGGCTAACTCCAAAGGAAATGAAGGAATGGCCTTGATCCTTGCTAACAGTGTTCAGACAATGACAACGGCCATTTTTCAATTAGGGATGGCTAGCGGGCTTTGGCAAACAGCCATTTATGATTCTCAGGGAAACATAGTCTCCTTCGTTGTCGAGCAAGCCGATCAGACCTACGCTTTGGGATATGCCCTGACCGGCGGTAAAACCTCCATCCGTTCCGCCTGCCTGAAACCGGGAGATGAAAAACCGGCGATAGATGCCTGGAAGGAGACGGAAAACATTGCTGGCTCTTACTTGAAGCTGAAATTCGGAGAGGACATTCCTAAAGAGAATACGGTCTTCTTCAAAGTCATCGAAGGTAATATCTGCCTCGAGTCGTACGCACCTGTTATGGGGAAGCAGCTTAGCAAGGAAGGAGAGCTTGAGCAAATCCAGGTAGGCTTTGCCCTTGCCGTTTTGAAAATTGATGAGAATTTTGTGAAAAAAATGAGCTACCTAACAGGATCCAGGGTGAATCTTTTCTCAGGAGATTCCCTGAGCAGCGGCGATTTACCGGAGTACAACAAGCTTAGGGCAGATTTAGCAAAAGGCTCTAAGGGCAAGTGGGACCTCGCAAAACAGGAAATCAGCCTGAGTGATTTGGACATAGGAAAGGACGGCTACTCACAAGGAGTGCTCCAGCTCTGCGGCAGCTCGGGACCGATCGGGTCGGTTGCAGCCCTCTGTTCACAAACGGTGGCTAAGGCGAACACATGGCAAATTGTCCGCCTGTTGCTCATGATTTATGCGGGGTGTCTTCTCGTAGTTGTGCCCCTGGCCATATCATTTGCCAACGCCCTTGCAAGGCCAATCATCGCAGCAATCAAGTCCCTCACCAGCGCGACCGATGAAGTATCCTCGACTTCCTTCGAACTTTTCGGATCCGCCCAGCGACTTGCCGATGCGGCATCAGGCCAGGCCGCCTCGGTGGAAGAGACATGTGCATCCCTTGAAGAGATGGCGTCCATGACGAGACAGAATGCCGAGAATGCTTCCCAGGCAAATCAGCTCATGACGGAGGCAAAGCGTGTTGTTGAGCAAGCCAATAACGCAATGGGCGTTCTTACTTCTTCCATAGGAGAGATTTCCAGAGCATCTGAAGAGACTCAGAAGATAATAAGGACCATAGACGAAATCGCCTTTCAGACCAATCTACTTGCACTCAATGCTGCCGTTGAAGCGGCACGAGCCGGAGAAGCAGGCGCCGGTTTTGCAGTCGTTGCCGACGAGGTCAGAAACCTTGCCGTGAGAGCGGCCGACGCAGCGAAAAGCACGGCCAATCTCATCGAAGGAACGGTAAAGACGGTCAAAGAGGGTTCTGATCTGGTCACAAAGACGAATGGAGAATTCCTCAGGGTCGCGGCCATCGTAACCAAGTCTGGAGAACTGGTCACAGAGATTTCTGCCGCTTCATACGAACAGGCTCATGGAGTCGAGCAGATCAATAAAGTTGTGTCTGAAATCGATGCTGTCACACAACAAAACTCTTCGAGCGCTGAGCAATCTGCGTCATCCTTAGAGGAAATGAGTGCCCAGGCAAAGCTGATGCGAGAGAGTGTGGTGAGTCTTGAATCTCTTATTGGCGGGAGTGGAAAGGGTAACGCAAAAATGAAGTCTCCGATTTACACTGGAAAAACGCAAGCCCAGCCAGCCGTTCCGGTTCCGGTATCCATAGCGGCTCTATCCCGTTCTGAGGGAAGCGGAAAAGTGAACTTCGTCGAGTCTGCCATCACGAAAAGAGGAAGGTAAAGACGGTCAATTCGGTTTCGACTGGAAATTCTTAGGTTGGCGGTGACAATCTGAGTGAAGTTTTGTTAACGGAGATTTCCATAGATCGAAACGGGACGGCGCTTTGCAGCCAGGCACAACTTTCGTTTCTTTCGCAAGGTTAATTGCCGATGCATTTCTTAGCGATGTCCGCCACCAATGCCGCCACCTTCGGATCCTCTCATACCGCCGCCGCCTTTGGGACCAACGTCAGACCCGCCGCGATATCCGCCGCCGGGAGGAAAACGCGCTGATGAAGCGCCGTTGAACGTCCGCCCGTCGTAAGACGGAGACCGGGGAGCCGCGACCTGGCTTGCTCGTGGACTGGACATTAACCTCTCTATATTCTGCGTGGCACTACCCGGCTCTCCCATAGTCCTGTCAGTATCCAACGCGGACCCTGAAGATGTAAGGTTTCGCGAAGCTGATGAGTCTGCCGTGTTGGAGGCTTTTGCCCCTGACCCGGTTTGCCGGTTTGCTGTTGCACTCGCACGTGTAGTCGCATCGATTCTGCTCACCGTGCCATTTGCATTTGTTACATGATTGGTAATGTGCTTGTGGTGATGGTGGCTATTGAAATCGACCAGGATGAAGAAGCCTCCGAACCCGAATCCTTCCCACAAAAACGGCGACGGGACCCATTCATATAGATAGGCGTATTCCAAAGGAGGTGGATAATAAGTCACGACAGGAGGTTTGTTATCGTCATAGTAATCCTCAATAATAGAGGGTTTCACATATTCAGAAGCCTCAGGAGGAGCGGCGGAGCGTGACTGGTATTCGGAACTGGACACATGAGCCACTTTGACCGGAAGATCCATTGCGATGCTGACATTGTCCACGAGGCTGACTGCATCGGTTTCCGAAATCTGCAGATACCCCGAAGACGCCGATTTCGCCACGCTTTCCCTAACCTCGGCAATGATATCGGGCGTCACTGGATAGTCGGAAATCCATCCATTTCGAGGCGTGATATTGACCGAAATCAGATAGTCTTCTGCCGCCGCTTCATCGTGTGACGAGGTTAAATTAAAGGCTGTCGCCAGCTCCACGGCAAATTGGCCTTCCCGCACCAGGGGTTGTTCGACAGGAGGAGGTCCGGAGGGTGAACTTTTAGTGTTCACTGCTGCCGTACGCTGCGCGAGAATAAGATTTGCGACAAGGTCTTTATATCGAGATTCCAGATTGCTGTATTCATCTTCCAACTTTCGTAAAGAATTTTGCAATTCAATATTCTTATCCGACAAAAACTTGTTATTTTTCTGAGCGGTCAGGGTCTGTCGGTCTTTATCGTCAGATTGCTTTTTATAGATAACATGCCCAATCAAGAAAGCCGCTGAAGCAGACAGCCCAATGAGGCACGCAAGCCAAATCAGCAGAGTAATGGGACGCACACTGACGGTACTTTTCGCTTTTTCTCCCAGCATAACCGCTCCTGAGCCGAGAAATGTCTATTAATACGGAGTTGCGTTCAAATCGGGTGCTTCGGGAGGGCATAAAGCCTCCCCACAAAAGAACTGCGCGACAGGGGGCGGGTTTTATCCCTCGCTCTTGAACGCATTTGGTGTAACCCATAATCCGAAAGCTGTGCTGCAGTTCAGATTACATAAATATTAACGGCCGGGAAAAAACTTTCCTTCATGTCTGATGATACAAGAATACTGCGAGAAGTCGTGTTAAATATCGTTTATCACACGTAAAATTTTGTTAAGGAGGTCTCGATAGCTCAAGACCCGACGTCCACTCCCCAGCCGGGAACAACTTTCATTTCTCTCCCCCGGTAAGGTTAAAACGTCTCAGTGAGGCACGTTCCCGCGGGAGCCTCGAACCGGATCATCGACTGCTTTCGCTCGATCTATTCAATCCCCGGGTTAACTGCCGGCTTGCTCTATCCTTGCCTCCTATCAGCCAGTACGGTATCATTTCTTATCTCAAAGGAGGCGTCCCATGTTACTCAATAGTTACACCAAGGAATTCCTCCGTCTCGCGTGCGGGTCCGAAGCCCAGCCGTTAGACCTGATAGCTCATCTCAATCAGGACATCAGTGAGGTGATTCCCTATCTGAATGCCGTGCTCGGGGGCTTCAGGTACACAAAAGACCCTCGTTCCGTTTCCTTCAAGCTACACGGGAAGCTTGTCGTGATTCATCCGAGGAAAATCTGCGTAAATGCCCCCAGTGACCAATTGCAGGGAGAGAAAATCATTGAATGGCTGCGAGAGAAAATCAACGATACCTGGGAGTGCAGAGGAGAAATTCAGCCCCGTTTCGAAAGCGCTCCAAAACCACAGGTGCTCGAAATCCTGAGACTGCTCCCCAAAACCAACTGTGGTGAGTGCGGTCACCCGACATGTATGGTCTTTGCTTCCCACGTCGCAGAGGGAGGCCAAGACCCCGATGATTGCCCACCGCTCCAGGGGGAGCGAAAAACAAAGCTTGCGAGGTATCTGGGGCAATTCGAACTCGAACCATAGGAGAAAAACCAGTCATGCCGTCAGTAAAAGCAGCACGTTTAAAGGTTAGTTTGAGGTTGCCCTGTTCCCGATTAACATGAACATGAGGGCTTGGCCTTGGTGACGCAGCCTCCATCATCGGGGCGCGGCGCAGGATTTTTTCCATCACCTCCGGGAAGAATAGGAATCATGCAGATCATCCTCATAACCTCATTGCCCACATTTTTTATTTGATGAGGTTCATCAGACGCAACATATACCGTGTCGCCCACATCAAGTTTAGTCTCCTTGCCATTTGCATCAACATAAGCAGGCTCCCCTTCAACAAAATAGAACTGGTGTTCTTCGAGGTGAGAGTGATAAGAAGTGTGGCCTCCGGGTTCAATCTCCATCATTCGCATGGCAAAGTTTGGGCAGCCGTCATCCTTGCACCACAGATAGCGTGCAAAGAACCCTTTAAACCCCTCTTTCTTGCTTTCCATCCTTTCAACTTCCGAATAATGTTTCCTGATCATTTTCATCCTCCAAGGTTTAGGGCTCTTCGGCCTTTTGCATCAAGGCTCCAGGTCCTATTTTTGGCAAATCTCCAACAGTATGTGACCTGCTCAAGGGTCCGCCGGCAACCCCCCCCCCGGTATGTTCAAAACGGCGAAGAACGCGACCATCAGGATTTTAGCACCGATGTGAAGCCAGGCGCAAACCATTCTCAAGGAACGCGGCCAATGGTGGTGCTATAAATTTCGATTATTATAAAATAATAAACCTCACTTCGACTCCACGCTACTATATTTAAATATGATTTTGATTGCCATTCTACCGCTCACTGCTTAAAATTCATTGTGTCCGAATTAATTGCCCAAGGAGGCATCCTTATGAAACTTGTGAAGCTGACCATAGCTGCCCTGATTGTAGTCATAATAAACATGACCGCACCCACCGGTTTTGCACCCTTGAGCGAGGCGTTCGCCAGTGGCCGCACCATTGACAGTCCGATGCCTTCGTTTGAGAACCGGTATGAAACCGACCACTTCGTTCTCAAATGGACAAACAAGAGCAGTCATTCGGAGGACAATATCAGTGACCCGCAGATTATAAAGGACACTGCGGAATACCTCGAGACGGCCTGGGCGAAATATACGACGCTCTTCGGAAGGAAACCTTACGCGCCCCCGGGCCGGGACAAGATAGAGGTGGTTTTTCGGGACATGGACTGCTATGGGGTTTCCGATCCTCCGAGCGACCCGATCCAGTTCAATTCGTATGACTGGGTGAAGAACAGCGGAATCCGGAAGCCGACTTCCGCCCACGAGTTATTCCATAAAGTGCAATACGCATTCGGTTACAAAACTAAATGGCACCCGCAAAAACCCTACGCGTGGTTCACAGAGGGCACTGCGGCCTGGTCCGAGGTTTTTGTATGGGGAATGGTGAGTCGTACTTGCAAGGTGGACACCTTCTTCAAAGATACGAATCTGGACCTGTATCAGGCAGATTATACTGCGACGCCCTTCTGGATCTATTTTGTCCAGGGAAATAAGGAGCATCAGAACAATGAACTCATGGTGAAGTTCTTCGAAAAATGCGAAGAGTACAATGGGGATGAAAGGCGTGCTTTGAACGAAGTGATACAAGAAACCTACGGTTCGGTTGACGGCTTTTTCAAGGCCTTTGCAAAAGAGCGCAAGAGTGGATTCTGGAGCAATACCTGCAGCATCCCGTATAGGTGCATCCTGGGACCCGACGGCAAGGACCTGGTCGAAGGGATCAAAGATATGCAGAGATAATAATAGAGTTCATCCGAGGGCGCATACCTGGAAACTGAAGTCGAAAACCCATGGTCCTGTGATCCTTGCCCGGCGTTTGGCGCAAAAACGCTTCTCCCCCAAAAAGATCGCAGCCAATAAACCTGCAACCCGTTGATGGTACTGGGCCGGCGATGGGATTTAAACCCGGGGCCTGCTGATTACGATTCAGTACTTGAGCAAAAAGCACCAATCGGAAATAGCGAGAAACAAGTAAGTTATATTGTTGAAATTTAACTATTAAATCAACTTTTTCCTTCCACTGATTTTAACCATTGTTACTTCGTTTTCCTTATGCTTTTAGACGTTTTTGGCAAAACTTTTCAGGTTAAAAAACCCAGTACCATCAAAGTTTTAGAGGCAGAGCTCCCCTGGTTTTGGGCATTCATTGAAAAGATGCTGTTGGCGAATCGCCCGTTCACACACCGGATGCATCTCAGGGCACAATACTTAAATTATCAAATATTATAGGCAACGAAAGTCTATCGTTGGTGGTTGCAGATTAAAATAAATACTTATTAAAAACCTACCGGAGAGCGGTAATGCATAAAATTGTGCCCTTTACTTTGGGTTTGTTTTTGTTAATCGTGAGCGGGACTACCGCAGTGCCTGAAACAGGGCTGGCTTACTCGACCTCCTGCAACACAATTACAGGAGAGTGGGCTTGGTTTACCGGCGGGACAGTCACCATTTATCCGGATAGAACTCTAGAGCACAGCCTTGGTAACTCTGGAACTTGGAGATGCGTTGATCCGAATCGGGGCATATTCACCCTGCGATGGGTCGGTGGTGGATACATTGACCGATTGACACTCTCGGAAGACGGACGGGTGTTGGCAGGGACCAATCAATTCGGCGTGAGGGTAACAGCCAAACGACTCAATTAGAATTCTCCACCTATGGCGGCTCTACGTAATAAAGGCGCAAACTGTTTGAACGGAACGGCAATTCGACCAAAAACCCTCTTACGATCTTTTTCAGGCTTCCCACCTGCATTGACGGATTCCAGATACCAAATAAATGTTATTAGTGATAATTCAGAAGGTATCACGGCAGGCAACAACTCAAGCGCTGGAGCAGGAAAAGGTTTCAGTATGGTGGTTGCTGACGGCAGCAATTCGGGTGGCCTGAAGGAGGCCAATGAAAAATGAAGAAAGTTGGTATGCATGTTCATTCTTGTGTTTCGGATGGAAAAGACAGACCCTCGGTGTTGATCAGGAAAGCCTTCCAGGATGGTTTGGCGGCGGTTTGTCTAACAGATCATGATCTCTATCACGGTATTGACGAGTTCCAAACGGAGGCTAAAAAATATGACCTCAAGACCATTCCTGCTATGGAAGTATCGGCTCACTGGCAAAACCGCAGTTACGTTCACCTGCTCGCTTATGGGATTGATTTCCCCGGCAAAGAACTGCTGCTTCGGGAAAAACTCGGGAAAAATTGGGAAGCTCACAATGGAATGCACGACGAGATAATGAAAAGACTTGCCGTGTGCTACTCGGTCCATTTTTCTCCAGAAACGATCAAGAAAAAGATTGGCCAACTGGGGCCAGTCAATTTTGTCTTGCCGACATTAAGGTTTTTGGAAGGTTATCTTGGCATCGAGAAAGGCGAGTTCAAGAGGTTTGCATTTGAAAACCGCTACACTTTTGAAAATCCCGTTTTGCAGGGCCGTTATCTTTCAGTGGAAGAGGCCATGGAGCTTATTAAGTCCGCCGGAGGAAAGGCCGTGCTGGCTCATCCCGGGATGTTTTCGACTTATACTGTAGCTGGAGGAACGAGCGTCAGGGATTTCGAAGAACTTTTCTTTTTGTTGGTGGATTTGGGACTCGCGGGAATAGAAACATATTACCCCAACCATGCCCGAGAGCAAACCGAGCATTTTGAAGACCTGGCACTGCGTTGCGGCCTGTGGAAAACTGCCGGCTCAGATTATCACGGCGAGTATAAACCCAACTGCGGCATGTCTATGCCGGGCATGAGCTATGAAGGTTTTCTTCGCTTCAAGGATTTCTGCGAAAGGTAGTTTCGCGATGACTCGCGGCTACCCAATAATGATATCCTCCAAGGATCGCTTAGGGACGTGATGCACCCCTTCATTATCACGCCAATATTTGGTATTGCCGGAGACATCGACCCTTTCGATCATTACACTCTCTTTGGGCTTTCCCAGAGCCAAAACAAGCAAGATATCGAAGCGGGGCGGTATTTCTAAAGCTGTTTTTAAATTTTCTCTCTGTATTGAGCCGATGATACATCCACCAAGACCCTTTTCAGCAGCACCTAGAAGGATTGTCTGAGCGGCTATCCCGTGATCGCAGCCAAAAAACAGGCTTATCTCCCTGTCCCCCAGGATGATGACGTAGGCGGAAGGTCTCTCACCATCGTTTGGCCCTGGCCAATCCTTTAAGAAAGCAGCCCAGGTGAGGTGGGGAAAGATCAAGGCATTCTTTTGAGGATCACAGGAGAGAATGTACTTGAGCGGTTGAACGTTGCCGCCAGACGCTGACAGTCTAGCAAGGTTCACGAGATCTTTCAGAGTCTTCGAATCAATGCTGTGTTTCTGATAAAACCGCCTATAGCTTCTATTTTTCAGGACTAAATCTGCCAGCATTATGCCCGCCACCTCAAACAGGAAGAAGTTTTATTACTCCTCTTTGTTATCGGCATAGTAAAAGCAGCACATTACCGGTTTTTCATAAGCGAAGGTACAGGACTTATTCGAAAAGGAAGCGACCTTGAAAAGTTGACGATAGGGGTAGGAACGGCTCATCGCCGCCCCTCCCTCCGAACCGGACTGGCGGATCTCCCGCATCCGGCTCTCCGGTTAGTGGTTCACCTCGACGAGGACTGGA
>JBEKPW010000154.1:0-12671 GCA_049520315.1 Syntrophobacteraceae bacterium
ATCGTTTCAAGTTTTATTTGCTGCTCTTGAGTAAGCACCAGTGCCGGCCTCGTTCTTTGAAATGGCATTTTTCCCTCCTCCGTCTAAGTTTAACCTCCGGAGTGGGAAAATTACATGAAAAGTAAATTATTGCAACATTAATTTGGAATCACTCTACTAGTCCAACGTTGGACTCCTTCTGAATCTCTGGGCAACTGTTCATGGACAGTCCAATGCCGCCTATTCGCCAACTGTGAAGATAGGGGGGTAGTCCATCCGCGCTCATGGAGGTCTCTCATAATTTCTTCGGACAGAGCAATGGCGCGCTCTTTTAAATTGCCGATTGAGGGCAGTTGGATGACAACTGGTGGAGCGGATTTGGACTGTTCTTCGGCAACATGGCGTTCTTTAAATACGTTCCCGATAAACCACCAGTAAACGCAAAATACGATGGCTCCAGCAGCAGCCACCATCAAATATTGGGCAAACTGTGACGCTCCGCTTTTCTCCAATGAGTCCATCAAAGACCCCATAACCCCAGATTTATGCGCGAAATACATGGTGAATATCGCAAAGATCACCATCCAGATGAACCGAAGATGATTTTGTAGCCAGTAAAGTCTGTACTTTTCTGTAGTTTTGTTGATTACCACGGGGAGTCCCCCCGCAGCAATGATGTACATGATGGTATCAAGCATGATAGCGGATGGAAACACTTTTTCTTTAAGCGGTCAAGCATTTTGAGGGATTTCATAGGGACACCCCCGCAAAATGAAAATGACCCACTACCTCCACCCAAGACTTGTCTCATGATACAAAAGTGTCTCAGACCGCATCTTGAGACACTCGCATTACCTGCCCAACAGCTTATTTCCCTGTATCTTATTGGTTCTCTTCAATAGTTCCTTCTCTTCGATTGTCTCAAAAGTGTCTCGTTTTTAATGCAGGCCTTTGCTCGGCAAAATTTCTTTGCCTAATAAATATTTGGAATAACACAGTAATCTTGATTGTCTGCATTTGCGCTCACTTGGTACGCTCGTTGCCATTAAGAGGATGCGGACCTGGCTTTCGAGGAATAACGATGAAGACATGTAATGAAATGCTTGGAAGGACACTCCATTTGACTGAAATGATGGTCGAACTGGCTGATCTGGGTGACGGGGCCAGGAAAGATGTCGGCTGCGGAGTCCTCTACGGACTTCTCAGGGACTCGGCATACAAGATCAGAAAGCTTGCCGAGCAGGAGAGAGAAGATCATATCAGGAGAGGCATGTGGCCGGAAGAAAAGGAATCCGTAAATGGGTAAATGCCCATGTCCCGTCTCTGCGGTGAAGTTCCTGCGGACAGTGAGGAAAACCTAAACGAAGTTTAACTAAGGAGATCGAAATGCAATCCAAAAACAGCTCTGTAACAGAGATGAATCTGCTGAAGGCCTTTGCGGGCGAGTCACAGGCAAATCGTAAGTATCTGGCATTCGCAAAGCAGGCGGAAAAGGAAGGATACCCCCGGGCGGCCAAGCTTTTCCGCGCTGCCGCCGAGGCCGAGACCGTTCACGCTCTCGCTCATTTCCGCGCTTTGGGGCAGATCGGAACCACGGAGGAGAACCTCAGGGCGGCCATTGCGGGTGAGACATTTGAATTCATGGAGATGTATCCTCCGATGATCGAAAAAGCGGAGGAGGAAGGACATGCTGAGGCCCGAAGGAGTTTCACCTTTGCCAATTCCGTAGAGATGAAGCATGCGGAGCTTTATCGGCAGGCCCTCGATCAAATGGAGGCCCTCGAAGTTACTGATTATTACGTCTGTTCGGTTTGCGGGTACACCTGCGCAGATGAGGCGCCCGGGGCCTGCCCGGTTTGCGGTTCCGCCGCCAGGGCTTTCTCGAAGACTGACTAAGACGGCGTTTCGCTCATGTGAGTAAAATCGGGATTCAAAGAATTATCCTTTGAGCGCAAAAGTGAGCGTTGGAAATATTGCACATCCCATGATGGATGACCATTTTTAGTCCGACGTCTATCGGCAGTGCATTATACCCGGCGAAAGGGCCGGTAGCCGGCACCCGTTCACTGCAGTTCATCATGTCCCCGCCACACGGTGGAAATACCCGCTGATGATGAACAGCGGTGAACCCTTTCTACCGATCGGCTTTAACAGGGAAACTTTTTCTGCCTTTCACTCTCACATCGAAAGGAGACAGCATATGGACACCCTTATGCTATCCAGGCTCCAGTTTGCTGCGGCGACATTCTTCCATTTCCTGTTCGTGCCTCTGACGCTCGGGCTTTCCGTCCTGCTGGCGATAATGGAGACGACCTACGTCAGGACCGGAAATGAAGAGTACAGGGATATGGCGCGCTTCTGGGGCAAGATTTTCCTGATCAATTTCGCCATCGGGGTGGTTACCGGCATAACGCTCGAGTTCCAGTTCGGGACAAACTGGTCACGCTACTCGGAGTACGTCGGCGATATTTTCGGTTCACTCCTGGCAATTGAAGCGACAGTGGCTTTCTTTCTGGAATCCACTTTTATCGCGGTATGGGCTTTCGGATGGAAGCGGCTCTCACCGAAGGCCCACGCGGTAACCATCTGGCTGGTGGCGCTGTCCTCGAACCTTTCGGCGCTATGGATTCTGATCGCAAACTCCTGGATGCAGCACCCGGTAGGCTTCGTCATTCGAAACGGCCGGGCCGAGTTGGACGATCTCATTGCTGTTATTACCCAGCCCTTTGCATGGCACACTATCGTGCATACGGTTTCAGCCGCCTATATACTTTCAGCCTTTTTCGTAATGGGCGTCAGCGCCTGGCATCTACTGAGGAAACAGCACATTTCTTTTTTTAAGAAATCGTTTCGGATGGCCGTTTCATTCGCTCTGATCTTTACGATCGTTGAGGTTGTGCAGGGCCATATGCACGGCGGTGAGGTCGCTAAAATACAGCCCTCAAAGCTCGCGGCCATGGAGTCGGTCTGGGAGACAACAAAATCGGCCCCGGAGCATTTGTTCGTTATCCCCGATCCGGACAACGAGCGTAACCTGGTTGAATTCGGCACAATTCCCGGCGGTTTAAGCATGCTGGCGTTCCATGATTTCTCGTCGGAAGTGAAGGGTCTGAAAGCTTTTGCACCCTCGGAAAGGCCACCGGTAACCTTTACGTTTATCTCTTTCCGGGTAATGGTGATACTCGGGTTCTTTTTCCTTGTAATGGCAATCATCGGCTGGCTCATGCGCAATGCAATCGAGGAGCACCCGGCGCTGCTCAAAGTGTTCCTCTTTTCTATTCCCCTGCCCTATGTGGCCAGTGAATTCGGTTGGATGGTCGCAGAAGTGGGGAGGCAGCCCTGGGTGGTATACGGGATGATGAAGACCTCGAATGCGGTATCTCCGATTGCGGCATCCCAGGTGGCGATCTCTTTTGTGGCATTCGTGCTTGTCTATTCTTTTCTGGGAATCGTGGCTTATTACCTGATCTGGGACCACGCGAGAAAAGGGCCGGTAGAGGCTACCCTGCCCGGTGGGGCCGACGAGGAGGTGGGATATGCTTGAGACGATCTGGTTTGCTCTTTGGGGAATTCTGTGGGCTGTCTATTTCGTCCTGGACGGCTTTGATCTCGGGATTGGAACCCTGTCCCCCTTCATCGCAAAGAACGAAAGCGACAAACGCGCCGTCTACAACAGCATGGGACCTTACTGGAACGGGAACGAGGTCTGGCTGATAACCGCAGGAGGGGTTACTTTCGCCGCATTCCCGAAGACCTACGCAGTAATGTTCAGCAGCCTCTATTCCGCCCTTCTGCTGATCCTGTTTTGCCTTATAGTTCGCGGCGTCGCAATGGAATTCAGGTCAAAATTCTCATCAGGGGGCTGGAAAAGCTTCTGGGACGCCCTCCTGTGGATAGGAAACTTCGGTCCGGCGTTGCTGTTCGGCGTGGCTTTCGCCAATCTGTTTCGCGGTATTTTGATTGATAAAGCCGGAATTTATCATGGGTCTCTTGTTTCACTGCTAAACCCGTACGGGCTCGCGGGAGGGATTCTCTTCACCCTGATCTTCACGGTGCATGGGTCTCTTTGGCTGGCGATCAAGTCCGAGGGGGCACTCAAGGAGCGCGCAGGGCGGCTTGCAGGCAATCTCTGGTTTGCGCTTGCTGTGGTGGCGGTAGTGTTCCTGGGGGCCACCTACTTCTCAACCGATCTGTATGGCAATTACATGAAAGCTCCAGTCATGTTCGTTATCCCTCTTGCGGCCGTTGGCGCGCTGATCGGGATAATGCTCTTTATCAGGCAGGCGCAATGGCTCAAAGCCTGGTTTTCCTCAGCGGTTTTCATCGTTATGGTTACGCTTTTCGGGGTCGGCGGAATGTATCCCAATCTGCTCATATCCAGCATCGATCCGGCATTCAGCCTGAGCGCGTTCAACTCATCATCGAGTACCCTGACATTGGAAATCATGCTCGGAGTAGCACTGGTCTTCGTACCCATAGTAATTGCATACCAGATATGGGTGTACAGGTTTTTCGGGATGAGCGTCGAGAAGACCCGCTGACGGAGGACAGAGGACGGAGGACGGATTTCCGTCTTCCGTCTTACGATTTCCGTCCGGCTGCCACCGGCGTAGAGATCGGACTGCTTCCGAACATCGCTATGCTCGCCGAGTGCTCAACTATTGAGAAGGTTTCCGAATGTCAGGCAAAAAAGCTGTAAAGATCCCGAGCAGTGGCAAGAATGCACATAGTCGATAAACATACTCGATGCCATAGGCATCGGCCAGCTTGCCCAGCACCGCAGCGCCAATGCCCGCCATGCCGAAAGCAAGCCCGAAAAACAGGCCTGATACCATCCCCACCTTTCCCGGCATGAGTTCCTGTGCGAAGACTAGAATCGCTGAAAAAGCCGACGCGAGTATGATGCCGATAGTAAAAGTCAGAGGCCCATTCCAGGCCAGGTTTGCATGGGGCAGTATCAACGTGAACGGCGCAACTCCCAGAATAGATGCCCAGATCACGCGTTTGCGGCCGATGCGGTCCCCAATCGGCCCGCCAATGACGGTCCCCACGGCAATCGCGAACAAAAAGATGAAAAGGTGAATCTGGGCTGATTGCACCGAAAGTTGGAATTTCCTCATCAGGTAGAAAGTGTAGTAATTGCTGAGGCTCACCAGATAGAAGAATTTAGAGAAAATGAGTATCAGCAAGACGATCATCGCTCCTGCCACGGTGCGTCCGGGGAGTGCCCCCTGCACAAATTCGTGAGATTTGGCCCGTTTCTGCCTCTGCAATAGCCGTTGCTTATACCAGCCACCCACCCTCCATAAAACGAAAGCGGCGAGCAAGGCGGCGGCTGAGAACCAAGCCAGGCTGGCGCGGCCTTGAGGCATGATTATCCAGGCGGCAAGCAATGGTCCGGTCGCGCTGCCGGTATTGCCTCCAACCTGAAAGATCGATTGCGCGAGGCCATATCGCCCACCGGAGGCCATGCGCGCGACTCGCGAAGATTCCGGATGAAAGATCGATGAGCCAGTGCCGACCAGGGCGGCGGCAATGAGCACCATGCCGTAATTTGGCGCCAACGCCAGGACCATCAGCCCGGTCAGGGTACAACCCATGCCGATAGACAATGAATAGGGTTTCGGGTAGCGGTCTGTATAGAGCCCCACCAGGGGTTGCAATAGAGACGCCGTGATCTGATAGGTCAACGTGATCAGACCAATCTGAGTGAAGCTCAGAAGAAACGTGCTTTTCAGCAAGGGATAAATTGCCAGAATCAGGGACTGGAGCATATCGTTAAGAAAGTGCGAAAAGCTGATTGCCCCCAGTATCTTGAATACAGTGCCTTCTCGACGAACGGTTGGTGGAGGAGCGGTGTCAACGCTGGTTTTCACAATGATTTCCTCAGGAGATATAGATGCACGATGGCTCTCGTCCGAGAGCGAATTGCCTACCCTTTTGCGCTTTGTTTGTCGTTTCCCGAAATAGCGGTTCTCACGAGTTCATTCACCTCGCCGTTTTGGACGCTATATTGAACCCGTTTCCATGAGAATTTCAAGAGAGCATCTTTTCCCTCAGATGCCCCGATCAGTCGAGAGATCAAAATGCGGATTATTTCGATGTAGTCAAAATAGGACCGTGTACTGAAAGTTCTGCATATAAATAGTCCGGGAAAGCGTGGGGAGCTTATACCCCCACACCCCCTTTCGCTTATAGATAGTTATACAAAATAAAAAATAAACATTGCGGTCTTCGCAGCAAACAATTGATAAATCTGGTATATCTGATTAATTTGATTTGGCATACTGAACATGCGCACTCTGTGGGGATCAAGCAAGGAAGGATGCAGGCGAAAGCCCGCTCTAAAGGAGTTCCAGATGAGTCGGAATGCCACCATGCCAATCGGTGTCATACCTACCAGGGCATTTGGAAAGACCGGCATTGAAGTTACCGTCACCGGATTGGGCGGCGAAGGGGTCTTAAGGACTTACGGGCGGGAAGACGAGGCCTGGAGGGTGATCCGCGAAGCCGTAGCTCAGGGGATCAGCTACTTCGACTGCGCACGGGCCTATGCAGGAAGTGAGATATATTACGGACAGGTCTGGTCGAAGGATCCGGAGGATCGAGCCAGGATTTTTCAAACGAGCAAGTCAGCGACGAGAAGCAAGAGCGGGGCTCTTGCCGATCTGGATCAAACGCTCAGGAACATGGGCATCGATTACCTGGATCTGTGGCAAATCCATGATGTAAGAACCGAGGAAGACCTTGAAATAATCTCCCGTCCCGGTGGGGCGCTCGAGGCGTTCGTGGAAGCCAAAAGCAATGGAAAAACGCGCTTTATAGGAGTCACCGGGCATCACGATCCGAAAATCCTGGAGAAAGCCATACGGGAATGGCCGATCGATTCCGTTATGATGCCTGTCAATCCCGTCGAGGCGGCACTTGGCGGATTCATGGATTCGGCGTTGCCCGCTGCACTGGGAAAAGGCATTGCTGTGATAGGAATGAAGGTGCTTGGCAGCGCCCACTATATAATGCCGGACGCGGGCATCACACCGGAAATGCTGATTCGATTCGCCTTATCACAGCCCATCGCTGTAGCCATCATCGGCTGCTCCAACGGTTCTCATGTTCGAACGCTTGCCGAAACAGGCCGGAGCTTCAGCCCTCTCAGCCCGGAGGAACAGAAAGCTATTGTGGGAATATTCCATCCGTATGCCAAAAGACTGGCCTTTTATCGGGGAACTCTTTGAGTCTATTCCTTATGCGAACTGCAAGCGATTAGTTTGTGAGTCCTGCCAAAATGCGGATATTTCATATCCCCTAAGAATTCTTGTATTATGATCTGAAAACGTTGAGGATTTCCGCTCTCCTACTCTCAAATATTCTACGATGTCCCCTTTGCCGCCTTCTCGCTTGTGCCGGGTAGCGGCGTTGACCGGATCTCACTCCCTCGCAGCGCGGAAATCACGGCGCCCACCAGTCCCAAGGAGGCACCGACCCGGAAGGCGAAGGCTTGGGCCTGGACGTAGGCATCTAAGGAGGGGCCTCCGGCCAACGCGTCGCGGGCACGGGCCAGCATTTCCGCTGCTCCTGAGGGCCCCAGCCCCTGGCCGAGGATCATCGCCGCAAGCGCGGCCCCGATGGCTTGGCCGAAGTTGCGGGCCGTCGTGAAGAATCCGTTGGCCCCGCCCAGGTCCTGGGGCGGCACGGCGCTGAGCACGGAGCTGTTGTTGGGCGGGTGGAACAACCCTCCGCCTACCCCCGCGAGTACCAACAGGCCGACCATGTAGGGGTACGAGGCCTTCGGACCCAGGAGGGACATCCCGAGCACGCCGGTGCTGGTGCAAATAAGGCCCGCGGTGCTTACGATGCGGGCGCTGAACCGACCGGCCATATGGCCAACTAGCTGACTCGAGACCGTCAACGCCACAGACAGGGGTACGATGAGCAAGCCGGCGAAAAAAGGTGACAGCCCCAGCACGACCTGCGCGTACAACGGCAGCAGAAAGTAGCCGAAGGTCGCAACGATGAAGTAGAACGCGGCGGCAATCGCCCCACACGTGAAGGCCCTGGATCGGAGCAGGCGGAGGTCGAGCAGCGGCCAGGCCGACCGCCGCTCCACCTCCGTGAACAGCCCGAGCAGGATCAGGCCGACCAGCAAGAACGCCAGGCCGATCGGGTCCAGGAGGTCCCGGGACAGGCGCTCGATCAACAGAAAGGGAGCCCCGACGATCAGGACCGACAGCACCCCACCCCACCTGTCCATCGGCGCGCTGGGCCCGGTGGTGCGGTTGCGGAGCACCGCCAGGTCCATCACCAAGCCGAGCCCGCCGATGGACAGGATGACCAGGAAGATGGAGCGCCAGCCTAGCCAGTCGATCAGGAAGCCCCCGAGGAGCAGGCCGGTGACCTGACCCATTGCCAGGACCGAGGCATTGACAGCCATGGCCCGGCGCCGTTCCTCCCGCGGAAAGACCGCTGTGATCTCGGCCATCACATTGGCCAGCACCAAGGCGCCGCCCAGCCCCTGCAGGACCCGGGAGGCGATAAGCGCCGTCAGGGTAGGAGCCACTGCGCACAGCGCCGCACCGAGCGTGAGCAGGGCGACGCCAACAACGGTCACCGGCTTGCGGCCCCACCGGTCCGCCAGGCGGCCGGCAAGCAGCAGGGTGACCGTCACGGCAGCGAGGTAAGCGACTAGCACCCATTTGATTTCGTGAATGCCCACACCGAACTGGCGCGCCATCGCGGGCAGTGCCAGAGTAACGATGAAGCCATCCATGTAAACCACGAAGTTGCCGCACTCGACTGCCCCCAGCGCCCACCAGCGATAAGCCGGCCCCTGTGAGGCCTCTCGAAGGCGTGTGACAAGTCCGATCGTCATGTGGCTTGCTCTCCTTCCCCGGGCGGCAGCCCACCCGGGCCGCCGGCCTCCCTTGCTCACTGTTCACCCTTTACTCTTCACTGCCTCCCTGATAATCGCGCGTAAAGCTTGGGCCTGAGACTCGATGCTTTCTGCAAGGCGGAACTGGACCAGCGCTCTTCGGAGGTTCTGCAGGCGATCCCTTACCTTGAAATAAACATCCCCCTCGAGGTAGTCGGTAAAAAACCTCACTCCCAGCTCGTAGGCTATCAGGCGAATCGAATCGTATATGAATTCGAAATCGTTTCCAGTGAGAAAGCCTTTGGCCATGGAAACATAGCCCCGCAGCAAGGCCCTGCAGAGTTCAGGCTCGAACCTGACTTCATCGGGCTTGCCGGGGTCCTCTCCAAGTGGATTGCAGCATGAACGCAGGCTGTCGCCGATATCATAATGAACCAGACCGGGCTTTACGGTATCCAGGTCCACGATGCTCACGGCCAGCCCTGTCCCGGTATCGATCATTACATTGCTCACTTTAGGGTCGCCGTGAATTATCCGGAGCGGCAATCTCCCCTCCGCTTTGGCCTTTTCCAGAACAGGCGCGAACTCTTTGCGCCTGTCTATGAAATCCATGCAATAAGCCGCATCAACGGATGCAGGGGCGCGGTGTTTTTCCAGCACCTCCAGATAGCGCCCTAAATAGATCGGGGTGATGTGAAAGCCTTCCAGCGTATCCTTTAGCCTGTTTGCAGGCAGGTCGCTCACAAGGGTGTGGAAAAGCCCTATGGCATACCCGACCTCGGCGGCATGATCGAGGTCGATGACCGAATCGAACGATTCCGAGTTCTCTATGAAGCTGAGCGCGCGCCAGAAGCAACCGTCGGGGTCGATCCAGTGGTCTTGGGAACAGGCTGTCAACAGGAGGCGCGGCATTTCCCAGCGGCGGCCGGCCGGCGGATTGCGCCTCAGGGACTCTGAGACGTGCTCGGAAAAGGCGCGAAGGTTTTGCATTATTAATTCAGGCGTGCTAAATACACGCCCGTTTATGCGCTGAAGAATGAAATATTTTTCTCGTTTCGAGGTCGTGGACACAAAATACGTATCGTTTATGTTTCCGGCCCCGAATTTCCTGATTTCGGCAATTCGGTCTGCCGATTCGAACTGTTCAGCCGCTGCCCTGAGATAATCGGGGGCCATGCCCCTTGTGCTCGGCTTTTTTATCATTAAATTCCCCCAACTCGATTCTGGCAGCCGTATATTCTTTTTAAGAAGTGAATATGCGAAAGCGGGGCTCTAATGTCAATGACCGCCCAAGGACGCAGGTGCTCTAAGCGGAAGTCAGCTTTGTTGGGAATAATGGTTCACCGGAAAAGATGGGTCTTGGCCCCACAAGTCGATGCTTAACATTTATCCAAAGGAGTAGAAAATGGCTTATTTGAAGTACACAATTTTGCTGGTCCTCATCTCTTGCTGCTCGCTGATATTGCAAAGCTTCGCCTCAGCGGCCGGTCCGGAAGAAAAGGCCCAGCCCGCAAACCCGATCGTCCTGATGAAGACGTCTCTTGGCCAGATCAAGATCGAACTCTGGCCCGGCAAAGCCCCTGAAACAGTGAAAAACTTCCTGCAGTACGTGGATGCCGGATTCTACGACGGCACGATCTTCCATCGGGTTATAGGCAATTTCATGATCCAGGGAGGCGGGTTTACGCAGGATATGAAACAGAAGCCAACCAATGCCCCTGTCAAGAATGAAGCGAGCGCAGAGCTTAAGAACGACCGGGGGACTATTGCAATGGCGAGAACAAATGTCGTTGACAGCGCGACCGGCCAGTTCTTCATAAATGTCGTGGACAATGTGTCTCTTAACCACAGGGACAATTCACCTGCCGGTTTCGGCTATGCGGTTTTCGGCAAGGTTATTGACGGCATGGACGTCGTGGACAAGATAAAGGGCGTTGAGACTGCAAATTCCGGACAATTTCAGAATGTGCCCGTAAAACCCGTGGTTATCGAGAGCGTCAAACGGGAAAAGTAGCCGGCGTCCGGCTTAGCCTGAAGAGTGAAGGGTGAAATCTTCACTCTTCACTCTCTGCTTGATCCTGCCATCTGCGCGTACTCTCCGGGAGAAATCTTGGGGAGCCGCCGGACGAAAGCGATCATGGATGCTATTTCGTCTTTCTCGTAACTTGAGCCGAAAGCCGGCATTCCAGTCAGTTTGAGGCCATTTTCCACAATCCAGTAAAGTTGCGCCTCGTTCCATTCATTCTGTATGGCCCCGGAAAGTAAATCCGCCGGGGCGGGGTAAAGGCCCTGAGAAAAGGGTAGAGCCGAAATCCCGGGGGCCCCGTGGCAATAGATGCACGTTTCCTGGTATAAGGCCGCCCCTTTGGGTACCAGCGCCGGGTCCGCCAGGGGAGGTGTTTTGACATCCCGGCTGTTGACAATGATCGACCGGTCGCGCAAAACCTCGATGGCTTCAAGAGTAATGTCCCAGTGCGGAACACGGGCGGAGACATTGAAGAACCCGAACCAGACGTATACGGCGCCGGCCCCGGCGGCAACAGCCAGAAAGACGATAATTGCGACAACCACCTTCATGAGGTCTCCTTGCGGATGTAAAGGAGCAGGGAGCAAAAGCTTCCCGCTTTACATTTTTCTCCTCGCCCTCTCCCCGGCCTGTCCACGACCAGTCCAACGCTTGAAGAAAACCAAAATTCAACAAGGTCAACAGGGGCCCACGGACTTAAAAACAGCCACAAATTAAGGGATTGCGAATTGAGTGATTCAGGGATTAATTCCCAAATTCCTAAATTCTCTAATCAATAGTCATTTCTGTTAATCCTGTCCAACCAAACGCCACAAAAAGGAGAGCCAGGTGGGGGGACCTGGCTCTCAGGTTGGGGATCGCAAAAGTAAACGGGGTTTGAGGGGCGGGATAACTGGACAACAATTTAATTCGGTGATTCGGTTTTTTGAATCAGGTATAGACAGTAATCCCGGAAGGAAAGGACTGTATTTGGCAATAGTGTTTTTTTAAACGGGATGGGCGGGGGCGTACCGTGAAGTTAGAAGGGTGAAAGTTTCACCCTTCACCCTTCGCTATTCACTATTCACCATTGATTTTTCACTTTTCCAGTTTCACTGCTTCCCGTTCGTCGATCATGAACCCATGCTCGGGTCCCGGGAAAATGCCCTGCTCCACCTCTTCTTTGTATTTGACCAGGGCTTCTATGATGACTTCGTCAAGCTTTGCGTATTTTTTTACGAAGCGAGGTACGAACCTGTCGAAAAGCCCCAGCACATCATGAATAACGAGCACCTGCCCATCGCAGGACGGCCCCGCCCCGATGCCGATAGTGGGTATCGGCACGGCCTCGGAGATCATCTCGGCGATAGAGGAAGGAATGGCCTCGAGAACTATGCTGAAACATCCGGCCTCAGCCAGCGCCCGGGCGTCATCGATCAACACCCTGGCGGCTTCAGCGGTTTTTCCCTGTACCTTGAAACCTCCGAATTGGGCTGCGCTCTGGGGGGTCAGACCCAGGTGGCCCTGCACCGGAATCCCGGCTTCCACCATTGCCCTGACCTGTGGGACCACCCTTGCACCCCCTTCCAGTTTTACAGCGCTCGCCCTGCCTTCCTTCATAAAACGGCCGGCATTTATGAGCGCCTGTTCCACGCTCGCCTGATAGGACATGAAAGGCATATCGCCGATTATCATGGCCCGGTTTGCCCCCCTGCTGACCGCCAGGGTGTGATGGAGCATTTCAGTCATTCCGACTGAAAGGGTGTCCTCCTGGCCCAAAACGACCATCGCAAGCGAGTCGCCGACAAGCAGCATATC
>JBEKPW010000155.1:0-12654 GCA_049520315.1 Syntrophobacteraceae bacterium
GAATGCGCGAGCGCATTAAAAACGGAAGAAAAAGAAGAAAATGCTAGGCTTATTTTTGACCGCCAGGCTGGCCGACTTTCTCACCGCCGATTTTGGCAAACTTTTTCACCGGCGGTAATACCTCGCCATGAATCAACCGCACAGCGTCTTTTTTTTGCTGTAGCTTATTCCTATTGTGTAGCTAACAACGTAGATATCTCTCCTGAGGTGGACACTGGAACAGGTCAAATTGACTTCAAATGTGCGAAAGGTTTTGATTCCAAAGTGCTTGTTGAGATTAAGTTATCTACGAATCCCAGGATTCTACATGGCTACGAAACACAGCTAGAAATCTACAAGAAATCAGAGGATACACTACGAGCATTCTATGTCGTAATAGATGTTGGAAGGATGGGCGATAAGGACCAAAAGCTTGTGCGGATAAAAAACGAAGCAGCGAAAAAAGGCCAGCCCCTTTCGGAATTGGTATTTATTGATGGAATTCTAAAACCATCGGCAAGTAAGAGAAGGTGATAACAGGACTCACAGAAATGCTTGCTGTTTGCGTTTCTACCTCTGTCCCTGTTTCCATTGACCCGTAGAATTACTTTATTGTGAGTTATGCTCGTAAATGAGCGGCAACAGTGCCAAGATTATTACAAGGGCAGAAGACACTGGCTTAGAAACTCAAAAATGGGCTGGGAGGCCGGACGATACACCTGACCTGTTCATATCCCATTCAAAGCGTTTTTCTCGCCCCATCATCCCGCATTGCCAGCCTTCCCTCATATCGCAACACATTCGCCTCATCACCCTGAAGCTCTTCCTTGCCCTTACCCTTGCCCGTTGACTCTATCGAGGGCAGCGTCAACGTAAACGACAGCGGCAGCGTTGACGTATCCGGCAGGCTTGACGTGACCGGCAGCCTGACCGTGGACGTGATCGAGAGCCTGGACCCTGACCGGATACTAAGCTAATCCAGTGTCGCAATAGTTAGAATCGTTTTAAGGCCCTTCTGCCCGCTTTTCCTGCCTGACCCCATATCCAAACACGTCCGAAACAGACAGCCTCACCTTTGATTGTGACCGGTCTTGACGGTGATCGAGAAAACCTTAACGTGATCGGCAGCGTTGACGTGATCGAGAGCCTGACCGTTGCCGGTGACCCGGAAGCCCTGGCCATTGACCCTTGACCGGAATCCTTACCCTCGATTAGAATTTTGACCCCGGACCCGGAATTGTAACTGAAGCTTTGGCCGTTTCCGTCAGTCAGAGTAAGGTGGGAAATATTTCATTTTGAAATGCGGTCGAGGGTAGGCAGAATTGGGGCTTGTGTGATTAGATAACCCCCCCTGTTATCGCAGAGAATCTAATCGAAAACTGTCAATTAAATCGGTGTGTTGCGCGATAAGCCCCTGCATTTGCCCTGTATTTACAGGAATTACAGTAAGCGAATGAAACTCTTTGACAAATGAATACGAGGTTCGGATTTTCACTTTTAGGCACTTATACCAATTTGCTTTCAAGGTGGTGCCAATGAATGACAAAGAAAGTGCGAGTTGCCCCCAACTTAGCCATTGCAGGGCCATTTAGGAGCGGCGCTGCGGTGGAGCCCAGCGAGGAACGCTACGCCGATCTCCACGCTATCACTGACCTGTCCATGACCAGAGGTGCCGCGCTCTGCCTCACGCGCCTGCGCGTGTGGCAGAAATCCCGGGGGCGCGGGGGATCTTTAAAGTGAAAAAAGTCCCCCGCTCTTTTAGTTAGTTCAATCTTGAACGCAACTCGGTCTAAATCAAGGCTTTATCTACAATCGAAAAGATGTCCCCGGCAACGATCAGTTCGACTCCTTCCCGGACGTCGGCATCCAGGTCGTCAATGTCGATTTTGTTTGCTTCGGGAAATATGATTGCTTTCACGCCCGCTCTTTGAGCGGCGAGAACTTTCTCGCGGATTCCGCTGACCGGGAGCAGCCTTCCGCTGAGAGTGAATTCCCCGGAAAGGGCAACATCGCGGCGCGCCGGTTTCCCGGTTAGAAGCGAAATAAGCGCCACAGCTATTGTAACGCCCGCCGAAGGGCCGTCCTTGGGAACAGCCCCTGAGGGAATGTGCACGTGGATGTCGCTTCCCTCGAAGAAGTCCTGGTCCAACGAAAAATCTTGTGCGTGGCTGCGTATATAGCTCAGGGCCGTCTGCGCGGACTCGCGGATTATCTCTCCCAGGGAACCGGTCAATATCAACTGTTGGTTTCCCTTCATCCTGGTTGCCTCAATAAAGATTATCTCTCCTCCGAATTCGGTCCAAACCAGGCCGGTGGTAACTCCCACACGGTGACCCGCCTCCGCGATCTCATGGGTGAATCTTCGCGGGCCGAGCAGGTTTTCGATCAGTTTGTCATCCACCACGATGGGCGAGCGGTCGTTTTCACTTTGAAGACTGAGCCTGGCAAGCTTTCGGCAAACGGTGGCAATTTCGCGCTCGAAGTTGCGCAGTCCGGCTTCGAGTGTGTAATCCATGATGATTTTTGAACTTGCGCCGTCGAGAAACTCGATGTTCCTGTTTTTGAGGCCGTGTTCTCTCAACTGGCGGGGAACGAGGTATTGTCTTGCGATAGCTCGTTTTTCTTTTTCAGTGTAGCCGGGGAACGGGATCACTTCGAGCCTGTCCAGGAGCGGGGCGGGAAGCCGTTCGACCACATTGGCCGTTGCGATGAACATGACGCTGGACAGATCGAAGGGAACATCCAGATAGTGATCGAGAAAACGGCCGTTTTGCTCCGGATCCAGGACTTCCAGCAGAACCGAAGCGGGATCGCCCCGGAAGTCCTGGCCAATCTTGTCTATCTCGTCCAGCATGAAAACCGGGTTCCTGACCCCGATGCGTCGAATCTCGGTCATGATTCTGCCCGGCATCGATCCGACATAAGTCCTTCGGTGTCCTCTCAGTTCGGCTTCATCACGCAAACCGGCAAGAGAAATCCTGACGAACTTTCGCCCCAGCGCTTCGGCAATAGACTTGCCAATGGAAGTCTTT
This sequence comes from Syntrophobacteraceae bacterium, assembly GCA_049520315.1. GTDB lineage: Bacteria > Desulfobacterota > Syntrophobacteria > Syntrophobacterales > Syntrophobacteraceae > SbD1. The sequence goes on from JBEKPW010000155.1 coordinate 3,012, forward strand.
CCCGTTCCGGGGGGGCCCGAAAAGCAAAGAATCGGGCTCCTTGTCAACTGGAGGTATCGTTTCTTTTCGCGGATCTGACGCACCGTGGAGCGGAGTTCCTCCAGGTCAATGGGTTTGGGCAGATAGTGGGCGGCTCCTTTTTTGAGAGCGTCAACCGCCGAACTCACCGTGGCATAGCCGGTAATCATCACAATATCGGTGTTCGGGGCGATCTGTTTTGCAGATTCGATGACCTGAATGCCATCCATCTTATCCATCTTGAGATCGGTAAGGATCAGCTCGAAGTCCTTTTGCCTCAGTTTGTCCACAGCGTCCTGGCCGTTCACCGCAGTGCATACCTGATAGCCTTCCTTGCGCAAAACATATTCCAAATTCGTTCTGGCTATCTCCTCGTCATCGACCACCAGGATATTGAAGTCGCTCAGGTTACACAGGGTTTTGACAGCCAGGTATTCCAGGATTCTCTCTTTAACGTGTTTTAGCCCATAGTGCTGCAGCTCGAGGATTTTCTCCGCGCGAGCCATATCCAGACAGTCGTCGGTAAAATTCTGCCATGGAAGCGAGAAGAGGAACTCGAGATAACTCACCCCGATTGTGTATTCGGGTATGCCGGGGTCCATTCTTTCAAGCCGCTCGAGTTCCTTGGAGGCCAGCTCGGAAACTGCCTTCGGTATCCTTGCATCCTCTTTGGCTCTACGAAGATCAACCAGCTCGGTCGATTGTTCTTCAGGGGTTTTTTCTTCGATTGTCTCAATCTTTTTAAAGAAACTCATATTCTGCCTTTCGATCCCTGTTGCAATTCGCAACGCGCTTAAGCCCTGCGTTGCAGTATCGAACATTGCCGTCATGCAGCCCGCAGCATCAATTCAGACAGTCGCTATTGCATTTTGCAACGCCATCAAGCCTTTTCAACTTGGGCGGCAAGGAATAGCCGAGCCTTATTCACCAATGATTTCATTAGTTTTTAGCAGATGGCACGACTCTTGACTATAGAAGATTGAAAAATTCATGCTCAGGTGACTAAGCCATGTCAGATTTAATCGGAAAAAATCGTAAGAACGAATTCCGCAACGGCCGCAAGATCCTTGTCGTGGCAAATAACGGGGTTTTTGTGGAAACTGTAATCAATCATTGCGTGCAGCTTGCCGGCAGGCTCGGATACGATCTGGCGGCTTTAAGCGTTGATTCTCACTGTGAAGGCAAGGCGTTCGAAAACAGGTCTGCGGAATCGGCAAAAAAATTATGCGACAGGGCTGTACTCAACGGGATCCATTGTAATGCCATGACCAGGACCGGGGATATTGAATTTGCGGTTGAGGAGGCAATTCACGAGATCAAGAGGGTTGAGATCGTAGTAATAGATTCGGAGATAAACAGCGAAAGCATCCGAAAAATATCGGTTCCTGTAGTGAGTGTCTTATCTGCCTTAAACGACAAAGGAGGGAATGCAATGTCTGCTCGTAGCGAATCCTCGAAAGCCAGGGCGATTGGAAAAACGGTTGGATATGGTGTAGCGAGCGCTGCCTGTTATGCGGCTGTCTTTACAAACTCTGACACTGTCATGCAAGTTTTTTCCAGAGGCGGCTGGTACGCGGCCCTTCCCATTGCCACCGTTCTGGCAATTTCGTTTGTGCATGGTACATTTGCGCACCACCTGTGGTCCCTTATGGGTATTGTAGCCCTCAAAAGAGACCAGGTCCGCAAGACCGAACACAAGGTCATCGAGAAGAGAAAACAGGCTCGCAAAAGACCTCGCGCCTATGCTTACGTCAATCCATTTCACAGGATGGACTTATAGGCGTCTTGTAAGGCGGGATTTTAAGGGTGAGGTCTATTCCCGCTCACCCAAAAGAGAGCAATGGCTCGATCTGGTGAAAAACCCTCAGGCCCCAACAAGGATTCAAAATGCACGATATAGCAAATGAAGCGGTCAAATTCATCGATCTCAATTTTATCTATGTGGTTTTCCTTTTTCTGGTCGGCTTTGTCGGCGGCCTGGTGAGCGGGTTCATCGGTTCGGGCGGCGCCTTCGTTTTGACTCCCGGCATGATGAGCCTTGGAGTGCCGGGGACCGTAGCGGTGGCGAGCAACATGTGCCACAAATTCCCCAAAGCGCTTGTCGGAGCGTACAAACGTTTCAAATACGGCCAGGTGGATTTGAAGCTTGGGCTTGTGCTGGCTGCGAGCGCGGGCGTCGGCGTACAGGTAGGCATAAAAATCCAGCAGTTAATACTCGCAAGTTGGGGACAGGCAGGGTCCGACCTCTATGTGAGCCTCTCTTTTGTGGTGGTGCTGGTGCTGGTCGGGCTCTATGTTTTCCGCGACGCCATGAATATATCGAAAGCCGGTGGAAGCGAGAGAGTTGCGCTGCTTGCCAAGAAGCTCCAGAGCATCAACATTCCGCCAATGATTACCTTTAAGACGGCAAATGTACGCATCTCCTTGTGGTTTACGCTTCCGGTCGGTTTTGCGACCGGTATGCTCGCTGCTACGATCGCTGTGGGCGGTTTCATCGGCGTTCCGGGAATGATTTATATGCTTGGAGTCTCGGGGCTTGTAGCTTCTGCCAGTGAGCTGGTAATCGCTTTCGTGATGGGTATGGGCGGCTCCATAAACTGGGCGATGCATGGAATGGTCGACATTCGGCTGGTCCTGATCATACTTGCCGGGTCGCTTTTGGGTGTTCAGCTTGGCGCAATCGGGACCACCTATGTAAAGGAATACATGATCAAAATCGTCATGGCGATCATCATGCTCATAGTTGCTGTGAGCAGGGCTTTTGCAATCCCCAAGTACCTCAATCAGCTCGGCATCATCTCGGTAGATCAGGGTACGATATCAGTGCTGGGCGCTATCAGTTTTGTCTCGATGTGCCTTGCTCTGCTTGTCGGGGCGATAATCATCCTGGCCAGCATGTGGAGAGCGAGGAGGTCGGCATACACTCCAAAAGCCCTGGCGGCCGAAGCCTGATGAATCGAGTGGCGCTGCCCTTTTGATTCTTGCCGTATTTAAGGCACTGCTCTCCCCTTCTCTGCGAGCGTACAGAGAAGGGGAGAGCCTTTTTTTAGGGGTAAGTGCGGGAAACAAAATCCAAAAACAACACTCAAACCGGGCGTTCTGTCTCGCTGGTGCGTCAGGACGCTTCTCAGCGAATGAAAATTGGACTATATTGTAGTGTTTAAAACATATCGGAGCCGCCGATGCCAATAAGATTGCCCGTAACTTTGAACATCCGCCAGAAGGTGATAGCCGGTTTCACTTTACTGCTGATCGTCGCCGGTTCCTTCGGCACGGTTTCCTATGGTTACCTTCGGGAAGTTGAGCGAAAGCAGCATTTTGTTGAGATAGCAGATGATTTGCGGGATTTTATTCTTGAAGCCCGCCGGTACGAGAAAAACTTTCTTCTGTATGGTTCGGGTGATGACCTGAACGAGAATCGCAGATTTACCCAACTCGGCTTAGAGCAGCTCGCTAAGACGGTCCCGGAGATCAAAGATCTTCAGGGTGTTCCCCTGCTCGACAAAATCAAATTGGAACTAGGCGGTTATCAACTCCTGATGAACCAATTGGCTCCCGGCCATGAAGGCAGTTCGGGTTCCCCGGTGGTTGAAGAGCAGTTGAGGGAACATGGCAAGAGGCTGGTGGATTTGTCCCAAAGGCTTGTCTCTTTTGAGCGCGAACGTATTCTTCATATCGTAAACTCGCTAAAGACTCAGCTTCTGATCTCGCTGGGCGTCACGATAATAGGTGGTGGTCTGCTGATTCCGGTCATTGCCAGAAAAATCATTCGCCCTCTTCGATATATCGAGAAAACTACGCACCGGATTGCCGGAGGGGATTTCACGCCGATCGAGGTTTACGATACGCGCGATGAGACACAGCGTGTGGTCGAGGGGTTCAACCGGATGATTTCCGAGTTGGAGAAGCGGCAAGACCAGTTGCTCCAGGCAAAAAAACTGGGTTCCCTTGGGACATTGACCTCGGGAATAGCTCACCAGCTAAATAATCCCCTTAACAATATTTCCACCTCCTGCCAGATACTTTTGGAGGAATTCGATAAGGCGGACGCCGAGTTTTCTCACCGGATGCTCACCAATATCGAACACGAAGTGCACCGTGCCCGCGATATCGTGCGAAACCTTTTGGAATTCTCACGAATACGGGAATTCTGCCTGGCCCCGACAGCTCTTTTCCAGGTGGTGGAGCGAGCCGTCAAACTCATTTCCAGTCATATCCCGCCCGGGGTCGAGATTTTATTGGATGTTCCCCAAGATCTTTCATTCGACCTTGACGCTCAACGGATGCAGCAGGTCTTTTTGAATCTGATTGAAAACGCCATTCATGCTATAGAGCCTCCGGGGCAGATCAGTATCAAGGCAAGAGCCGACTTGGCTGAAAAGCAGGTGCTCGTCACCGTTGAAGATACCGGAAAAGGCATCCCGCAAGGAGAGGTGGGAAGGATTTTCGATCCATTTTTTACCACAAAGGAAGTGGGCGCAGGGACTGGTCTTGGGTTGTCGGTAGTTTTTGGAATAGTCCAGAAGCATCGTGGCTCCATAACGGTTGACAGCCAGGAAAGGGAAGGCACCAGATTCACGATGCGCTTTCCCGTCGAAACGGTGTGCTGAGAAAAGAGGACCGTGTACGGAATGTTCTGCAAATAAAATAACTCCAGGCTCCGCCAGGTGTGGGGGCTGGGGGGACATGAGCCCCCCACACCCCCTTCGCCGTTGCGCGGCTCACTGTGGCGAGGGGAAACTTTCCCCCGCTCTTTTGAGCTTTCGCAGTTTGCAGAATTTTGCGCACACAATCGAAAAGAGGCTCGATGGCTGGAACCCGCATTCTGATAGCCGATGACGAACAGATAGCCCGGGAAAATCTTGAACATGTGCTGCGCAGGGAGGGCTATGAGACAGTAAGCGTCGGTGACGGCCTCGCCGCAATCGGTGAACTCGAAAAGGAAGAGTTCGACCTGGTTTTGACAGACATCCGAATGCAGCCTGTGGACGGTCTTCAGGTGCTGGATCGTGCGCGTGAGCTTTACCCCGATATCGAGGTGATGGTCATTACGGGATACGCTTCGGTTTCTTCCGCTGTGGAGGCTATGCGCAAAGGGGCCTACTATTATATCCCGAAACCGTACAAAATCGACGAAGTCAGGGTTCTTGTAAGACAGGCCATCGAGAAGCGAGGTCTGCGCAGGGAAGTGAAAGAGCTGAGGCAGCGGGTCAGCGATCAGAACAAGACCTCGTTGCTGATCGGCTCCAGTCCCGATATGGAAATCCTGCGAAAGATGATCGAGCAGGTCGCCGTTTCCGATTCGAGTGTGCTTATTCTTGGCGAAACCGGGACCGGCAAGGAGCTTGTGGCCAGGACCATTCACAACATGAGCCTTCGGGCTGAGAAACGTTTTCTTGCGATCAATTGCGGAGCGTTCAGCGAAGAGCTTCTTGCAAACGAACTGTTCGGCCACGAGCGCGAAGCGTTTACCGGCGCAAAGAGCATAAAACGGGGTCTTTTGGAAGCCGCCCAGGGGGGCACCATCTTCCTGGATGAAATCGGGGACATGCCCCTGTCAATGCAGGTGAAGCTGCTGCGGGTGCTCCAGGAACGGGTGATGATGCGGGTGGGGGGCATACATGAAATACCTGTTGACATCAGGGTTGTTGCAGCGACAAACAAGAATCTGAAGCAGGAGATCGAGTTCGGGACCTTTCGTCAGGATTTCTATTACCGGCTCAACGTGATAACACTTCATGCGCCCAGGCTTGCGGACCGCAGGGACGATATACTCCTGCTGAGTCTTCATTTCCTCCACAAGTTTGCAGTCCTGCAGGGAAAGCAGGTGGGGAGCTTTTCTGATGAAGCAGTCCGAATTCTTCTTTCTTATGAATATCCTGGAAATGTGCGGGAACTGGAAAACATCGTTGAAAGGGCGGTTACCCTCGCAAACGGGAACACCATCGAGCCCGGCCATCTGCCGCCCGATCTGCGGCAACTCGCATTCAGGGTGCGGCGCCCGCAGAAGGAGTTGCTGACCCTTGATGAAAATGAACGGGACTACATTCTCTGGGTGCTAAAAGAGGTAGATGACAATAAGACTCGGGCTGCTGAAATTCTAGGTATAGACAGAGTATCGCTCTGGAGGAAAATAAAGAGGTACAGCCTCCAGTAATCAGACTGCCTGGCGGCGTGCGGACGAAACGTCGGCTGAACCGCCCGGCTCAACCAAAGGAGGAGAGACGAAAATGGCAATTATAACTATTTCCAGGGGCTCCTACAGCATGGGGAAAGACGTAGCCGAAAAAGTGGCTCAGAAACTGGGCTACCAGTGTTACGCTCGTGAGGTTATTCTGGGGGCTTCAAAAGAGTTCAACATCCCCGAAATCAAGCTGGTGAAGGCAGTTCATGACGCACCTTCCATTCTGGAAAGGTTCTCCTACGGCAAGGAGAAGTTCATCGCATACTTTCAGTCCGCTCTTCTGAAGTGTCTCCAGAGGGACAACGTGGTCTATCACGGCCTGGCCGGACATTTCTATGTCAAAGGTGTCTCCCACGTTCTCAAGGTCAGGATTATCGCGGATATGAAGGACCGGATTCAAATAGTTATGGACCGGGAAAAAATCTCCTATGAAAGCGCACAGGCGCTGATCAAAAAGGATGATCTCGCGAGGAGCAAATGGAGCCAGAATCTATACGGGATCGACACATCCGATCCGATTTTGTACGATCTGGTGATTCGCGTACGGAAAATGACTACTGATGACGCGGCGGACGTGATCTGCCATACGGCGCAACTGGAAACTTTCAAGACTACTTTTGAGTCTCAGAAGGCGATGGAAGACCTGGTGCTGGCATCCGAAGTAAAAACGACCCTGCTCGAGCTCAAACCCGACATCAAGGTATTCGTGCGCGACGGCGTCGTTACTCTTGGCGCCAGCGCCCAGATCATGAAGGACCCTGAACTGGTTATGGAAATGGAAAGAATTACCGGCTGCATTCCCGGCGTTAAGGCGGTCAACGTCAAGTCTTCCCACCTGGTTGAATGGAGCGACTGATAGGGAAAGTGGGGCTTCAATTGAACTATCCGGTAAACATTATTTGAATTTTTGGAGACCAAATGGGTGTTGAGCCGAACAGAATCATCTGCTCCATGGTCGGGGTCAGCAAGTTCTTTAACAAACGCCCGATCTTGAAGGATATCTATCTCTCTTTTTTCTACGGCGCGAAGATCGGAGTGGTGGGTCTGAACGGCGCGGGCAAGAGTTCGCTTTTGAGAATATTGGCCGGGGTGGACGGGGATTTCAACGGCAAGACTACGATTGCGCCCGGCATTACGGTTGGTTTTTTGGAACAGGAGCCTCAACTCGATGATGCCCTGAGCGTGCGGGAAACAGTCGAGCAGGGGGTCCAGGAGACTGTCGATCTGCTCAATGAATTCAACCGCATTAACGAGCAGTTTTCCGAACCCATGTCCGATGAGGATATGGATAAACTGATCGGCAGGCAGGCAGAGGTGCAGGAAAAACTCGATTCCTCGAGCGCCTGGGACCTGGACTCCAGGCTCGAGATGGCTATGGACGCACTCAGATGCCCTCCGGGAGACACTCGAGTCAAGGTCCTTTCAGGAGGTGAGAGACGCCGCGTCGCCCTTTGCCGGCTCCTGCTCCAGCAGCCCGACATTTTGCTGCTCGATGAGCCTACGAATCACCTTGACGCCGAAACCGTCGCCTGGCTCGAACACCATCTTCAACGCTATCCCGGAACCGTAATAGCCGTTACTCACGACAGGTATTTCCTCGATAACGCAGCCGGATGGATTCTGGAGCTTGACAGAGGGCAGGGGATTCCATGGCAGGGAAACTACTCGTCCTGGCTTGAACAGAAGAGCGCAAGGCTGCAGCAGGAAGCAAAGGGCGAAACCGAGCGCCAGAGGACGTTGGAGCGTGAGCTGGAATGGATCAGGATGTCGCCGAAGGGGCGGCATGCGAAATCGAAGGCCCGCATAAAGGCTTATGAATCGCTTCTTCGTCAGGACCATGAAAAGCAGGCAAAAGAGCTGGAGTTATACATCCCAGCCGGCCCGAGGCTCGGAAATGTTGTTATCGAGGCCAACAACCTGAGCAAAGCGTACGGAGAAAACCTTCTGATGGAAGGCTTTTCGTTTGCCCTGCCGCCCGGCGGCATCATTGGGGTCATAGGGCCGAACGGCGCCGGCAAGACTACCCTGTTCCGAATGATAATCGGCCAGGAAAAGCCCGATTCGGGCGCGCTCAAACTCGGCGATACGGTGAAACTGGCCTATGTGGATCAGAGCCGGGAGGTGCTCGACCCCGGCAAGACCATCTGGGAGACTATCTCGGAGGGCAGGGAAATTATCGAACTTGGAAGCCGCTCCGTCAACTCGCGCGCTTATGTTGCGCGGTTCAATATTTCGGGGACAGATCAGCAAAAGAAAGTCGGATTGCTCTCCGGAGGCGAACGCAACAGGGTTCACCTGGCAAGAATTCTGAAAGAGGGTGCTAACGTAATTCTGTTGGACGAGCCTACAAATGACCTCGACGTTAACACCATGCGAGCGCTGGAAGACGCCCTGGAGAATTTTGCCGGGTGCGCCGTAGTGATAAGTCACGACAGGTGGTTTCTCGACAGGATCGCAACGCACATAATCGCCTTCGAAGGTGACAGCGACGTCGTCTGGTTTGACGGAAACTATTCCGAGTATGAAGCCGACAGAAAGTCCCGCCTCGGCGCCGCAGCCGACCAGCCGCATCGGATCAAGTATCGGCAACTGACAAGGGCGTGAGGTTTCGCGCGACGCGAAGGCGCGAAAATGTTTCACGCGGAGACGCGGAGCCGCGGAGACGCGGAGACGGATCACGAAGTGGATTATTGTGCCGAGCGATCATGCATTTTCATCCCCACAGTTTCATATCTCTTGGAGGGCATGTCATGTCATTGCGGAGAAGTGCCTTCAAGAGGATGGGCCATGAGAAAAAACGCGGATTTTTTTATTTCTGCGGCCAGCGAGATGAGGGGCGATCTGGCCACTATTCGCGCTTGTTGGGCAAAGTGGCGCTTGCAAAACGATGTTCGTGACGATCACATGCCCATCGAGATTGACCCCCGCTGACGCCCCCCCCCGCGAAGCATGCCCCGGAAGTGTCTAGTCCGGGGGCCGGGGTCCAGTGGCTTTCGCCTTAAAATCAATCAGTTGGAAAAAAGCCTGGCTTGCGGCTTCCGCCGGAATGACGAAACAAGGACTTGACTTTTTGGTCCATTCTGTCATTTTTTGACCGCAGTGCACGCATTCAGGTATTGTTCAACCTACCTCACAACAGCTATTCAGGAGTTGAATGAAGATGATGGCGGATCAGACTATTGCTCGAGTGGAACCTGTTAGAACCGAGGCGTATTTGGACCTTCTCCAAATGCTTACCGGAGTCGGGCTCGTGGCGTTTATGTGGTGCCATATGATTCTGGTAGCCAGTGTTAACTTTTACCTTATTGGGCTCCAGGGTAGGGTGATGGACGCGCTCGCCCGTTTCTTCGAAGCCACTTACATGGCTCAAATCGGCGGTCCGTTGATAGCCCTGACCATGCTGGTTCATTTTGTGCTGGCGGCCCGCAAGCTGCCCTTCCG
>JBEKPW010000156.1:0-18184 GCA_049520315.1 Syntrophobacteraceae bacterium
AATCAGACAATACAGTACATAAAACACTACAACGAAACAAACGCGGCGCCTTTTAACTGGACTTACTCGGGTAAGCCGCTGGTTGCATAATGTCCATGAATTTAAGGAATGCAACACTAGCTGCTCATCAAGAAAAGAATTCCAAGGGCTGGAGAAGTAATTTCCAGCCCTTCTGTTTTTGGCCCAAAGAAATTCGTAACGGCCGTGATTTAATTATTTTGCGCTCGTTATCGGCTATTGATGTCTTTAGAAAAATCCTCGTTGTTCCGAATACTTCAATGAGGGCCTCATGGTAGGTTTCCTCTTTTTTGAGCCAAGATCAAGGCGATCCATCCTTCTCTTGGCTCTTTCCTTTTCACATTTCGCTTAACCCTGGCTCATCACAAGGCCGGCTGTGATTAGTTGCATTCCTGTTGCCGATATCGCGATCGCTTTGCTCGACGGCTCTCAGGTGGATGACGGGACTGCATGGGAGATCGGATATTTTTACGCCGGAAAATCACCCGAAAAGAAAATTATCGGGATCAGGACTGATTTCAGGCGAGGTGGAGAGAGTGAAGGTGCGGTAGTGAATTCGATGATAGAGTGCTCGTGTGATTTGATTGTGCGGACGCGAGAGGAGCTTTTGGAAACGATCTTTCATTCCTTCTGATGCGACGTGTCAAGAGGTTCTTTTTGGTTGCTTGTCCGCCTTCTTTTTGTCCTTCTGATGTTGTTTTTCGGTGTTCTGTTTCTGACCTTTTTCCTTATCCTTCTTGCCCTTATCTCCCATCGTGTTCCTCTCTTCCCGTTATCCCTCGTCTCCTTGCGGTGAGGGTTGAGGGCATCGTTGCGTCGTTGGTTCAAGCTTTGATGGGTTTCATAAATACTCGTATCAAGCCAACAATTGCGACAACGGGATGCTGGCCATGGGCTTGACGCAGTATCTCACCCGGCTCCGCCGTCCACATCATTGAGTATTCGGCCATAATGATAAGCACTCACAACGATATTGGGGATGTTGAGTCTCTTTTCAGCCCTGAAAAACAACCTGACTGATTTGAAGCCGCACACCAGCTCTGCTTTTGCTCGAATGTTCAAGAGGCTACAGGTCAGCAACACGAAAATATTGAAAAGGTGAGGCGCGCCAGGAAAGCTGATGAGCTTGGGGCATGGCGATCTGCTTCCCTGCATGTTGTGGCACATACATCCATCGCTTTTTTGTAGCCGTTCCCGCTCTTACCTTCTTTGCTGATTGGCCGTAATTTGCCTACCTTTGATCGGGTTGATTTTCCTTCGGGCGAGAGGGGCTTGGAATGCGTGGTCCACACTGTTTTATCCATCCAGTTTGAAAAGTAAGGCCCGACTCATCACCGAACCTTTGGGGAAAGTGATCCTAGTTTCGCCTTCAAAAGCGAAATCAGCTCCTCGACCTCCGCAATCCGGTCCTTCGTCTCCTTGATTTTCTGTTTGGCTACCTCTGGATTTTTAAGCCATTCACCGAGACTTTCTTTTCCGACAAGCCGATACAAAAGCGGATACACAATTTCGCATCCGCCCTTTTTGCAGGCTTCGAGGGCCAGATGGATTGATTCCAGGTCCAGTTGGTAACTTCCTTTGATCTTTTTAAGTAATTTCAATTGAAGTTGCACTTCTTCTTTACTGAGCGATTTTAAACACTCCCGGAGGACCCGGCTGACTGGTTCCAGTTCCGATTTAACGGGTTCATCACTGGGGTTTTTTGAGTTCATAATTTTGTATCCCTCAGTCCCTCTCATCATTCATTCCCGCCCGCAGAACGCCAGAGTACTTGAAATCACTACCTTCCTGGGTGGCAGAGTCATCGGTTCCCCTGTCTGTGGATTCCTCCCTGTTCGCTGATATTTTTCTTTCACTGAAAATCTCGCGAATCCGCTAATTAGAACGTCTTCACTGTTTTGCAAGGACTGTTTTATCAGCTCGAAAAGGGCGTCGATGACTTGGGCTGACCCGGTTTTTGTGAAACCGTCTTTGGCGAAGAGTGCTTCAACGATATGGGCTTTGGTGAGAGTCATAGATTGCTCCAACACTTGAACGTGGGCAAATGGGGATGAGGGATGATATCGCACTGGATCTCCAGAGGCAAGGGCAGGGCGGTCCCTCTTAGGCGTGCCTTTTTCGAATGTATACAGCGGCGAAAGTGGGTTTTTCAGGGACTTTCTTACTTCATTTCTGTGGGGCTTTTGTGGGGCTTTCTCAATCTTCTTTAATCCATCTCAATCGCCGAAAACCTAGTTAAATCAAGCTTCGACAACGCAATGTAAATGAAGCTGTGATTCCAGGGCCTCATTCATTATTAACGGGCTGCCATATTTTAAAAGCTCATTGACGACGGGGTTGGTTGGGTGCTTACGCGTTTATCGATCTCCCGTTGATGGGTTCCTTGTTTTGAAGCCGGGCGCCTGCCTGTTCGAAGCGGATGCATCCCGAAAAGAAATCGCAGGACGGGCAGGCGGCGAATCAGGCCTTCGTAGACCGAAAAGGTTATCAGGACTGAGAGAGGCAGAAGAATCGCAATCTTTACTGCAATGCCGGCATCGAGATGGACGACATACCAGCCGAGGACCAGCACGACGGTATGGTGGAGCAGGTAGATAGGAAGGGAGGCTTCACGAAGGTACTTGACGAGCTTATTTTCGACCGGATGAAACCGTGCAGCCAGTCCCATAAACCCGCAAGCGCAGCCCCACGCTGCAACGGCCACCAAAAAGCGGCCGAGATCCGTTTCCACGTTCCATACAACGCCCGCGAATCCGGCGAGACCTATCAGCCCCAGTGGCGCCCAATTTCTCCGGACGCAACGCTCGAAGGCGGGGCAGGTCTCCATTACGGCTCCGATCAGGAAAAAGAGCCCAAAATAGCCTAAATTGACCCAATCTTTCCAAAGGCTTGGGTAAAAAGGCCACCAGCCTTTAAAACAGGCAAGCAGCAATCCGAGCGGCACAAACGGCACATAGGCCAACCATCCGGGAAGATGCAAAATTCCCGTTTCCGAGTCCTCTCTCGCCAGCCTCACAAGTACAGGAAGAAAGACGAGGCAATAGAACATGAGATAGACGAGGAACCAGAGATGGGACCAGGTCACCCAGTTGAACCTGGCATAATATTTGGGCAGAAACTCAACAAAGCTCATCGGTATTGGCCCAAGCAGCTCCGGCCCGTTTATCTTGAAGCTCGTGCCGCCCAGCAGTTCGATATATTTTATGGCGGGGCACAACAGATATATTCCGGCAAAAAACGGAACAAGCAGGCGCCGACAACGCTTCCGGATGAAATTCCCAGCACCCGCGGATCGAATCGATGCCATCGACGACCATCCTGCCAGCAGGAAAAAAAGCGCCATCATGGTGTCCCGTACGAACTCGTAGACAATCCCAACAGGCACTGAGAAGGTGGAATTTTTGAGGTGATAGAGCGGATAAGGCCCAAAAATAAGAAGAACGTGGGCCAAGAAAACTGCGAAACAGCTAATTACATTGAGCAAATCGAAGTCGGCGCGGCGAGCCTTGGCCGGCCGGCCAGCCCGAAATGTCTGGCAGGATGAAGGGTCGGGTTTATGCGGGGAGGGAATGTATGCCATGGTGCTCTACCAATCTCTTTGTCGCTGAGGTGCAAGCCGGGCAGGTTTCCGGATCGTACACGGCAGTTATTGCAAACTCAAACGGAGCGGGAGGATTTGCACCTGCTGCTCTGTCCCGCGCATAATCTCAAAATCGAAAAGGCGTTGCAATCTCTTAATAAATTTCCTTGATGATGAGACCTTGCAAGTAGACTCCACAATTTGCCTTGTATTTGCAATGAAAAACTCGAGAATCGTGGAATTTGATTATTTCAGGAATTGAGAATACAGGCTTTTACGAATTTGGCTTCCTGACGATTCACCGCAAAGGCGGCTTCCCCGGCTCTTTGAAAACCTGATATGGTAATCGCGCTTTCCTTCGCGGTTCGTGGTGAAAAGCCCTCGAAAAGGAAAATGGTGGTGGCGGCGGGAGTTGAACCCGCCGTCAGTGTTATGTCGTAAGTGGACTTTCGACCGATGAATGAGGCAGGATGCGAATCTGAGGCAATACATTGCCGATGAGATGAACCATCTGAGAGTTTCGGTCGATGGTGCCCTTGAGGACTTGCCGAGAAGGAAAATCCGGTTGGGCCGCCTGAAACAGTGAGGTTTGGAATGGACCGTTCTCCAGCTCCAAGCCTTTATTTTTTATCCTAAAGATGGGTCGTCCCTATACCGAATATAAAAGGTAGGCGGATGAGAGGGGTGCCGGAGTCGATACCGGAAAAGAAAAAACACTGATTGTGAGCAAAGGGAAATGGGCAGCCATTTCAGCATTATTAGGTCGTGGTCTATTCGCGGGAAGTTACTGTTCTTGTTGCTGATCATCTTTCTGCCCGCATTCGCGATAATTGTCACATCCGGGTTAAGCCACCGAAGAGATGAAATCCAAAAGGCGAAAAACAATGCTCTGCTGCTGCTTGAGAGTCTGGCCGCCCAGCAGGAACAAATTACAACCTCAACGAAAGTAATGCTTAGCACACTGGCACAGTTTCATGAGGTACGGAGTTTGAATTCCGAGGCATGTAACGTTCTTTTCCGTGAAATGCACGATCGTTATCCATTCTATTCAGTAATACTGGCTGTAACACCAGACGGGAACGTGTTTGCCGCTTCCATGCCGTTCGAACCCGGTAGTATAAATCTTGCCTACCGAAAACATGTAAAGGATGCAATAAGGACACTGGACTTTTCCGCTGGTGAATACATCGTAGGAAGGGTCAGCAATATTATATCGCTCAACTTCACATACCCGGTGTTCGATGAAAATAAGAACCTTATTGCAGTAGTTATTGCAGGTTTTGATCTGGCTGAATATGCACGATTCGTATCGAAGGTCAACTTGCCTGAAGATTGCGCCATAGTCATCACGGACCATAAGGGGGTTCGGCTTTACAGGTATCCCGATAAGAACGAGACTGCGCCGGGCATGCCTATCTCAGGTGATGCCTTCGAACGGGTATCCGGTGGTTCAGAGGAGGGAATTTTTGAAACGATTGCCCAGGATGGCATTAACAGGGTTTATGCTTTCAAGCAGTTACGGCTCTATGAAAATTCCAATCCTTATTTGTATATGCTTGTCGGCCTTGGAAAAAATCAGATATTCCACAAAGCTGATATCCAGATGTTTTGGAATTTATCGATTCTCGGGATTGCAACCTTTGCCGGGCTTTTTGCAGCGTGGATTTTCGGAAACTCCGCCTTCGTAAGGCCAATCAAACATTTGGTCACCGCTGCAAAAAGATTCGGCAGCGGCGAAATGAGTGCACGAACTTGCTTGCCTCACACCTCCGATGAGGTTGGTCTTTTGGCCCAATCTTTTGATGAAATGGCCTCTCTGGTGGAAACGAGAAGCATTGAGCGGGAGAAAGCGGAAGCGGCCTTGAGCGGAGCATATGCCGTCTTGGAAGTGCGCGTCCAGGAGCGGACGGCCGAACTGTCAATCTCGAATGCCAATCTCAAGTCTGAAATCACCGAACGTCAGAGAGCGGAAGAAGCATTGCGCTCTGCACTGGCGAAGCTGGAAATTTCAAATTATCAGTTAAAAGACGCCATCACCCGGGCCAACGATTTGGCCGGGCAGGCCAGGTTGGCGAATACCGCCAAGAGCGAGTTTCTCGCCAGAATGAGCCATGAGATTCGGACACCCATGAACGCGGTCATCGGTTTTACAGACATCCTTCTTGATACGCACCTCGGGGATGACCAGTCCGATTATGCCAACACCATAAAAAATAGCGCAGAAGCTCTTCTGGATCTGATCAACGACATTTTGGATTTCTCGAAGATAGAAGCCGGCCAGATGGCCCTTGAATCTGTTGAATTTGATCCGGAAACAATCGCCTACGAGGTCTGCGAACTGATAAGGCCAAAGATCAATGACAAGCCGGTGGAAGTCATCTGCCGGATCAATGATGACGTTCCGGATTGCATCAGGGGCGACCCCGGGCGTTTTCGCCAGGTCCTGGTGAATCTGATGGGCAACGCCGCCAAGTTTACCGAATCGGGTGAAATCGAGCTTTCTATTGGCGTTGAAGAGGAACAGGAGATCCGGGTGAAACTGCGCGCCTCCATTCGGGATACAGGCGTTGGAGTGGCCCATGACAAACTGGAGAAGATTTTCGAAGTGTTTCAACAGGCAGACGGCTTTGATACCCGGAAATATGAGGGGAGCGGCCTTGGACTGGCAATCTGCAAGCAGTTAGCCCATCTACTCGGAGGGGACGTTACAGCTCAAAGCACGCTCGGCGAGGGATCCGTTTTCCATTTTACAGCCTGGTTTGAAAAAGCAGGGGTCCGGAAGAAAAGCGACGTCGCTCCTGTGCTTTCTCTTGCCGGAACGAGGGTCCTGATTGCCGATGATAATGTGAACAATCTGGAGATACTGGAACATATTCTGAGTCAGGCCGGGGTGCGGGTCACCGCAGTCGCTCAGTCGAGAGATGTCTTGCCTGTTCTGCTAGATGCATACGCTTTGGAAGATCCCTATGGTCTTGCCATAATTGACGTATGCATGCCTGATATGAGCGGCTATGAAGTGGCCGGACAAATTCGGGGACAGAATTCCAGTATGGCTGAGATGGCATTACTGGCCTATTCCTCATCGGTGGGACATGGCTCCAACTGTACTGAGGCCGGGTTCAATGGATTTCTCGTCAAGCCCGCATCTCGGAAGAAGCTCATGGAAATGGTCGGGCGACTGCTTGGAACCCGCTGTGAAGCGTTAGCAGGGAGGGAGCAGCACACCACCACTTCCCGGGTAGCTCCTAGTGCTGATAACAATAATGGATTACGAATCCTCCTTGCAGAGGACAACCCCGCCAACCTCAGGCTCACAACCCTCGTGCTCACCAACGCAGGGTTCAAAGTGGACGTGGCCCGGAATGGACACGAAGCGGTGGCGAAGTATACCAGCGCCCCCGACGTTTTCGATCTGATTCTTATGGATGTCCAGATGCCGGAAATGGATGGTTTGAGGGCGACAAGAGCAATAAGAGAAAAAGGGTTTGACAGTATCCCCATAATTGCCATGACGGCGAATGCCATGAAAGGTGATCGCGAAAACTGCCTTGACGCCGGGATGAACGATTATATACCAAAGCCAATCAGGCGCGAAAATGTTCTTGAAGTGATTCATAAATGGATTTGATCTGAGGGTGCAGAAAAATCGACTTGTCGAATTAGGAAAAACCATGAACAAATCATCGACGGGAATCTCCCTGTCAGCCTGGTCCATCAGAATAGTTGGGCTTGCCGCAGTTTATTTGGTTGCCGGCAAGCTGTCTCTGCTCCTGGCCTCTCCGCCTGCCTATGCTGCGCCGATCTGGCCCGCTGCCGGGTTGGCCCTGGGAGGGATTCTTTCCTTCGGCTATGGCGTCTGGCCGGGAGTCTTCCTTGGCTCCTTATTGCTGCAGATTTTGCACTGGTCCAATGTGGCCGAAACCTTGCCAGCGTCCAAAATACTTCTTCAATCTGCCGGCATTGCATCCGGAGCCTCCCTTCAAGCTCTAGCCGGAGCATTTCTGATCCTTAAGGCCGTCAGGTTGCCGGTTTCTCTAAATCGCATGCACGACGTGCTGAAAATAATGCTTCTCGGAGGGCCTGTCGCATGTGTCATAAGCGCTACCGTATGCATAGCCACCCTATTGTTTACGGGTGCAATCCATCCCGAGAATTGGCTGCCATCCTGGGGGACATGGTGGTTGGGAGATACGTTGGGCGTGCTCGTGTTTATCCCCTTGACTTCAGCCTTTAGTATGGAAATGGCCAAATCACGGCTGCGTAATCAACTTTTCGTCATTATCCCGGTTCTTATCGCGTTCCTTCTTACCGTTGCCATTTTTCTCAACGTTGATAAGGAAGAGTGGAAAAGAGCGCAGTTGGTATTCGAAAGGCAATCAAGCGATATTACAGACTCCCTTCTCGCAAATTTGAATTCCTACATGGAAGTCATGTATTCGATTGGAGAGTTCTACAGGGCCGACGCAAGCGTGGACCGCAATGCGTTTCATCTTCTTACCGAAGGGCTGCTTGTGAGGCATCCCGGCATTCAGGCCCTCGAATGGATACCCAGGATACCCGACGGGCAACGCTCGTTCTATGAGGATGCAGCCCGTAGGGATGGCTTTTCTCAATTTGAGATTTCGGCACAGGACAGCCAGAAGAAACTCGTGCCGGCATTGTCGAAGGATGAGTATTTTCCCGTCTACTACGTGGAACCCTATATGGGGAACGAGAAAGCTCTTGGGTATGACTTATCCACCAATCCGGCTCGTCTGGATGCCTTGAACAAAGCACGCGATTTGGGCAGGGCGGTAGCTACTTCCCGTCTTGTGCTCGTACAGGAGAAAGGAACACAATCGGGTGTACTCATATTCCTCCCCGTTTACGCTAATGGTTCGGTTCCCGGTGACACAGAGTCCCGCCGGCGGAACCTGAGGGGATTCATCCTGGGGGTTTTCAGGATTGGTGACATGGTTACAGCCGCCGTGAAACCATTTGATCAGAGAAACATCGCTATCGATCTCCTCGATAGGACAGCTCCTTCCCAAGAGCAGATGTTGTTTACGAGCAGGTCTCAACCTTCTGGTGCTGCCGCTATTGCGGGGGGAGAGACGAGAAACGGTTTGGAGAACCTTTCTCGCCTCCAAACCTTTGAAATTGGAGAACGTCAATGGTCCATCGTTTGCTCTCCCACTGATTCCTATCGCGCGGATCTGCATCTTTGGGAGGCATGGGCCGTCTTGACAGGCGGGCTTTTCTTCTGCAGCATGTTGGGGGCGTTCCTGCTGGTTGTCATTGGTCAATCGGCAACGACGGAGCGCATTGTAATAGAGAGGACAGCCGAACTGTCACAAGTCAATGCGGAGCTATCACGAGTCAATGAAGATTTGGAACGCGAGATCGTTATCCATAAGCAGACGGAGGATGCACTGCATACGGCCACCAAGCGCGCAAACGCAATGGCGGAACGAGCCCAGGCCGCTAATGTGGCCAAAAGCGATTTCCTTGCGAATATGAGTCATGAACTGCGCACGCCTCTCAACGTGATCATTGGTTTTACCGAATTGATTCTGGATAAACAGTGCGGCGGCCTTACACCTCAGCAGGAAGAATGCCTTGGCGATGTTATACAAAGTGCCCGAGATCTCTTCCTGCTAATAAATGACATTCTGGACCTGACCAAGATAGAAGCCGGCGATCTCAAACTCGAACTCTCGGAAGTGCGACTGCCGGAACTCCTCTCAAGGAGCCTTACCACTCTCAAAGAAAAAGCCTTGAAACACAACATACAGCTCTCATACGAAGAAAAAGAGATTCCTGCGAGCATCATTGCCGATGAGCGTAAGGTGAAGCAAATACTATATAACCTTCTTGCAAATGCGGTCAAATTTACGCCGGACGGTGGAAGAGTACACATTGGAGCGGAATTGGCCGGCGGCTTTGTACAAGTTTCCATCCAGGATACCGGCATAGGCATCAAAAAGGACGATCTACAGCGCATATTCGAGCCCTTTGAGCAGGCGGAGAGCTCTCTCAGCCGCCGATTTCAGGGTACAGGGTTAGGACTTTCGCTTACCAGGAGCATGGTGGAGCTGCACGGCGGAAAGATCTGGGCCGAAAGTGAGGGAGAAGGGAAAGGAGCCAGATTTTTCTTCGTCATGCCACCGATGCCCCCCAACATGAACGTGGAGAAGAATGAATGGCAGAGAAACTAAAGACCCTGATCATCGAGGATAGTAGACAAATCCAGGTTATTTACGACGCCGGGCTCAGCGACAGTGTATTTGACAAGCGTTTTGAGAAAGACGGTGACGAAGCCCTGGAAATTTACCATGCTTGGCAGCCCGATATAATAGTTTTGGACATCATGATTCCCGGGATGAGCGGTTATTCGGTGCTCCAGGAAATTCGGCAGAAAAAAGAAGACACCACAACAACTGTCGTCGTTGCCAGTTCCCTCTCGGGGCAGGACACGGTTGGCGATGTTTTGAAACTGGGAGTCCAGGGATATGTCGTAAAGCCTTTCACCCACAAGGAAATCGGCAATAAAATTCTGGAATCTTTTAGAAAAATGAATCCGGAGAGGGCCGAAGCGGCTTTTGCCGATTTGGAATCGGAGCGGAAGAACAAACCATCCGCATAGACAGGATGGCTGACGGCCCTTCCTGTGGTGCTTTTTGGGGTTATTAGCATAGTCCCCTCAGGGTGGGAGACCATTCTCTGCACAGGGAAGCAAAGAGCCATGTGCAGTCTGGCGTCAAGTGAATACGAAAAAGAGGTCCATGCGGCATTCACCGACAGTCTGACCGGTCTGTTCAATCACAATTTTGCCGGCTATGTTCTATTCCGGTCCAACCATTGTTTGTATTCACACATTCTTGCAATTACCCTGACAGCGCGATAGGGTGTTTGGAAGAACATCCCTCTATAGCGGCTCGCTCCACCATGCAGGAGGGTCTTATCGGAACTCATGCTTACATCCACTACCGGCTTGCCATACTCCTCAATCAACCTGGCAAGCTGGGCAATGTAATTTGAAACGGAGCCATTCAAGGTCTGCCTTAGCAAATCCAGGTTGCCGGGATCGGCGCCAGGGTCGGTTAAGATTATGGATTTTGTGAGACTTTCGAGAAAAGACGGCCGATCCATAATGGCGACAGTGATCACTGCATCGCAGCCGTCCCATTTAAACAATTCGCTGATCACCTTTAAAGGTAAGTCAGGGTCTCTTTCTCCTACCAGATCTACTGGATTGGAGCGACTCCAAAAAGGAGGGAGATATCGGTCTATCCGATCGATGAGTTCACTGGAAAGCTCGGGGACTTCTAAACCGTATTCAGTGCATAAATCCGCAGCAATCACGCCCAAACCGGCGCCCGGGGTCATGATGGCCACGCGCCGCCCCTTGGGAAGAGGCAGCGAAGAGAATGCAGCAGCAAGATCCAGCAAGTCGGTAGGCTGTATCACCGACATTATTCCGGCCTGGCGGCAAACGGCTTCGAAGACTCTGGCGTTTGAAGCCAGAGCTCCGGTATGGCTGGCCGCAGCACGTTTGCCCGCCTGGGTTCGGCCGCCTTTAATGGCTACGATAGGTTTTTCGCGGCTCACGCGGCGGGCTAAATCCAGAAACCGACGGCCGTTCTTAATGCTTTCGATGTACAAGAAAATCGTGCTGGTAAGGTCGTCCCCGGCAAAAGTTTCAAGTGCATCTTCTATGGTAAGCATGGCCTCGTTGCCCGACCCGACGAAGGCCCGTATCCCGATGCCTTGCCGCTCCAAAATTGATATCAACTGGTAGCCCAGGTTTCCCGATTGGGATATGAATGCCATGCTTCCAGGTGTTGGCCGAGCTGAGGTCCCCATGCAGTATAGCTTTTGATGGGGGTTGGCCATCCCCATGGTGTTCGGCCCCATAATCAGAATTTCGTTTTTACGTGCCTCCTCCACCAGGGTGTCCTCGAGCTTCTTCCCTTCGGGACCGATCTCACGAAAACCCGATGAGATCAGCAGCACGCTTTTTATCCCTTTTGCCCTAAATTCCGGGATCAGGGCCAAGACCCGGGAAGCAGGGATTGTGACCACAGCCAAATCCACCGGGCCGGGTATATCGATCACCGATTTATAGACGGTCCGTCCGGCAATAAAGTCCCGGTTGGGGTTTACCAGATGGATCCCGCCAACGTATCCCCCGGCAATAACATTTGTAAAAAGTAAATGGCCCCAATTGCCAAACTGGGATGTTGCCCCTACAAAAGCGATCGATTTCGGGTTCAGCATGGCCCACACAGCAGATTGCCCTGCGGGCGGCCTCACTGGAGCCGCGGGTTTGAGCTCCCCAAGGACAACCAGGGCGTCCACGGCGACCGGGTTACCTTCCGAAGTGATCAACAATGGATTTATATCCACTTCGGTCACCGCTGCATGTTCCTCAGCCAGCCGGGACAACCCCGTTATAGTCTTTATCAAATCTTCGCGGTTCACAGCCGGCTCGCCGCGAAAGGCACCTAAAAGGTCCCGGGCCCTGATTTCGTCCAACATCTGAGCTGCCTGGCCCTCGTCCACAGGCGCAACACGGAAAACCACATCATCCAGCGCTTCGGTAAAAACACCGCCGAGGCCAAACATAATCACTGGTCCGAATTGATCGTCGTGAAATATCCCGGCCACAAATTCGCGGCGCCCCTTAAGCTGTGGCTGGACCAGCCAGCCCTCCAGACCTTCTCCCGCCGCTTCCCTTATTTCCAAAGCCGCCCGCGTGACCGCCTCCGCGCCGGCTAACCCTGTTTTGACCAATCCGCGCTCGGTTTTATGGGTCAGTGTAGCCCCCAGCCCTTTCACTACTATAGGAAAACCTATCGCCTCGGCCCATTTTGCCGCCTCATCCGGAGTACCTGCTATCCGTTCTTCCACTACCGGCACTCCGTAATACGCCAGGAATTGTTTTGACTCCGCTTCATTCAGCGCAGCCCGACCATCAATCAGCAGGTTTCATATACCGGCCCCCGCCACCCTATTGTAAGTACACGTGAAACGCCGCCTGAAGGGCGCCATCCCAATAACTTCCATAGCAGTGGGTGTTATAAAGAGTTTTGTGCAAGCAGCCTCGGTCATCGGCCGACTTTCGCCGATCTTCAAGGAATGCAGTCCTTATCCCGCCCGGCTGCAACAAACTTCTGTAGAAGCATATCGCCCGCTTTTCTTGAGACAACAGGGGGTGTGATATCACACGGAGAGGAAGCCAGCAACGTTAAAGCTGTCCTGACAGATTACTATCTACCAGGTGGACAATTGCTTTTTATGAAACGAACAACATCTTCTCGCGTCAGGCTGCCCGATTCCCCCCAGGTAAATTTTCCAGCCAAACTATCGTCGCACATGAGTACGGTCAACCTATTGTTCCCGTTTTGGACGGTACAGACTGCGCCGAAGCTAAAATCTTTAATACCTCCCTCGGTAAGTTCGGTTACCTCTTTACACGCGATTACGCCAGCGTTCGAACCTAAACGTCGGAGTTGGCCTCTGAATTGATCAACGACATAGTTGATTTGTTTTCGATCAGTTACATACCTAATTCCGAAAGAATGGTCGCTAAAAGTTGTCACAGATTCGCGGG
Source organism: Syntrophobacteraceae bacterium (assembly GCA_049520315.1). Taxonomy (GTDB): domain Bacteria; phylum Desulfobacterota; class Syntrophobacteria; order Syntrophobacterales; family Syntrophobacteraceae; genus SbD1. The sequence goes on from JBEKPW010000156.1 coordinate 13,194, forward strand.
CGGAGACAACACCCACACAGAAAACCAGCAGAATTGCCAAAACAAAAACAAAACCGGAACGGCTGCCCATAGGCTCTCCTTTTATGGTAAAGGAAGAATCTACACGCCCACGGATCTCTGTGCCTTTCGAGATCATCAGCAAGGTATCACCTTTCTACTTCGGCATCAACCCGCCATTTCGCTCCGATGACAACCTCAATGAGCGCCTCATGACAGGTTGCCTCTTTTTTGAGCCAAGATCAAAGCGATCCCTCCTTCTCTTGGCTCTTCCTTTTTCTCATTTTGCTTAACCACGGCTGTCACAGGCCCCGAGCTGCCCCAAACCCCTCCACACTGCGTTCCCCTAATACCTCAAACTAAAACTCATAAATGAGCCGATTTGTGCCGATTAATAAGAATGTCGACGGCTGCACTCCGGCCTGTCGTGTCATCCCATAATAGCAGCATAGGGTTAGATTTCTTATATCGAAAAAATAGGTGATGAAGCAGGTGTGTGCAGCTTTGATTCTTGTTCTCATTTTGATTTTTTCATCACCCGGTCAGGGTTTCGGGGTCCCTATCGAATCGGTTCCTGAGCCTGACATCCACGGAAGCTATCTAATTGCGTCAAGCATCGCGCCGAGTCCACCGTTGGCCAAAATTCCCGATTCGCCAGTCGAGATGTTTATAAGGCAAGGATCAGACAGCCGATTCGAGTTATTCTTCATAGACGTCAGGTACGGGTATGACCTGGTGGATTTCGAGTTCTATAAGGCATGGTGTCTGGCGAAGGGTAAGCCGCTCCGCAGGAACGCGATTCATAAGGTCAGACTTTACAACTGCTATGATCCTTATATTCCCTCTGAATTCAGTGGCATGGGATGGAACCAGATTAACTATGTAGTCAATCATAAAAAGGGGTCCAAAGAAGATATCCAGCAAGCAATCTGGCATTTCACAACCGGTGAGAAGCCAACACCAAGCGTGGAAGCAACTCAACTTATCGAAGAGGCGAACCTGAAAGGAAAAGATTATATTCCGGCAAAAGGTGAACTAATGGCCATCATTTGTCAGCTTGGGGGGCAGAAACAGCCGGTATTTATAGAATACAAAATCCAGGAGGGCATCCCTATCGATGTATCTGCAGCTGATTTCGACCTGCCGATGACCGTGGCGGCTGCGGGTAGTCCCTTCCCCGCCTGGCTTCCCTTGTTGCCCTTGATCCCTGTTATCCCAATCATCCCGACAGGACCAAATCCGCCTGCTGATCCGCCTCCTGATCCTCCTCCTCCCACAACGATTCCTGAGCCTTCCAGCTTGCTTCTGTTAGCAAGTGGAATGGCCGGCATCCTGATATCGAGGACAGCCGGAAAAGGTATCAAAAAACCGTAGCGCTAACTGCAAAAAAGTGGTCTTGTTCTGAAGCCCAATAAGCAGCCTTGTCGTCTTTTCGCGTTTCCATGCACGAGCTAAAGGCTACTGCGGGATAGGTTCACTATTTTTCTTCCCACGCCTTCTTGATTGCATCATCGACCTTTTTGTCCCGCAGCTCTTTTTCCTTCTTTTTGTCAGCTGATTCATCATCTTTTTTTTTCTTGGAATGGTGGCGTGCTCCAAAGCTCGATGAAGGGCTGCCAGAGCCGGAGGTGTCGTCGGCTAAAACAGATACAGCCGGATAGGTCAGAAGAATTGAAAACAGAACGGATATGATCCATCTCTTCATGTGAACTCCCTCTGATTCAGATATTAATTTAAACCCAAGCAATTTTTTCAGGACAGGAACAGGCCGCCTCCGAGGAAATGTCTTGTCTCCACAATGTACTCTCTGTCTATCCCGCCCGTTCATGGCAGCCCGCAGAACAACGGAGCACTTGAATGTCACCACCTTCCCGGGTGGCAGAGTCATGGCCTTACCCGTCCGGGGATTCCTGGCTCTACGTCCATACTTGTCCTTAACTGAGAATTTTCCGAAAAGAGGAATCCCTGCAGCATCCGACGAGACTCTTGAGGGAAGGGTCGTATCCAGCACAAGCTATCCCATAGAGGGCGTCTCTCCTTCGATGTAAACGGTCCAGGCACCGCCCCGGGGGCGGCCTGAGTGTGGCTATAGTTTTTGACCAGAAGGACCCTGCCTGTACTAACCCCTCACAAAATGCGGCATGGTCTCCGGGATTGGCAGGATCAGCTCATTATAGCCCACGAATGTCCCGTCTTTAAACAAGGGAGTCTGGTAGACAAGCATCTTCTTGCCGTTCCTCTCGATGGTGTAGCAATTGAACTTTTGGCTCTCCATCAGCTTGACAAACTTATCCCGCACAGACCCCTCGGGGTGGCAGTCAATCATGCTCTTGCCGATGAACTGGTAGCCGCCGACCCTTGCAAAATTCTCGCTGCCGCGCCGATTCATGAAGGTGGTGATGCCATGCTCGTCGCAGTTGGAAATGATCACTTCGATTTGGTCCAACCAGTCCGTGGGTCCCATCTTGTTCTCCATCTTGATGTTCCGGATTGGATAACTCGCGAGACGCCCGCCAGGGCATCCCCCCAGTGCGACCTCCATAATAATGAGGCGGAAGCATGATAACACCGGAAATCCTACAACGCACCCCCTATTTGCCCATAAACCGGGCCCGTTGTGATTTGATTATTGCGCGCTCATTACTGGGAATTTATTTCTTAAGGAAAACGTTCGTTGTTCCGAATGTAGTAGTAAACAGACACCCTTTCTTTCCAGAATCCAGAGCCAAGAGCAAAATCCCCCTCTTGGCTCTTCCATTTTCTCATCTTGATTAACCCCGACTCATCACAAAGCGGGCTGTGATCGCTTGCCTTCTTGCTGCTCACCTTACGATCGCCTGCTGGATCGCTCACAGGTGGACGATGGTGCCACATGGGAAATCGGATATTTACAAAGATGTGGTAGATTTAGTAAATGAGAAAAGAAATGACCACTCGTAAATCCTTAACCGATTGTGCCCGGGCACGTTACTCGGACATAATCTGCATTCCTGCCCAGGAGAAATAATGGACTACGTCAGTCTCGGTAAGACCGGCCTCAAAGTTTCCCGCATTTGTCTCGGCTGCATGACCTATGGAACGCCTGCCAAAGGCGAACCCAAACCCGGCAGCCACGCATGGGTCCTTAGCGAAGAGGAAAGCCAGCCCTTCCTGCGCCAAGCCCTCGAACTTGGGATCAATTTTTTCGACACTGCCAATGTTTATTCGCGCGGCGACAGCGAAATCGTTCTCGGGCGATTCCTGAAAGCAAACACCCGCCGCGAAGCCGTCGTCATCGCCACCAAGGTCCACGGTATCATGCGCAACGAGCCCAATGGCCGAGGCCTGTCCCGGAAGGCCATCTTTTTCGAACTCGACGAGAGCCTCCGTCGTCTGCAGACCGACTATGTGGACCTCTACCAAATTCATCGCTGGGATTACGAAACGCCGATCGAGGAAACTCTCGAGGCGTTGAGCGACGTGGTGAAATCGGGCAAGGTCCGCTATATCGGGGCCTCTTCCATGTACGCCTGGCAATTCACCAAGGCGCTCTATCTCGCTCAACTGCACGGCTGGACCCGTTTTGTTTCCATGCAGAATCACTACAACCTGCTTTATCGTGAAGAAGAGCGCGAAATGATTCCCCTTTGCCAGTCCGAAGGCATCGGCATCATTCCCTGGAGTCCCCTCGCACGTGGCCGCCTGACCCGCCCCTGGCAAACTGAAAGCACCAGGCGCTATGAAACCGACGAGTTCGGGAAAAGCCTGTACTCGCAGACCGAAGAAATTGACCACACAGTCGTCGACCGCTTGGGGCGGATCTCAGAGCAGCGTCGCGCTTCCCGCGCTCAGGTAGCGCTTGCCTGGATGCTCAGCAATCCGGCGATTACATCGCCAATTGTCGGCGCTACGAAGCCGCACCATTTATCGGAGGCCGCTGCAGCTCTCTCGCTGCGTCTTACGCCCGAAGAGATTGCTTTTCTCGAGGAGCCCTATAGGCCGCATCCTGTCTTGGGCTTCAAGTAGGCATCCTAAAGCTCTGCACCAGCCGCAGCTTAACAATCTGAAAAGGGATCTCTAATGAAAAAAACAATTTATCACGGCATAGGGGACGTCAGGATTGAGGAAGTTCCAGACTCGGCGCCGGGGCCCAGGGAAGTCAAGGTCAATATCAGATATTGCGGCATCTGCGGGTCTGATTTGCATGAATACCTGCATGGCCAATTTCCGGAGAGCCCTTTTGGTCATGAGGCCTGCGGCAATATCATCGCCGTCGCGCCAGACGTTGAGGGATATGCCGTCGGCGATCGTGTTTGCACCTTCCCTATGCCGAAGCCATCGTTTGTCCCACACAACGGCTGTTGAAGATCCCCGATGATATGGACTGGAAACGGGAAAGATCCGGCCCGAATGCATCATCACGGACATTATACCCTTGGCTGACATCGCCGGGAGCGGCTTCGAGGTTTTGGCGAAGAAAAGTAAGACCGCAATTAAGATTCTGGTTGAACCCTGAGAGAAATCGTACTGTAATAATATAAAAAACTATCTGGGAGGCAGATTATGAATTATGAGTTTATCAAGGCAGAGAAGAAGGGGCATGTGACTACAGTGACAATAAATCGTCCTGATGTCATGAATTCCATCAGTCCGCTGGTCAGCGTGGAAATGGACCATGCATTCAATGATTTCGATACCGACCCGCAACAGTGGGTCTGTATCGTTACAGGCGCGGGAGAGAAGGCTTTTTCAGCGGGCAATGACTTGAAATTTCAAGCCGTAAACGGCCCGGCCAAGATGATCGAAATTATGAAAGGAGTGAAAGGCGGGTTTGCTGGAATAACCTCACGGTTTGACTGCTATAAACCTTTCATCGCAGCCGTTAATGGACTGGCTCTTGGAGGCGGGTTTGAAATTGCCCTTGCCTGCGACGTCATTGTCGCCTCGGAAAAGGCCAGTTTTGGATTTCCCGAACCCCGCGTCGGATTGATCCCCGGTGCAGGCGGCGTGCATCG
>JBEKPW010000157.1:0-12441 GCA_049520315.1 Syntrophobacteraceae bacterium
TCCTGTTCAATCCATACCGTATGACTTACCAGTCCAAGCTCTTCGAGCGCCAAAATTAATTCTTTGCCCAAAAAGCTTCCTGTCCCGGGGTCGGATTTCCAATAAAGATGTATGCTGATATCGGTCCCATACTTTGCATTGCGAAATGCGGCCATTATCAAGAGTTTCTCACCGGCAATGGATAGATGCATTTGCCTGCAAATCTCCAAGACTTTTTCGGCTTCCATAATTCCAGCCGCCCGGGTGCTTATCATCTCAAGCCAAATCATGATTTATTCCTTCTCGTCCCAGTGCCTGGATTCTTTTTGCTGATGAGGCTGGCGCACCGGTCCTTTTAGAACGTTGTGGACTAAGAGAGTGGTGTCCGGAAGGGGGCGGACCGGTGCGCTCAACCTTCCTGTTCAGCAGCGATAGCCATAATCATGCTACTCAACTTGTCGGTAGCCATAATCATGCCACTCAACTTGTGTTGACTCACACGGTACAGGGAAATGGCATCCGGAAAATCCACGAAACATAGCAAATTTTTTTGTCAAATATCGTCTTTATTGTTAAATAGCACAAGAACAGATTGTGATTCTTGGACAGGGAAATAAAAAGGAGAGTAGCATGGAGTTTGACAAAAATGAGTTTTTTCGGCAGGCCACGCTACGAATCTGCAGCAGCCTCGATATCCAAAAGTCCTTATCAAATTTTTTTTCTTATATCCGGCTATTTATTCCCGTGTTCCAGGCCGATCTCAGCATGTTTGATCCGAGTACCGGGATTCTCAGAAATCTCGCAAACGTTGATGAGGCCGGCCACAAAAAAAACTTGCCCCCCACTCCCCTGTCGAGGGCAGCCATCCAGGAGTTGGAATCCGCAGCAAAAGCTGGTGGCGTCGCCATAAGGCACTGGAATGAACAAAGTGAATTAGTAAAGATTCTTCGGCGCGATTTTGACCTGTCGAACTGTGTTTCTCTCACTATGGATCTGGTTCTGGAGGGCGAACGCCTGGGGTTCTTGGCTCTGCATGCAGAGGGGAAGATAATCTTTACCCGTGAGCAGGTGGATCTGTTCTATCTTTTGAGAGAGCCCTTCTCAATCGCTATGTCCAATGCCCTTCGCTATGAGGAGGTCGTAAAGCTCAAAGATATCCTGGATGCTGAAAATCGGGAGTTGAGCCGGGAACTGCGAAGTTTTTCGGCTTCCGAAATTGTCGGCGCCGAATATGGCCTGAAGAATGCGATGGATATGGTGCGGCAGGTCGCCCCTCTCAACAGCCCGGTGATTCTGCTTGGGGAGACTGGCGTCGGCAAAGAAGTAATCGCGAATGCAATTCATTACAGTTCATCGAGGAGAAGTGCGCCACTGGTTAAGGTGAACTGCGGCGCCATCCCGGACAGTCTGGTTGACAGCGAACTTTTCGGGCATGAAAAGGGCGCGTTTACCGGGGCCATCACTCAGAAGAAAGGACGCTTCGAACGCGCCGATGCAGGAACCATTTTTCTTGATGAAATCGGCGAATTGCCGCCTCAGGCCCAGATTAGACTCCTCCGCGTGCTTCAGGAAAAAGAGATCGAACGTGTGGGCGGGACAAAAACCATTCCGGTGGACGTCCGAATCATTGCTGCAACGCACAGGGATATGACGGAGTTGATTCGTACAGGAGTATTTCGGGAGGATCTGTGGTTCCGGCTCAACGTGTTTCCAGTTACGCTTCCACCGTTAAGGCACCGCAAGGAGGATATCCCAGCCTTGGTTAATCACTTTTTAGAAAAAAAATCCAGGGACCTCAAGATATATCCAACACCCACGGTTTCCATCGAAGAAATCGAACGCCTCAAGACCTACCATTGGCCTGGAAATATACGGGAACTCGAGAACCTGATCGAACGCGAGCTTATTCATATACGAGGCAAAGGGAAAAATGAACCGATGACGTTTAAGCATTTGGAATTATTGGAGGAGACCAGGGTCCCGAGATTAGAGTTGGAGACTGGAGACAACTTGCTCACCCTCGATGAAACCATGTCCAGGCAAATCCGCCAGGCACTTCAAAAATCCAATGGAAGGATCAGCGGTACCACAGGCGCGGCACAACTCCTTGGAATCAATCCCAATACTCTGAGAAGTCGCATGAGAAAGCTGGGCATTTCCTTTAAATACACAGGGCGATGATCCGCGCAGCTTGACAGCCTGTTGAATAATAGGATTTTTTTTAGAATACTCGATCTCACAGGTTAAGTACCGGCTCTATAATCTCTACCTTCACTCACTCCATCGCGGTTCCGGCTGTCGGCACACTTGGCCGGGCGGGACTTGCTTACCCGCTGGGTTCCAATGAGAAATTCCAGAGATGTTATCACCTCCTCCCAATCTCCCAAGCTTGGCCTGGCGCACCTAAGTGCGTTCAAGTTGATTCTGGTAAGCCACGGGAACCCAGTCATGCTTGCCACCTTTTCGGGGTCTCTTTCCAGGGCCACCTGCGAGCGGGCTAGCTGATCTTCTATCGCTTCGATATAGTACTATTGGACGTATGAAGTGTTTAAAACAGGTAAAATCTGACCAGGGCTAATCCAAGCCCAAGCACAAGCGCCAGGGTTTTTCTCCAGTCCATAGCCATTCTCCTCGCATAAAGGGTTGTGGAACCTGCTGCCGCTCAGGGTCTGCTCGCCCATCCGCAGGGTAGGGTTCGGCTCTGCCGCCGAGGCCTTTTGCGTGAGGCGATATTTGCAATCGCCAGAGGTTAGAGGTTCAGTGCGCCGTTAATCCTTCTATGAAAGGCAGGCTACTGACCAGGTGCCTGCCTTCTGACAAGGATCAAGCTGCATATTCCACCACCCTTGCAATACCCCAAAACAGTCCAGCCATCACGTCGGTATTGCGCATGTCCGCCCAGCAATCAGGGCAGGAGCTAAGGAACAACATGTTTTCAGGCGTAGGCCGCCCGCAGCAACCGCATTCTTTCATGGCAATCTCCTTTGCTAGTTAAAAAAATCGTCTTTTACAATGTCCATTCCCGGCAGCACATCCTGGAGGTAGGAGGACGGAAAGCCGTCCCCCTACTCTGCATTAGGCAGCGATGCTTGAGCTGTTAAAATCCGGGGCTACCCATCGCGTCAGGCGTCTGCAAGCGGTGTGATGCATCTAGGTCGCAAGGAGCCGGGCGGGCATCGGTATAGTCGAGGTACGCGGGCGACTGAACACCACAAGGATACGGGGTCCCGGAGGCGACTCCGGAGTTGGCATTGGAGCAAACCAGGGCGAACGCCATGGCCAACACTACCAAACCGCTCACAATCCATTTCGTCACTTTCATCACTTTCTCCTTTTCTTTTAATTGGTTTTCTGCTTTTAAGTTCCGCAGTTGCTGGATAGATATGGCAACAGTGATGCCAAGGGGCGAAAATTCGCATCTATCTTTGTAGATGATTGAAATTTAAGGATAATCAAGATTAGGGGCGGTTTGGTGGAGTGAGCTGGTTCCGGAATTTACGAAATAAGGTATACTTTTCCATTATATATCAAATTTTATCTAAATTTTGCTTGATCGCGTGAATGTTGAAAAATCGCAAAATTCACCAGTTGGCAAGCTGTAGAGACTTTCGTTGAGCCTGAGCTGGCGCCTACTTAATTAAAAATCCATGATGCTTGTTGCGACATGATCCGAATAGGTAACCATACCTTCTTTCCATGAACGGAGGGCTCGGGCAGCCCTATGAGCGAGCAGGAAAGCAAAACCGCCAACAGCGAATTGGGCCACGATGCCCCAGGTGAGAACTTGGTTGAGGATATATTGTTCGTCCTGCGACCAAATTTTTCCGGAGGATAAAAACACATGGGAAAAGTCCATGGTGCAACTCCAGTGAAAGGGCCTTTCTATTGCCAACCAAGTACCCGGCACAACAGGGGCAGCGCCCAAGGGATGTGTGAACGTTTCAAGAATTAACCGGCCCGATGACAAGAAGTGAACAGGTGTGGTGAGCAGCAGCAGCCAAGTAGCTTCTTTGAAAATTATGGAATTTTATGCTCCCGAGGCAGAGACTCAATGCAGGCGGCAATTTCTCGGCTCATGTCCTCGACCGCTCGACTCTGAGCAGAGGCTATTGCTTCAAACCCGGTGGACTGAACGGGTTCGACGATTCTTGACCGCTTGATCTCGAGCAATTTCTCGCCATTATTGCCGAAAACGCTCCAGTCGGCGATGAGCAAAGCTTTGCCATCCGGCGTATATTCCATCTGTGAAACGTCCACGGTTACCTGGTACAGAACGTGCGTAGACCCTGCCCATGGGAAAACGACGACCCGATCTGTTGAGAGCAATATGGAAAGGTTTTCGGCCAGGACACGGGTCAGGTTCTTTTCCAGAGGTTCAGCCCATTTGTCGAACTCGGCAAATTGGAGGCTATTTGGGGTTGACCTGGTGACCATTTGCGGCCGGTCGAGATATTCGGGAATTTTGATGGGACCCACCCCTATGGTCAAATCGCTCTCTGCTCTCGGCATTCTTACACCCGGCGCCTCGCTTTGAAGCGAATGCAGGACGTAGTAATTGGACTGCTTCGAGACACACCCGCAAAGTAACGGTAAAGAAAGCAGGAAGATCGCCGCAATCCCGGAATTTAGAACTTTATAAGCCATGCGTTTTCCTTTCAAATTTGCCGTGGGCAATCAGTCGCCTCTTCCGCTCATTATTTGCCTTTGCCCTTGATCAAAGCTTCGGGATGATTTTCGAGGTATTCAGTCAAAACGCGGAAGGAACGAGCCGCAGCGGAAAACTCGTTCAGGGCCTTGATCAGTTCAAAGCGCACAGGAGAGTTGTCTCCTGCAAATCCTTCCACAGCCTTATTAGCCCCCTTCATAGTTACGCCGGTTGCCTTGGAGGTATCTTCCAAACTGGCTATAAGTGGTGGAATACTCAAGTCGAGGTTGCGGGCTAATTGTGCGCCATTTCTGAATAGCTTTCTTGCTTCACTTAAAGTGAGTTCCGTACTTGTCGCCAAAGGCTCTACCCGGCTATCCAGATTTAGCAGAAACACATGAGCTTCATCGAATGTCTGATGAAAAGAGATCAAACTCTGTTTAAGGTCCGGCGAAGTAGCCAGCTTTTCGATTGCGTCCAGAGTTTTTTCAAACTTATCGGCAATTTCTGCGAGTGGTAGATTCTCCAACGTTTTGGAAAGCGCCGAAAGGCCCGACTCTATCGTAGGAATTTCCATATATGATGGTTCTGCACCGACAAGCCTTATAGGTCTATCCGGGTAGAAATCAAGGTGAATGCCAAGTTGGCCGGTGATAAGGCTCTGCATCGAAAGTTGCGCTTTCAGTCCATTGTCGATCAGTAGTTGAATATACGTTCCTAATTCAACATGTTGTATTAGCTTGCTCTCTGCGCTCTCGAAAGTGATCCGATCCAGGTCGATTTCTATAACGACTGGAATCAGCAGGGAAAAATCGTCTTTTGCCACAACGACCTTGATTTCCTTTACCGTCCCGACATTGACTCCTCTGAAATCAACCGCCGCCCCAATGTTGAGCCCTTTCACGGAATCTTCAAAAAAGAGAACAAATTCTTTCTGATGGCTGAAGAACTTCCCGGACCCGAAAAGCAGTATTCCGGCCACTGTCAGCACTATCGCCCCTAATACAAACCCACCAATTAACTTTGTGTTCGCTTGTTTGCTCATTGTTCTCCGAACCTGTTCTGGAAGCTTCAGGATTACTGCCTGCCGCAGTGCACTGACAGACGACCGCCGCCCGGAACCATCGTGCGTTTCATTCCTCACCCCTGGTCAGGAAATTCCGAATTCTGGGGTCTTTGCTTTCCGCCAGGAGTTTGTTGGGGTCTCCGGTCGCGATCATAGTCCTGGTTTCCCCGTCGAGAAAAACCGAGTTGTTTCCGATGGCAAAGATGCTTGCCAGTTCGTGCGTGACGACCACGATAGTGGCCCCCAGACTGTCACGAAGCTCAAGGATGAGTTCATCCATGCGCCGTGCGCTGATCGGGTCCAATCCGGCAGAGGGTTCATCGAAAAGGAGGATATTTGGATCGAGGGCCATGGCACGGGCAAGGCCGGCACGTTTGCGCATCCCGCCGCTGATCTCGGAAGGGTAGAATTCTGCAAATCCTGCCAGGCCGACGAGGGAGAGCTTGAGCGAAACCAACTCCTTTATCTGTGCCGGACTCAAATTAGTGTATTCCCCCAGAGGGAGCGCCACATTTTCAGCCAGTGTCATGGAGCTCCACAATGCCCCGCTCTGGTAGAGGATCCCGAAGCGTCTCATGATGGCCTCTTTCTCGGCGGGGTCAGAATCCCAGAAACTCACGTTGTCGTAGAAGACCTGCCCCTTAGCAGGTTCTTTTAGACCGACGAGGCCCCTGAGAAGTGTGCTCTTGCCGCATCCGCTCCCACCCATGATGATAAAAATATCACCGTTCTTTACAGTGAAACTGAGATCGCGTTGAATCACAAAGTCTCCGTAAGCCATGGTAAGGTCGCGCACTTCGATGCGGGGAGTAATCTGGTTCACATGATTTTCCATAAATGACCTACACGCCAAGTCTGTTATAAATTACGGTCAGAACGGCATCTGAGACTATGATGGAAACAATTGCCGTTACAACCGACGAGGTTGCCGCCTCACCAACCGCGGCAGCACTCCGCCCGCATTGCATTCCGCGAAGGCATCCCGAGAGGGCGACCAGTACGCCAAAAACCCCCGCCTTGACAAGACCGGTTGCAAACTGCGTCAGGCCAAGAGCCGATACGGTTTCATGGAAGTACTGAGCCGGCGAAAGATTGAGCATTCCGATGCCGATTATCCCGCCGCCCAGAATTCCCATGAGGTCGGCATAAAGGCACAGCAGGGGCAGCATGAGGACCAGCGCCAGCATCCGAGGTAAAACGAGAAACTCCATGGGTGAAATGCCCAGGGTTTTTAGTGCATCAATTTCCTCATTTACCTCCATTGTTCCAAGCTGCGCGGCAAAAGCGGCCCCGGTGCGCCCGGCCATAACAATTGCCGTCATCATAGCGCCCATCTCGCGCGCCATTCCTATACCGACGAGGTCTGCCACATAGATCTGTGCTCCGAAGAGTTTCAACTCCACGGCCCCCACAAAAGCAAGGATCAGTCCCACCAAAAGACTTACAAGGGATACTATCGGCAGTGCCTGGGCTCCGCATTCCTGGATCAGCAAAGCCAGATCGGAACCCCGGAATCGGGCTTTGCCCCGCAAGAGTCTGATTAGAGCAAGAAAAGCCTCACCGATGAAAGCCAGCATCTCACCAGCCGATTTAACAGCCTCTAGGGTGGCCTCTCCCACCCTGGACAAAAATGGCTCACGGCCGATCTTTTTGTGCACATCCTTTTTTTCGGGCACAGCGGAAGCGAGATCGATAAGTCGTGCCACCCCTTTTGGTAGACGTTCACTGGAAAATATGATCGATCTCTGACTGCAGAAATGCTTCAATTTGATCAGGAATGTCAGCAGGCTGCTGTCCCATTGTCCCAAGCCGTACCCGTCGAAGGCAACCTTTTCGAGGTGTGGAGTTGATGCAATCTGTTTCTGAAGCTCTTCTGAGGATGGAAGCCCATGCGGGATATTCCAGTCTCCACCAAGCCGCACAACAAGAGTGTTATCTGGGTCCAGACTGAAGCTTATTTCCATATTCCCTGCCTGTCCGGAAGCACTCGCCGGATGGGCGGGTCAAACCCGGCCGCCGAAGAGCCCCCCTGGTTATGTATGAAGGTACACTTCTGTCTTCTTTGTTTGTTTCCATAGACTCTATATATTTATCGTTTATTTTATTACGTATATAATTCTCATTGTCGTTAAAAATAGAGAATGGTAGCAGTATTACATCAACTACTTCTTTTATAAATTTAGGGTTACTAATTCTATTGTATGTTATTAAATTAAGACATGAGAGTACAATAATTGATATACTGATAATAGCTAATATAGCGGCTACGGTTGGTACCAATGTTCTAACCGATCCGAGCTTAGTATCTGGCCTCGCCAGTGAAATGATATGCTTTTTAAGGCTCTTTTTTTTAATCGATTGATACATAGAATCTCACTCTTACCCTGTTAAGCCCACGTTGTTTTTTTACCTTCCTTACCTTACATGAACCATGCGACGATTTGCAGCTTCTACCAGACCACTAATGCTTTTAAGTTCTGCAGTTGCTGGATAGGTTATGCAACATTGATGCCAAGGAGCGAAAATTCGCATCTATTCTTGTAGATGATTGAAATTTAAGGAACATCAAGACTGGGGGCAGTTTAGCGGAATGATCTGGCTCCGGAATTAACGAAATTGGATATATATTTTTGTTACATATCACATTCTATCTAAATTTTGCTTAATAGTGTGAAAAACTTCAATTTCTTTTTTTGACCAAACAATGAATTGGTCCCTCTTGGTACGACGTCATGCGACAGCGCGGAGATACTTTTATCGAGCATGTGCGCGCATGGGAACCACCTGTGCTGGCATTTAAGTATGAAATGGTGTTGGCCTTGTGAGTAGTTGAATTTAGAATGCTCAGATTGCCAAAAATCAAGTTTTCGGACAGCCTCCTGGTCAGAGTCGGGATAGGCCCCTTCATAAAAGACAGAATGGCGGGCAGGATGAACAGCGCAGCAAGAAGAACACAGAGGCTTCCTGCCCACGCCACAAAACCCAGGCTGAAAATCCCCATGTGGTTTGATATCATCAACATGCCAAAGCCAATAGTGGTGGTTAAGGCTGCCAAGATGACCCCTTTGCCCGTACTGAAAGGAAGGCGTCCATACCCTGCCTTGCCCTCTCTCCATCTCTGAAGAATGATCACCCCGTATTCTACGCCGGCCCCAACAACGAGCGGCATGAATATGCTGTTTGCAAGATTGAAATCGAAGCCTGCGGCTCCCATTATGCCCACTGTCCAGACCGTCCCGGCCACGAGCGGAATAATAGATATAAGCATGAGCTTCAAACTGCGGAATGTAAATGTAAGAATCAGCGCAATGGCGATCAGTGCGTAAATGGAAGCGCTGATTGACGCTTTCTTATAGGCCGACGCAAAGACATAGAGATAAACCGGGTCACCTAAGACATCAGGGTTGACTGATTGGATCTCTTTGACAAAACGGGTCAGCGTTCCTTCCTCCCAGATCGGCTCGCTGGGATAAATCCTGACAAGGTATTTGCCATCCTGAAAAAACCGGTCCCTCAGTTGCAACGGAATGTCTTGGATGCTCATCGGAGAGGCGGAAGAACTCTCCTTGATCAGGGTCCATTGCTCCACGATGTCTTTATTAAAATGCCGGCGGAATTCGAAAAGCGTCTCGGAGTCAACAGGTGAATTGTCAAGCGACCGGACGATTCCGTCTATCAGTTTCCTGACTTTAACCATCTGTTCTACTAGGGGTTTGGAAGCCCCCCACTTCTCAGCCTGTGCATCCTGCATCTTAAACCTGATCCTTTGAAGGACCTCGATCAATGCGGCCTTATAGGATGAGCCGTCGCCAGTCTCTGCTGCAGCATCGAGATCGCTATGGACCTGCTCAGAGTCCAAACGTGCAATCGAGGGTTTAAGATCGGGAACCAGCAGAGCAATAGAACTCAAAACCGGTATTTTTTCTTCCTGGTTGCCGGGAAGGAGCGTAAAAATGTTATCCACGTGCGAAACGGTTTGCAGACCTTCGAATCTTGCCGACTCCTTCTTTGCTTCTTCCGGGGAGTCAGTAAGGACGGCGGCCGAAAGAATCGACCGGTCGGAATTCTCGACCAGGACTTTTTCCCAATAGACAGATTCCGCGTTTTTGGACTGGAGGCGCAGAGGATTCAGGTCGAACCCCACACGTAAAACGCTAAGGGAACCAACTATACACAAGATCAGGGCCACTGCGAGCACCGTTCGCACGCCTCTCGGCCCGAACCGCAGAAGATACCTGTTATTTGCCTGACCGCTTGATCGTTTAAATAGGGGTTTTTCGACAGCCAGATAGTGACTCAATGCTGGCAGTACCGTGAAGTCGGCCAAAATGATGAAGAGAATCCCCATCCCGGTTATCATACCGAGTTCCATCAGTCCTCGAAAGCCGGTAAGAACAAAAGGAAGGAAAGAAAATGCGGTGCTCAAACCTGCCAGCATTATTCCCGGGCCTGACTTATCCATGACCCGTTTGATAATAGAGGAGCGAGTTCCGTCGTGGAGGTCTCTTTCCTCCTCGAATCTGGCAAACCAGTGGATCCCGTAATCAACTCCAAGACCGCAGAGCATCGGCGCAAAGACTATGGAAAGGATGTTCAAGTGACCTATGAAAAGTGCCGTCCAGGCGAATGTCCAACATAGACCCACAATAAGAGATACAGCTATTATCAATGGGTGACGAAAGCCGCGCAGGAACACGACCATTACCAGTATGACTCCCAGCATCGATAACCAGGTCGCCTTGGTCATATCCGCCATTGCCGTTAGCATTTCATCGTTGTTAAGCGCTTCCTGCCCGGTTACCCCGGCCTCACAGTCGCTGAAGCCGGATGTCTCGAGTTCATGAATATCCTTTCGCAGTTGGCTCAGTGGTCCCAGAGTTTTGCTGACCTCCCCGGAAACTTTGCTGGGCATGACCGCGGCTATCAGCAGCTTCTTTTTGCCTTCCCAAAAGTAGCCCTCTTTGTCGAGGTCCCAGGCCCCGCTTTTGAAAAGTGAGGACCAGGGGGAAACGTACTGTTGTGTGCCGGAAAAATATCCCGAAAACCCATCAAGAACCTTGATCAGGAATTCGAGGTCCAACGGCTTGGCGTCTTTACCGGGGCTTTCCGGGGTCACCTCCTCGTCGAGAAAGCCGGTAAAAAACTCGCCGACCATCCTGGACGCCATATCCTGGTTCACCAGTTTGAAAAAGTTGAGCAAGTCAGGGTTGTCGGCCATCTTGTGGACGAGCAAGGAGTTCTTTTCGAGTGTGTTCCTGACACTGTCGAGTTCGGATTTATCGAGGTAATAGAGCAGCCATTTTTTGATCTCATCCGGATTGATTCTGTAAAATACGTCTTGAAAATGTTTGGGGTCGGCCTGGATTTTTGAAACTATGGCGTTCATGAATTCGATGGCCCTGTCTTGTGTGGGGCCTCGAACAACGAGCGCGAAGGTTGTTTTACGGTGAAAATTAAATTCGTCCAACATCTCCGTTTTGGCTATAAGGGGATGTCTGGTGGAGATGAGCTCAAGCTGCTCGGTTCGCACTTCAAGCCGAACAGCAGCAAGCCAGACCGAGCCGATTACGCTCAGCAAAGCGACCGACAGAATAAAACGTGGACTGGCAAGTGCCCAGGCTACTATCTCTTTCGTA
Source organism: Syntrophobacteraceae bacterium (assembly GCA_049520315.1). Classification (GTDB taxonomy): domain Bacteria; phylum Desulfobacterota; class Syntrophobacteria; order Syntrophobacterales; family Syntrophobacteraceae; genus SbD1. The sequence goes on from JBEKPW010000157.1 coordinate 11,327, forward strand.
AATCTCGTAAGCAGATTCATTTTTGTCCTGGCCGGAAACCTGTAACAATTTTCATGTAAAGATCACAATTGAATGATACTCGTATCCGTGATTGCATCTGTTTTGTTGGCTATGAACAGGCCGTAAAATCTGTAGCCGATCGCAAACACGCATAAAGCGACAAAAACTAAAGTGAGAGCGTTCATCTGGATTCCCTTTCTCTCTATCAAGTCTGTCCACTACTCACTGTTAACTACATCTAAGGGGCAGGCCGTATTTTCATAACAGCTTGGTATGGGGCTGATCACCCCCCGGTCCCCACAGCAGAAGGTTTTCGGTTTTGAGGCAATCTCATTATCTGGATTTTCCACTCCGCGAACTCTTTTGTGCGCATCGACGGTTATCGCTCTGAAATCACGGATAGCAACAGTTCTGCTGGCTGTTACTCCAAATATGAGCACGAGAGCCATTACAATTCCCAAAACCGACAAATGTTTGAGTGTGGTATTCATTTGGTTCTCCTTTTCTAAAGTCGGTGATGATCGACTCGGTAATGCCCGCAACCTCTGCCGGTGAATAGAGCCATACTCATGCCATGGCCTCTCTCTCTATGCTCACCGAACTAACCAGCACCTTTGCCGCCAAAGCCCAGGAATTCTTCTGTCGCCCGTTCCGGAGCGGCTTTTCACACCAGAGTGAACAGAGCAGAGCATCCAGGCTTGAGTCTTTCCGACAGTTCTCTCATGAACCGGTAGTCGATTCCGACATCCTGGAGGGAGGAGGACGGAAAGCCGTCCCCCTACTCTGCATTACGCAGTGATGCTTGAGCTGTTAAAATCCGGGACTACCCATCGGCTCAGGCGTCCGTTTGAATGAATCTCGGTCTCGCTCGGTGCAAGGAACCGCGTGCGCGTCCGTATAGTCGAGGTACGCGGGCGACTGAACACCGCAAGGATACGGGGTCCCTGTAAAAAAATGGCCGGGGTTGTCTGCATCTTTGGCGCTCACGTTCCCGCCGGCTGCGCTGCTTGAAACCAGGGCGAACGCCATGGCCAACACTACCAAACCGCTCACAATCCATTTCGTCACTTTCATCACTTTCTCCTTTTCTTATAATTGGTTTTCTGCTTTTAAGT
>JBEKPW010000158.1:0-13252 GCA_049520315.1 Syntrophobacteraceae bacterium
TGAACTAACTAAAAGAGCGGGGGACTTTCCCCCGCGCCCCCGGGATTTCTGCCACACGCGCAAGCGCGTGAGGCAGAGCGCGGCACCTCGCGGGGCGTGGAGATCGGCGCAGCGTTCCTCGCCGGGCGCCACCGCAGCGCCGCTCCTAAATGGCCCTGCAATGGCTAAGTTGGGGGCAACTCGCACTTTCTTTGTCGTTCATTGGCACCACCTTGAACGCAAATTGGTATCAGAGGGTCACTTAAACGATGAGAGGAAACAGCGACTCGGTCTGATCTACAGGATTGCGGAAGCCAAGTGGGCCGAAAACCTGCATCGGTTTCACGCCGGCGAGGTCAAATACTGAGGACTGAGGACTGAGGACTGAGTTGAAATTATCCAACCATTCGGCTTTTTTTCCAAGTCAGGTGAGCAGTCTGCTCGATTCCCTCCTGCCTCACGGGTGGACTACTCAAGATCAACCGGTCACCATCAAATCTATAGAAACGTTGCTGGTCTTTCCCGGTCCAGTTTGGGAACAAACTTACTTCAATATGGTGGATGACCTTGTCGCCACATACTTCATACTTTCCGCAATAAGACATGTATGTGTCAACCGCCAATGCTTTTTCCTCCATGCTGCCGTCTGCAAAGAGGTATCTGGAAGTGAAGTTCGGGCGTCCGGCTTTCATGAATGCAACAGACATATACCCGTCCTCACTATAGATAATATACCCATGCACGTCTTGCCCAAATGGATAACTCACCTGGCCGTTCTCGCTTCTTAATTCAAAGGATAGGAGTCTCCACGTGCCGATGAAAGGGTTTTCCGCCATTTCTCATTTCTCCTGCAATCGTTCCAAGTCCGAGTCATCAACCTGACCACCAGAGGACCTCGATTCACATATTCGGATCGTCTCTGGCCCTGAAACCTCTCAGGTCGAGTTGCGTTCAAGATTGAACTAACTAAAAGAGCGGGGGACTTTCCCCCGCGCCCCCGGGATTTCTGCCACACGCGCAAGCGCGTGAGGCAGAGCGCGGCACCTCGCGGGGCGTGGAGATCTAAATGGCCCTGCAGTGGCTAAGTTGGGGGCAACTCGCACTTTCTTTTGTCATTCATTGTCACCACCTTGAACGCAAATTGGTATCAGGTCAGCTTGCAAGCCCCTCAGAACCTCCCAGTCCTAATCCCGGCCTTTCGGTTTCCACTCCCTTGCCAGGCGTATAGCCTCGGCGATTTGGGCAGGCGTCATCTTCTCAGCTACCAAGTCCATACGCTTTCGGGCTTCCGAATCCCCTTGCACCGCCGCCAGCTCAAACCATTTATGCGCCTGCACGTAGTCCTTCGGGACACCCTGACCGTTTTCGTACATCACACCCAGATTAAATTGCTGGTAGACATCCCCCCGGTCCGCCGCCATACGCCACCACTTTGCAGCCTCAGCATCGTCCTGTGGTACGCCCTGCCCCCTGGCATACAGCATTCCCAGGTTAGATTGCGCTTCAGCATCCCCCTGGTCCGCCGCCATACGCCACCACTTCGCCGCTTCGGAATACTCCCGTGGTACGCCATGGCCGTTGGCGTACATTACTCCCAGATTGCACTGTGCGTTTGCAAACCCCTGATCGGCAGCCTTGCGATACCACCTGGCCGCTTCGGCATAGTCCTGTGGAACGCCCTGGCCAACGTCGTACGCGACGCCTATACTAAATTGTGCGAGACCAAACCCCTGGTCCGCCGCCTTGCGGTACCATTTTAACGCCTCGGCGCGATCCTTCTGCACACCCTGCCCCAGGTCGTACATATGTCCCAGATAGAATTGCGCAGGCGCCTCTCCCTGCTCGGCCAACGGCCTCATTTCAGTATAAGCCCTGTCATAGTCGCCTTTGTCATAAGCCGCTTTGCCGTCATCGAAACCGGCATGAGCAAGCCCGGCGAATCCGACCAGTACAGACATAAGAAGCAGGAATAACCATCTTGTCATTTTCGTCTCCTCGACCGGCGGGCATTGGATGAACAGAGATCGTCGATACCGGGGGCATCCGTGAAGGGTCCTGATGTGCCTTGCCGCCTGAAGTCAGCATAGTCCACCAGAACTTCTCCGCGTCTACAATAAAAACGCAAGCCCTAATCCCGGCTTTTTGGCTTCCACCCAGTTTCGAGACGCTTCGCCTCGGCGATCTGCTCAGGAGTCATGCTCCCGGCAACCTGATCTCTACCCTCTCGGGCCGTCTGGTCACCCTGTGCCGCCGCTAAATCCAGCCACATATAAGCCTGTATGAGATCCTGTGGAACGCCGTCTCCCCGCGCATAATGCAATCCCAGATTGCGTTGCGCCACTGAAAGTCCCTGGTCCGCCGCCATCCGAAGCCACTTTGCACCCTCGGCATAGTCCCTCGCTACGCCTTGCCCCTTATCGAACATCGCGCCCAGATTAAGTTGCGCGTCGGCATTTCCCTGCTCCGCCGCTTTGCGGTACCACTTCGATGCTTCGGAGTAGTCCTGTGGAAGGCCCCGGCCCCTGGCATACAGCGCTCCAAGACTACGTTGTGCGTCAGTGGCCCCCTTGTCCGCCGCCATACGCCACCATATTGCAGCCTCGGCATAATCCTGTTTAACGCCCTGGCCCTCGGCATACATCACTCCCAGATTATATTGTGCGTCAGTATTTCCCTGCGCTCCAGCCATGCGAAACCATTTCGCCGCCTCTCCATAGTCCTTTGGCACGCCTTTGCCAACGTAAACCATGGAACCTATAGCAAATTGCGCATCGGCATTCCCCTGCTCCGCCAAAGCCTTGAACTGTTTAGAAGCCTTGGCATAATCGCCGTTGTCATAAGCTTCTTTAGCCTCATCGAGAACTGCTGCATAGGCAAGGGCAGCGAATCCGAACAGCACAGCCAGAAAAAGCACGAATTTGAATCTTTTCATTTACGCCTCTCCGATCCGGCGGCATCAGGTGGAAGTGGGCAAGCAGGCAAAACCCGGTGCCGAAATCATATTAGATCATATTCCGATTGTTTTCGAGCTCGCAATATGCACAAATCAGTCTATTTCAGATAACCTTTTCGGAACATTTTCAGATCGAGTTATCGGTAAAGCACCTATAAACCTGCGAGAATGGAACACAAGAGGCCGAAGACAAACGCCTTGACCAACTGCAAATGTTCTAAAGGTCGCCACCTTTTAGGTGGCAATTGGTTTACAACCGCTTTGAGCGGTCCATGATTTTCCAGGCCTCCGGCTTGGCCGGAGGTATCTGACTAGCGTTCTGCTGAGGGTTATCCAGGACCTTTCAATATTTGGATCCTATCTGCATTTTCCAAGTATGCGCGGTTGTTGCAGGAGCCGAGAGGCGGGCTGTTCATGCAACTATTTCCATGGATAATCCGAAAGAGTCCACTCTTGGCAGATTCGGTATCCGAGAAGCTGTCCCGCGTACGATTCTCTCCGTAGTCCACAGAGCTGCAAATGCGTCAAGAATGTCGTCCCTGGCGCAACCAAGTTGTTTCCTGGCCAGCAGAGTGGAATTTAGGAAAGTGCCAAAACTTGGATGCAAAAGGTTGAGGCGCTGAGCTTGGCCTGCTTCGGTTTTTTTGCTGTCAGCAAGAGGGCTATGACGATTCATATAGAAGAAACTCACTTCCGGATGAACTTCGCGGATTCGTGATCGCAATTCCGGATTTTCGCGCAGAAGCGTATCAACTTCCCGAATCTTCGGTACTATGCTCCAAGCCTGGCGGGACATTTTCTTCTTTTCGGCATCAAATTGAACCTGGCAGGCTTCTTTGTAAGATTTGGCATCAAGGACAGGGCGAATAGGAGCTGGAAAAACGCAGCATCCTCTGCGGCCCAGTTTTTTTCGCGCTTCGAAATCACAATCCCGTGGGCCTCGATCAGGTAAGCCTATAGGGATATCAACGGCAATGATTTGCGGGGCGGGAGTATTGGACGCCAGTTGGACGAAAGTTGGAAAAACGTCCCAAAATACATCTCCTGCATCGAGATCCTTGAAGACTGCAATCCAGCCTGCTCTGCAGCCGTCAACTCCACATATCAGGCTCATTTTTCGAATCCCAACCGTCCACGCAGGCCCATCATCAAAGTAAAAAAGGGGCTAACCGCTATCATGGCTAACCCCTTGATATCCCGGGCCTGCCGAAGCGGGGACTCAAACCCCGACAGCCGTACGGCCACTAGACCTTGGAACCTAGCCCGAATCCGCAGTAAGGATGAGGTAAACCGGCAGCTAACACGTAAATAAAGCCAGCTTACGCACTAGACTCTCAATCTAATGGACTAGCAGCATAGCATTATCCAATGCCACTTTACAAACGGTCAGCCAACGATCAGTCAACATTTGTCGAGAGAGTTTGCATTTTCCTATTGACAATCATGATAGCCTTTACTACCTTAATAGCCACAATTTAACAAGGAGGCGACAAATGGCTAGAGCATACACGATCCGCGATTTTCCAGAGGACCTTCACAGAAACGCAAAGTCAGCGGCGGCACTGGAGGGAATTTCCCTTCGAGAACTGATTCTGAAATCTCTTCGGGTGTATGTAGAAGGGGGCGACCGGCAAAGCTATCCGATCAGCATTGAGTTTGAAGGCAAAACCTATTCAGCCACTTACACAGTAGAATCGGGCGTAGTTGAGGTGTCATCTCTCTACGGATCGGAAGAAACGCTGCGGGGTGGATCGAGCGCTCAGAACATTGCCGGAGTGCTTTTCCGTTCAATACTCCAAGGATCAAAGGAACGTAAGGAGATAAAGGGGGAGCCTAAAAACCAATGAAAAAAGGACCCGACTTCGCAGCCGAATCCTTAATGTTCTCGCTTGGTTGCCGAAGCGGGGACTCGAACCCCGACAGCCGTACGGCCACTAGACCCTGAACCTAGCGCGTCTACCAGTTCCGCCACTTCGGCAAATCACTTGCATAAACAACGCAAATATCGTATTCTAAAAGTCTTTGCCTGTCAAGGCGATTCAAAATACTTTCGGGAGGGTGTCTCAGCGGCATGCAGGTGTATCGCGGAATCGAGGCCGTCCAGCGCAAGCTCAAAAACCCGGCAATCACAATCGGCAACTTCGATGGGGTTCACAAGGGACATCAGGCGCTTTTTCAAAGAGTAAAGCAATGGGCAGAGGAGCTCAAGGGTGAATCGGCCGTGGTGACATTCCACCCGCATCCCTTAGAGGTGCTTTTCCCCGAGAAGACCCCATCATTCATTACTTCTCACCAGCAGAAACTCGATCTTATCGCAAGCTGCGGGATCGACGCCACGATCGTGATCCCCTTCGATCACGAGCTCTCGCAGATGTCCGCCCGTGAATTTGTGGAGATCGTTCTCGTTGATAAGATAGGCGCCAAGGCGATTGTTGTCGGCCACGATTACCGGTTCGGGCACGGCCGCGAGGGCGATATCGCCTTTCTCAAGCAGTTGGGGGAGCAATACGGCTTTAAAGTCGAAACCGTTACCGGAATCAAGGTGAATAGTACCGTCGTGAGCAGCACGACCATCCGGCAGATGATTGCAAGCGGGAAGATCAAAGAGGCCAACAAGCTGCTGGGACGGTGCTTCGAAGTAAGCGGCACCGTAATTCCCGGCCGAAAAAGAGGAGTCGGCCTGGGCTTTCCAACCGCCAATATCCGAATGCCTGCGATTATGTCGCCCCGAACAGGCGTCTACGTAGTCGAGGCCGAAGTGGACGGCAAAACCTACGGAGGCGCGGCCAATCTCGGATACAATCCAACCTTCGGCGATACCGACCTGTCCCTCGAGGCGCACCTTTTCGACTTCGACCAGGATATCTACGGAAAGCTCATCACCATCAGGTTCATAGACCGGCTTCGCGATGAGCTGCGCTTTTCCGGCCCCGATGAACTCTGCGCGCAGATCCGAAAGGACGTGGAGACGGCGAAGAAAGTGCTCAGGAGCGGGCATAGCCCGCTCCTCGCAGGCTGAAGCAAGAGATAGGCTGAAGCAAAAGATAGGCTTAAGGCTTTTAGGCTCGAAAAGTTTATCGCGGGCATGGCCTCGCCCCTCGACCCTACTACAGAAAAGACTTGGTGGGCTGCGCTCTGCTTAGCCCACCCGGCTATTTTCTCTGTGCTCGCGCCTTGAGCGGCCTACGCCCCGTCTCCATCGTGAACGGGTTCCGGGTCTCTTCGGAGTACGCCTACCTCCATGAAATCGGCGACACGGTCCTGCATGGCCAGAATGAGCGGCTCGAGGGTGCGCGGATTTATGGCCGATATGCCGATTCCCCCGTGTTTTCTTACTTTGCGCTCGACAAAGTCGGCGGGGACCAGGTCGGTTTTATTGAAAACCGTTATGGCCGGCTTTGTGTGCAGTTCCAGCTTTGACAAGGTCCTTTCCACCGCTACCATCTGCTCTTCAAACTGCTCGTTGCTTATATCGATTACATGAAGCAGCAGGTCGGCGTCCAGCAATTCCTCCAAGGTGGCCGAAAAGGATTCCAGCAGGTCTTTTGGCAAATCCCTTATGAATCCGACAGTGTCGGTTATTATGACCTCGAAGTCTCTCGGGAACCGAAGCCTGCGGCTGATCGGGTCCAGCGTTGCAAACAGCTTGTCTTCTACGAAAACCGAGCTGTGGGTCAAAGAATTGAGCAGGGTGGATTTACCCGCGTTGGTGTATCCCACAATTGAAATCGTGGGCATTTCCTTTCTGATCCTCTTTGTCCGCCTTAGATTCCTTCTTTTTCGGAGGCTGCGCAGGTCGTCTTCGAGTTGGGCTATGCGGTCTTTGGTACGGCGCCGGTTGATCTCCAGGGTTGTCTCTCCCGGCCCCCTGGTCCCAATGCCGCCGGTCAGCCTGGACAGGGCGTCATCTTTTACCCCCAGTCTTGGGAGCAGGTATTTCAGTTGCGCCATCTCGACCTGAATCTTGCCTTCCCTGCTCTGTGCCCGTTGAGCGAAGATATCAAGGATGAGCTGGGTCCTGTCCACTACCCGCAACTCCGTCGTATCGGTTATCGCACGCACCTGTGAGGGGTTCAGTTCCTGGTCGAAGATAAGCAAATCCACCCCGCACTGAAGCGCCCGCAAGACAATTTCGCTCAACTTGCCTTTCCCGATTAAGAACTTCGGATTCTTCCGGCGCTGTCTCTGGATAACGGTATCGGCTGCGATAATTCCTCCCGTGCGGGCAAGTTCGACCAGTTCATCCATCGACCTTTTGGCGCTTTCCCTGTCAGAATCGCTGACGCCGACCAGAATAGCCCTGTCTTCTCCACGGGCTGAAGCGGGGATGGCCAGCCGATTGCGTTCGAGTTCGTCTTCAAGAGAGCGGACAAGGGCCTGAAAATCGAGGTCAGGTTCATAGCACGGCATCGGCGCCAGCACCTCCCAGCCTCTCAAACCGTCTGCAGTCCCGGGCAGTATATGTGCAACTTCAAGCTGAGTGGCCCCGCCGTGCAGGTCCACATAAACGGCCCCAACACAGTCGAGCCTCAGAAACACCAGATCCATAAGGTCGTCCTGCGAAAGCGGCTCCGAGTTCAAATGGGTATGCACCAGGCGAAGCCCGCGAAGACGCCACCTTCCGCCTCGGCTCTTGGGCAGGTCAGGTATGTAGAGTGAGCGGGGACCTCCAACGAGCACCGTTTCAACGCTGCCGTCGCGGCCTATGAGCAATCCTATCTGACGTCCGGATTCAAAAGAGATATGTGCCAAGTCACGGGAGAGTTCGGGTGAAATCACCTGGTGTGCGGGGACTTTACGCCGGCCCAGGCTCTCCAGGCGCCGGCGAACACCGGGTTTCAGTCCGGTAACACTGCCAATTATTTTCGTATGATTCCTCCAGGGAAGCGGGAAGCAGGGAGCGGGAAAAGAGAACTCGCGTAGCGATAGAACCAAAAGGAATTATTTGGTGCTCCTTGCTTCCTGCTCCTTGCTTCCCGCTCCACTTTTATCAAATCACCCGCTGGTCGATAAGCCGCAACGCCTTTCCTTCGGTTCTCGGCAGGCTGTTGGGTTCGACCAGCTCCACCTTCGGGGTAAGGAGCAATTCGCTCTTCAAATCGTGGGCTATTTTTTTTCGAACGCGATCCAACTCGCGCATGTCCTCAACGAATACCGAGTCGGTCACCTCAACTCGCACGACCATATCATCGACGTTATTCTCACGCTTGAGGACGATCACGTAATTATTCCCGACTTCAGGGACGTTCATTAATACCTGCTCGACCTGCATAGGGAAAACATTTACTCCCTTTATGATAAACATGTCGTCCGTGCGGCCCTGAATGCGATCGATCCGTTTGTGAACGCGGCCGCAGCCGCACGGGCCAGGCAATATCCTCGTGAGGTCCCTGGTCCTGTAACGCAATATGGGCATAGCCTCACGTCTAAGAGTTGTCATTACAAGCTCGCCGTACTGTCCGTCCGGCACGGGCTCCAGCGTATTCGGATCGATAATTTCGACAAGGTAGGCATCCTCCCAGAGATGCAACCCATTCTGATAAGCACACTCGAAGGCGACACCGGGCCCGTTCATCTCCGAGAGACCATAACTATTATACACTTTTATGCCGTAAAAGTCCTCAAGCCGCTTCCTGACCTCCTGTGAATAAGGTTCGGCCCCGACAAACGCGATCCTGAGCGAAAGCTCGTTTTGCGGATCGATTTTCATTTCTTTTATAACATCCATGAGGAGGAGCAAAAAACTGGGAATGATATGGATGACGTTGGTCGAAAAATCGCGCATTATCTGAATCTGGCGCCTGCTGTTGCCTGCACCCGAGGGAATAGTCAGCATGCCGAGGCGTTCGGCCCCGTACTGAAAACCGAGGCCGCCCGTAAAAAGGCCGTACCCGCTAAGGTTCTGAAAAGTATCCCCGGGGCGGGCCCCCGCCATGTACATGCATCGGGCGAGCAAATCAGCCCAGAGTTCGAGGTCCGCCTTCGTGTAAAAAACAGCTACTGCCTGGCCGGTTGTCCCGGAAGAGACATGCATCCTGAGCAGCCGCTCCTTCGGCTCACACAGAAACCCGTAAGGGTAGCTCTCTCTCAGGTCCTGCTTTACCGTAAAAGGGATGCGGCCAACGTCGTCAAGGCCGAACACCGACCCCGGATCGAAACCGATCTTTTTGAACTTTTCGCCGTAGAAGCTGGAGCGGACGGCACGCAGCAGAGTCGATTTCAGCAGGCCGGTCTGAAGTTTCTCGATGCCGGCCCTGGTGAGGGTTTCAGCGGATTTATCCCAGTATTCAGTGTTATCTGTCATGCTGTCAGTTTGAAGCCTCCTGAGACTGACTTATACCGAGTTGCGTTCAAGATTAAACTAAGTAAAAGAGCGGGGGACTTTCCCCCGCGTCCCTGGGATTTCTGCCACACGCGCAAGCGCTTGAGGCAGAGCGCGGCACCTCGCGGGGCGTGGAGATCGGCGCAGCGTTCCTCGCTGGCGCCACCGCAGCCCCGCTCCTAAATGGCCCTGCAATGGCTAAGTTGGGGGCAACCCGCACTTTCTTTGTCATTCATTGGCACCATCGTGAACGCAAATTGGTATTAGAACAATATATTAGTGCAAAGCGAACCTTTTCTCCACAGGCAGGATACATCTAAAGAGACTGAAGTGCCACTCGCGGTTCAGCGGCGGCTGGACCGCTCTCCGGCACATAACTCGCGCCAGCCCACGTTGGACCGCGTCTTTCAGACGCGGTGGGCCGGCTGCGAGCGGCATTCTTGGAACGCAACTTGGTATCATACGCTGATGGCAAGGTTTTCGAAACGCGTATAGGTACTTATGTACGCCAGTTTCACCGTTTCACCGGAGGGGCCGTTTCTCTGCTTTCCAATTATGATTTCTGCAACCCCCGGTTCTTTGCAGGCCTGCTTGGCGTAAACTTCATCACGATAGATGAAAGCGATTACGTCCGCATCCTGCTCTATGGCTCCGCTTTCACGAAGGTCGCTCAGAAGGGGCCTTTTGTCGGTGCGCTCCTCAACTTTTCGGTTCAACTGAGCGATGGCGATCACCGGAATATCCAATTCTTTTGCCAATCCTTTGAGCGAACGGGATATCTCGGATATTTCCTGCTCTCTGCGTTCCACGGTGTCCCGGCCTCTCATAAGCTGCAGGTAATCGACCACGACAAGCCCAAGACCCTGGTCCGCCATGATTCTGCGTGCTTTAGCCCTCAGTTCCAGGGGCGAAATGGCAGGAGTGTCGTCTATATATATCGGTACATCCATAAAAAGCCCTGCAGCCTGGAGGAGCTTGCCGCATTCCTGTCTGCTGAGGAAACCAGAACGAATCTTGTGGGAATCCACCCTGGCCTCCGAGCACAGAAGGCGCATCGCAAGCTGCTCCTTGCTCATCTCCAGCGAGAAGAAGCCCACCGGAATCCCGCTCTCCTTCGCTGCATTTCGAGCGATGCATAAACCAAGGGCGGTTTTTCCCATGCTAGGCCTGGCGGCGATTATGATAAGATCGGATTTTTGGAACCCTGCGGTCAGCTTATCAAGATCTTTGTAGCCGCTCGGGACGCCCGTCACGCTCTCCCGATATTCCTGGTAGCGTTCGATTGTCTCTATGTTCTTTTTGATGACTTCCTTTAATGGAAAATACGAGTTGCGAATTTTGCGTTCGGCGATCCTGAAAATGGCGGCTTCGGCGGTGTCCAGGACTTCTTCGGAACTTTTTCCTCCGCCATAGGCAAACGATATGATTTCGTTTGCAGACTGGATAAGCTTTCGCAGAACCGCTTTTTCGTTGATTATCTTTGCATACGCGGCAACATTGGACGAGGTAGGCATCGCATCCGTAAGGGCAGCGATATACGATACCCCGCCGACGCTTTCGAGTTGCTTGCGTTCATCGAGCAGGTTCGTCACTGTCAGGATGTCAACCGGTTCGTTGCGTTCGAAAAGGTCCTGAATTACCGTGAAGATTATACGGTGGGATTCTTTGTAAAACTCGTCGCCCTTCAAGACCTCGAGGGCTGATGGCAGGCCGGAGCTGTCCACCATGATTCCACCCAGCAGCGATTGTTCAGCCTCGATCTGTTGGGGTGGAAGTTTGCGGAGTTCCGCTGAGAGGTCCTCCATACACTACTCTTCTTTTTCAATCACCACGCGAATATTTGCGGTAACCTGGACGCCGACCCGGACAACGACGCTAAACTCTCCGAGCTGTTTGATCGGCTGTTCGATAACAATGTCCTTCCTCTGAGTCTCAAACCCTTGCTGCTCGAGCGCTTTGCCGATGTCGGCCGCGCTCACCGAACCATAGAGCTTATTTTCTTCGGAAACTTTGCGGCGCATCGTAATGGTGACCGAGTTCAGCTTCTCGGCATAAGACAACATCTGCTGGCGCAGTTGTTCACGTTTTTGCGCAAGAAGGCGCTTTTTGTGTTCCAACTCTCGCACATTCCTGCCGGTGGCTTCCATCGCCATTCCTTTGGGAAGAAGAAAATTACGGGCATACCCCGGCGCCACATTCACCACGTCGCCAATTTGCCCGATGGATTCGACCGTTTCGGTTAATATCACTTTCATTCTCAGACTCCTGGTGAGATGAGCCGGCAGGCTCATCGAGAATACATCACAACCGATTAAGGAAGCAAGTCGTTTGCCGACCTCCCGAGCATGGCCTCAGGCCGGATGTTTCCCCAGCTTTCGAAAATCGAACCAGACGTCAAAAAGCCCTAAGACTGCCGCCGCCATCGATACGAACTGCTGCAGAAATAACAAAGCATAGACGAAGCCCTTCACGTAAAAGGGCGATTTCCATCTTTCAAGATAGAAGGCCACGATTGCAACACCCTGAAGAAAATAGATAGTCCCCGTAACGATAATTACATTTATCGCGGGCATTTTCAAACCGCCCACAGGCAAAAGCATCATCAGGCCGCCCCCTATGACGAACCAGACGATAAATTCCGGGGCTTTCCACAGGATCAATTTCGTACGCACGCAATACTCAGTAGCAGCAGCGCGGCAATACCTGAGCAAAACGAGCAAATTGAGCCAGGAGATTGCGAGAATGCAGGACACAAGCACCCCTGGCATAATTCTCACTACCAGCGGAACAGTTTCAAGGAGATTTTTCTCCATCTCTTGAGTCTCTGGTGAAGAACTCCCGAGCTGTTTCAGGGCAGTCGATATTGCGCTTCGAAGGTCCTGCTCGATCAACTGGACCATCTCGCCCTTTGTCTCGGTGAATGCCAAGATCACAAACAACCCGGCCATCCCGATTACAAACAGGCTGGAAAGCCCGACTATCTTCTCCGTGGACCATTGACATCTGAAACCGTATCCTATCAGAGCGCCCATGCCGATCAGGGCCAGGAGGTAAGCAATGCTGTCAGACAGGTTCAGCAGGTAAAGAATCACTGCTCCAATGACTGCTGAGCAACCCGGCACGAGCCACGCGTTCGGAAGCCCCCACCTGATAACCGCAACCGCGGTCGGTGCAGGTGTCAGCATGCATGGAAAGAACCCGACCAACGGTACGAAGGTGATCGAGAGAAAAAGACCAACCGTCAGTACGATCAGCAACAAGAGCTCTTTTCCCGCAGAACCTGGCCGCAAGACCGGCAAATCTACCTGGGGCGCATTCATTTGTTTTAAGAAATACTCTAATCTGGCGGACGGCCTGGTCACCTAACGCAAACAATCAAGTGCATCCGGCGCTCGCTGGGTTCCCGATCCCGATGACGCCGCCAACAGCTTAGCGTCTATCGCTCCCGGTGGGCCGACAGGCGAGACGCCTCTCAGCAGGGGTTCACCGTGCTAAAGCATGTGTATGGCGGTATATGGCAGAAGTGCAATCTGGCGCGCCCTCTTTATGGCAAGGGTGAGTACGCGCTGATGTTTTGCGCAGTTGCCGGATATTCTCCTCGGAACTATTTTACCACGCTCTGTCACAAAGTAGCGGAGCGTTTTCGAGTCTTTGTAATCAATGTGCAGATCCGAATCCACGCAGAAACGGCAGATTTTACGCCTGGCAAATGTACGCCTCTTACGCCTGACAGTCATCATATTTGGGCTCTCTTTCCATAATCTTAATATTTTCGGATCTCTTAGTGCATTGTCAATAAAGTTTTTACATATTGTAAGGGATCGTCACCCCGCGAAAGCCCGGGGGCCAGTGCTTTTAACCAAGTAAAAAAACACGGGATTCCGGCCTTCGCCGGAATGAGTGCGCCTGGGAGCAGGCGCGATCTGAGAGGTGCAAGTCCTCTCTCGGGAGGCGCCCACTCCCGATAGCCAAAGGTAACTGCGTCGCCGCGAGGTGGG
>JBEKPW010000159.1:0-12289 GCA_049520315.1 Syntrophobacteraceae bacterium
ACCAACTTTCCCTATCTGATCAAGGCCGACGGCACATTCTATCGTCATGAGGAATCCGGAAAGCCGCTGGTTTACGATCTAAAAGCTCAGAAAATCAAGGAATACGATACACCGGATATTGCGGACGAGGATTTTGCTCTCGAGGGCGAATACGAAATCAACGGCCAAACCGTTACGCCGGCTTTTGTCGCCTTGAAAAAGCACTTGAAGCAGTTTACGCCCGAGTGGGCTGAAAAGATCAGCACGGTGCCCGCCGCAACCATGCGCCGCATCGCCCATGAGTGGGTGGAAACCGCCCAGATCGGTAGCACCATCACGATCGAGGGAAAAACATTCCCCTACAGGCCCGTGTCCTCCGTGACGTTCCGCGGCGCCCAGGGCCACTCCAACGGCATTCACCAGGTGTCGGCCATCGATCTTTTGAGCGAGCTGGTCGGGGCGGAGGATGTGCCAGGCGGCACCATGGGATGGCCTTCCATACGTAGAAAATATCCGGGCGGCCAATATGAGCGGTTGCCCAAGATCGGGCCGGACGGTGTCCTTATTCCATCGGTGTTCTGGTCCCACGTGCCCTGGCCGGTGCATTCGCCCAAGGTCCCGTGCGAGAATTCGGGATGCATTGATTTTTTTCCGCATTCCACACTATCGCATGTGCACTATCTAAAAGAGAGAGACTGGCTCTGGGAGAAGCTCGGAATGACCGCAAAACCGGAAATGCTCTTTGGCCTCGCCAGCAATTTTCTCATCAGCAATGCAGACTGGCGGGTCGCATTCGATAATTTCAAAGACTGCTTCGTCGTGATCAACGATCTTTGGGTCAACGAGACCGATGAAGCACTCGGCGACATTATTCTGCCGGATGTGAGCTACCTCGAGAAGGACTGCTGGAGCAGTGAGATCGATGCCTTCTTTTTCAGCGGCAGTCCATCCTATGAGGACTGGTACGTGCACATGCAGCAGCCGGTGGCAGAACCCGTCGGGGAGAGCCGCTTTTTCTGGGATGTTTATATGGAAGTTGCGCACCGGGTGGGCGTGCTGGACAAACTCAACCAAATCATCAGCGATTATTACAGCATTACGGACCCCGAGCTGCGAATCAAACCCGGCGAGAAACTCACCTGGAAAGAGATAGGCGAGCGTGTGCTTACCTGGGTGTACGGGAATGATAAGGAAAAAATCAAAAAGCAGGGCTACGCCACCTGGCATAAGCCCATCGAAGACGTTTACTGGCGTTGGGAAACCAAGTCCAGAAGCCCGGTTTACATGGAGTTTTTGGTCCACGACCGCATGGCCATCGAAAAAATCTGCAAGGATGCGAATATGGAGCTTGACACAAGCCAGCATGTGCCTCTGCCCAGTTGGTATCCCCCGGCCTCCTACCCCGAACTCAACGAGGAATTTGACCTGGTGGCGTTTTCGTACCGGGACGTTCTTCACACGAACAATACCACCTTTCAAAATCCCATGATGAAGGAGGTCAGCGAGCTGTGCCCCTACACATTCACCATTACTATGAATACGGATCTTGCCGCGAGCAAAGGGTTAAAGGATGGCGATAAGATATGGCTCGAAAACAGATACGGCGCGAAAGAGTCCGGTATCCTGAAGACCATGCAGGGCCAGCATCACAAAGTTGTAGGCATTGCCGGCCAGGGAGGCTTGTGGGCAAAGGGGCGGCCTGTTGCTAAGGGCCTGGGCAGTAATTTCTGCAAGATCCTGCCGTCAACCTTGAAACACTACGATCCCATTACCGGGAATGTGGAAACTTCGGTGGCCGTTAAAGTTTATAAAGATACGGGGCAGGCGGCGGCTTAGCCGATATGGCCGACGACGATATGATACCGATTTCATCATGTCCAGGAGGTTGAAGATGCAGACTATTTTAAGTAAGCTCGTCCCCGCGCCTAAAACAGACCCGGCGGCCTACGAGTGGATGATCAAGAAAACACCGCAGCACGAATGGATCGATGAACAGGGAATGTTTCTGTGGCTCGCGTTTTTCTTTTCCGAGATCGGCGCAGGCGCTTATTTTATATCCCTGTTCTATGATTTTAGACCGGGATACGTGGTGGGCTATATAATCACCCTTGCCCTGGGCGGCATGATTCACATGGCCTATCTGGGCAACCCCCAGAGAGTTTTTGGAATGTTTTTGAAGGCGAGGACCTCCGAACTCTCAAGAGGCATGTGGGTGATTCTCGCCTTTGCCTGTATGGGCTTTTTCCCCAGCCTGCTCGGGACCCAATACGGCGTGGTCTTGAAGGCGCTGATGGGGTTCATCTGTATCCTGCTCATCATGCACGGATTTGCCACCATGAATGTGATAAAGGCGATCCCTTCCTGGAATCAATCCACGGTTCTGCCCTTGTCCATCGTGTCCGGCATCTGGGTGGGCAGCCAGCTGATTCAGTTCATGATGGGAATAAGCGGCAGGGAAGTGCTGGGCATGGAAGTCTGGTGCCGAATGATATTGCTGGCTTACATCGGGCTGATCGCCCTTTATTTATGGGGTACCTTTCATGCCTCGGAAGCCGCCAACTTTTCGGTATCCAACCTGGTCCGGGGCGATTTTTCCAAATTATTTTATTTAGGGGTCATCCTGATCGGTATTGTGGGGCCGCTGCTGATCACTTTGGCCATGTGGGGATCGGGCGTTTACACAGTGGGCATTTTTCTCAGGTTGATCTTCGTCTTTATCGGTGACCTTCTCCTTCGCTACAGCATCATGAAGAGCGCTTACTACACGCCCCTTCTTTGACGCCATAATCAAGCACGAGGAGGTGTTATGGAACAAGTTGTTGATCCCACATTAGCATGGATTGGCTGGGCACTGGTTCTGACCTTCAATGTTCTTTTGACCGTGATTGGAACATGGCTGATTTTGAGGAAGAGGAGGGAAGGATGAGCGGAGAATTCCTGAATATTCCCGAGCCGACAACCGGCATGATGATAGGGTCAATGATCGGGACCGCCTGTCTTTTGATTCTTGCGGTCGCTCTGGGATTTCTTGCAAAAAGGCGATGGAAATCCTACGACGAATTCCTCGTGGGTAAACGGGACTTTGGTCCCTGGGTGACCGGGTTCGCCCTTTGCGGCGCCTATTTGTCCGGTTGGGCCTTCTGCGGCAGCACGGGGATGGTGTACAAGATCGGTTTTTCGGGCATGTGGTTTGGGGGCATTTGGGGCCTGGTTGGAATCATTCCCGCCATCTGGCTCGCTGCGACCAAGACAAGAGACTTTGCAGAGAAACTCGGGGCAACTACAGTCACCGAAACGATCGGACGACGATTTGAATCAAGATGGCTCCAGACGCTCGTCGCAGTTAGCATGCTCTTCTTCCTGTTCATGTATTCCGTAGGCCAGTTAAAGGCAGCGGGTGGGGTATGGTACGCGGTTACCGGGCTTCCCCCTTTCTGGTGTCTGCTCATCTGTATAACGATTGCCTGGATCTTCCTGGCCATTGGAGGCTACACCGGGACCCAGTGGTTCATCGCGGTAAAAGGAGCGTTCATCGGATTTGTAGGCGCACTCCTTAGCGTATGGGCGCTCATTTATGCGGGTGGGTTCGGCAAGATATCCGATGCCCTCATGGCGCAAAAGCCCAGCCTCATGTTGCTTATAGATCGCAGTCTGCCGAAGGTAGGTGTAAGCGAGCTTTTCTCCACCTACACCGGCATTCTTGCAACACCTATCATCTTCTTAACTATGGCTATCGGATTTCCGCATAACGTCAGCCGTTTTCTCGGCATGAAAAAATTGTCGAATAAAGATTTTGCAACTCTCATTGCTATAGTTTTCGTTGTAGTCGGGATCCCCAACATGCTCGACTGCTCAAGCAACGGCCTTATAGCTCGAATGCTCTTCGGCACCAATCTTCTGGCAAACAAGCAGTGGGGCGCCGATCTTGCCGCGCCGATGCTTGCCTGGGGGATAGGCGGTACCGGATTGCTATGCCTATATCTTACAGCTCTAGTTGGGGCTGCCCTTGGCACGCTCTCGGCACTGGTCTTCATAATGAGCGCCAACGTATCCAGGGACATCGTAAAGCTCTGGCGTCCCCAAACATCCGACCGATCCTTGATCGGGATGAACTACTTTTTGATCGCCCTCTTTCTGTTCCTCCCCTTCTACTGGACCCTCGAACGGCCGCCTGAATTGCTCGTGTCCTTTATGGGACTGGCTGCAATGGGTCTTGGATCAATCTTTGTATTTGTAACCGTCATTTCCTATTACTGGAGAGGGGCCACAAAGTTGGGCTCCATGCTCACTGTGATCTTCGGCACAGTTGCCGCGCTTTTTGGCGGTTGGGCGGTTATGGGAAGGAATCCACCCCTGATGGGTTTGGGCACCATGGAATGGATACTGATCAGCGGCTGCGCTGTCACCTACTTCGGAGGCAGCCTCATTTCAAAGGCGCCTTCAGTTGAGTTGCTGAACTTGCTGTTTCCTCCCAAAAAGGCCAAAATAGTATTGAAACCAGGGCTGGTTGGCGAATAATGCGAGGTTAAGTCAATGGACGAATGGCCAGGCATCTTTTTGCCCGGCCATTCGTTTTTGGCTATTTGAGGCAACCATGATGAGAGACGCGCCCCTATCCAACAAGGCTGTTACGAAAAAGTTCCGACGCGAAGACTGATCATCGACAGGCCAGGGAGAGACGCGAAGGAAATGACGCTTTTCATTGTTTCAAGGGTGTCCCAAAAGGGACGTGAGTTACTGTTGCTACCGTGAAGCGTGCGAACGTCTATTGTCACCAATGATTATTGAGCTCAGATTGAGGAAGTGAGCAATCATCTTCAATGCGCTCACTCGAACCATAGCGGATACAACTTTCCTTCGATTCTTCCAGGTGGACTTTGATCGTTTGCTCGACTGCGTCGGCATTACCATCTTCAATGGCGGCCAGAATGGCTTTGTGGCCGACTATTGCCTTCGCGACAGTGTCTGCCGAAAAGATACTTTTGGCACGGTATCGCAGCATGTGTCTTCGAAGAGTCTGGGCCAGTTCCAGAAGCCGGTCGCTTCCGCTGCATCGGGCTATCACTTCATGAAAGGCCGCATCCACCTCCACGAAATCGCTGTACTGCTTTTTCTCCAACAACTGCTCGGCCCGGCTCATATTTTTTTTGAGGTCTTTGATTAATTTCTTGTGGGCCTTCTGGAGTGCCCAGCGCACCGCAAGCGCCTCTATGACCAGGCGAATGGCGCAGATCTCTTCCACCTCCTCTTTACTTATCGGGCGCACCACGTAACCGACCCTCGGGATGGAATCGATAAGTCCTTCACGTTCCAGGGTATGGAAGGCTTCTCTTATGGGGGTTCGGGAGGTGCCGATCTCGGAGGCGATTTTCGTCTCGACCAGCCGTTCACCCGGCACAATTTCGCCACTCAGGATCCGGTCCCGAACATAGCTGAAGACTTTGTTGCGGATCGTTATGTTGCTCGTTATGATCAGATTCTTAGCGGTCACAGCGGTAACCCTTTGTTATGGCCACAAACGCAGTACCAGCATTGAGGCACTGTACCCTTATCTGAGAAAAGAGCCGCACGTCAAGAAAATATTTCCGCACGCCCCGAAATCCAGGTAGATATTGTACTGTTTTTACGATGTGACGGGTGTAAAAATCGAAAAACAATGTCATTTCCTGTCATTTCCTCTCGCTCTACCGTCTGTGGATTGCTGCCCCTACGCGGCGGCTTCTCTCGCACTGAAAATTTTGCGAATCCGCTGATGAGAACATCTTCGCCGTTTTGCAGGGATTGTTTTATCAGCTCGAAAAGGGCGTCGATGACCCGGGCTGATTGGGTCCTCGTGATAACCCGCCGCCCCTGTTGCCGCCGTGAGGGGCGGGCCACGTGGTGATGGTCAATGGGTTAGGTGATATCAGGGGTTCAGGTCCAAAAGCGACACGAAACAGCGCAATTTAGACCCCAAAGGGGCTTTTGGGGGGCGTTGGGGATTTACGACCCGGGAGGCTTTCGGCCAACGGGCTCCAGCTATTGTCTCCAGCACGATCCCGATCTTCTCATCAGCCCTGCACTTTCTCGGGTACCACGGGCCAAAGACTACATTGCCGCAGATGTGTCAAATTGGCCAATGGACGAAGCGATCTCAGGTCCCGATATATGCCTTTCTTACCCTATCGTCGTGCATAAGCTGGTCACTCGGTCCTTCTAAAACAATCCTTCCGTTTTCCATTACATAACCCCGGCGGCTGATCATCAACGCCATATTGGCATTTTGCTCCGACAGGAATATTGTAGTCCCCGCTTCATGGATGGCTTTGAGGACTTCCCCGATGATATGGCGGACCACAAGCGGCGCCAGTCCGATGGAAGGTTCATCGAGTAATAACATGTCCGGTTTGGACATAAGGGCGCGGGCGATGGCGAGCATCTGCTGTTGCCCACCGCTGAAAGTGCCGGCCAGTTGATTTTTCCGCTCCTTCAAAATGGGAAACAGGGCATAAACCTGTTCCAGAGATTGCTGGACGCCTTTGCGGTCCTTCCGGCGTGAGTACGCGCCCAGAATCAGATTTTTGTATACTGAAAGCTGCGGAAAAAGTTGGCGCCCTTCCGGACAAAGACAGATACCTTTAGAGACGATTTTGTTTGCCGGTATTCCGTCAATACGATTGCCCTTAAACTCGATCCTCCCTTGGGACGGCTTCAGCGCCCCTGCAATGGTCCTGAAGAGAGTGGTCTTGCCGGCGCCGTTGCTACCCAAAAGGGTGACAAAATCACCCCGGGGAATCTCCAAGGAGATTTCCCGGACCGCCTGAAATTCGCCAATGAAAGTGGAAACATTGTTGAGTTTAAGCAACGTACTTTTCTCCCAGGTATGCTTCAATAACCTCAGGATTGCTCCCGATGTCCGTGGGAGCCCCCTCAGCGATCACTCTCCCGAAATTCAAAACAATGATTTGCTCGGCCAGGCCCATTACCATCCGCATCTTGTGCTCGATAAGGCAGACTGTGATCCCGTAGGTCTGATGAATTTTCCTGATCAGGCCGGTAATTAATTCCGTTTCTTCCAAAACCAGACCACCGGTGGGCTCATCCAACAGGATTATCTGAGGTTCACCGATGAGGGCCATCCCGATGGACAGTCGCTTCTGCTCAAGTTGGGAAAGTACGGAGACCGGATGAAATGCTTTTTCCGTGAGCCCTATGAAGTCCAACGTCTCCTCCACCCGCTCTGTGGTCTTGATCTTGTCTTTATTCCACCCGGGGTTATGCAAGAGGGTGGACCAAAAACCGCTCTTGGTTCGCAATCGGTAGCCAAGCGCGAGATTGTCCACTACGCGAAGCTGGTCAAACAGGGCAGTGGTCTGAAAAGTACGGGCGATGCCTTTGCGGGCTCTCAGGTACGGCTTCAGGCCGGTAATCTCCTGGCCCTGAAGAAAGATCCGCCCGGAAGTGGCCTTGAGCAAACCGCTGATCAGTCCGAAAAGAACTGTCTTCCCGGCCCCGTTGGGTCCCACAATCGAGAGTATCTCGCCCTCCCGGACCTCGAAAGACACAGCGGTTAAAGCCGCCAAGCCGGCGAAATGCTTGGTGAGATTCTCAACCCGCAGCAGCACGCTTCACTCCTTTCCCCCTCTCATAACAGGCACGCGCCCTTGCCACCAAATCACTGATTCCGCCCATGATCCCTCGAGGAAAGTAGATGACTACCACTATCAATAAGACGCCAAAGATAATCATACGGTAACCTTGGAGAAACTGCAGTTGATCCAGGATTACCGGGATGACGAAGGCCCCGATAATTGGTCCGGCCAGAGTCGCTGCCCCGCCCAGGAGAAGGTATATGAGCCAGTTAAAGGTCAGGTCGATGGAAGCCGTGCTGGGACTAATGCTGCCAATAAGACTGGCATAAATGCCGCCGGCCATACCGGCGAAAAAGTTGGCCACCACAAAGGAGAGGAGTTTCCCCCCAAACGTGTTCACCCCAACCGCCTCAGCAAGGATTTCATTGTTCCGAATGGCCATGAAGCTCAGTCCCAAAAGGGAATAGACCAACCGGTGCATGATCAAAAGAGTGAGGAGCAAAAAGGCCAAAACCAGGTAATACTGCGCCAACATAGTGTGAAAACTTATTGACCCGATCCCGGGAAAGAAAATAGGGGACGGCAAAGGAATCCCCACGACGCCTGTATATCCACCCGTGACCTCAATCCAGTTTCCGGCCACAACAGAGATAATGACTCCAAAGCAAAGCGTAGCAATGGCGAAATACGAACCACGCGTGCGAAGAGTGGGCAGCCCAATCAGAAGGCCTGTTGCCGCAGCAATGAGAGATGCCAGTGGAAGCGCCAGCCAGAAGGAGACACCTTGTTTCGTCATGAGTGCCACACCGTAGGACCCAATTCCGAAAAAACCGGCGTGTGCCAGCGATACCTGCCCGGTATAGCCCAGGATCAAGTTCATGCTGAGTGTGCAAATGGAGAAAAGACATCCCATGATCACGATCTGGAAGACATAGCGGTCGGTAATTAGAAATGGGAGGACCAGCGCAAACACCACCAGAAGCAGATAGAGCGACTTCTCGCGTAAAAATCCTTTGACTGCCATCAGCTAACCTCTCTACCGAACAACCCGGTGGGCCTTATGGCCAGGATCAGGATCAAAGCCCCGAATGCATAGACATCTTTGTAGGCAGCGGACAGATAACCTCCCCCGAGCGCTTCCAGGATCCCAAGGATGTATCCCCCCATTATCGCGCCCGGTATACTGCCCAGCCCTCCCAGGATTACGATGACAAAGGCCTTCATCCCCAAAAAAGCACCCATGGTAGGAGAAATCATGAAGATAGGGGCCACCAGGCAGGCTGCTGCCGCGGCTGTGGCCGTAGAAATGGCAAAGGTGATTGATGAGACGCGGTTGACGTTGATCCCGACGAGCGCGGCCCCTGCGCGGTTCTGGGCAACGGCTTCAATGGTCATGCCCGCTGTGGTTTTCTTGATGAAAATCTGGAGCAGGACAATCAGGGCGATCGCTGACACGATGACGATGAGCCGCTGGGTGCTCATGGTAATTCCCAACAAATCCACGATGCCCGGGTAAGGATTCGGGATCCGACGCCCCTGGGGACCCCAAATTGCGATCACGCCATTTTCCAAAATTACGAGGGCGCCGATTGCGGAGATAAATGAACTCATGTGCGACCGATCCTGCAAAGGGCGATAAACGAGCCTTTCGACCAGCATGCCGACCATGGCCATGATCGCCACAGAGCAGACCAAAGATATCCAGTATCCGAATCCGTACTGGCTCATCAGAAAGAAACAGAGATATGCGCCCAGCATGTAAAGATGGCCATGGGCAAAATTGGGTATGTTCAGGATGCCGAAGACCAGGGTGAGCCCCAACGCCACAATGGCATAGGTGCTGCCCAGCATAACGCCGTTAAATATCTGTTGCAAAAAAAGCTGCATGTGCTTCTGTCCCAAAACCGCCCAACGAGAAGTAGAAAACATAGTTGGGCGGGAGATGTCATTCCAGCGAAACGAATCCTGACCGAAGCGCGCCAACTTAGCCGGCGCCACAACTTAATTGATTGCTCACCGTCTTTCCGCTTGCAATCGGCCCGGAAGAGATTCAAGCCTTGCAATAACCCGGGGATGCTTTCCCCTTTACTCTTCATGCTCGAATTTGAGAAATCCCATGGTCGCGTTCCCGGGCGCCGGGTGCTGCTCTTTGAAAAGGTTGAATTCTTCCTCGGTCTTGAGCCACCAGCACCACGTTTGCAACGGACTGTATTTTCCATCCTTAATGAACTGCACGGATGCCAAGAGCTCCATGCGCCCCCCCGGCGTGATTCCGTAGAACTCCACAGGGAATTTGTCCCCGAGAAGAGGGAAGGCTTTCGGCAAGGCCGCGCGAATTGCGACAGGATCGGAAACCGTTCCAGCCGCAACCATGGCCCGTGCCAGGGCGTGCATAGCGGTATAGTTCAAGCACACTTCCCACGTCTGCATACGTTTGTATTGCTCCGTATATTTCTTGTCAAAAGCGGGCATCGCGGGAAAAGGGAGCTGGTTTACAGCCGCCACTCCAATCGTGCCGTTCATGAGTTCGGTGCCTTTGAGAATATTGGCGATGTAATCGGCCTTTGCCTGGTCGATCATGATGAATCCCCCTTTGTACCCCAGGTTGCGAGCCTGTTCGATGACCAAAGCTGTGGGTCCGGAAGGTCCCCCAATGAGGATTACATCCGGCTTGGACGCGATGGCTGCGGTCAACTGAGCTGAAAAGTCGGTCTCTGTGTAGTAGTTAGCAGGTTTGTCCTCAGTGATCTGTCCCCCCTTGGATTCCCAATATTCCTTGAAGCTGTGTCGCCACTCATCGCCGTAGGCCCCCAGTGTCACAACCATAGCAGCCTTTCGCCACCCCTCTTTCAACGCCTGATCGGCAAAACTCCTTACATATATGGTGAATGGCGGGGGAATGCCAGCCAGCAGTTTGTTGCCGATCTCGACCACCTTGGGCGTGCTGGTATAAGCCATAACCAGAAACTCATTGCCCTTCTCCTCGTTAATTTTGGCCATGGCGGCAAGGGTATTGAACACCGGGTTGAATATTGCCGGAGCCTTGTACTGATCCTGCAGCCTCCGGCAGTTGTTGACCGCCTGCGTCGGGTCGATCATGTCATCGAGCTTGACCAGTTTCAAGGTGTACTGCTCCCCGCCAACAGTAATTCCCCCGCCTGCGTTGATTTCATTGACGGCCATTTCCAATCCGTTCACGCAGTCCTGACCATATTCCGCTGCCACGCCGCTGATGGGACCCGTAAACCCAATCGTCACTTCCTTCGCCTCGGCAATACCGTAGACGGCAGGCCCGGCCAACACCAGACCCATTATCGCGAGTAACAGAAGACCGGTGAATCCCCTACAATACCTCATAGCTTTGCTCTCCTTTCTCTAGATAACCCATACCTGTTGTTCCCGGACTTCTTGAGCGTCCGCGGGGTTGGAGATTAAAATTGCAAAGAGGCTTACGACAAAGAAGTTCCGCACTGGTATTCCTCATAAACTGCGGCAGCATTCAGCGCCTCCGGGTCGAAACCTTGCCGGGGTCCCAATCCGATCCTGTCCATGTTCACGATGATCCCACCGAAGAAAGCTTTGGTCTTGAAGTTCTTTGATAAGGCGAATTCGCCCCACGCAGCTTTCATTGCAGCCGACGACGTTTTTCCCCAGCTTCCGGGGTCGGGGCAAAAGGCCCTCGCGCCCGCAGTAATGGATATTTTCCTTGGACACACGTGTCTCATTGACCAGCTTGCCGATCTTCAATGCGTCTCCTCGTGAGGATGCAGTTTTCCACTTTTGTTTGGTTGGAGAAGGAGCTTTCGGCCAGGCGTCCGAGTCTGTCCAGCAGAGAAGGTGAATTGGCAAAGAGCGCATCTTATAAAACGCCCAGACCTTGCTGTCAAAGTAATTTTCCTTGATTGGGAATAACTTATCTAATTTTGGCGATCATCACAGGATATGCTCAAGTTTCGCATCACCCTCTCATTGACCGAAAACCCTTTCGCCGCTATTATTCACTCGGCTAAGATCGATGGAGTGCCGTCAACTATGGGAGAGTGAAATGAAGGTTGTCTGTTTGCTGGGGAGTCCACGGGCAAAGGGAAATAGTGCCGCTATCGCAAACCGTTTTTGCACCACGGCTGAAAAGCTGGGCGCAGAGGTTCAGGCTTTCGCCCTGAATAAGCTGGAATATCGTGGCTGTCAGGGGCCTGTATGGCGTGTAAGACCAAGCTCGATAACTGTGCTCTTGAAGACGATCTGACCGAAGTTTTGGATGCCGTTCGTGAAACGGATGTTCTCGTTCTGGCTTCGCCAGTCTACTATGGCGATTTGTCCAGCCAACTGAAGGGCTTTATAGACCGTTCCTACTCCTATCTGGGATCTGACTACCTCACCAATCCCAAGGCCTCCCGTTTATCAGGGGGCAAAAAGCTGGTTTTCATTCTGACTCAGGGAAATCCGGACCAGGAAAGGTTTGCCGATATTTTCGGAAGGTACGACTACTTCTTCAAATGGTATGGATTTACCGAGAGCCATCTCATTCGGGCTTGCGGGGTTCGAGAAGCGGGGGCAGTCGAAGCCCATGATAACGTGATGAAGCTGGCCGAAACAATGGCCGAGAAGATATGCAGATAGCTAGTACTACTCCGACATTTTTAGTTGCGTTTTCGAAACCTATGTATTATATCATGGAGGCATGACAACTCCTAAAATACATTGTGGTGTAGATGATTACATGGCGACATTTAGCAGGT
>JBEKPW010000160.1:0-12263 GCA_049520315.1 Syntrophobacteraceae bacterium
GCAAGGGGGTGGTGCTGGGGCCGACCAGGGATTTCGTAAACCTCACTCACGGCCCGATCGGGTGTGGATTCTACAGTTGGCTTACCAGGCGAAATCAGACCAGGCCGCCTACTGCCGAAGACCCAAATTTCATGACCTACTGCTTTTCGACGGACCTTCAGGACGAGAATATCGTATTCGGGGGCGAAAAAAAGCTCAGGGCCGCAATCCAGGAAGCCTACGACATCTTCAAGCCCAAGGCCATCAGTATCTTTTCCACCTGCCCGGTCGGACTGATCGGAGACGACGTTCACAACGTGGCAAAGGAGATGAAAGAGAAGCTTGGGATCAACATCTTCGCTTTCAGTTGTGAGGGCTACAAGGGAGTAAGCCAGTCGGCAGGCCACCACATAGCTAACAACGGCATATTCAAGCATGTTGTGGGGCTTGATGATACGGCGAAGGAAGGCAAGTTCCGCGTAAACATGCTCGGAGAGTACAACATAGGCGGCGATGCCTTCGAGATCGACCGGGTGTTGGAAAAATGCGGGATCACCCCGGTGGCTACGTTCAGCGGCAACTCCACTTACGACCAGTTCGCAAGCGCGCACACCGCCGATCTGAACGCAATCATGTGCCACAGGTCCATTAATTACGTCGCCGAGATGATGGAGAAAAAATTCGGGATTCCCTGGATAAAGATCAACTTCATAGGTGCTAAATCCGCTGCAAAGTCCCTGCGCAAGATCGCAAAGTATTTCGACGATCGGGAGCTTATCGACAGGGTGGAGGAGGTCATAGCTACGGAGATGGTGGAGGTGGAAAAAGTTCAGGCCGAAGTCAGGGAGCGCTGTGAAGGAAAACTCGCCATGCTCTTTGTCGGAGGCTCCCGCGCCCACCATTACCAGGACCTTTTTGCGGAGATCGGCATGAAGACGATTTCCGCGGGCTATGAGTTCGCTCACAGAGATGACTACGAGGGCCGGCGCGTCTTGCCCGACATAAAGATTGACGCAGACAGTAGAAACATCGAAGAGCTGGAGGTTCTTCCGGACCCGGAAAGATACCGCCCCAGGAAGAGCGCAGAGCAAATCGAAGAGCTTGCCGCAAAGGGTTTCTTGTTCAAGGACTATGAAGGAATGATGGCCCAAATGGCCGAGGGGACCCTGGTCATAGACGATATCAGCCAGTATGAAACA
This sequence comes from Syntrophobacteraceae bacterium, assembly GCA_049520315.1. Lineage (GTDB taxonomy): Bacteria > Desulfobacterota > Syntrophobacteria > Syntrophobacterales > Syntrophobacteraceae > SbD1. The sequence continues at coordinate 1,179 of JBEKPW010000160.1, forward strand.
GAAAGAATGATCGACATCTATAAGCCTGCGATTTTTTGCGCAGGGATCAAGGAAAAGTACGCCATCCAGAAGAAAGGCATCCCGATGAAGCAGCTCCACAGCTACGATTCGGGTGGTCCCTACGCAGGATTCAAGGGCGCGATAAACTTCTACGAGGAAATCGACCGCATGGTGAACAGCAAAGTATGGTCGTACCTGAAAGCGCCCTGGCAGACAAACCCCGAACTTGCCGCAACCTATGCGTGCCAGTAATCGGCCGAAGGGAGAATAACCTCATGCTGCTTCGACATACACCTGAAAAAGTCATCGAAAGAGAAGCCCTCACGATAAATCCGGCGAAAACATGCCAGCCGATCGGGGCGATGTATGCTGCGCTGGGCATTCACCGCTGCCTGCCTCACAGCCACGGCTCCCAGGGGTGCTGTGCATACCACCGCAGCGCCCTTACCAGGCATTACAAGGAACCGGTCATGGCCTCAACCAGTTCCTTTACCGAAGGGGCATCCGTATTCGGCGGGCAGGCCAATCTCATCCAGGCAATCGATACGATATTTACGGTTTACGATCCCGATGTCATAGCCGTCCACACCACCTGTTTGTCGGAGACCATAGGGGACGATATCCCGCAGATAGCGCGAAAAGCCGAAGCCGAGGGAAAGATACCCAAAGGCAGGATTGTCATTCACGCCAATACGCCGAGTTATGTCGGATCGCACGTAACCGGCTTTGCGAATATGACGAAAGCCATGGTGAGCTATTTTTCCGCGTCCAACGGGAAGCGGTCGGAGCAGATCAACATCATTCCCGGATATGTAGAGCCCTCGGATATGGAAGAGATCAGGAGGATTGCCGGCGAACTGGGCATCCGGACGGTTATTTTCCCGGACACTTCCAATGTTTTGAATCGCCCTCAAACCGGGAGATTTGAAATGTATCCAAAAGGCGGTGTCACAGTAGGCGCCCTGACGAGCACCGGTGACAGTAAGGCGACCGTTGCGCTTGGCCAGACCGCTTCATGGCCCGCAGCCCGCGCCCTGGATGTGAAATGCGGCGTTCATTGTGAACTGCTCGAGCTGCCCATCGGTCTTAAGGCAACGGACTCATTCATCGATACGCTCAGAACCGTTGCGGGGGTCAGCGTCCCCGATTCAATCAACCTCGAGCGGGGAAGGTTGCTGGACATCATCACCGACATGCACCAATACTTCTATCACAAAAAGGTGGGGCTTGTAGGAGACCCGGACCAGCTAATATCTCTTACCGAGTTTCTCGTCTCAATCGACATGTGGCCCATCCACATTGTTACCGGCACCCCCGGGAAGAAGTTCGAGTCCAGAATTCGGGAGATCACCAGTGAGATCCCTCACCAGGTGAATGTCAGGGCAGGGGGCGACATGTTCCTTTTCCACCAGTGGATAAAAAACGATCCCGTCGACCTCATGATGGGCAACACTTATCTGAAGTACATCGCGCGTGACGAGGACATCCCTTTTATCAGGTTCGGCTTCCCTATCCTCGACCGCATAGGACACAGCTACTTTCCCACTGTCGGGTACATGGGGGGAGTGCGCCTGCTCGAAAAAATACTCGATGCTCTCCTCGACCGCAAAGACAGGGATTCCCCTGAGGAATCCTTTGAACTGGTGATGTAAGCTTAGCAATAAACAGTAAAAATAACTCCTTTTGCTGTCGCTTCGCGAGGAGCAGTGAAAAACCAAATTCCGAGATTTGAGAAAGGACCACGAAAATGCAAAAACCCGACCACCATATACTCGTTTGCGCCAGCTTCAGAGGCCTGGAAGCCAAGGGAAAGTGCATCAAAAAAGATTCGATGCAGCTCATAAATTACCTCGAAGAGGAACTTGTGGACCGCGGCATGAATGCCATCGTCTCCAGCACCGGCTGCCTTAAACTTTGCGAGGAAGGGCCGATCCTGATCATATATCCGCAGGGCTACTGGTACCGGAACGTGAGCGGTGAGAACGTTATCGATGAAATACTGGACGCGCTCGAGGAAGGCAAGCCTGCCGAAGACTACCTCTTCTAGAGTAGGAGCGGGCCATGCCCGCGATGACCTTTTTCGTAGCAGCTTGAAGGAAAATACAATGAGCACCGCAGGGTCAGCAATCTTTAAGGAACGTGAAAACCAGATCCACATAAAGGGCCGGGAGCCCTTCGATATGGACTGCAACCGGGACAGCCTTGCCGGAGCGGTAAGTCAGCGGGCTTGTGTTTTCTGCGGTTCAAGAGTCGTGCTCTATCCGATTGCGGATGCTCTGCATCTCGTTCATGGCCCCATAGGTTGCGCGGCGTATACCTGGGATATCCGGGGCGCCCTCTCCTCAGGCCCCAGCCTGCACCGGCTCAGTTTTTCCACCGACCTCCAGGAAAGGGATATCATCTTCGGAGCTGAGGAAAAGCTCTACCAGGCGCTCACCGAACTTATAGAGCGCCATAATCCAAAGGCGGCCTTCGTCTATTCGACCTGCATCGTGGGAATCATTGGAGACGATCTGGGGGCGGTTTGCAGGCGGGTCGCATCTGAAAAGAAAATCCCGGTCCTTCCGGTTCAGTCAGAGGGATTCAAGGGGAACAAGCGCGAAGGCTACAGCGCCGCCTGCAAGGCCATGTTCCGGCTGGTCGGAACGGGAGATACTTCGGGCATCTCCGATCTCAGCGTAAATATTCTCGGAGATTTCAATCTTGCCGGCGAGCTTTGGATAATCCGGGATTACTTCGACAGAATGGGCATCGAGACAGTTGCGAACATAACCGGGGATGGGCGCGTCGAACAGATCATGCGGGCGCATGGGGCCGCCCTGAATCTGGTCCAGTGCTCCGGAGCCACTATCGAGCTTGCCCAAATGATGAAGGAATCCTTCGGGGTTCCCTTTATGCGGGTTTCCTACTTCGGTGTTGAGGACATGGCTCATGCACTCTACGAGGTCGCGGAATTTTTCAAGGACAAAGACCCCGGCATTATTGAGCGAACGAGGGAATTGGTCAAAGATGAACTCACGTTGCTCTATCCGGAGCTTCAGAAATTTAGAGAAGACCTTTCAGGAAAGAAGGCCGCTATCTACGTGGGGGGCGCCTTCAAGGCCTTCTCTTTGGTCAAGGCCTTCCGGCTGCTTGGAATGAAAGTCGTAATGGTCGGATCTCAAACGGGTACCGAGGAAGATTACAGGCAGCTTCATGAGATCACCGATGAGGGGACCATCATAGTCGATGACTCCAATCCACTGGAGCTTTCCAGCTTTCTCAAGGAAAAGGATTGCGACATTTTTGTCGGGGGTGTCAAGGAGAGGCCCATCGCCTACAAGCTCGGGGTGGGATTCTGCGACCATAACCACGAACGCAAGCAGCCTCTGGAGGGGTTTGTGGGAATGCTCAACTTCGCAAGAGAAGTGCATTCCTCTGTCATGAGCCCGGTTTGGCGCTTTGTGCCCCGAAGGAACTCACGTCCCTGCGAGACATCCTGAAACCATGAAAAGAGCCGGGTGGGCTAAGCGGAGAGCAGCCCCCCAAGTCTTTTCGATACAGGAAAGAGAAGGTTTGAAATGGAACATCCGCCATACGTGTCCACCACCAACGCCTGTAAGCTCTGTAAACCTCTTGGGGCCTGCCTCGCCTTCCGGGGCATCCAGGGCGCCGTGCCCATGCTGCACGGATCTCAAGGCTGCGCAACCTACATGCGCCGTTACATCATAAGTCATTTCAGGGAGCCTATGGACATCGCTTCATCGTCCCTGGGAGAAAAACATGCGGTCTACGGTGGAGCATCCAATCTCAAGCAGGGACTGCGAAACGTCATGACCAAGTACGGCGCCGGGCTTATTGGCGTTGCGACGACCTGCCTGACGGAAACCATCGGCGATGACGTGCCGATGATCGTAAAAGAGTTCCGCCGGGAGGCGGCGGAAGGCGGCCTGCGGGACCTGCCTGCGCTCGTGACGGTATCGACGCCGAGCTATTCCGGAACGCACATGGAAGGATTCCATGCCGCAGTGAGGGCCGTAGTCGAGCAGGTGTCAGAGGATGAGGAGCGCGCACAAACGTTGACGTTGCTGCCCGGTTTCCTCTCACCCGAGGACCTTCGGCACCTCAAGGAAATCATTGATGATTTCCGGTACCCGTCGGTCATTCTGCCCGACTTCTCCATGACCCTCGACGGCCCGGCTCTGCAGGAATATGAAAAGATCCCCCGAGGCGGAACACCCATAGAAGACATACGGCGCATGGGGGGAGCGACCGCAACCTTTGAGTTCGGCTCAACACTGGAAGATTGCAGGACGGCAGGGAAATTTCTCAATGAGCGCTTCGGAGTGCCTTTGCACCGGATGGGAATTCCGATAGGCCTTCGTGAAACAGACATTTTCTTCGATGCCCTGGAGACCTTGAGCGGTACCGAAAGCCCCGACAGGCATGTTCTGGAGAGGGGACGCCTGCTCGATTCCTACGTGGATGCCCACAAATACCTTTTCGGCAAGCGTGCGGTCGTTTACGGCGAAGAGGACCTGGTAGTTGCGCTCACTTCTTTTTTGACCGAGGTCGGAATTACACCGGTGCTTTGCGCATCGGGCGGCAGGAGCGGGCGGTTCAAACAGGCCATAGAGCGGGTTACGGCAGGGATAGTGCCGCCATCCGCCTCGGGCGCAAAACTCCCGTTAAAACCAGCCGCCGCCGAAGGCTGCGGCGAATACGGCAGCAGCGCCTTCCAGCCGCCGCAGAAGGCAGCGGCAACTTCGGCTGACGGCCCCGCCGTCCGTGAAGGAATGGATTTCCTGCAGATCGAGGAGTTGGCCCGAGAGCTTTCACCCGATCTGCTCATCGGGCACAGCAAAGGTTATACGCTCGCCAGGACGCTCGGCATTCCCCTCATCCGTGTGGGGTTTCCAATTCACGACCGATTCGGAGCGCAGAGAGTCCTTCACGTGGGCTACAGAGGAACACAATCGCTTCTTGACCGCATTGTGAACGCCCTTATCGAGGGAAATCAAAACGATTCGCCGGTTGGCTATGCATATATGTGAGGAGCAAGGAGCAAGGAGCATGAAGCGAGGAGCGAGAAGCAAGAAGCGAGGAGCGAGGAGCAAGAAGCGAGTGAATTGTTTTCTTCCTGCTTGCCGCTTCCTGCTACCCGCTACTGTCTATGCATATATGTGAGGAGCGGGAGCAAGGAGCAAGGAGCAAGGAGCATGAAGCAATTGGACGGTTTTCTTCCTGCTTCCCGCTACTGTCTAGTGAAAGGAAACTGAAATGAACATCTCGCGCGATTTGAGCCGCCATCCCTGTTTCAATGCCGCCGTCAAGGGTTCGTACGGCCGTGTTCATCTGCCGGTTGCACCTCACTGCAACATCAGGTGCAGCTACTGCAACCGCAAGTACGATTGCGTAAACGAGAGCAGGCCGGGTGTGACAAGCGCTCTGCTTTCCCCGTTGCAGGCTTCCCGGTACGTGGAAAAAGTTCTTGAACGCGAGACGCGGATATCGGTTGCCGGAATCGCCGGCCCTGGAGATCCTTTTGCCAACCCCGGGGAAACGCTCCAGACGCTGCGCCTTATAAGAGGTAAATATCCGCATATTCTTCTGTGCCTTTCTACCAACGGGCTCCAGATCGCGGGCTACCTGGACGAAGTCGCCGAAATCGGTGTTTCCCATGTCACTATAACGGTCAATGCCGTCGATCCGCGAATAGGACAGAAGATATATAGTTGGGTCCGCGACGGGAAGATCATCTACCGGGGCTTAAAAGGCGCTGAACTGCTGCTTGACCGGCAGATTGCCGCCATAAAAGGATTAAAGAGCAGGGGCATTACGGTCAAGGTGAACACTATTGTCGTCCCTTCTGTAAACGACCGCCACGTCGAAGAAGTCGCCAGGACCATGGCGGGTCTGGGAGTCGATGTACTCAATTGCATGCCGATGCACCCCAACAGTGATACTCCTTTTGAGGATATAGAGGAGCCTGGCGCGGAAATGATCGAGGAGATCCGCGCTGTGGCCGGGCGTTACCTGCCACAGATGCGGCACTGCACAAGATGTCGAGCCGATGCGGTAGGGCTGCTGGGAGAAGACCGCAGCGAGGAGCTTCGCGGGTGTCTTGCGCAATGCGCGGGTCATGCGCCCGGCCTTGCCGGGCGGCCATATGTGGCTGTGGCGACTATGGAGGGGATACTCGTAAATCAGCACCTCGGAGAGGCGTACAGGCTTCAGATCTGGTCCAGGACCGAAGAGGGTTTCCAGTGCATCGGGGAGCGTATGGCCCCCGAACCTGGCGGAGGCGACTTGAGATGGAAGCAATTGGCCGAAACACTCAAGGATTGCAGGGCGGTCCTGGTGGCCGGAATCGGACTAAATCCTGCTAATGCGCTTGCACAAGCGGGTATAGAACCAATCGAGATCAGCGGGTTCATTGAGCCGGCGCTTGCTGCGGTTTACTCGGGCCGAGGCTTGAACGAGTTCAAAGCCCGGCGGAGAGGCGGCTGCTCAAAGGGGCAGGGGTGCTCCGGCTCCGGTGACGGCTGCTAACCAAAGTTCGTCAATGCTGACGTTGAGATTTCCAACAGGCGTTTTGCTGCATTTCTTAGGGCTGCGAAGTGGTGACACTCGGTAAGACGACCCCTTCAGTTGCAATATGCCGCTTGATGATTATTTTGACGCTCACGTGATGGCATACCCTACACTGCTACCCGCTTGGGTGAACGGCTACGTTGGGAACCCATTTTTGTAAAGGGAGAGAAGAAACTCCCTTTCAATGTTTTCTGCGATAGCTAGTGTCCATCCGGAAACCTCGGATGAATCACTAGCAGTTTTCGATGCGGAAAAGGACCCTTTCCGGACGGAAACTAGCTATAACGAAAGGAGAACTGCCATGTCGGTTTACAAGATCGTCGAAGTTGTCGGAACCAGTCCAAATTCTTGGGAGGAAGCGGCAAAAGAGGTCATTGAAACTTCAACCAAGAGTCTGAGGGATCTGAGAATTGCTGAAGTGGACAAGCTGGACGTGCGGATCGAGAATGGGAAGATTGTAGAATATCGCGCGCGCATAAAGCTCTCCTTCAAGTACGAGGGGACTGATTGATAAGTCCGGGCCGGTTGATTTAAAAGCCCCACCAACAAAAATGCCCCTCCCCGTCATATCGCGAGATATCTGCTGCAATGCAGCCGATATCTCCCTGACATGAAAAGCGGATTCCCCGTTGAAACGCTCTCGCCCCAAGACTCACCGCAGGGCCGTTTCACCGGGGACAAGGCCTCCCGCTGCAGGCCCAACGCGCATGATTGACACATCCACCGGTCGGCCTTCCGCGCTGCGCGGGGTACACTGCTGAGGTGCGGCCGCTTCAGTTTCACGAAGTAATCGCTTAGTGTAACTGGTCTATCATACGAGGAGAGAGGGATGATGCAGCAACCGCAGGTTGTGCCGGCCGGTGTCGCTCAGGGCCGGACCATCCTGGGGCATCCGGCCGGTTTGTTTGTCCTCTTCTTCACTGAGATGTGGGAGCGCTTTTCTTACTACGGGATGCGCTCGCTTCTCGTCCTCTATATGGTAGACCACTTGTTTCTGCATCCGGAAGTCGGGCAGAGGGTGCTCGGGTTTGGCCTGGTCAAAGGCGGGCTTGAGGCGATCTTCGGGCCGCTCGGGCCGCAACCGCTCTCCTCGCAAATATATGGGCTCTATACCGCGTTCGTTTACCTGACCCCCTTTTTCGGGGGAATGCTCGCCGACAAGGTGATCGGCCAGCGCCGCGCGGTCATCCTCGGCGGCGTCCTGATGGCAATCGGCCATTTCCTGATGGCCGTCGAGTCGCTGTTCTTTCCCGCCCTGCTGTTCCTCATCCTCGGTAACGGGGCCTTCAAGCCAAACATCTCGACACAGGTTGGAAGCCTCTACCCTCCAGGCGATCCGCGGCGGGACCGGGCCTTCACAATTTTCTACATGGGGATCAATCTCGGCGCTTTCTTTTCTCCGCTGGTCTGCGGCACACTCGGCCAGCGCCTCGGCTGGCATTATGGATTCGGCGCGGCAGGAGTCGGTATGGTCGCAGGCCTTTGCATCTACCTCTTCGGGCAGCGCACCCTCACCCCGGAGGAGAGACCGACGCGGGGACGCGGGGACGGGAGGAAGCGGCGAGAAAAACAAACATTGACGCGCGATGAGTGGAGGCGGGTCTGGGTCTTGGTGGTGCTTTGCGCGCTAAACATAATCTTTTGGGCGATCTACGAGCAGCAGGGCAACACGCTGCAACTCTGGGCCGACCGGAACACGAACTGGAATTTTTTGGGATTGGACATCCCCTCGACATGGTTTCAGGCTTTCAATCCTTTCATGATCTTTCTCTTAGCTCCACTCCTGAACATTTTCTGGTCCTGGCAGTCCCGACGGGGCTCGGAACTTTCAAGCATAAGAAAAATGGCGTTGGGGTGTTGGCTTGGGGGCGCTAGCTACCTGGTCATGATTTTGGCGGCCCATGGTATGGGGCCGGAGGAACACGGCAGCGTAGCCTGGCTCATCGGGACTGTCTTAATTCTCACTATTGGCGAGCTCTATCTCTCGCCAATTGGCCTTTCGTTAGTGACGAAGGTGGCGCCTGCGCGGATAGTTTCAATGATGATGGGTGTGTGGTTCCTTTCGAGCTTTTTTGGAAACTACTTAGCCGGGTTCCTGGGCACATTTTGGGAGAGGATGCCCAGGGAAGGTTTTTTCCTGATGCTTGTGGGACTGGGCCTTGGCGGAGGGATTGCGATATGGCTTCTCGGGCGGCCGCTTGAGCGGGTAGTCGCAGAAAATGACAAAACTGCCTCGCAATAGGGGGATTGATGCCATTCCTGCTGTCCACCTAAACTAGTGTCCATCCGGAAACCCGGATAAACGTAGGAGAATTTCACCTTATCAACGTAGGAGAATTTCACCTTATAAGACACTAGCAGTTTTCGATTCGGATTCTTTGACGTCAAAAAAGGCATTTTTCGTCCTGGCGCGTACGGTTTGGCGCCCCGTCACTTCCGGATTGCCCGGCGCCGCACCGAAAGGTGCAATGAAATCAATTGGTTGCGCGGAGGCGTACATGGGTACCGCCGAGCTTGCCCTGAGCCTGCCGAACGGGCGGAGCGTCGAGATCTTGGTTGTGCCACCGCCGCAGGCAGTGGCGATCCTGGCTGGCGGTCCCACCGCCCCAGGGCGGAAAAGTGCCCTTTCCGGACGGAAACTAAACTAAGTAGCTGGTCTCGCACGATAAAGATCGGCATGCAGTAAACTGCGCATTTCAAAATTTATGCGAAGATAGTAAGCGGCATTAACAGGAAGCTCGGCATCTTACTCTTCTTTCAGCAATCACGAGTTAACATATTCAAGTCATTCATTCGCCGAATCGGAGCAGCCAGCAGGTTTCACCTTTGGCAAGCTGTACGTTGGTTTTATTGAATTAACCCTTAAAAGGATGTAGTATCGAAGAGATGTGGAGTGGGGCACGCCGGATACTGGCTATCGGGCGAAGCTCAACAGGATAAAGTCAAATAAAGTGGGCACGGCCGATTATGAATGTGGGCATCTACAGGTAATGCCCGTTATCAACAGCAATTGTGGAACTCGCGTTGAGTCGCCCGTAAAGTGCTGTGAAATGAGCGTTCAAGCCGAAAGCGCGATTTACCGCCTCATGATGAGAATCTTCAAAGCTTGTGTATTAGCGCTGACTTTTGTCAATTGCACGTTTGCGCTCGCACAAGAATGCCCGCAGACCAACCCAACAGGACCTACCGTTGCATCGGAAGTCCGGACGTTGGAGGGCAGGCTCATCTTCCACGAAGGTATCCGCAGGTGGTTTGAACTGAAGCTGGACCAACCGCAATGCGGAGAGACCTCCATCGAATTGGTACGAGGACAACGCGACTGGACCCCGCTAGAGGTTCTTAGAGGCTGTCGGGTCCGATCAAAGGGCGCTCTTGATTTAGCCGCTACTGGATACTACTCGCTGGATACCTATCAGTTCGTGGACGAGATCGAGTCTGTCGGCACCTGTGCGCTGCAATCGCCCTTTCCCGACTACTCCAAGGCGAGGCCAGACAAGTCAATCCGTGGATATCGGGTCGATATGCAGGTCAACTATAGGCCCGGTGATCACCCGATCCTCTTTCGCGTGTCGAGAGCGGGCAAGACTCTGCGGCCTTGGCAGGCTTATGCAAGTTATTTTCTGACTGGGGGCTTTGTCCTCTATGGAAGCTGTGGTGAGGGCTTTGTAGTCGATAAGGTCTTTGGAACACCGGAGGCAAACCCGACGCACTTCGATGAGCCGCGAACCTCAGCTGACAAGGCCATGTTTGATCCTGAGAGTGCTGCCGCAGCCGGCAAGAAGGACCTGCATCTGGGATACACCTGCGTACGCAAGCGGTAAGAGGTACGTCTTGTTTGTCGGGGACGGGGTCGTACACACAACAAAGTTTCGCATCATGGTACTTGTTAAATCGCCTTCTCGCTTGTTGGTTTGAGCCAGCTTTATTTGCGTCTACACATCTCTCTCTTGGACATTGAGAAATGATGCGCCGAAATCCTTTCTATTTCCGAATCATTTGTTTACCGATTGGCTGAAAACTGACTATTTCGAAATTGGCAAGGTATTTTGAGCCTCCCTGTGCGAGTATTCTCACAGCCGCCCTGTTCTCAAATTTGGTCTAACTGGAACTTCTCTGCCTAGTGCATCTCGCTCTTCAGGATCAGGCGGTAGAGGTCGGATTCCTGGTGATGGTGATTAACTGAGCGAGCAGGTCAAGTGTCTCAATTCGCTATCCTTTAGTACTGTAGCATACTTGTAGTGGAATCACGATTGCATCACGACAATTCGGACACCCCAAAATGCCGCAGACATTCTTTCTGATCCTGTGGACCACCTTAAAAGCAGAGATGCTTTCAAAGCGCATTTCGTTACATCAATGACAAAACTGAATGACAAAACTGGTCATTTCAGCAAAGAAACTCTTAAATGCCAGTGTCCTGGCTGTCCCCGCAATGGCGCAAAATCACTAGGTTGGGTCCCTTGACAAAAAAGAGTGCTGTATTGGTATATTCATTGCTTTGCCATTGCGATA
>JBEKPW010000161.1:0-12062 GCA_049520315.1 Syntrophobacteraceae bacterium
AGAGGATGGAAAGAAGTAGCTGCTCTTCAGTTGCGCAACCCCATGCACCGTTCCCACGAATATCTGTGCAAGATCGCTGTCGAAGTCTGCGACGGCGTTTTCATTCACTCCCTGGTCGGCAATCTGAAACCCGGAGATATTCCAGCCGAAGTTCGGGTAAAATGTATTGATGCTTTGGTTAAAAATTACTTCGTGGAAGACAAGGTCCTTCAGGGCGGCTATCCGCTTGATATGCGCTATGCCGGTCCCCGTGAAGCCCTTCTTCATGCCACCTTCCGCCAGAACTATGGGTGCTCTCGCATGATCATCGGCCGCGACCATGCCGGCGTGGGAGATTTCTACGGCATGTTCGAAGCCCAGACCATTTTTGACAAGATCCCCAAACCTGCGGGCGGAAAAGCACTTATGTGCACGCCTCTCAAAATCGACTGGACCTTCTACTGCCATAAATGCGACGGCATGGCATCCCTTAGGACCTGCCCCCACGGCAAGGAAGACCGCGTTCTTCTGAGCGGTACCGCGCTGCGAAAAGGTCTTTCCGAAGGTACTACGATTCCGGACCATTTCGGCCGGGATGAAGTGCTTGCCATTCTTCGTGAATACTATGCAGGCCTGGAAGAAAAGGTTGAGATCAAGCTGCACGGCGCTGCAACGGGCCAATAACCAAATCCCTTTCGCCTGATTCAAGAAAAGGAGATGCACTGAAGAGTGCGTCTCCTTTTTTATGGCCATTAATACCAGATTGCGTTCAAATCAGGTAATTCGGGAGGGCATGAAGCACTTCCCCTTGCCTCGAGGCGGGTCGGCGGGAGCGGGGTTAATCCCCATAAGCGTTTGAATGGCACTGGAAGCACCAATGGGCAAGTATTCCTGCTTTGAGCACCTGAGCGCAAATGAGTCAAGGGGCGCCGACTATGAAGTGTGCCTGCGCCATGGCAGTTCGGGAATTGCCGTGATCAGCATCCATGGCGGAGCGATAGAACCGGGGACTTCCGAGGTTGCTGAGGCTGTTGCGGGGGCTGACCACTCATTCTATACCTTTAGAGGGATGAAGAAGGCTGGAAACAAAGACCTCCATATTACAAGCACCCTCTTCGACGAGCCTGACGCCCTTGAAATCGCCCATCGTTCGGAGACGATCATCTCGATACATGGCTGTTCCGATGCAGGAGAAGTCGTTCATGTTGGCGGAATCGACTTCAGATTGAGGGAATGCATCGAGGAAAGCCTGCGGCAGGCGGGATTCAAGGCGTTCAACAATAAGAGCGCGAGTTTGCGAGGCCAGGACCGGCGTAACATCTGCAATCGGTGCAGGCGCGGGATGGGCGTGCAATTGGAGATCAGCAAAGGTTTGCGGGCCAGGATGTTTAGAGATCTTTTTTATGGGACAGGCCTTCAACGCGGCGGAACTTTTCACGAGTTTATCCAGGCGGTACGGAAGGCCATCGAGCAATTCAAGATTCCAATCGAAGCCGTTACCCGTTAATGGCTAGCCTCAGGATGAAGCAAAACCCGGCTGTCAGCACTCAGTTTTCAGGTAAACGCATTGTTTTCCGGCCCATTCGTCAATGCGCCGGGCCTCATTCAAGCCATTTTTCGGTTGCAAAAAACCCCTTTCAGGATTATATGTACAATGTTTCACTTTCAAGACGGTCCGGCAGAGGTTTCTACTCAACTAAAAATTCAACCTTGAGTTTCCCGTGTATGCCAATTGTTAAAAGTTAATGTTGCACACAGCCTGGCCGGCTTGGACGAAGAAGGCGGCACTAAGCGGGGTGACCATTGGCAAAGCACCATTGAAGGAAGGAGAAAAGGCCGTGAACATCGTTGTCCTACTCAAACAAACTCCTGATACTGAATCTGTAATTCGTATCGCAGCAGACGGCAAGTCGATTGTGACCGACGATCTCAAGTGGGTTCTCAACCCTTATGACGAGTACGCAGTGGAAGTGGCCCTTCGATTGAAGGAACAACACGGCGGAACGGTGTCCATCCTGAGCTGGGGGCCCGGCCGGGTGGTTGAGTCCATGAGAACCGCCCTTGCCATGGGGGCGGACAGTGGCGTCCTTGTAGATGATCCAGACATGGAGGGGGCTGACAGTCTTGGGGTGGCAAAGGCCCTTGCGGCTGCCGCAAAGCAGCTCAATCCCGACATAGTCCTTTGCGGCTCACGCGCCGTTGACTACGACCTTGGTCAGAGGGGAGCCATGGTGGCCGAATTCCTCCAATGGCCCCATGTTGCCCTCGCGACCTCAATTGAGTGCGATGGAAGTAAGGTAACCATCGATCGGCCTATCGAAGGGGGAAAAGTGACGCTCCAGGCTGACCTGCCTGCCCTCGTCACCTTCGGCGGGTCCCATGGGATCTGGAACCCGAGATACGCTTCTCTTCCCGGCATCATGAAGGCGAAGAAAAAACCCCTTGAAACGAAGAAACTCGCCGATCTAGGCCTAAGCGGCGCTGAATGCGGCGCGGAGGCGATAAAGATGCGCACCGCGTCCATGGAGATGCCTCCGCAGCGCGCACCAGGGCGAATAATCGAAGGGGCCGATGCTGCGGCCAAAGCGAAAGAGGTCGCGCGGGAATTGCACGAAAAGGCAAAAGTGATCTAAAAATCGATAAAGGGGAGAAAGAATATGGGAAACAGTGTTTGTGTTATTGCCGAGTTTCGCGGTGGCAATTTCCGCCGCGTTTCCTCTGAGGTAGCCAGCGAGGGCAGAAGGATCGCCGACGTTCTGGGGGGCAGCCTTTGTGCGGTTGCCGTCGGATCGGGGATCTCCGGGAAAGCGGCCGATCTGGGCGCCTACGGAGTAGACAAAGTTTATGTGGCCGACGATCCATCGCTCGAGCACTACGTTGCCGAGACCTATGTACCGGTCATTGCGGAGATCGTGAAGAAGTGCGACCCGGCAGTGGTCATCCTGCCCGCCTCCGTGGATGGCAAGGACCTCGGGGCAAGGCTTGCGGCCAGGCTCGATGCCGCTCTCGCTCAGGACTGCATTCAGATCTCATGCGAGGGGGGTGCGATCACGGCCAAGCGGCCTATATTTGCCGGCAAGACGCTCGCCTGGTGCCAGTGGGAGAACAACTCCCTGCCTATCATCTCCTGTCGGCCCAACGTGATGGACTGCCTCGTTCCAATGGCGGACAGAAAGGCCGAAGTGGAGAAGGTGGAGGTAGCGCTGCCCACCCCGCGAACCAGGGTAACCGGTTTTGAACTTGACACTTCGGGAAAGGTCGAGCTGACTGAAGCCGGAGTCATCGTCTCCGGCGGCCGAGGCATGAAGGGAGCTGAAAACTTCGCAATGCTCGAAGAGCTTGCGAGGACACTGGGTGGCGCCGTCGGGGCCACCAGATCCGCAGTCGATGCCGGGTGGCGCCCTCACTCGGACCAGGTCGGACAGACCGGCAAGGTAGTGAACCCGAACCTCTACATTGCGGCAGGCATCTCCGGTGCTATCCAGCATCTTGCCGGCATGGGATCGTCCAAGTTCGTCGTTGCGGTAAACAAGGACCCTGAAGCGCCGATCTTCAGCAAAGCTGATCTCGGAGTGGTGGAAGACCTCTTTAATTTCATTCCTGCATTTACTGAAGAAGTGAAGAAGATAAAGAGCACCTGATAGCAGCAAGACCTTAATCCATTTTGCAATGCCCGGGAAAAAGGTCTAAGGGCGTTGTCCAGCCGGGAGGCATAACATGTCAGAGCACGAATCCATGAACTGTGGGGTGGTCATTGTAGGAGCAGGTCCTGCAGGCCTGAGCTGTGCCATTCACCTGTTGAACCTGATCAATTCTCACAATGAAGCCGTTGAAAGCGGAACAAAAAACGGCAGTCTCATCAATGAGGAAACTCTGGGGGTGGATGTACCTCTAATGATCATAGAGAAAGCCTCTGCACCGGGGGATCATTCCATCAGCGGCGCCGTTATGAACCCCAATGGGTTAGCCGAACTCATTCCGAATTTCAGGGAGAAAGGCGCCCCCCTGGAATCCCCGGCGAAACAGGATTCCGTCCTTTTCTTGACTGCAAAGGGTTCATGGAAGCTAGCCGTAACACCCCCAACCATGCACAACGACGGCAACTATATAGTGTCACTGACCAGGCTCGTTTCATGGCTTGGGGAACAAGTTTCAGAGCTTGGCCAGGACATTTATGCGACATTCTGCGGCCAGGAGATTCTCTATGATGAATCCAACCCCCTTCTGGTGAAAGGGGTGCGATGCGGAGATAAGGGAGTTGGCCCCGACGGGACCCCCAAGAGCAACTATGAACCAGGTATGGACCTCATTGCAAAAGCTACGGTGCTCTGTGAGGGTTCCCGGGGTTCTCTTACCAAGCAACTCATAAAGAAGCTCGATCTGGACAGCGGCAGGAATCCACAGGTTTACGCCACCGGAGTAAAAGAAGTATGGCAAATCCCCGAAGGGCGCCTCCCCGACGGTCGGGTAATCCACACGATGGGGTATCCTCTGGATCGTCGAAGCTTCGGAGGCGGCTTCATTTACAAAATGAGCGACAATAAAGTATCTGTCGGAATGATATCTGCCCTGGACCAGAGTGATCCCCGGATGGACGCTCACAAGAATTTCTGCAAGTTCAAGGCGCATCCGCTTGTCCGGGAGATTCTAAATGGCGGTAAAATGCTTTGCTACGGCGCCAAGACCTTGCCCGAAGGAGGATGGAACAGTGTGCCCAAGCTTGGCGGACCGGGTTTCATGATCTGTGGAGATGCCGCCAGCCTGATCAATGTTCCGCGTCTGAAGGGCATCAACTATGCCATCAAAAGCGGTATGCTGGCTGCGGAAACCATTTTCGAGTGTATGGAGAAAGCTGATTTCAGCCCTCCACAGTTTGAAAAGTATCAGCAGCGAATTGAAACTTCCTGGGTCGGGCAGGATCTGAAGCCTTTTCGCAATGTCCGCGCTTTGATGAAAAAGGGGGTTGTTCCCTGGGGTCTTCTCAAGGCAGGGATCAGTTACTACTCAGGAGGCATGTATCCTTTCGGCACTTTGAAGCTCGAACCTGATTTCAAAGAGCTTCAACCAATGTCTGGATCTGCGCGTGAAAAACAGCAGGACGCCATCAAGTTCGATAATGAATCTTTGCTCTTTGATAAACTCACCGATGTTTACCACAGTGGCGCAAAGCACGAGGAAAAGCAGCCGTGCCATCTCCATGTGGATGAAACGAAGTGCAAAACCTGCTATGAAACATATGGCGCGCCTTGTGAGGCTTTCTGCCCGGCGCAGGTCTATAATATCGTAAAGAACGAAGAAACCGGTGATTTTGAACGAATTCAGGTTGATTTCTCAAATTGCGTTCATTGCAAGACTTGCGACATCAGGGACCCATACGAAGCTATCAACTGGGTTTGCCCCGAGGGGGGCGGGGGGCCGCGGTACAACAACTTGTAAGCAGCCCCGGACCGTGTGGCAGACTTTTGGAGCAGTGCCATTCGCGCCACGCGACCCTTACAGCATGAAGATAGCTCAAAGCATAGTGCAGCCTGTGCTCGGCGGTAGCGTGGGCTTTGGAACAATAGGGGTGTAAGAAAACTGCTGCGGCGAGAAGCTCTTCCAGAAGCTTATGCAGGCAAAGAGGGGGCTTTTCGCCGCCAACGGGGCCAAGAAGGTTATTACTGCATCTCCGCATTGCCTGCGGAGCTTCAAGAACGATTGTGCCAAACTCGGGGCCGAGTTGCAAATCTTTCATTATACCGTAGTTGTCTTGCGGCTCGCCGCGCGGGGCAAAATCGGTCTGAGCTCAAAACCCGGCAAGAAACCGGCTTTCCACCATCCCTGTTATCTCGGAAGGCACAGCGGTAACTATGATGCGGCAAGAGAATCGCTGACCTCAATTCCCGGAAGTCCCCGCCACTTCATGTCCCTTTTGCGAAACATGATTACCGAAGCTTTCAGCAGCCTTGAGAATCAGGACTGCGTCGAGCTCAAGGAACTTTTCGGAGTTGCTGGCGGAGAATCTGTAAGTTACAATTCCAATTCAGGTTCCGTGGATTGAGGGTTTGATCCCTCGATTCTCAATTCTCGATTCAGTTGTGAGGAGAGTTTAATGGCAATAACCCTGGACGATTTGAGATTACGCGCAATCGACTACCTGCTTGCATCAACCGAGGACGGGCAACTCGTGCTCGAGCCTTTCTGTTCCTGCGGTTCCTCTCTGGATGAGGATTACCATTGCGCCCGATGCGGAAAGGTCTGCGACTGCAAGTTCGTGGCATGCTCAGGAGCACAGGCGCTTGGGATTGTCGAAAAATTGATTTCCGGAAGTCCGGGCTTCCGGGACTTCGAAGCATCATTGCTCGTGAGATAGAGGAATTCAAGAATGCAATCAACTCCGGCGGAACAAAATCTAACCGAAACCAGTCCATTTAATTTTTCCTGTCATGACGCTTTGCCATGTTTTACCCAGTGCTGCAAAGATGTAAACATCTACCTCACCCCCTATGATACGCTGCGGCTCAGGCAGGCCCTTGGGGTCGGATCTTCCGAGTTTCTTGCAAGATACACTCGGAGTTTTCTCTCCAAGGTGGGAAATATTCCCGTCGTTCAACTTCTGATGGACCCCCAGACTCTCTACTGTCCCTTTGTTGCCGAAGAGGGCTGCCGGGTTTATGAAAATCGGCCATGGGCATGCCGGATGTTTCCGCTCGACCTTTCCTCCACCGATGCACAATTCCGGCTAATCGCCGGCAAAGAGCGCTGCAAAGGCCTGTCCGAGCGGTCCGGGGGCACGGTCACGAATTGGCTCGAATCTCAGGGGGTCCTTGAATATGCGAAAATGGACAGAGAATTTCAATCCGTGGTTCCCGAGCGCTTTAAGCCAGGCGCTCCGATGAACGAGGGCCTCGGAAGGGTGCTGTTCATCGCATACGATTTGGACCGATTTGCCGAACTCCTCAAAGACGGCCGCTTTTTGATGTTCCATGAGGTGGACGACGAAATGGTCTCCCTTGCCAGGGAAGATATGAAAGAGCTTTTGCGACTTGCCTTCCGCTATATTCGCGCGCAAATGGACGAGCTTTATCAGATTGTTTGATCCAGCCGCCAAGAATCCTGTCCGCTTCAACAGCGATGTTCAAAGGGGAAACTCTTACGGATCAAGAGCGCGCCAGATTGGGAGATGGTGAAAAATGGAAATAAGGGAAACGGCGCCGGAGTGCATTAAGGAGAAGATCGAACCCGTAGGAAATGGGGGATTTCGGTTTGCCTGCCATCCCGGGGTGGTTTGCTTCACAGATTGCTGCCGTGATTTGAAGTTGCTGCTGACACCCTACGACGTCGTCAGGCTCAAAAACAGGCTCGGCCTTGGTTCCGATGATTTTTTGGACCGTTACACTGACTGCGGCTTCGACGAGGACCGTCTGCTCCCCATGACCTATCTCCAGATGAGCCAAAACGAGCAAAAGACCTGCCCGTTTGTGTCGCCAAAGGGCTGCCTTGTCTACGAGGACAGACCCTCGGCCTGTCGAATTTATCCCATTGCCAGGGCCTCACGCCTTCACCGGGTGCATGGTCTGGTGTTAGAGAACTATTTTGTTCTTCACGAAGACCATTGCATGGGCTTCAAAGAGGAACAGTTCTGGAAAATGGATGAATGGCTCAAGGACCAGGGACTCGAGGACTACTACGAACTCAATGACCTCTGGATGGGTATAGTCACACATCCCAGGCTCAGGAATGCGCATCTCCCCCAAAAGCAGCAGCAGATATTCTATTTTGCAAGCTATAACTCGGACAAATTCCGTGAAATGGTTTTCAACACCCGCTTTCTGAGCCTGTTCGAAATTGAGGATGACGAAATCGAACAAATCAGAAGCAACGAAACAACCCTGTTAAAGTTTGCCTTCAAATGGATGCAATTCACCCTTCTGGGCGAAGGAACGCTTAAGCCCCGGACCCTGTGAGGCAGTCTCGCAGGAAGAGAAAGCCCCACTGCTGCCATAATAAGTTGCCTCCTGCCCGCAAATCGGTCAGCTTTCCGTTTGCAATAAAAGTTCAAGAGCTTATATAGGGGGTGTCTCCAATTCTTGCCAGTTCCTGCGGAACTCGATTCCCACGCCCCTCGGGGAGTGGAGACCAAGTTCCGATAGCTGAATTCGATTTCCGTTTCGAGGCTCACGTGATCGAGAAACTGTTAACCATTTTCGCTCTTTTCACAATAAGTATCATCCTCCTGAACAATGCCCTTGCAAAGGATAAAGAGCACGGCCGTCGGGAAGGAACCAAACAGTTCAGGCTGGGTGAGCTTACGCTCGGCATCACCGAGTCATCGGCCAACGGCGGCTATCTTCTCAAGTTCTCAAAGGGCGAAGAAGAGCTTGTTACCGGTGAGTGCGCTTTCAAAACGTATGAGCCCGTAATTGTCCCCAACACACCCATTCCTAATTGCCGCATGCTTCTGGCCTACTGCTTTTCCGGCGGTGCTCATTGCTGCACAACTCTTTTCCTCGCCACCAAATGCGGTCCCGGGACCTCGCTGGATATGGTAGACCTCGAGCATACTGACGGGAAAGTAAAATTCATCCGGGCGGACGGCGTACCGGGAAAGGTGATAAGAGTCCATGACTGGCGTTTCGCTTACTATGGGCCGGAAGACTCGCAGATTCAGCTCTCATTCGCGGATTCTCCCGCAATGACTCGCTTGCTCGTCTTTGATAATGGGCACTGGCGGGCGGATCGTGTTGGTGAATTCAGCCGATTTTATTCGCGTCTCGTTCATGAGGCCGTTCATGAGGCTCTCCGCAGCCCGGGGAGACACGAACGGGAGTTGACCACTTCACTGGCGATGAAGGCCGCCTACTACAGTCTCATGAGCGGCAAGCCCGTCGAGGAAGCCGCTGAAGTTTTAAACCAGCTTTTTCCGGCCGGTTGGAGGCCTGAAGTCGGAAAGATCATTCAGGACATTTACCGCGCAGTGTCCGAATTCGATCCGGTGGAGGTAATCAGATGATTTTCGCCCGGTAAGGATGAAAAAGGTGTGATATGATGCTTCCCGCTGAAAATAGAAGAAAAAAGGAGCTTTGAATTTGGATATTTCGGCCCTCCTTCGGGCGTTAATAGACGTCTGATTTTTCAAAGTAAAATTGGTTCTGCAAAACTTGTTTTCAACATGGGCGTTGCCGTATTTTCCAGTATTATTATTTAGTTAAAAGACCACTTTCCCCTCCGGTTGATCCGGGGTTTCTCCCCGAAAACTCCTGAAATCAGACTTGATCCCCACCGGGTCCTCGAGTATAAAAATGCTCACCTGCTGGGGGGAATTTATGCCGGACATAGACATGCTGCAAGAGGTCAGCAAACTTCATGAAACAATGTATGAGCAGAGCCTTGTATACCTCGCTTTGAGAACTCGGCCGGGCTGCGAGGCAAAACTGGCTGAGACGCGAGAGCGAATAATCCGGATATATAGCAGAATTCAATCGCTGGTTTAAGGTTTCCCACCTCGGGCCTGTTATTCCCGGCCCGTCTGCCGCACCACACTCACCTGGCATTGTGTGAAATCAATTCTAGACCCAAAGACCGGTTGGATGATTGCATAAGGTTCTCCGAATTTCAGACTCAGCAAACGGGTTGGCGGTATATCGGTTGCGACTTGATGTAAACCAGGGGAGTGATCTTGAAACTGTTCTTTCTGGTCTTTGGCGTGATTATGCTCGCCGGCTGCGCGATGCAACTGCCGCATGTGCCGGAAATGGGTTACAATTGGGTATCCATGGCAGGCAAGTCCAGTGAACAACTCCCTCAAGACCAGACCGAATGCATGCGGGAGGTAAGGTTCCTTCAATCTCCGGAATTCTCTGGTCCAGGCGGCGTGGGCTGGGGCATGAGCGAAATGAAGGCATTCGATGATTGCATGCGGTCGAAGGGATGGGTAAAAAAGTAAGTACCTTACCCCTGGACTCGAAATAGGGCGCGCACACCTGCAGCAGGACCTCTTCAAAGTGTGGAGAACTTGACCCGGATTCCTCTCAGATATTCATTACCGTACCGTTTTCTTTCTATACTGAAACAAACCTGCCTACCCAGTCTGTGCACAATAAGGGTTTAAAAATTCAGCAAAAAAGTTATTTCTCTCTTGACATGTAAAAACGAATCCGTAAGGTTAGGCCGCTTCCTCTATGAGATTTTAGGGCAGGATATAAGGGACCTGCGTGGGGTCCACCGGCAGCCAGGCCGGGACAGATGAGGGGAGTATCGCTTCTGAGGCCATTGTTTCCGGAATCGAAGGGACCGAAGGAACTATCGCGATTAAACCGATAAAAAAGGCCGGTTTGTAAACTAAATTGTGACCCTATCCGTTATCTAAGTCGAAAAGACCATTTATCGATTTAGCATAAATGAGAAAACCAACTCGTACAACTAGAAGGAGGGCAATTATGAAAAGAAATGTGTTTCTAATCCGCGCTCTGATCGGGATCCTCGTCGTCATGATGGTCCCATACGGAGCCTTCTCACAGGATGCCGGAACGACCGCGGCATTCAGCCAGCAGGACTTGGACCAGATGCTTGCCCCGATTGCACTCTATCCCGATTCGCTGCTTGCACAGGTCCTAATAGCAGCGACGTACCCGGATCAGGTTACAGAAGCGGACCGTTGGCTGAATGCAAATCCGGGCCTTAAGGGAGATGCTCTAAATAACGCGCTTGACGGGATGAACTGGGACCTGAGCGTGAAGGCGCTCGCACCTTTTCCGGCAGTCCTCGACATGATGGCCAAGGAGTCGGCCTGGACACAAAGGTTGGGTGAAGCTTTCCTGGCTCAGCAAGACGTTGTGATGGACTCCATTCAGAAACTGCGGCAGAAGGCTCAGGTTGCCGGCAATCTCAAGACGACCGCTGAACAGAAAGTGGTTGTCGAAGGTGAGACTATCGCGATTGAACCGGCAAATCCGGAAGTTGTCTATGTTCCCCGCTACGACCCGGCAGTGATTTACGGACCCTGGTGGTGGCCTGCCTATCCTCCCTATGCTTATTACCCTGTGTGGCCCGGGATAGCCATCGGTGGATTTGTGGGGTTCGGGTTTTTTGGTGCTGTAGCCGTAGGACCGGTCTGGGGCTTTGGCTGGGGCTCGTGGGGTTGGGGCAGCCATAATGTCAATATAAATGTCAATCGGAATATCAATATCAACAGGAACCTCAATATCAGCAGGAACAGCGTACACACCACCAACTTTCACCAGGCGGCGGCAGGCGGGCACATCGGTTCAAGCCAGGCTCGAGCCGCAGCCTTCAGCCGCACCGGCGCAGGCCGTTCTGGAGCAGGCCGCACGGGAGCAGGCCGCACGGGAGCAGGGGGCGCGGGCGCAGGCCGCACGGGCGTAACCGGGGGTGCCGCTGGAGGCGGCAGACCGTCGGCAGCTTCCGTCCAGAAGGGGCTGAGCGGAGGTGGAGCTAAAGGCGGCGCCGGTCGCGGGACCGGCAACGTTGGTGCCGGCGGCGGTGGAGCTAAAGGCGCCGGCGGTGGTACCAGTGGCAGTCGTGGCACAGGGAATGTGTCGCGCGGTACCGGCGGAACCGGAGGAGGCGGCGCAGGAGGCGGCCGCACTACAAGCAATGCCAGGAGCAACACCGGCGCAGGTAGAACCGGCGGAGCAGGCGCTCGCACGGCAGGCGGTGCTGCCCGTGGTGGCGGTGGCGGCAAAGGCGGCGGCGGTGCTCCCCGTGGTGGTGGTGGCAAAGGCGGTGGCGGTGGTGGCGGCGGCAAAAAAAAGCCATAGGCGTGCCGAGTTCATGAAGCTCGATGCGTCCGCTTGAAAATCCACTTGTCTTTAACTTAGTGTCCATCAGGAAACCCAGGATGAGACACTAGCAGTTTCCGATTCGGAAAGGAGGCATTTTTCGTCCTGGCAAGGAAACCACGGGGTTGCGCGGAGGCGTACATAGGTACGCCGCACAAGCAAGCCCAAAGATTGACACCGCCAGGGCGGAAAAGGACCCTTTCCGGACGGAAACTAATACTACTCCGACATTTATGACCGACTCTTCGAGAGATGCAGAAGAATTGATCTTGTTATCTGACGTCTGACATCCGGTAGAGAAGG
>JBEKPW010000162.1:0-11975 GCA_049520315.1 Syntrophobacteraceae bacterium
TCAGAGCAAAACGATAACGAGGCGGCAGCTTTCCTAGTTGCCTCTTTGGCATGAGATCACTCTCCGAAGACGGTTCATTTCAGGCGGCACGCACGGCAGCAGGAAATTATCTCCTTCCTGTCCAAGCTGTCCATTGAAATTGCATCGGCTTTATTCTGCACTGCTCAAGAATGCTTTAAAAATCAGCCTGGAGCAGATGTTCCCTCTCTTCCCTCCAACCCTGTTGAAGGTCCTGTTCCACTTTGAGGGCGGCAATGAGGCGCATCGTTATATCCGGGGTTGCAGGTAAAAGGCAGGTGCGAAACAAATTTGGATGAAACATCAGGCCAGCTTTGTTATCTTTGTGCTGTATGGGAATCAGGCGGCATAATGGTGTGGTCCTTATATGTCCGAGAGGGATAACGTATGGAGTTTATATGTCATTTTGCAATGGAACACATGCCAACTCAAAACTAAGTCGTAAATAGTTGTATAATGGTACGGGATAGCAGTTCGGCGCGATATCCTGCGCTCGCTTGGGGCCAAACCTGCCGTATACGGCAGTGAGCAGGTTTTTTCACGGCTTGTCGAATCCGAAAGGTATCGTTTTCAGTTGAGCCGTTCCGCCTCCTGGAGACACGAGCGTGAGTGGCGTTTGCGGGGGGACCTTGCCCTCGATAAAATATCTGTCACGAGTCAGCAGGTCGCGAGTCACGAGTCACCGGTTACGGATTCTTTTACCCGCAACCTTCGGTCCGGTGC
The DNA here is from genome assembly GCA_049520315.1 of Syntrophobacteraceae bacterium. GTDB lineage: Bacteria > Desulfobacterota > Syntrophobacteria > Syntrophobacterales > Syntrophobacteraceae > SbD1. Next base: position 742 of record JBEKPW010000162.1, read on the forward strand.
TGGGCAATTCGATAGTACCGTTGCGCCAGGCTGTACGCGCAACCTTCGGTCCGGCGCTGGGCAATTCGATAGTACCGTTGCGCCAGGCTGTACGCGCCACTCGCAGCCCGTTGACCCGCAACCCGGGCTTCCAGGATTTGTATTCGTGCAGACAAAGGAAGAAAAAGAAAAGCTTTGCAGCCATGGTAATCCGGGGCTGCCGATCTTGGTCCTTCATGCCTGAATCTGTTTACAGCCGTTTTCCATTCGGTGATCAATGACCTGTGGGACACCGTACACCATGAAAGGGCTCGTAACTCGTAGGATGGGTGGAGCGAAGCGAAACCCATCGCTTCCTGTACAAAGATTCATTACACTTCGGATGAAACACACTATGACCAACTACCGTCGCAACCGCTTGCCAGGTGGTACATATTTCTTCACCGTGGCCATTGCGGAAAGACATCTCGATATACTGGCGCAACACATACAACATTTGAAGACCGCACTTCGGGATGAGCATCAGCGCGCTCCCTTCGTCAACCTAGCCCTGGTTGTACTTCCGGATCATCTCCACGCAATATGGCGATTGCCACATGAAGACTCGGATTATTCTAATCGCTGGCGACGTATCAAGGCCGGGTTTTCGAGAGCGCTTCATTTTGGTGAACGTGTTTCGACCAGCAGAATAACAAAGGGTGAACGCGGGATCTGGCAGCGCAGGTTTTGGGAGCATACTGTGCGGGATGAGCAGGATCTGCAGCATCACCTCGACTATATCCATTTCAACCCGGTAAAACATAACTTGGTGTCGAGGGTGTCTGATTGGCCGCACTCCACATTTCATGAATATGTGCGGCGAGGGCTTTACCCGCCGGATTGGGGCGGCTGCGATGACATTTTGGATAAGGACTACGGGGAATGACCTGTGGATAACTGGAGTGAGCGATGGGTTGCGCTGCGCTCCACCCATCCTACGATCTTGGTCCTTCATGCCTGAATCTTGAATAGCGCCTGATATTGGCCTTTATATCCTTGCAAGACGGAAGACTTCCCCTCTTATGCGATTGCTCTCAACATCCTCTTCTTCTCAGAAAAGGGCTTTCACCTCAGATAAATTGCGGTTACACTCGGCTCCGGTCATGGCATCTCTCCCATAGTGGGTGATGGGTTTTTGTGGACGACAAGCCTATGCAATGCACGAACCGGGTGTAGTCCCAGCGGCCGCAGATCGGCAGGCACGCGAAGTGCGCGGCGAGAGGGCTGCCGAGCGGGAGCGGAGCGAGCGGCAAATTGAACGGATTCCACCGGGGTTGTGAGCCATATGAGACTCCACTCCCATGGAGATCCTCCGGCCGAAAGGAGAGAACTGCAATGCGCATCAGCTTGGATCGAACCATCACCCGGGATTTTCGAGCCTCACTTCGTCGTGAGTGGCTTGAAACCAACGGATTGGGCGGGTGGGCGAGTTCGACCATAAGCGGTGCTCATTCGAGGCGCTACCACGGCCTTCTCGTCGCGGCCGCCAAACCTCCGGTCGGACGCACGGTCTTGCTCTCCAAGCTGGAGGAAGCCCTTGAAATAGACGGAAAACGAATCGAGCTCGGTTGCAACGTATATCCCGGCGCAATACACCCAAAGGGTTACGAGTATCTCGAGAGTTTCACGAAAGATTTGTTTCCGGTCTTTGTTTATAAGGCCGAGGGCATTCACCTCCAAAAGACCATAGCAGCCGTTCATGGGGAAAATACCACGCTGGTGATTTACCAGGTCCTGGACGCCGCTTCATCCTTTTCATTCGAGTTGCTGCCTCTCGTTGCCGGGCGCGATTATCACTCACTGACACATGTCAATGACGTCATCCGGAGGGAGGCTGGTTTTGACAACCACATATTCCATGTGCGTTCCTACGACGGAATTCCGGAGCTGTTTATAGCCACTCCCGGCGGGAGTTATGAGCCGAAACCCTATTGGTTCTTCAATTTTCAGTATGTTGTGGAACAAGCTCGCGGATTGGATTTCAGCGAAGATCTTTTCAACTATGGCGTCTTCAAATGGACCTTGAAAGCCGGCGACATAATTCCAATCATTATCTCGACCCTGGACCCGGCCGGCCGTAATGCGGTCGAATTGCTCTATAAAGAGAGAGAGCGCCGCGTGAGCATCATTGACCGCCTGCCCGCGAAAAATAGCATCTCGACCGCCCTGGCGCTGGCGGCTGACCAGTTTGTGGTGCGGCGAGGAGAGGACCTGCGGACCATAATCGCCGGATACCATTGGTTTACCGACTGGGGAAGAGACACCATGGTCGCTCTGCCGGGCATCACCTTGGTGAAGGGTCGCTTCGATGACGCAAGGAGCATCCTGCGGGCTTTTTCCGAGAGTGTAAGCCGGGGCATGCTGCCAAACCGGTTCCCGGATACCGGGCAGGCTGCCGAATACAACACGGTGGATGCAGCCCTGTGGTTTTTCGTCGCCGTTCATAAGTATCTGCAATACACCAACGACCAGCAGTTCGTGCTCAGCTTGCTGCCGGTTCTAAACGACATCATCGAATGGCATTGCCGTGGGACCAGGTATAATATCCATGTGGATGCGGACGGCCTCCTGTATGCCGGGCAGGCCGGAATTCAGCTCACCTGGATGGATGCCAAGATCGGGGACTGGGTGGTTACACCGCGCCAGGGCAAAGCCGTTGAAATCAACGCCCTTTGGTACAATGCATTGAAGATCATTTCAGACATATCTTCGCAGACCGGCGCAGAGGAAATCGCTCTCAACTATGAAAGGCGAGCCGGGCAAGCCAAAGAACGCTTCAATGAAGTTTTTTGGAACGAGGAAGATCAGTGCTTGTTCGACTACATAGACGGGGATTACCGGGATGGGGCCATCCGCCCCAACCAGATTTTCGCGCTGAGCCTTCCGTTTCCCCTTTTATCGAATGAACGGGCCTTGGCGGTTTTAGAAGTCGTGGAAAAAGAGCTCTTGACACCCTTTGGCCTTCGAAGTCTTTCTCCCCGGCATCCCGACTATCGCCCTCGGTATGCGGGGGACCAATTCTCACGGGATAGCGCCTATCATCAGGGGACCGTTTGGGGATGGCTTCTTGGCCCATTTATCAGCGCCCTGGTTCGTGTAAGAGGACCTGCAGGAAAAAGCCAGGCCAAAGAGATCATCAAGAACCTTGCCTGCCATTTTAGCGATGCAGGCATAGGGACCGTTTCAGAGATCTTTGACGCCGACCCCCCGCATGAACCGTGCGGCTGTGTAGCGCAAGCGTGGAGCGTGGCCGAAGTGATGCGCGCCTACTTGGAGGACGTGCTCTAACCACATTATATAAAGCTTTGGAAAGGAGAGAAATGGACGAACTGTCACAAGGCGGTATTCCTCGAGGAAAAATTGGGATCAGGCTTATTTTTACGCTTCTTTTTCTGGTGATACTCAGCCTGATGCACTTCTTGATCCAAATGATAGCCCTGATCCAGTACGTGGTATTACTCATAACCAGGAGCTACAGCGAACCGCTGCGCTCCTTCTCAAACAAAGCGGCAGCCTATGTTTACAAGCTCATTCGATACATCACTCTGAACGAAAATACCCGGCCGTTTCCGTTCACCGAGTTCCCGCGGGAGATGGAAAGCCCGGAAGATCCGGCCGCCTTCGATTAGAGGGATCATGGGCGAGAAGCTGGAAACAGGAAGCGGGAAGCGGGAAGCGGGAAGCGAGTAGCGGGAAGGCGCATTACTCAGAGTTGCGCAGGCAAATCGAAGATGCTTTCAAATATGCCGGGCTGGAACGCTGCCTGCAACGGATGGAGCCGGGCGGGACCAGCCTGAAATTACTCCGGTAGCAGGAGCAGGGCTTCCCTTTAGCTCCTTACCGCTTCCTGCTTCGCTCATCCCCGGCACAAAGCCTTGAGCTGTACCTCCTTAATCATCTCAACCCATTTTGCCATTCGCGCGCGGATTTTTCTCCCGTGCCCGCTGAGCAGCATGTTCCGCTTTTCTTCACCGCTGATCGACAACGTTATGTCCCACCTCTCGGCTGGGAGAATCCGTCCAAGCCTGTCGGGCCATTCGATTACCGCCACCCCGTCCCCGAAAATAGACTCCTGCCAGGGTAACGTCTCAAGCTCATCGGGGCCTGAAATCCGGTAAAGATCCAGGTGGTAGAGATGAAGACGCGCCGAGTACTCGTTTATTATGGTAAACGTCGGGCTGGTTATCCGCACTTCGGGTCCAACGCCAAGCCCTCTGGCAATTCCCCGGGTAAGGAGCGTTTTGCCCGAGGCGAGTTCTCCCCAGAGCGCAAGGATATCACCGGCCAGAAGCAACTCGCCGATTCTTCGGCCAAGGAGCAAAGAGCACTCTTCGCAGGGGGAATTGAAGAGAAAATCCTTCATGCCCTAACCCTTGCGACTTTCGAGAAAACCTAATACAGCGGGGACCTGGTGGAGCATGTCCGTTGCCAGAAGCCCCCTGGTCGAGACCCCGCCGAATATCCGGTCGCATGCGGCTCCGTGGACATACACCCCCAGGCATGCAGCTTGAAAAGGATCGAATCCCTGGGCAAGCAGACCGGCGATAATCCCGGTCAGAGTGTCTCCCGTTCCCCCGCTGGCCATTGCGGGATTTCCCGTGCTGTTTATCGCGAGCTTTCCATCCGGCGCCGCAATGATAGTCCGATGGCCTTTGAGGACCAGCACCACACCGTACTCCCTGCTGAACCTCGATGCGGATTCCAGCCGGTTGCGCTGGATATCCGATACTGTGCAGTGACAGATTCGGGCCATCTCACCCGGATGAGGTGTGAGAACGAGCGGAGTCTCCGCCTTGCGGAGAGTTGAGGGATCTTCAGATACCGCAGTAATTGCATCGGCATCGAGCACTATGGGGCAGGGCGCCTTTACCAGCAGCTCTTTGACAAGGGTTGCCGTATCCTCATTCGTAGAAATTCCTGGGCCCATCGCCAGGGCTTGCTTTCCTTTCAGGAAACCGAGAATTTGATCCAACGCCGCAGAGGCGGAGGTCTTTTCGGGAGTTTCAGGAATGGGAAAGGTCATGGCCTCCGTCAGCTTTACTTCCAGAATCGGATTAAGACTTTCCGGAATAAAGAGCGTCACAAGGCCTGCACCTGCTCTTGCGGCCCCGAGGCACACAAGCGTGGCTGCCCCGGTTTTCCCCGGGGAACCCGATAGAACGCAAACGTGTCCGGCTTGTCCTTTGTGCGCTGTGGGATGACGCGGCTCGATCCACGATGAAAGAAGTTGGCCGGTGAGCCAATAGCGCTTAATGCCGGCGGACTTAACAAGGCCGGGCGGAATTCCAATGTCGATAACTTCGACCTGTCCAACCAGTTCGGCCCCCCGCTCGATCAGGTGGCCGATTTTTAGAAAGCCGAAGGTGGCCGTGGCCGTGGCTTTGATGGAGGCGCCAAGAGGCAGGCCGGTTGTCGCGTCCAGTCCGGAGGGAACATCGACCGCCAGGACCGGAACGCTCAGCCGGTTTATTCCCTCGATTATGTCACGGTACAGACCCTTCACTTCGCTCTTCAGCCCGGTCCCCAGAATGGCGTCGATAATCGCGCCGCTTTTGCAGACCGGTTCCCATTGCGCATCGAAGTCTTTCTCCTCCTGCCATACCGTTATGGGAATGCCGATCTTTTCGAGAGTTGTGAAGTTTATCAGCGCATCTCCGCTCAACTTCACTGGAGAACGAAGACATACGACGTTTACCTGCGCCCCTTTGGAATGATAAATTCTGGCCAGAGCGAAACCGTCGCCGGCATTGTTCCCGCTTCCGGCTACTACCGTGATCAGCCTGTCGAGGAGATCCGGGACCACCCGCAGGAAGAAAGCGGCGGCGCCCTGTGCGGCGTTTTCCATCAGAACGATTCCGGGGATTCCAACTTCGTGAATGGTCTGCTCATCGAGTTCGGCCATTTCCTTGGCGCTAAGGACCAGCATTGTTTTCCTCCTGCTGCAAAAGGCTTGGCGGGCTGCGCTCCGCTCAGCCCACGATTCTTTTCATGGTTTAGAGTGTCCCGACGGGACATGATGAACTGCGAAGAAACGCGAAAATCCGCTCGAAAATATCACATCGAAACTGAAAGAATCATTCAAAAATTGCGTGCATAAGCGTGCAAAATCTGTTATCTATCTCTCCGTTTTTAACGGGCGCAGGAGTCTTGATGCCGGAATATCCTGGTAAATAAGTGGTTTAGGGATTCATTGTTGTGCATTATAGCGGCCTTCGAATTTCCATGCTCTGATTCCACTGCTTCTCTCTGATCCGCAGCACAAAATCCATCCTATCCCAAGTAACCGGTTAACCAGTTTCGTTTTTGAGCCAGAGGAGAATGGCTTGTGATCTCCCAAAAGCTTATGACCGACTTTTTGGCGGTAACTCTGTATTTGCTTGCCGGGCTTGCCTTTGCAGTCGTTCCCATTATCATTTCAGTTCTGGTTGCCAGGAGGAGCCGGGGAACGCAGCGCGAAGCGACCTACGAAAGCGGCATGGAAACCATCGGGAGCGCCTGGATCCAGTTCACGGTTGCCTATTACATCTACGCCCTGATCTTCCTCGCCTTCGACGTTGACGTGCTCTATCTCTTCCCGGTGGCGCTGGCCTACGGCAAATACGCCTCTCGAGACCTGATCGAAGTGATAGTCTTCGTGGGAATATTGTCGCTGGCAATTGTGTATGCCTGGCGAAAAGGAGTTTTTGAATGGCAAAGAAGGTGAGAGAACCGGGCGAGCCGGTTGTTCAATTCGCTCTCCTTGACGATATTTTGAACCTCGCGCGCGCCAATTCGCTGTGGCCAATGACGTTCGGTCTGGCGTGCTGCGCGATCGAGATGATGGCTGCAGGGGCTTCGCGCTTCGACCTGGACCGTTTCGGGGCAGGTGTGTTCAGGCCCTCTCCGCGCCAATCCGATGTAATGATCGTAGCTGGAACCATTGCCAAAAAGATGGCCCCTGCCATTCAAATGCTTTGGGACCAGATGCCCAATCCGAAGTGGTGCATTGCAATGGGTAACTGCGCCATCTCCGGCGGTCCTTTCGAGTATGAGGAGCAGTATGCGATTGTGCCGGGAGCTCATCTTCTCGTCCCGGTGGACATAGTAATTCCAGGATGTCCCCCCCGGCCCGAAGCCCTCATTCAGGGGTTGCTCGCTCTCGAGGATAAGATCACCGGTGGTGAGGACAGAAACCTGCTGCGCCGCTTCAAAAGAGTCTCGGAGGCGTAAACTGAAAATGAAAGTAAAGGAATTGGAAGCAATAATGCTCGAGAAGTTCCCGGACGCGCCTCTTAGCCGGGACGAAACAGGCATGACAGGGGCCCTGTGGTCCATAATCGTTCCGATCTCGGGCATCAGGGATGCGACAAAGGCGTTCTGGAGCGCTGGATTTTTCCTGGAGTCGATAACGGCGCTGGATTTTGAGGATACCTTTGAACTGGTCTACCATTTCAACTGCTATGAACCCAAATCCCGGCTGGTGGTAAGGGTGCTCTGTGGCCACGACCAGGTCCCTCCCTCGATTTGTGATATCTTTCGCGGCGCGGGTTGGCTCGAACGCGAGGTACATGACTTTTTCGGGATCAGCTTTTCCGGAAATACTGACATGAGGCCGTTGCTGCTTCCTGAAGACGCGGACTATCATCCGCTGAGGAAGACCTTCGGCAAAGTCAGCGCATACCATAAGCGAGAAGAGATTTATGGCTGAACAGGATAGAACTGAGGAATATCGAAGGATTTACTCATTAAACCTCGGACCGCAGCATCCCAGCACGCACGGTGTTCTCAGGATCCTTCTGGATCTGGACGGCGAATATATCGTCAAAGCCGACCCGATCATCGGATACGGTCACCGGGGCCACGAGAAGATGGGAGAAAACAGGCAATATAAGCAGTTTCTCCCCAACTCGAGCAGATTGGATTACCTTTCAGGGATGATCTTCAATCATGGATTCGTCCTGGCGGTTGAAAAACTTGTCGGGATCGAAGTCCCGGAGCGCGCGCAATACATTCGAGTTATCGCCTCCGAGCTCAATCGCATATCGAGCCACCTGCTCTGGTTCGGAACATACGTTATGGATCTCGGCGGTTTTACGCCCTTCCTGTACGCATTCGACGATCGCGAGCACATTCTGGATATTCTGGACTCGGTAAGCGGTTCCAGGCTTACTTACTCGTATTGCCGCTTCGGTGGGGTCACTCGTGACATCGACCGTAACTTCATCGACATGACCCGCGCTTTTCTCAAGCGGATGGAGTCTCGATGGGCCGATTACGACGACCTGGTAACCAAAAATATCATCTTCATACACCGCACCAGGAACGTTGGTGCTATTAACCCGGAGCTTGCCCGCCAGTTCGGAGTTACGGGACCGAATCTGCGCGCCTGCGGGGTTTCTTTCGACGTTCGCAGAAGCGAACCCTACGAGGTGTATGACAGGCTGGATTTTGAAGTTCCCACGGGGTCAAACGGCGATGCCCTGGATAGATATTATGTGCGTTTCAAGGAGATGCAGCAGAGTTGCCGTATAATCGATCAGGCCCTGGATCTGCTTCCAGGGGGAGACTTCATTGCCAAGAAGGTCCCGCCGAAGCTCAGCCCCCCTAAAGGTGAAGTCTATGCTGCATTCGAAAGCGCCCGCGGTCTTAGTGCCTTTTACCTTGTAAGCGACGGCAGCCCCGGTCCGTATCGTTGCCATATCCGGGTCCCCAGCTTTGGCAATTTGAATGTTTTGAACGAGGTGTTGCCCGGGACGCTCGTTGCCGATGCAATTTCGATTTTGGGCAGCATCGACGTGGTTATTCCGGAAATTGACAGATAATTGCTTTTGGGAGGAAGAATTGTCCGAGGGCTTATTCAGTTGGGAGTGGTTCCGGTTGATTTTGGGCCTGTTGATCGTGTTGGGTTTTGCGTCGTTGAACGCCCTTTTCCTCGTATGGCTCGAGCGAAAGGTGGCGGGGCATATTCAATTGCGCCCCGGCCCGATGGAGGTCGGCCCTCATGGTCTCCTACAGACCATTATGGATGCTGTCAAGCTGATGGGCAAAGAGCTGATACTGCCGGCGAAGGCGGACAGGAGGCTGTTTTTTCTCGCTCCTGTAGTTGTTTTCATGCCTGTTCTGGTCGGGTTTCTGGTCCTGCCCTTCGGCCCGAGCATTATAATCCGTGATATGAACCTGGGGGTCCTGCTGGTTTTTGCTTTCTCCACTTTCACCGTTCTGGCCATTCTCGCCGGCGGGTGGGCTTCGAACAACAAGTATGCGCTGCTCGGCGCGATCCGCTCCGTGGCCCAGAACGTTGCCTATGAGATTCCGCTTCTGCTTGCTGTAATGAGCGTTGTGCTCATGGTCCATTCCCTTAGTTTTTCGGAAATTGTGGTCTCGCAAAAAAGGGTCTGGTTCATTTTTGTGCAGCCCCTTGCCGGACTGATCTACCTCATCAGCGCGACCGCCGAAACCAACCGCGCCCCGTTCGATATCCCGGAAGCCGAATCGGAACTTGTAGCCGGATTTCATACTGAATACAGCGGAATGGGATTCGGGCTTTTCTTCCTCGCCGAATACACCAATATGTTTATCGTGTGCGCCGTTGCAACCAGTCTGTTTTTCGGAGGCTGGCAAGGCCCTTTCGGATACAGCCTGGGAATACCCGGGGTCTTCTGGTTCCTTTTTAAGACCTACACGCTGGTTTTTTTCATCATGTGGGTGCGCTGGACCTTTCCCCGCGTCAGGTTCGACCAGTTGATGAACTTCTCCTGGAAGGTGATGATTCCGCTCAGCCTGGCAAATCTCGTGGTGACGGCCATTGTCGTCAAATTTATCTGATTGTTGGAGCAGGATTTAAGATGAGCTATTTCAAAGAATTATTCTATGGCGGACTCAGTCTGGTGGAAGGGATGGCGGTTACCGTGCGTCGGCTGTTCCAACCACTGGTGACCGTCCAGTATCCGCGCAAAAAGATCCCGCTTTCTTCGGCTTATCGTGGGCACATCGAGCTGAAGATATTCGAAGATACCGGCACGCATAAATGTATCGTCTGCCTCAATTGTGAGAAAACCTGCCCCAGCGGCGTCATTACGGTGCAGGGTGTCAAAATGAAAGAGAAGGGTCCCAAAACTGCAACGCAGTACGTTATCGATTTCAGCAAATGCTCGCTTTGCGGCCTTTGCGTCGAAATCTGCCCTACCCAGACCCTGCAATATTCCAAAGAGTATGAGTTGGTCGGCGAGACGCGATCGGATTGCGTGATAGACTGTTTGGCAAGGCTGGCAAAGCAGGTTGAAGAAAAGAAAGCACAGGGGCTTGCCGCCTGATTGTGCGAGCAGACTCAGGGCCTTTGCCGGCCCGGGGACTTGAAAATTCCATTTAGGGCAAGGGGACACGGATGGAAACTTTTAGCCTGAACATCATCGCGCAGGCTGCCTTCTGGGGCACGGTCGCCTTGATTATTGCGGGCGCCTCGATCGCGGTATTTCCCAGAAATATCCTATACAACGTTCTGGGCCTGGCGCTTGCCCTGACGGGCATCGCGGGCCTCTACAATTTTCTGGGCAGCTTCTTCATTGCTCTTATGCAACTCCTTATTTATGTGGGCGCCATCTGCATCGCAATCGTGTTTGCAATAATGCTTTCCCGTCCGCTCCACCTGGAGACGCCGCCGAGGGCCACCCCTAAAGTGGCGATGGGAGTTGCCGCCAGCGCGATCTTTTTTGTGGGGGCGGTGAGCGTGGCCCTCAAGACCGATTGGTTGCCCTCCTCCGCGCGCGTTGCAGACGAGTCGCTATGGTCGGTCGAGAATATCGGTCATGCGCTGCTTACGCGCTATGAACTGGTTTTTGAAGTGATCTCGTTGGTGCTGCTCGTGGCTATCATTGGTGCGGTGATTACCGCCGGATTCAGCCGGAGGTTAAGTTCGTGAACAGCCTGTCCACTTATCTGATCGTCTCGGCCCTGCTTTTTGCACTGGGCCTTCTGGGAATACTCCAGCGCCGGAACCTGATCGGGATGCTGATCGCGGTCGAGCTGTTGCTCAATTCGGCCAACCTGAATTTCATGGCCTTTAACCGGTTTCTCACTCCTGACCCCGTTGTAGGGCAGATAATTGCCCTTTTCGTCATGGGCCTGGCAGCGGCGGAGGCCGCAATCGGCCTGAGCATCATTCTGGCCCTCTACCGCAAAATGCACTCGATAAACATCGAACGTGCTCAGAGGCTGAAAGGATAGAACCGCTATGGGCG
>JBEKPW010000163.1:0-11866 GCA_049520315.1 Syntrophobacteraceae bacterium
GCCCCCATGAGCGCGGCATGGCCGTGGTTCGGCGTGAGTATCGTGCCTATCTCGAAATAACTCACGATGGGCAGGTTGATCAGAAACCCGAAGACGCCCGCCCCGGTGAAATTCCAGAACCCTACCGCCATAAGGAAATAGAACGTCCATTTATGAGGGATGGGAACAGGCTTACCGGACTCGTCGCGCATGCCCCTTGTCAGTTTGATGAAATCCCAGGCGTCCAGCGTGAGGAGCGTCAGAGGAACAACCTCCATAGCCGAGAATATGGAAGAGAGGGCAAGATTGACATTAGTCTGGCCGGTCCAATACCAGTGATGCCCGGTGCCGATAATGCCGGCGCCCAGAAAGAGAATGGCGTCCAGGTATATGATTCGTGTCGCGGTGAGGCGGGAAACCACACCCAGCCGGTAAAAAATGACCGCCACCATTACTGTGACAAAGAGTTCAAAAAAGCCTTCGACCCAGAGATGGATGATCCAGAAGCGCCAATTGTCGACGATGGAATACCCCGTAGTGGGGCCGAAAAAGAACGCCGGCAGATAGAAAAGCGGAATCGTGAGGGCCGAGAGCATGAAAAGCCAGGAAATCTCCCTGCGTTCCGGGTCGCGCATGGCGGACGCAAGACCTCGAAACAGCAGAAAGGCCCAAAGCACCAGTCCCAGGGCGAGCATGATCTGCCAACCCCGGCCAAGGTCGAGGTATTCCCACCCCTGGTGTCCGAACCAGAACCAGAGGTCGCCGAGGAGTTGGTTGATCCCCAGAAATTCGCCCAGAAGACTCCCTGCCACAACTACCACGAGGGCCCAAAACAGCAGGTTGATCCCCCACACCTGCCCCCTGGGTTCCGTTCCCCCCAATGCGCGGGTTAGCAGCAAACCACCTGCGACGTAGGCGGTCGCGATCCAGAAAAGAGCCAACTGCAGATGCCAGGTGCGCAAAATGTTACTCGGAAATACCTGGTTGAGATCGATTCCGTAAAAGCTCCCCGGTTCAGCCCGAAAGTGCGCTGTGGCGCCGCCCACCAGAACTTGCGCCAGGAAAAGAAGGGCCACTACCAGGAAGAACTTTATGGTCGCTCTCTGACTTTCACTTCCTACGCCGGGCAGCATGTGTGGATGGATGGCCGGAGCAGTTCCCTTCCAGCCGAGGTAGTCGAATTTGCCGAAAGCAAATAACACGAGTCCCGTGCCCACCAGAAGTGTGATCAGGCTGATGGCGCTCCAGAGAACGGCGTCGCTGGTAGGGGTATTGCCCACCAGCGGGTCATACGGAAAATTGTTGGTGTAAGTTTGATTCCTGCCGGGGCGATCGGCAACCGAGGCCCAAGCCGCCCAGGCAAAAAATGAGGTCAGTTGCTTCAGTTCCTTGCCATCGCTGATATAGTTTTTCTTCAAGCCGCCGTTTTGGGACGGTCCGGAAAAGTAGCCGCCCCATTTTGTTATCTGTTTTTGGAAGGAGGCCGCTTCCGGTCCCGTGAAGACCAGTGTTTTGTTCGCGGGGTCGTAGCGATTCTTTTTCAGCAGGAGCCGAACTTCGTCCTCGACGGTCCCCTGTTCCACACGGGTCAATTGGTCCATGCGGCGTCCGAAGAGCTTTTGAGCCTCAGCTTCGGCTGCATCGACACCCAGGGTGTGCAGGTAGGCGGCGGCAAAATCAGGCCCGAGGTAGGCCCCATGACCCCAGATCGTGCCGTTTTCCATCAGGCCATATTTGAGAAATACTTCTTGACCTGCCGAGATCTCCTGCCCGGTCAGCAAGGTTTCCCCGGAGGCGGAGACAACTTTATCGGGAATGGGCGGAGCGTCACGGTAGGCAAGCACTGACACAAGGATCAGAACTGTAAAACCGATCAACATCGTAATAACGACCGCTCGTCTCCACCAGGGCGATAATTGCTGCTCCATCTTTTCTTCAGGTCCCATATCTTCTCTCCTTTCTTGAAAACAATTCTATCTCCGCTGATTCTTCCCTGCTCGTCCCGCAAAAAACCCAATCGCCGTCCCTATTTCAAATTTATATCACCTCCGTAGCTCCCCAGTCTATATGTTGAGCCACCAGGACTTTGCCGTTCAACTTCACGTCTTTAAGGACTTCTTTGAACGTTGTCATTTGGTTGTAATAAAACTTAGAACGATCCGCCTCGAAAGGCCTTGACATAGGTCAATTTCCTTTAAGGCTGCAAATGGATTTTCGCAATTGAGGAGAGCTTGTCTTTCCGGTGAAAATGGTATCTTGATCCGGCAGTTTCGCAACATGAAAATGCGGTCCAGGCGGCCCAAGATTTTGATACCCGGACTTTGGGACTTGCATGTCTCACGGTGTGTCATTGTGACCCGTCATGTGTCGCACGGTGACACATGACACACGATCGCCCCTTTAGTTTGCGCGCAAGGCCCAACCCAGGCAACGTTTTCCCGCCGGAGAATATCAACTTGGGACTGGCCCGTTTCCTGCACAACCTATTTAGACGACTTCCAGATATTTCATTCGCGCTATAAAACACGGGAAAGATCTCACCTCTTTATACTTCAGTCCTCTGCGAGAAGGAACTATTGAAACTCGGACGAGCAGACATGGTATGGGTCTACGGGTGTCAGTTCATGGCAGAAACAAAATCTCAAGACGGGAGGTGGAAAAAGTCTCATTTCGGAAAAGGGTAGGCCTTATTGACCTTTAACTTTGAGAAAGGAGAAAGGAAGATGAGCAGTAAGGGTGTTACCCGAAGAAGTTTTTTCAAGAATGTGGCCAAGTGTTGCGGGGCAGGCGTTGCAGCCTTGGGACTGAGAGGCGTGGAGCATGCCCATGCAGGCCCCTTCGCGGTTCCGGACCTGGATGAACCGGTCCAGTCAGGCACCTGGAGGATGAGGGACGTTCAGGCTATGCAATATAGCGAATTTATTAACAACGCTCCCATACCCAAGGATTTTTTCGACAAAAAACCTGAAAGTCTGATTGATGGAGGGGCCCCGGTCGACTGGTCTCATCTGCATCCAAACTATTACACCGACGATCAGAAGAGGTCTCTGGTCGGGATGATCATGGCTACCTCACTCGATAAAGACCTGGCCGGAGATATCAGGAAAGCCATGAAGCTCGTAGGAGGGTTTGAAAAGTGCCTCAAGAAAACGGATAACATTCTCATCAAGCCGAATACGAACACCGGCGACCCCTGGCCCGGAGGGGGGACAGACCACGCATTTCTGAAAGCTCTGATTATCGTCCTGAAAGACCAAGGCTACACCAACCTGACCGTAGCCGATACCTGCGGACCATGGGGGCCAACAGAGCGAGTGTTCAGTGCGCTGGGTCTCGATGCGGTATGCAAAGAAACCGGCACCCCTCTCAAGACCTGGGAAAACGAAAAATGGATGAACATCCGCAATGCCAAGGCCGAATACCTGGGCAAGATGGGTGGCGGAGATGGGACCGTGGCCTATGCGGCGGACCTTAGAAATTACGACAAGGTCATTTATACCCCGGTGATGAAAACGCATCTGTTCGGGGGCATTACCCAGAGCTTGAAGCTGTCCGTTGGGATTATGCACCGTGCCGACCGAGGCAAGTATCTTCATGGCTTCAACCATATCTTCGTTGCCCAGCAGGCTGCGGAAATCAACCTGCCTTTCCAGCCGGACCTGATCATCATGGATGGAAGGAGGTCCTTCGTGGCTGGCGGCCCTTCTCAGGGCGAGTTGGTCAAACCCGGTGTGATCATTGTCACCGGTGACCAGGTGGCCAATGATGTCATGGGCATTAAAACCCTTCAGGAGTGGTACCCGAGCCAGGCCGCCAACAAGATCGGCATGTATGCCTGGAATCAGAAGTCGATCACACAGGCGGTAAAACTCGGTATTGGATACGCCAGAAAGGAAGATGACATCAAGCTCGTTCTGGGTTAATTTTCCATTAAATTTCATATATATTCAACTTATGCTCCCCTCTTCCATGTTTTCGGGGAAGGGGGGAGCTTTCAATCCAGGGAAAAATGGTGGAGAAATCCTTATGACCAGGTATGCTATAGTTTTTCTCGCGCTGTCTCTCGTTATCATCCTTTTTGCTCCACAAGCGGCCATGTCTCAGGAAGCAGGTCCAACCATTGTGAATTTCAGTGCCAGGCCCCTTTACCGAGCGGCCAAGTTGACCTGGAAGGTAAATCCTAATCTGGAAAAGCAACTGTCGGTACAGATTCTAAGGGCCGATACCTCCGAGGCAGGTCCTTATCAGGAATTGGACGTGATAACTCTCGTCCCCGGCAAGGACAGTTACGAGTATATCGATAGATCCATGGGAAGTGAATCAAGGTACTATTACAAGGCGGTTATCAAAGAAACCGGCGAATCTTTCGGTCCGGACGACGTGAGACCTCTTTTCTCGCCTCCTGCTACTCAACTCCAACCACCGAAGCAGAATGATCCGGTCTTAGTCCTCAGATAGGGGGAAGGTAAATGGGCAGGGAGGTTGACCGCCGTATTTTTCTCAAGGGCATTACGCTTGGCGCCTTAGCCCTGGGTGACGTCGTTGCCTTCGGGGATGTGCTCTGGGCTACCACCCTTCCAAACGGTCAAAAGGTGGCCTTAGCCAGGATGGCCATTTTTGTAGATAAGACTCTCTGTTCCGGATGTCGTGTCTGCGAAATGGTCTGTTCCAACCTTAACGGCGAAGGCCGGAATACCTCTTCACTCGCACGGCTTTCCGTCGAAAAAGAGTACATCAAAGGGGACTACGGGCCTAAGGTCTGCTATCAGTGCAGCGATCCTCCCTGTTTGAAGGTTTGCCCGGTAGGGGCGTTGCAGGTGGAGCAGCGGAGTGGCACCTTTGCTCGAATCATTGATGAAAGCTTGTGCATCGGCTGTCAGCAATGTATCGAGGCTTGCCGGCAATATTTCCGGCCCCCCAGGCCAAAATTCGATGAGCAAAAGCAAAAATCGTTCAAATGCCACCTTTGCTTCGGGGACCCTCAATGTGTGAAGTTTTGCCCCATGGGTGTTTTACGGGTGGAGCATTCGGAAGAGGGACTGCTAGTGGGTTATCCCGTCATAAAAGAGGACTGAGATGACTCCTTCGGGTGGATGGGTTGGAAAAATTCTCAGGGTTGACCTGACCAATAGTAAAATCTCCGAGGTTTCAACCTTTGACTATGTACCCAAATTTCTGGGAGGTCGTGGACTTGGGGCGAAGATATGCTGGGATGAGGTGTCTTCGGAGGTGGGAGCATTTGACGCTGAAAATCGGCTGATCTTCGCTACAGGTCCCCTGCAGGGAACTCTTGCACCCTCATCGGGCCGGCTCATGGTTGTGGGGAAATCTCCACAGACCGGCCCCGTCGAATCCTATGCTCGTTCAGGCGTTGGAGGACACTTCGCTCCTCAACTCAAATGGGCTGGATACGATGCCCTCATTATCCAGGGAAAGGCCTCGAAGCCCGTCTACCTCTGGATTACCGATCAGAAGGCTGAAATCCTTGACGCCGCCGGTTTATGGGGTCTTGATACCTATCAGGCCCAACAGACGATCTGGAAGCTTCATGGCGATAAGACCAGAGTCATGGTTATAGGAAAGGCTGGAGAAAATCGAAGCCGCATCGCATGCATTCTCACGGACACCGGGGACGCGGCGGGCCAGGGAGGATTTGGCGGTGTGATGGGCTCGAAAAACTTGAAGGCCATTGCGATCCGGGGCACCGGAAGTGTGACCGTGGCAAGGCCAAAAGAACTGATGGAACTCACCCATAACATCCAAAGACTCTTTTCGCGGAAATCTTTAAAAGGGGATCCATTTCAGCCGGAAGAAAAAGATTTTAACTACAATGTATGGGGCGGCGGCTATGGCCGGGGAAGCCTTACGCTTCTTCCCGGCGAGCTTCTCGATCTCTGCAACGACCCTTCCTCGGGCTATTCACAAACTCCTGACGGCTGTTTCTCCTGCCCTGTCGCTTGCCGCTCACGGGTAAAGGGACCAGACATCACCTCAGGTGTAGCCTTATGTGCCCAGTCTTACATGTATCTCGAGTCTATGGTCCAGGAGCCTGAAAAGGGCTACAGCAAAATCACCTGGCAGGCTGCCAAATTAGCCGACCTTTACGGAATCAACTCGTATGATTTGATGGCCATCATCCCCTGGCTTTCGGACTGCTATCGGGAGAAGCTGATTTCAGAGCAAGAGACCGGGCTTCCTCTTAATGAAATCGGTTCCTGGAAGTTCATCTCCGTACTTCTTGAAAAGATTGCCAATCGAGAAGGATTTGGAGACCTTCTCGCCAACGGGGGGCAGCGTGCAGCCGCCCAGATTGGAGGAAAAGCCGAAAAGCTCTCTAAGATGTATTATCCCCGCGCGGGGAAGTTCGGCGGTTATCGTGAGCATTGGGTCTATCTGGGAGGCTTTCCCACGGGATATGCGGTTCCTGCCCTGGCTTTGATGTGGGCGCTGGACAACCGGGACGCCATGGTCTCCCACAGCTACATCTCCATGCTTTGGGGTGCTGCTTTCACCGTCGGGCAGAACGCGCTGACCGCTGTACCGGAAAAAATCTTCCCTATTCTCAAACCTGTGATGAAGGCTGTCTATGGTTCAGAAGAAGCGGCGGAATTTTTTCAGCCGGATGGAAAGAGTTTGAATTGGAAATGGGTTGCCCCCGTCGTAAAGCGGTATCATGAACATTCCCTTCTCAAGGACAGTTACATTTTGTGTGACATCCTTTTCCCTTACCTGTTCAATGCCAATTCTCCCGATCATGTGGGAGATACCACCCTTGAATCCCGCCTCTATTCTGCAGTTACAGGAGACGAGATGAGTGAGGAGGAATCCTACCGAAGGGGACAAATGCTTTGCACGTTGGAGAGAGCCATAGCCGCACGAGATGGTCGAACCCGTGGAGACGACATTTTCCATGACCTTTACTTCGAAAGGGAAGACGCAGGAGGCAGGAAGTACCTGCGAGAAGATCTGGAACGCGCCAAGAGTGATTATTACAGATTAATGGAATGGGACGTGGAATCCGGCGTTCCCGCCCGTTCAACCTTGGAACGGCTGGTGCTGAAAGATGTTGCGGAAGGCTTAGGAAAAAAAGCGGAACCGGGGCTGCCCCCCTCATGATGGAGCACAACGGAATAGCCAAAGCCGGACTTCACAGGGGAAAGGCGAGGTGGTCCCCTGAAATCAGAGAAGACAGATGAGCAAGAAAAAAGGCATCGCACGCGGGGAAATGTTTAAAGAAACCGGTTATCCGACCTCAGGGGCAACGGCGCCCGGTTCAGGCATTTGGGGACCTGGCGGCCAGTGGGCTGCGACCCCCATTACACAGAAACATGCATGGAAGCCAACAACGGGTGTACCAAGAGTTGCAATTGTTAAATGCGAACCCCCCGCAGGAAACGCTGCCTTTATCGCAGGCAAATTCACTCGTCGCGACGATGACGTCGCCAAAATCAAGGAGGCGGTGAAGAAAGCGATCGAACTGGTTATCGGCTCTCCGGACGCAATAATCAAACCCGGCCAGAAGGTTCTGATCAAACCCAATCTGGCTTTCAACGCCCCGCCGGAAAGCTTCGCCATTGTCGATCCCCGCATGGTCGAGGCGGTTGTCTCCTATTTCAAAGAAAACTCGAAGGCCGGAGAAGTATGGGTTGGCGACAATCCCTCGTTAGGTATGCAAGTGGGTCGCGCCAAGTCCGCCTTCAGTGTCTCCGGAATGGAAGAAGCTGCGAAGCGCGGCGGCGCCGACAAGGTGATCTGTTTAGACGAAACCGACGTGGTCGAAGTAGATATCCCGGGTGCGCAGGTGTTCAAGAAGGCCGCCATTTTCAAGCCCGTCCTGGATTCCGACGTCATCATCAACCTGCCCAAGATGAAGGTCCATATCGCCGGCGGGGTCACCCTGGGCCTCAAGAACTTGAATGGGATCATCCCCAACATACATCCCAGTGCTCAGCAACAAGGGGCGCATCGAATCGACCTGGGACAGAAGTTCTCCGACCTTTATCGGGTTTGCAAGCCGAACCTTACCATCGTGGATGGCATCATCGGTATGGAAGGACAGGGACCTCACGCAGGTGTGCCAATCGAAATGAATCTGGTCATCGCAGGGACGGACACAGTTTCTACCGACGCGGTGACCTGTTACCTGATGGGCTTCGATCCTATCGAGATTCCGACTATCCGCTGTGCAGCCAACAACGATCTGGGCGAGATGGACCTGAACAGGATCACCGTGGTTGGCGAACCGGCAGACTCGGTGCGCAAGATCTTCAGACGTCCGAACGACAATCCCGTAGGCATGTACAAAGGCCTCACGGTTTATGCCCAGCAGACCTGCCCGGGTTGCTATGTAAACGTGCGGGGAGCGCTGGATTCCTTCGCCCGCGAGGGCATCTCCATGCCCGAGTTCTTGAAGGAGCGCGGCGAGGTGGTGGTTGTCGCCGGAGGTCTGCCGGACTTCGATCCACAGTTTGCGAAAGAAAAACACCTCTTCGTCTGCGGCGACTGCTGGGAATACTTCCCGACAGCCGATAACATCCGGCAAGCCGCCAAGCTTGCCAAGTCGGTCACTTACTACCCCGGCTGTGCGCCGGTTTACATTTTTGCGCAATTGAACACAGATCTGCAGCAGTTAGCGAAGACGGGATCCGTATAACTCACTGGCCGCCATTGCTGCCCATCGGGCAAGGAGCAAAGGACACGGTGGCGTTTCAACTTGGATCCTGCGCGGGAGGAATATATCGTATAAGTCAATGTCGCACGGCAATGAAGTCCAAGAGCAACCCACTTCCCTGTAACCGCGCGGGATGCTACAATTAGTCCGAATCCGGGTCGAAGTGGTTCCCGTTTTGGGACGGGAAGGGATTTCTGTGCATTCGGCGTAATCAGGCCGCTCCGGCCGCCACTATGATATAGGCCCACAATCGTTGGCAGGTCACCAGTATGAGCAGTGCAGGTACGATTGACAGCATGCACGGTAAAGAGGCTTGGAACAAGTTCGTCACCACGGGAGAGTGTGTTCCTGCCGTGGCGCCTCTCATTGCCCAGTCCTGGGTGCGTTGCCGAGCCCTTGGACATGATCCCAAACAGGGCCCCGCCGTTGTAGTTGTCGAGCCGGAAGAGCTGGAGCGGCGCGTGGCGCTAAACCGGGACCTGTTGGCCGTCGCTGTGCCGATCCTCGATGAACTGCAGGCTCTCGTGAAAGATTTGGGCTTTCTGACGTTGCTCACCGACAGTGACGGTGTGATTCTGGAAATGCTGCCGGGCGGAAAGTTGAGAGACCCCGGCATGGAGGGAAACCTGCGAGCCGGTGGGATGTGGGGGGAAGAACAAGCGGGAACAGGGGCGATCGGACTTGCCCTCCGGTATGGTCAGCCGGTTCAGGTCGTTGGCTGCGAACACTACTTCGAAAAGGCTCACGATATGACCTGTTCTGCAGCCCCGATCTTCAATCATGACAACCGTCTCATCGGAATTCTCAACCTGAGCGGACCCAGGGAAGAAGCCCACCTTCACACCCTGGGTATCGTGGTTGTGGCCAGCAAGGCTATCACGAATCAGCTACGCATCGAGGAGGACCATCGGCAGATCTGGCTGGCCAACGAATACCTGAGGGCGGTAATTAATTCGGTCTCAGATGGCATTGTAGCCATTGATTCCAATGGATTAATCAAGGAAATCAATTCCGAGGCAGCCAATATTCTGGCTACGGACGCCTTGCTCGCCCGGGGAAAAGACATTCAGGAGTTTGTGGGCAAGCAGTCGCTGCTCAAAAGAGTTGTAGCCGGCGGTAAGCCGGTGAGCGACATAGAAACCGCTATCGAGACCAGGCGCGGTTATATTCACTGTCACGTCAGCGCCACGCCCATCTTTCTCGCCGATGGCCAAGTGGTCGGGGCGGTTGCCACCTTGCAGGAGATGAAGAAGCTGCAAAGGGTGGTGAATCAAATCACCGGCGCGGAAGCGAGATTCACCTTTGCGAACATTATCGGGGAAAGCTCGGCGATGCAACGGGCAATCCATCTTGCCCAGGTTGCAGCCCGAAACATGCATACGGTGCTGATTCAGGGGGAGAGCGGAACAGGGAAGGAACTTTTCGCTCAGGCTATTCATAACGCCAGCCTTGCCGGCCAGCCCTTTGTAGCTTTGAACTGCGCCGCGATCCCCGAAACACTCATCGAGAGCGAATTGTTTGGCTACGATGGCGGGTCCTTTACCGGGGCGAGCAGGAATGGGCGCCCGGGCAAGTTTGAGCTTGCAAACGATGGAACCATTTTCCTCGATGAAATAGGAGAAATGCCGCTCAACATCCAGACGGTGTTGCTGAGGGTATTGCAGGAGCGATCCGTGGTGAGGATCGGTGGACTTCGCTCAATACCGATCAATGTTCGGGTGATCGCGGCAACCAGCAAAGACCTGGCCGTCGAAGTTCCCAAAGGTAACTTTCGCCAGGACCTGTTCTACCGCCTTAATGTGTTCGAGATTCGCATCCCGCCCTTGCGCGAGAGAATCGGGGACATTACTCAGTTGGTCGACTATCTAGTAGCCGGCATTTCGGCAAGGTTTGGCAAATCTGTAGCCGGCGTCTCGCTTCCAGTCTTGAAACGCTTGTGCAGCTATCACTGGCCCGGCAATGTCCGCCAGTTGGAAAATGCCGTGGAGCGTGCCATCAGCCTTGTCGATGGAGACGTTATCGAGGAACAACACCTGCCCGACTTCCTGCACGCCGAATCACACATGCCGGCCGATGAGTTTCCCCGCGACGGCAGGCCATCGAACATCGAGCAGGTTGAGAAAAAGGCGATTTTGGAGGCCATTCGAAACTTCGGGGAACGGCAACAGGCGGCCAGGTCGCTCGGCATATCGCGGAGCACTCTGTATCGGCGACTCAAGAGGTACAGACGGGAAAGTTCAGATTGACGGGTCCGGCAAAGATAGGCTGAAGGGGTTTAGGACAGACGGGAAAGTTCGGATTGACGGGTCCGGCAAAGATAGGCTGAAGGGGCTTAGGACAGACGGGAAAGTTCAGATTGACGGGTCCGAGACGACATCGAAGCCTTTGCCATCCAGACGGTGCTTCACGAACGCCTTAAACGCAATGAGAGCCCGGGTACGATCCTGTTTCAAGAGAACTTCCACATCATTACCTGCCGGGCCGGGTCTTGTATGAATTCTCCACGGTATTCGAAGTGGAGATAGGGGAAGGTAATTGCTCGGCGGGGATACAGGTCAGCGCCACCGCTCCGGGGATCGTTGAAACAGAAACTGCCAAGTCCACATTTCATGAGTTTGCGCTTCAAAGAGGAGCTATGTCTGTCGCAATCGAAGTGAATAATGAACTCCAGGCGAAGTTGAACAAGCTCAACAATGAATTGCGTTCTTTAGGAAGTCTATTGGTCGCGTATTCAGGAGGAGTAGATTCAGCGTTTCTCGCCTGGGCAGCGCATCAGGTGATTCCCGGGAAAATGCTGGCTGTCATCAGTGACTCGCCAAGCCTGGCGCGCGCGCAACTTCTGGACGCTATCGCTTTTTGCAAAGAGTACGGCATCCCGTGCCACCGGATTTCCACCGGCGAGATGCAACGGCCCGAGTATGTACGAAACGATGGTATGCGGTGCTTTCATTGCAAGGATGAGCTGTTTACCGCCCTCGAGAGCTTTCGGAAAGAGCGCCATTTCGAGTCGATTGTTTACGGGGTCAACACTGACGATCAGGGCGACTATCGTCCCGGCCAACAGGCAGCCCTGGCGCATGGCGTGAAGGCGCCCCTGCTGGAGGCCGGCCTGTCGAAACAGGACATCCGTAATCTGGCGCACGCGGCGGGGCTTCGAGTGTGGAACAAGCCGGCTTCCGCGTGTCTGGCGTCGCGCGTTGAATACGGACGGGAAGT
>JBEKPW010000164.1:0-11790 GCA_049520315.1 Syntrophobacteraceae bacterium
ATTCGTGAACTCTGAATTTTTCAAAGAACCCTGTTTTGTAGTGCCAAGAAAGTCAAGTGCTAGTCTATGTTATTGAATTTGCAGAATAACTTTTTTGATACTGTTAAAGATGAGTCAAAGCTGATCGTCTTCTTGCATACTCACCGGACCAGACATCTTCTGGCCGCTGAAATGATGCTTCCTCCCTAAATATATGAAGGCACATACTGCCTACCCCACCTCTAAATAAGGAAAACCCGACCAGGAATTTACTGTATTGACCGGATTCCATTTCCCTTGCAGTTCAGCTTTACTCAGCACACATTTCATCCAGAGGAGGAGTTTATGTCCTACTGTCAGATCCGCCGTTTGACTCGCCTTCACGAAAAAGCCACGCGACACTCAGAAAACTATAAAAAGCTTTCAGGAGACTTGGGCGCACAATCGAAAGCGCTCGACCATCTGAGGAAGGCGGAGCGGCTTTATTGTCAGATTTCCCGCACCATAAGGGATATCAATTCGGCTCGGGCATGAATCGGTCATAGTGGCACTGGACGAGGCAATTTCAAACAATACGTTTCACCGGGACGGACATGGTCGTTGCATTTGACTTTGGAGGCGGTTTGCCCGGGGAGCGAATCTCATTTGGGTCTAGGACATATTACCTGATTTGCCCATTTCTAATTAACAGGAGGCTCACCAATGTTAGAAGTACTTGGAACTATCAGAGAAGGCATACCGGATCTTTTCCCTGGTGCGGTAAGCTTCGAGATCCAACCGGATACTTTGCTTAACGAGATTCCGGAATGGGACTCGATGACAGCGGTCAATTTCAAAGTTTTTTTGGAAGAGGCGTTCGGGGTGAGTATTCCCGATGACCTGCTCGAAGGAGGAATTACCATAGGCGAGGTGATTTCATTCATCAGAAGGGCAGAATAGTAAAGTGAATAATGGAGACTGCGTCTGAAGGGACTGCTCGCTGAAATACCGTCGGCCGGTCCTTTCATTTTATTCACACCGTTTCGGTAAGTATTCCAACACGGATGAAAATTCTGAGCCCTGGATATTGGTGAATGAGGCTTTTGCCGCACACCGGGCCATCACTGCACTGTAAACAGGCTTGGTAGGTCCTGTCGAAGGACAGCTTCTGCGTATGAAGGTCTACTGTATTCTGATTATTTGCCTATAAAGCTTTGTATTCTAATCCGGAATGGAAAATGTTATTTTCTCCTTGCAAAAGTTCAAACCGCTTTCCAGGATAAACAAGATGCGCCCGGTTCTGATTGTGGAAGATAACCCCGTTTTTCGTACTGTCCTCAAAGGTATATTGACGGCCAGAATCCCATCAATCGTCGTCGAGGAGGCGTCCAATGGCGAGGAGGCCCTCATCCAATTCCGGGAAATCAATCCCTCCCTGATCTTTATGGATATCAGGTTGCCCGACTGGAGCGGGCTGGAAATTACCCGGACAATCAAAAAGATCGATCCGGAAATAGAGATCATCATCCTCACGAGCCATGACATGCCTGAGTACCGTGAAGTGGCTTTCCTCAATGGAGCGAGCCATTTTTTGATCAAAGGAAATCTCAAAATCGATGATGTTATTTCGCTGGTCGCATCTGCTTTGATGTCAAAAGACAAGAAATACCGGAATGCGCATCTGATTAATTGAAGCGATGGTGCTTTATAAATATGCTTAGATGATAATGCATCTTGAGTCCGAATTGATCAGCGGCAAATCGACGGTTGAATCGGCCACTGGTGCAGGTACAACCATTCGGGTTTCTTGGCCTTACGACGAGGGTGAGAAACGGAATGGCCGCCCCCCATTGCCAAAGCCTACAAACACCAGGGCCAGCAAAACGAAGTACATCTCTCCTCTTGAGAATTGAAGCGCGGAAATCCTTGCCATTTCCGAATCATTGTGCAAATAGCCGCAGAAAAATGGAATTTTCAGTTTTGGCAAGTTGTACGTAATAAAGGCGAGATTGTTTTCGCTGGATCCGCCGGAGTCCTGACATTACCTATCATGTGCAGCAACTCGCGGACCAGGGCGAAGCATTTCAGCTCAGCCATATTTTTTAGGAAGGACGTGTAAATCAAACCGCCATGCGGACAGATACGGCCGGACTGTCTCTGCTGTATTGTGAGTGGGTAACCTCTAACGCGTCCCTATGGTCAAACCGACGAATCTAAAGCTCTCGCCCTGTTTGCGGGTAAAATCAAGTGAATACTCGCTATCTTTCGTATACCAGTTGATGAAGTAGTTGTTCTCATCGACCTTGGTAGGCTTCCAGGCTGCGATGTATTTCTTGATTTTCGCGGTGAACATTTCGTCATAGTTTTTCAGAAAGGCTTCTTTAGTCTTGACCTGCTGAAGATGTTCATTCTCGTCCCAGGTGAAGCTTGCAAAATTGATCATACTTGCCACTTTTTCTTTATCCCCGGAGCCGACTGCCCTTTGAAAATCGCCGAAAAAACGGCCGAAACTTTCATCTTTCGGGGCAAGGTCGGCGGCAAACACAAAGGCTCCGGTTGAAAAGAGAAAGAGTAACAAAATTATTAGCGTCCGTCTCATTGTCATGGCTATTTCCACCTCTCAGTTCAGTGGTTTAGGGCTTAGATCCCTGAATCCACCGTTAAATGCGACTATTCATCAGTCTTCTTCGCACTCTTGAACGAAATATACCAGAGTATGGACGATTTCAGCGCTTTTTTTTGGAATCTCCCGAAATGGCAAAGTCATGGTCGCACAACGGTTCTAAATCAGGGAGTAATAGCTTTAGGGGCTGACTAGCCTCAATATTACTTCTCCAATTCGAATAACCCGGCAGAAGGTACGTATAGCTCTCCTGGCCTTTGAGAAATGATACGCCAAAATCTTCGCCCTTTTCGAATCATTTGTCTACCGATTCGATGCAAACTGACTCTCTCGAGATTGGCAAGGTATTTAGGGTCAGGGTCGTCTGGTCGTCTGCTATACTAAACTGTTTATCCACGTCGCGTCTGCTCTCTTTCCTTTGTCCACTGATATCGCATAACTTTTCCCTGAGTACCCGTCCATTACCTGGGGTAGGGAAACGAGACCATCAAAAGCGGGGAAGGAGTGTGTCCTGGAGTTGAAAAAATTAGGCTCAGTCACCTATCACTTGCATCTTCGATTATAGACTCGTATGGTTTCGGGAACTTTGCGGTGTTCGAGATTTTCGGCAGAATCCAACCTGAAAATGCGGTTCTGGTGTACGGCAAACAACTTGATGCTTACTATGGACGGATGCCTTTTATGCGTAAACATTCTCGAGCTCGCAGGGATATGGCTCGAAGGAAATTATCGGATTTGGAGGCGCCCTATGCACGATTGCTTCAGGCTCGGGAGACTGGTCTACCTTATGACAGCCCTTTTCATCGCAGCCGGCGTATTTGGCTGTGCAACCACGCCCACAGGTCCGTCCGCCCAGGCGGCGGCTCAGGCAGAAAAGACGGCAACGCCCGGACAGGTCCAGCATCCGGTGTATCAGTGCCCTGGCATGGTCACCTATTATTCTCCGCCCGGCAGGATCGACTTGTGCGGGGAGCCCGTCCCCTTGGAAAACCAGGAGGTCATGGAGCGATTCGACAAAGAGTTCACTCTCGTGGTGTACAACCATGCGCAGGTTTACCAGTGGTTAAAACGCAAGGAGCGCTATTTCCCGTCGATTGCCGAACGCCTCCGGCGCCTCAACCTGCCCGAAGACCTGAAGTATGTCGCCATTGCGGAAATCGAGCCCCCGCTAAATACCCCGAAGAAGAAATCGGTAGACATGCGCTATGACTTCGAGCGCTCCCCCGACAGCGCTTTCCAGTATCTGGGGGATCTTTACCGCAATTTCAAGAGCTGGCCTCTCGCCATAGCGGCTTACAACTCCGGTGAGAAACGCATTATGGACGAATGCCGCGCGCAGGGGGAGAGCGATTGCTACCAAATGATGCTGCCGCAGGAGACTGAGCGCTATGTTTTCAGAATCTTGGCGATCAAGGCGGTCCTGAGCGACCCGGCGCGGTACGGGTATGAACTGCCCAAAGGCGCCGGATACCGCTAGGACCACCAGGGCAGGAGGTCAACATCTCTCCTGACCCCCAAAATTTCAGCGCACGGAAAACTTACCGAGTTCGGTCATTTGTTCAGGAAATCGAGACCGGCTGAAGGTTCAGCGTTCTGGCAAGATAAGTGAACTGGCTGGAGCACTTCTCTTGGGGGGCGGCTTGAGTTGAGTGGCGGGACTTACTTTGATTGCAATCCCAGAAGTCCAGCGGACAGAATGAAGGACGGCCAGTGCTCAATCAGAAAAAGCCGGTAAGCCTTTTTTCCGCCACCATTCTGGTCATCGCCAATATGATCGGGACGGGCGTTTTTACCACTCTTGGGTTTCAACTTGCCAGTGTTCATTTTCCATTTTCCGCAATCATGCTGTGGGTTGTGGGAGGCATTGTCAGCTTTTGCGGAGCGCTTTCTTACGGTGAGCTGGGCGCGATGATGCCTCGATCCGGGGGCGAGTACGCCTATCTCACCGAGATTTACCATCCGGCAATCGGATTTCTTACCGGCTCTGTTTCCATCCTGGTCGGTTTCGGGGCTCCCATCGCGCTCGCGGCTATGGCGCTGGGGCGGTATTCAGGGGTGGCTTTTCCCGGAGTCGACGAAACGATCGTAGCAGTGGTCGCAATCGTGGCCCTCACCCTGGTGCACCTCGTGGATGTGCAGTTCGGCTGCCATTTTCAGAATGTCTTCACAGTCGGCAAGATTCTCCTGATCGCGGCTTTTATCTTGGCCGGCTTTTCTATGCCGTACCCGCAAAAGATCGGACTGCCGGAATCGCTGGGCGAGATAGGGTCGGTTTTCAATCCCGATTTTGCGGTCGGGCTGGTTTACGTCTCCTTCGCCTACTCAGGCTGGAACGCATCCGCCTATATCGCCGGGGAGATCCCGTGGCCAGAGCGGAATCTTCCTATCTCACTCTTCCTGGGGACCGTCTTTGTTTCACTCTGCTACGTTCTGCTCAACCTGGTTTTCCTGTTAACCGTCCCCGCAGGTGAGCTTGCCGGAAAAATCGAGGTCGGTTACCTCTCGGCTAAGGCGATTTTCGGAGCGGGCGGAGTCCGGCTTATGACGTTACTGATCTGCCTGGCTCTGATCTCGACCATCAGCTCCATGGTTATGGTAGGCCCGAGGGTGGCTAGCGCCATGGGCGAAGATATCAGGGCTCTGGGATTTCTGGCCGGGAGGAACAAAAGAGGCGTCCCGGTCCGGGCCATCCTCATTCAGTCCTCGATTGCGATTCTCCTTGCCCTGACTTCTGCTTTCAACTTCGTTCTGACATACGTCGGTTTCACTCTGACCCTGTTTACCTGTATGGCCGTTCTGGGCGTGTTTGTCCTTCGGTTCAAGAAGCCCTACCTCAAAAGACCATTCAAAACATGGGGCTACCCCGTGGTTCCCGCGCTCTATCTGGCGGTCAACGGCTGGATGCTTTGCTACCTTGTCATCCAAAGGCCTCTGCCTTCCGCATTTTGCCTAATGACCGTCGCATCTTTACTGGTTCTCTACAAATGGCTTACAAACAGGCAAAGCCAATCTACTTTGCTCCAGGAGGAGAAGCGATGATATCGGACAGAAACAAACGGCTCGGCCGGGCGATAATTTCCATTATATTGATACTTACACTTATCTCTATAAATGATTTTGCCACGGCCCGGCAGCCGGGCGCGATTGACAACCCGGCCTGCCCGGCCAGGAAGAGCCCCGATTATGGCGGAATATACAACCATTATGCCCGGTTCATCGCAGGAATGGCAGTTCCGCAAAGTGCATTGGCCTCATTACAAAGCAGGCCGGCATGGGTGGAGTATTCCCGGTTTTTCGACCGAAGCTGGAGGAATCTGAACAAGAGGCTGCTCATACCCGAACGTTCGTGGTCTGAGAGGGAACTTGGGGCTGCCGCCTCATCGGACAGCACCGTCTTCTATCCATTCAGCGGGCCGGATTTTGCTAATGTCAATGCCTTTTTCCCACGGGCCCGGACATACGTTCTGGTCGCCCTGGAGCCGCTTGGAGAGATCCCCAAGTTTGCCGCCATGACCGATGGGCAGTTCAATTCCTATTTACAATCTATGAAAAATTCCCTCCACGACCTCCTAAACATCAACTACTTCCTATCCTCACATATGGACGCTGAGATTGAGCAAACGGAAATAAGGGGCGTTCTTCCGATTCTCCTGTTCATGCTGGCGCGAAATAACGCACAGGTGCTCGACGTCCGGTACTGGACAATGGGGTTGGACGGGAGGGTTCGGGAACTTCCCGCACTCTGCGCCACTGTCCGGGAATTTCCTGCCCTCCGGACCACAGACCTAGACCCGAATAACATCCAGGGCATTCGGATTGCCTTTAATGCCGCCGGTTCCGAGGAAAGTCACCCTCAAACCCTTTACTACTTTCGTGTCAACCTTTACAATCAGGCCTTCGAGCAAAACCGGTACTTTCTCTCTTTTCTCAGAAGGCTGGCGCCTTTCACCACCTTTATAAAGTCCGCCTCGTACGTGATGTTCGACATCAAGACCTCGACCGCGAGGCAGTTCATGCTGGACCATAGCCGCTATATAGTCCAGGAGGATTCAGGAATTCCGTTGAAATACTTTGAACCCTCCCTTTGGAGTCTTCGATTCTACGGCCGTTACGTCCGGCCTATTTCAACTTTCAGTGAGGATTACCAGGAAGCTATGGCATTGATTTACAAGGCGGATAAGAAGATTAAACCTTTGCCCTTCGGCTTTGGCTATTATTTCAACCCTGGCGAGGCAAACTTGATGTTTGCTGAAGGAAGGTCTAAGGATCGAAGAAGAGATGAAGCTCCTTTTAGCAATTCTGATGATAAGCATTTTCTTTATAACAACTGAATATTCCAGCGCCGGCACTGGGGCTCGTGAGTTTTCTGGGTGCCTGCCTTTACAGGTTGGACAATATCGTCCTTTTGCGGAGACATTGGACGAAGGCCTTCAGTCGGCGCTCGAGCGGGCTCTGGACAAGAATCGGTCCTGGCGCGCCCTGATCGAGCAAAATAAAATGGCTGTCGGGGTGGTGGACCTTTCAAACCCTGCAACTGCACGTTTTGCGAGCGTAAATGGCTGGACGATGATGTATGCGGCGAGCCTGCCCAAAATCGCGGTTTTGCTGGCCGCTTACCGGGGCATTGAAGATGGCGCGCTCCAGGAAACGCCCGAACTCCACGAGTGGTTGGTCCAGATGATTCGCCGTTCGAGCAACCCTGCCGCTTCCTCACTGATTGATCTCATTGGTCTGAAGCGCATCGAGGACATCCTCCAGTGGTATCAGTTCTATGTCCCCGAATACGGCGGGGGAATCTGGCTGGGCGCCCGTTATGCGCACGGCGGCGAGCGAAATCCCGAACCAATAAAAGGCCTGACACATGCCGCAACTGTCATGCAAATATGCCGCTTCTACTACATGCTTGCAACTGGTGAAATCATCAGCCCGGAACGCTCGCGCCAGATGTTGGAGATACTTTCAAGGCCCGGCCTTCACGACAAATTTGTAAGCGTCCTCGAAAAGCATGTCTCTCCAGACAGGCTGTTCCGGAAATCCGGGGATTGGGACGTCTACTTTTCGGATTCGGTCCTCGTCTGGGATGAGGACTGTCGGAAATATATACTGGCAGCCCTGATTGATGACAAGGATGGGGAACGTATACTGCGGGATCTCGTTCCTGTCGTGGAAGAACTCCTGAAGCCCTCTCAAATTGAAGCAAGCTCCCGGCAGCAGACCAAGGCTCCCCCGCGCCAAGTGTCCCAGTCCGGCTTAAAACGGAGTAGCCCTTCAATATTGTGCAGCGCCTGCTCGGCGATACTCCAGGGATTCCACGAGTTCATGAGGTACTCTCCGTTCTATCCAAAGGATGTGAAGTGCCGTTGATGGATATTTACGCACTCTTGCTGCGTAATCGTGATCCTCTATCCCTTCTGCCGGTGGGTTGACCGGTTTGGGTTGCCAGGTTTAAAGGGCGGCACACAGAGTGGTGGCTGATCTACTTGTTGTGATTGGATCGAGTCCTATATGTGTGTCGACTTTTTGGGAATTCCCAGTCAATCGTCTGAACTCGCAGCGTAATCTTCACCGGATAGAACAAATCTCTCCTCGTTGTTAAGAAATAAGCTTACTCAAAAGTTCAAGATGTTCGAATCATGTGA
This sequence comes from Syntrophobacteraceae bacterium, assembly GCA_049520315.1. Classification (GTDB taxonomy): domain Bacteria; phylum Desulfobacterota; class Syntrophobacteria; order Syntrophobacterales; family Syntrophobacteraceae; genus SbD1. The sequence goes on from JBEKPW010000164.1 coordinate 8,221, forward strand.
ACCTTAGCCTATTTTGGTAATCTTCTGAATCCCGCCCGCTAAAAGTCTCTTTCCGGTGAGATCGAACTGTTGTTTGGACGAAGCTATCGGATAGATGGATCACGACCCTGAGATCGGTTGGAGTGCGAGAATCCTGTGGGAGATGATTAGGCATGGTTTTCCTTGACAACAGCCTCCGAATGCCGTGGAATCAAACAGATATGTGCCCATAGTTTCTCCTGATAGGTGCTTGATATCTTCAGTTACAGAATTGGAGATCGACATGCGGCGAGTCATTGCAATCTTGGCCCTGTCGGTGGCGGTAGTTTTGGCGGTTCGGGTTTCGCCTGTGCTAGGGCAAGAGGAACAGACGAAGAAACCATTGACCGGGAAACTGAAAGATGGGACCGTGATCACGGAAGAGGATCTAAAGAGAATACTCAGTGAGCACAAGAAATGGGTGGAGTCTGAGGGTAAAGGGGGTAGAAAAGCAGACCTGAGCGGGGCCAGCCTGAGTGGAGCCGATCTGAGGGAAGCCAACCTGAGTGGAGCCCAGTTGAGTGGAGCCGACCTGAGTGAAGCCGACCTGATGGGAGCCGTCCTGAGTGGAGCCGTCCTGAGTGGAGCCGTCCTGAGTGCAACCCGCCTGAGTGGAGCCCACCTGGGCGGAGCCGACCTGAGTGAAGCCGACGCGAGCGGAGCCGACCTGAGCGCAGCCGACCTGAGTGCAGCCCACCTGGGTGGAGTCGACCTGAGTGGAGCCGATTTGAGGGAAGCCAACCTGAGTGAAGCCGACCTGAGTGGAGCCGACCTGCATAAAGCCAACCTGAGTGTAGCCAACCTGTATAAAGCCGACCTGAGTGAAGCCGATCTTAGCGAGGCCAAACTGCAGAAAGCACACGCTGAATTTGCAGTATTTGCGGGAACGAAATTTGTGGATGCCGTAGTCTCAGACTTCTTCTTTGCCGGGGCACGCAGACTAACTGAAATAGCCATGACATCGCCAACGACTGTGGTCAATCTAAGAAAAAATGCAAAGGAGTGGGGTTTTAGAAACGAAGAAAGGGCCTTAACAGCAGCTTTGCACAAGTACCGAATGAAGCAGGGCAAAGCCTTCTATGAGAAGTTCTTCGATGACTATTTGTTGGGAGGAAAGCTGACGAAATATGGGGCGGAGCCGTGGAATAGCCTGTGGGTTCTCGCAATTCTTGTCGTTCCGTTTTCCATTGCCTACATGATATCTCTCGGAACGCACCGCAAAATGACTGGCATCTGGATTGTGCGCCACCCGGACCGCGTCCTCAAATCTCTGGGCAAGGACAGGCCTATCAAGTTGACCAACGCGCTGGCCGAGGGATTTTTGCCTTACGAAAAACCAAGGGGGTACACAGGGAGAATCACTCGCTGGCTGGGCATTCTGTGGACTGGCCTCCATTTCAGCATTCTCTCCGCTTTCAGTATCGGCTGGCGGGAGTTGAACTTCGGTGTTTGGATTACCCGACTCCAGCGGCAGGAATACACACTACGTGCCACTGGCTGGGTTCGGACGGTATCGGGAATCCAGTCTCTCATCAGTTTGTATCTGTTGGCTCTTTGGGCGCTGACTTACTTCGGGCGACCTTTTGAGTGATTGAAAGTCTTTGGTGAACCGGGAAACAGGAACTTATCCATACCTCTACTTTTAATCGAAAATCAGTCCCTTAAAAGCTTATGATGTTCGAATCATACTTGGATTAAACGCGGTTTCAGGTAAGGATACTTTACTCGACATGCCTGTTTTTGCGCAAGATTTCGTATTTTCCAAACGAACTCGTATGAAGAATCAGTATCCGCGTGGATCTCAGAATTTGGCGTAAAAATTAAAGCATGCCGAGCGAGGCGATAGAAAGCGGGCTTAACATCCCGATAGTGTGCACAATCTATTCGGTATCCTCATTGCATAACAATTTGTGGCAACAGACCTAACCAGAGAGCTTCTCTTAAGGTCGAGCCTTGCGACCGCCAACACTGAGATCTTGCTACTGGGGGTCTGGCATTGTTCCCTCGCCGAGGTTGAAAGTTGTGCCCGTTCCTCGACGTGACTCGACGTCATAGTACGACTCGAATATTTCGCTGATCGACCGGGTGTCCGGCAGCACATAGACTATGCCATGAGTCCCGGTAAAAGAAGGACTCACAACGTCCTCATAGAACTTCACCGGCACATTGATGCAACCATAGGAAATACGGTGGTCCAGCGGATTTCGAGAAGCCAAGCGCTCAAGGCGGCGCTCCTTGGGGTTATGCGTAACCACCCGATGCATGGAAACGGCACCGTCGTAGTCTACCCAGAGGACGTCCTTCCCGTGGAAATTTAAGCCCAGCGAGGCCACGAAGCGGCCCGCCGGCGTGACGCGCTCTTCAGGGCGAATGTCCGACAATTTCATGTCACCGATACCGGGGATGGCATCATCACCCCGTGCCAGGCCCAGCAGGACCGGCGCTGCGCCCCGAAGTCGCCCATCGGCATTGAATACAAAGGCTTTGGCGTCAATCTTGTCTACAATCACAAAAGGCATGCAGCGATTGTCGCCTGAATCTACCACCCAATCTGCCAGATGCTGGGCGTTCCGGGACTTGTGCTCCTGTTCGAAGTCCGCCCTTTTGGGGTGAGGTGCCACGGCAGGTTGCGTCTCAACAATCAAGCAGTTTGCTGCCGCTTGATGCGCAGACAAAGAGCGGTCAGGGTTGAAAAATTGCGTGTCGTTGTCAGCGGCGGCAACTTGGTGGGGGATAAAACTGATGGCCATCAGGCCAAGACAAAGCCCTTTCGCTATGATGGCTGCGAGCGCACGCACGCTCCCCGAACTCTTCGTGTACCGCAATGCCGCCAAAAGGAACAGCCTGATCCTTTTTCTACTCGTATCACATGATTGTCCGTGCCTGATCGGCATGTTTCTCTCGTCCAGTAGCGATCGTAAATAGCCCTGCCTTGTGTTTTTATCAACACCAAGACAGGGCGCCGGAAGTAATTTAGTTGCGGTCCTGTTTAGGCGGAGGGACGTATTGCGGTGCCGGTGCCACAGGCCGGGGCGCGGGTGTGACTACCGCAGGCTGTGGAGGAGGGGTCTCCTCTGCAGCTTGTCCGCATTTGAACCACCCCCCGCCCCCGAAACACGAGCAACCAGCCATAAAGATACTGACGCAGAAAATAAATAATACGAACCAAAATGATCTTTTCATAGCGCATCTCCTCCTTTAGAGATAATTATTAATAGCCCAATCTCCTCGTGTGTCGAACCGCCAGAAACCGGTTCAACAATCTTGCCATGATCTTAAGATCTCCATCCCTGAATCGCAACATTTTTGCCGTTCTAAACCGTTAGCTTAACAATAAAAACATATGCACGCATCGGGAGCAATCTTTATCATTCACTTCTTGGTAAAACAAACGTTCGCTAAGAGAGTGCAGTTATTCAAAAAACTTTCCATATCTCTCCTCTATACGTAACAAAATCGGTGATTGACTCCAGAGCGGTCTGGGGCATTATCTGCCTGTTATTTCTGGTGAAAAACAGAAAGGAGGCAGAAGATGGCCCCGGAGGTTTTTTC
>JBEKPW010000165.1:0-11742 GCA_049520315.1 Syntrophobacteraceae bacterium
TCCCGGCTTTATGAACTTTTTGTTGAAATGTTCTAAGGACATGCTTATATACAACAAGCCTCAATTGCCGTTTATACTTTGTCCTGCATCTGTGATTTTTCTTTATCATGTTCAGCGGAGCATCTTGTGGCACAGTTGGAAGCAGAAATGCAGCATTGTTTATTTTTATGCCGCCCATTTTGATCCAGAAGCTGTCATAGCTGTTATGGAATCTTTCTACCGGTTCCATATCGCCTACTACGATTTGTTCTCTTGCCGTAATTCCGGCAATGCCCCTAATCTCATAGGCGGTGGAAATTGCCTGGATTGCTGTAAAAAGTATTACCATAGGAGCTATATCATCGAGTTCCCTTGTAGCTCTCCTTATCATATCGAAAGTTCCGGCAACGCCTTGGACACGAGTAATAAAAATAATATTATCCTCACCTATTCCCAGTAAATTGCCTGTGATAATTGTAAAGGACATATGATATACAGATGTTAATCCAACATAAAATGTTAAACATAAGTCACCTTCCATATCGTAATATGGAATATTTAATGAAATGGAAATTATATCGTATGATACCTCTTCCCACAGAATTATTTCGCCTTTCGCTATATCGTTTATACATTCTTTAGTCATATGACTGTTTAAAAAGCGATAATGATTCTTCAAACAGTCAGCGCGACGGCGATGATCGAATGACCGGGCAAGATAGACGCCGACATATTTGAGGGCCATAAATCGGCGATGAAATCTGATACCTTTTATATTTGTAAGTCTAAATACTTTGATTATTGAAATAAACGTGCGCAAGCTAAAAAGCAGGAGAATAGCTTGTAAACCTCTTGTTCTTAGCGAATCAAGCATTTTTATCTAAGCCGTGAGTATTGAGGCTGCTTTTCCCATTCTGTTTGTTCAGCGGCATTCCACGGACTATTCCTTACCCTTACCGGCGAATCAGGACCCAGGTATCATAGTTGACAGAAAAGGCGGCTTGGTGGATCAGGGGACCAAGCCGCCAGTTTGTTGGACGCCTTCATCAAGCCATTGTCTGACATCCTTAAGCCCTTTCACAATAATATCTTTGTTGCCAGTCTTATTGTTCACAAAGAGGGGGCTAGGATGCGGTAATTTAAATATTTTAAGGTCTGGTTTTGGGCGCGACAGATAGCCCTCTGCTTGCTGAGCTTTTAGACCGTGCAAGACCACAGCACGCAGCTTGGGTAGAAGGTCGAAAAGACGAAGAAGGTGTTGCACCGCGACTTCGATGTCCTTCTTAGTCGCAGGGCGGATTTTTGCTTGAGAGCCGATGTACCACGGTACGATATTCCATGAAACCGTGCGCTCTCGCGATAAGCCGGCCTCAACATTGAAGTTGAAGAAGTTTTCGGCCGTTTGATCATTGTTGTTACGAGAAATAAAGTCTGATTTCACAGCGTTGCCCCCTGGAGCTTCAAAGAGAAACAGGCACTCTGCGTCGATCCCTCCATCCCAAGGATCAAAATAAGGAATGCTAATGCTGGGAAAGCCGACTTCAGAACGTAATGCCAAAAAATAAGCAATGATGGCGGAGCCGACTTCAGAACGTAGTTCCTCCACAAAGGCGGTTAGTGGCTTGATGTGTGACTCTTGAAGCTGTGCCCGCCGAGCCTCTACGGCTATATTATGAAGAAAAAGTCTGGGTCGATCTCTAAAAAGATAGATCCTCATTTTTCAAAGTCCTTGTCCGTGTGCATAGGAACTCAGCCTGAATTATCCGCCCGGCGTCAGCTCATGCGATCCAGTCTGAAGAAAAGTATCTTGTCGCCTTTTTTCCTGTCCGGAACCAATCCCTGGTTTACCTTTCCTCCCACACTTCTCCATTCCTGTTCGTCATTCAGGGCCATCCTTGTCGATTTAATTTTGCTGGATTTAAATTTGAATTACCTTCCTGCAACTCGGTGATCCGCACTTTGCCGTAAACGAAATAGCGTCCCGCCTGTCGATAAATGCCTCGATGTCGGGGTTGCGCAGGCCGCACGCTTTCATATCTTGAAGCTCGAACGAGAATACGCGCGTCAAGGATACAGATCCGGCGGGCCCCAGGCCCGTTTCCGCCAAGCCGGTTTCCGGTATCCCGGCCGCTGAGCAGAAGGTTTGGTTTGCCGTGCCGAAGATTTGATCGAAGGCCAGTCTGAGGTCATTCGACAATGTCATATGCTTCCCATTTAGAGCGTTACATATACTGTCGATCTCCTCCACTTCCCGGTGTCTTAGTGGTCTTTGCACTCGGTTGGCGTAGAAACGCAGAAGGCTACTGCGCAGGGGCCGTCTCATATTACTTCGCAGACCAACGTCCGCCGCTCTCACTTGAAGGTCCAGACACACAATGCTGCAGAAATCCGCAATTGTCGGACCTCCGATCAATTGATGGTAATTCCTCACAGTCAAATTGGCATCCGCGCAGGCAACCCACTGTTCGTAAATGGATGCGTAATCAAAGTGGAATGTCCACTCCCGGACCCGAAGTCGCCGCTCGCGGAGCAGTGGCCGCGCCAAGAACAGGGACTCCAAATAAGAACTCTGATTGCGGACGTAAATTAGGACAGTAAATTCATGTTCTCGCAGAGCGGGATGACGCCACAGAGGAGCGAAGCGCTCTGGTTCGTCGATGATAGACTCAAAGTCCTCGCTGGACAGGATAACATCGCCATCGAACTGCGCAACCTCATTGGCAAGGTCATCTATAGTTCCGGATGAGGATTCGAATCGCCGGTCTCGCGTGATTTGCCAGGCAATGTTATGTTGCCCCATGCCAAACCGCTTGTTCACCCCTGAGCACGGGTACGGAACCCCGTGCCGACGGAGATCGGCGACCTTAGACGTCAGGAAGGCCTGAAGTGCAGTCGTGCCGGTTTTATGGAGTCCGGCGTGGACCAGTAGCCGCCGGGGCTTACGCCCGCGAACAGCCGGCTGAGCCACAGGGGCCGACGCAGACACTTTCGATGGAGCATGTTTTCGGCGTACTCCAGGCATCCCTTCGATAAAGGCAAAATCGGTGGGCCTTGGGAGTGGCAAAACGGAATCACGCTCATAGAAATGGGCGTACGTCACGGCAGAAGTCTTGCCATGGCCGGATGCCGCGCCATAGGTATCGATCCGGGTCCCGAGATTATCATTAGAGATTTCTCGGTTAATTAGGAATGAGAAAGCAGGATAGGTCGAATAAAGGGTGAACAGACGCTTTTTGAATGCTGTCGGGAGAGAATCTAAGAAGCTTCTGCCTGTGGTTTGGAGAATAGGAAGTAAAATCATGATAATGAGGGAACTCCTATGGGGAAATAAAAGAGTAAGGCTAGGCGGGGCTCGAATACGAAGACTGGAATTAACTATACTGTCAAGAAGGCACGCTGTGAAATGTCGACGGGAGTGGGACAACGTTGCGATATGCCTCCGGCTGATATCGGGACCTACATCGCCGTCAAGACTACAGATTACAACTATGTCCAGGGGAGGCGCGCGAACTATAACGGCGCCCGGGTCCAAATGGGTCAGGCCGCGCATGTACCAGACCACAACGTCTCCGGTTGCGGAATTTTTCCAAAGGATGTCAGAAGACCCATCTCCGTCGAAATCACCAATTTCGATAATATTCCAGGGAGGGGGAAGCGTTTCCATAGTCTCCGCTCCTAAAAGGACCATCCCTTTCATATACCAGACGATCGTCTTTCCGGTCGCCGGATTTCTCCAGAGAATGTCCGGGCTTCCATCCCCGTTGAAATCTCCCACTCCCACAAGATCCCACGGGCTGCCCAACCCTGCGAACGTCTCCTGACTAATCAGGGTCCACCCGTTCAGGTACCATATCCGTACGTCACCGGTTGACTTATTCCTCAGAAGAACGTCAGGGCTTCCGTCTCCATTGAAATCTCCCACCCCAACGACATCCCATATGGAATCAGGCGCTGACTCAAACTTCTGTTCAGCAGCCAGGGTATTTCCGTGCATGTACCAGACTGCCAGATCCCCGGTTGTCTGATTACTCCACAGAATATCCCGGCATCCGTCCCCGTTGAAATCCCCGACCCCCGCGATAATCCAGTCTGGACCGCTTACCAGGCTTGCCGTAGCAGAAGAAGGGAATAAGGTCGCTGTAATGAGAAGGACCCAAATTGAGATGAAACTGCACTTTTTCATGTCAACCTGCATAATTCGCTGGACAATCCAATAGCCCGCAAATATCCGATTTCCCAATCGAACATGCATCTATCTGAAATTTATTCAAATTGCCTTGAATAGATGAGATGAAGTTCACAGAGACCCTTCCCATTTCTCCCAAATTCCAGGGGCTAAATCTCGATGCACAGTATCCGGGGGTCGCTCGCCTGGTTGTTGAAAGCGACTCAAATTCAGGGAGTTCGGCCGCCATCAAAAACAAATGATCTGGGGTTATTTAGTAGGGCAGGTTACTGCTAGTACATATCTCGTGAAAATACCGTGAAGGATGTATTTAATATCCATAAAAATTCGAGTGCCGATAGTACTTTTTACTGCTACCATTGGTAGGATTTACCAGAAAGCATAATGAAACCACTTTTTGTCATCGGAATGAATGTACCCATGTCTGACGCCATATTTAAATAAATCTGTATTTTGTCTGATTCCCAATTTATTCTTAATGTTGGTCCGGTGATTGTACACTGTAATAATGCCGAGAGACAGAAACTCAGCAATTTCTTTCGACGCTTTTCCTTCCAGAATATATTGCAAAATCTCTCTTTCCCTGCCGGCCAATTGTTCCGGTGATCCATCCTCGACCTTTGAGTGTTTTCGGCGAAAAAGTTACGTTATCTGCGTCGAAACCATATCGGATACGTAGTTTTCTCCCTGCCGAATCTTTTCAATGGGCGAAACGATCTGTAGTCATCTTCGGGCGATTTCTTAAGTACAGTGGCAAGACAGGTTAACTGTGCGCCAGCTCGTATCCCACTTGTTTTCAATACGGCAGGACATTGAATGGACCTCATTACTTCCAAAGTTACTGTGCATCGAATGACGGCCTGCCTTCTTGTGGAAAGCAAGAGTGTGATTTTGGAGGGTGAAGCGGCTAAATCTTTGATACTGCAAGCTATTGAGTGATAATGCCTTTTTGAAATTGATCCTCAGTTTGAATTGGCCAGCAAGCCCGAATGGTTGTCCCTTCACCAGGAGTTGACTCGATTAAGAAGCTCCCCCCAGTCAATTCGGTCCTTTCTCTCATGCTGGTAAGGCCAAGACTTGTGGCGGCACTGGTCTGGAGAATTAGATCCAGATCCATGCCCACACCATCATCAGAAACGACCAACTCAATCCCATTCACATCCTGTGAGAGCGAAATGTCAACCCACTCCGCTTTACTGTGCTTGGCAATATTGTTCAATGCCTCCTGGGCGACTCTAAAGATGCTTGCCTTAAGGCTTTCCGGGATTTCCTCCTCTACAATTCCAGCCTCAAGCTCAATGTGGCGATCGGGATAGAGTCTCATGCATTCTTGACGCTGCCACTCAAGTGCTGCCAAGAGCCCCACATTGTCAAGCATAGTGGGGCGCAAACCCATATAGATACTTCTGGTTTCGTCAATTGAGCGCTGAAGAATCGGAACGAACTGCTCCAGGCGGTCGAAGGCTGCACTGATATTGCCTTCATCCCTAAACCGCAGAGTCATCTCTACCCAGAGCTTGAGAGCGGCAAGAGTCTGTCCTATGCTGTCGTGGAGTTCGGAAGCAAGCCTTTTCCGCTCTTCTTCCTGAACGGAGATGAGTCTTGAGGGTATTTGCCGGAGTTCCCCGTTGGCCTTCTCCAATTCTGCCGTCCGCTCCTGAACCAACAAATCCAGTTCATCGCGTGATTTTCGGAGGTAAATTTTGCTAGAAATAACAAATCCCAAAGCTATCACTACAGTCGAAAGAAAAATACGAGAAAATAATTCATGGATTGGCTCATCATATAACAGACATTGAATAAATGTCTTGCTAGGATTTTTATAGTAAAAATCCAGCAGCCCATCCGAAAACCATAGTAACATACCAGCGGTGAAGCAGAGGGTGATTATCTTCTTCTTAGGGTCAAGGATCATAATGCCTCCTGTTATCACCCGGAATAATGCGTAACCTCGCGCGCTATGCTATAAGGTCGATGTGTTCTACAGCTAAAGAAACGCCCAAGATGGTAACCTGCATATTTTAATGCAATCCAACATCTATACTTTATGATACGTGTTATGCCAGATAGCCTAAATACTCGAATAGTAGCAATGCACGTATTAAATGTAAATAACAAGCGAATAGCTTGTATCCCTCTATAAAAAAACGAAATCGTAAAAATTTTCTTTTTGATAGTATCCCAAAACATTGAACTGTACCCCTATACGGGGAATACTGCCTTAAACGGAAGAATTGATTCCATAGAGGCAGCGATCTTTCTTACCGCTGCCGGTCCACGGCCAGAATGGCTTTGATGGCCCGGGCCACACGATGAGCCGGTGGCACATCTTGCAACTTTACACCCTCTCTGGCCAGGGCAATTACTTTTCGTGCCCTCACCAGTTTGAGTGAGCCTTTCGGCAGGGTCTGCAGCGCTCCTTTACCCGTACATGGGTTGCCGGCCGATGATTGGAAGTCCTTTCCCGTGGGGCCCTCCAGGCAGTTCAGCACATTTTGGAGGTGTTGATGAATCTCGCTGAGATCCTTTGCCTGCGCCGCCATCCCCGCATGTTCGGCAGCAGTCGAATAAGGATTTAGTTCTCCGGCGGTCGCTGACATGGTAGCGAGTACGAGTGTTCCCAACGCAACAATTGCGAAGAGCTTTCGACCTGTTGCGTTGCAGTCCGGGACCAGGAGCAAAAACTTCAGCGTGACGGCGAGGATGAAGCACGTGATCAGGACATCGATCGGTGCCATGATGTCTCCCAAAGTGGCCAAAGCTCCATTACCTTTTCACGATAAGAGGTCTCAAAGTAGTAGCCGATCAGACCTGCTATCAGAATCAGCGGCGTTAAGGAGACCAGGATTATGATGAGAATCATGTTCCTGGCCAGAGATGTATAGTAATATTGTTCCTTCATATCGGGATTTCAGTAGTATCGGTTGGACTCCGGGCAAAAGGGAACGCCCTGGCAGACATGAGCCTCCACGCTTTCCCGTCAAACGCAGAAAGGGTTGCAGTTACTGCACTTGCCCCAATGCCTGCGAAGCCAGCCATTTTCAAGAACTTTCTGCTGTTCATACAGTCTTCTCGTGGAGAATAGTTCGATGCAACGAACTAGCTCCTGCTGGTGATTCCCACTGATTTCATGCAAACGGTTGCCCGAACAAGAAAAGACTCTTTCCAATAAGCGGTCAAAACAGGGCATGGGAATCCGCTTCATATGAGAATTATAGGGTTTTTCACCCCCACCCCCCCAACAACCCATTGAGCGCATGGACTCAATGATGCCTGTTATAGCGAAGCGTGCCGGGTCGAATGGGTTCAGTCACAGGAAAGATATTTTGGTAGCTATCTTTTGAATATACGTGGAAGTATGTATTTAGAGCCAGTTGAAAATTAAAAGTCTATGGTAGTTTTTACTACGCACGTGCAAGACCTACCAAAAGGGTTGGAGGATGGTACCAATCATGATTATAGTTTCAGAAATAGATGTCGCTGATCACTTTAATCAAAGGATTGGATATATCCATGTCTAACGCCATATTTAAATAAATCTATATTTTGTCTGATTCCCAATTTATTCTTAATGTTGGTCCGGTGATTGTACACTGTAATAATGCTGACAGATAAAAGTTCGGCAATTTCTTTTGACGATTTTCCTTCTAAAATAAGTTGTAAAATCTCCTTTTCCCTGACAGTCAAAGGTTCTGATAATCCACTCTTGTCCTGTGGCAGCTTCTGGCGAAAAATCTCCGTGATCTGGGTCAAAACCAGACTGGAGACGTAACTTTCTCCCTGTCTAATCTTTTCGATTGCAAAAACGAGATCTGCTAGCGCGTTTTCCTTCAAAATGTAACCGTCAGCCCCGTACTCGAATGCCCGGGCAATGTGTTGTCTGGATTTGTGCATGGTCAGAATCAATACTTTTATTTGGGGGAATCGGGTCTTGACTGTTTGGAGCGCCTCCAAACCATGCATGCCCGGCATGGTGATATCAAGCAAGATCATATCGGGAGTTGATTGTTGCAAGTGATCGAGTAGCTTATGTCCATCGGCCACCTCTCCCACCACTTGGATCGAGGGCAGTTTCTCGAGAGTATTTCTAATCATTTCCCGAATCAGGACATGGTCGTCGGCGATGAGAACTCGACATGGCTGCATTGTCTAGGCTCCTTTGACGAGAGGAATGGTGAAAGACACACGCGTTCCTGTTCCTTGCGCGCTTTGAACTTCAATGGACCCTCCCAACATTCGCACCCGCTGTTGCATTGCGGAAATCCCGATGCTCCTTTGAGGACCGATGAGGGAAGCTACATTTTTGACATCGAAGCCCTTTCCATCATCTTTCACAATGAACAAAACGTTATCGCCCCGCTTTTTAGCGTCTACAGACACCCTGGCAGCCTGGGCGTGTCTTGCTACATTAGTAAGGCATTCCTGGAAGATTCGAAAAATATTTAGTTGCATATCGAAAGGAAAAACTTGATCAATTTGATCCACCTCGATTGAATTGCAATCCAAATTGTAATGACCACAAAACTCCTCGACCAAGTAGTGGATGGAGGAAGTAAGACCGATCTCCTCCAGGACCGAAGGGCTCAATTCCCGTGAGAGCCTGCGCACGTACTCGATTATTTCGTCCACGCAAGAAAGCAACCCGTCACCAGCATCGGTCGAGGGAAAAGAGGTATTCTGATATTTCTTAATGAAGGAGCCAACCTTGAATTTCAAGTGCATAAGGGCCTGCCCCAGTTCATCGTGCAATCCGACAGATATTCTCTCCCGTTCGGCCTCCTGAGCGTTAAGCAGTTCAGAAGCCAGGATTCCCAACTGCTTTTCTGATTCCAACAGAGCCTGCTCTGCCCGCTTGCACTCGCTGATATCGCTTCCGATGGCAAGTATCTCCACCACCTGCCCATCTTGGTCGAATACCGGCTTGTTGGTCCAGGTCATCCAGACCCTGCTGCCATCTCGAAGAACGTTCTCATTTATATTGTTTGCGTACCTTTCCGGGTGGTTAACAATATTCTGACCCAGCTCGGTCAGACCGCCCCCGGTGGACTCCTCTTCAGGCATGAGAATTTTTACGCTCTTACCGGTAACCTCTTCCGCACTGTAGCCGAAGAACTTCTGAGCGTATTCGTTAAAAAAGGTTAAGGTCCCGTCGCGCTTCCAACGGATGATGGCACTATTGGCGTTCTGCACGAGTTCGCGGTACTTGCTCTCACTTTGCTGGAGGTCGATAGCCGCCTTTTCACGCTCGGTGGCAAGTATGGACTGTTCCTCCGCTTTGTATGCCCGTACCTGGGCGCGATACATCGCTTCGGCCAGATATGAGACCATAGCGCCGCCGGTGAAAAAAATGACCATGCTTATCAGGTCAGCGGAATTCGCAATTGCGAAACTGCCAACCGGCTCCATCCAGAAATAGCTGGCAAATGCGGCTGAGACGGCTGTGGCCAGAAGCCCTGAGACAAATCCTCCGTATAACGCAGCAACCGCCACAGCGGGGTAGAAGGTCACGAAGGCGGCGCGGAGCTCAAGGATTTCCAGGAACTGCAACCGAATAGCAGCGGCGATTACAGCGGCAAGAACGCCCACTGTGCAGCGGAGCCATACCGGACGGTTTGTTCGATCCCATATCATGAGATTCCCCTATTTGAACAGAAAGAGCCATCGATCACGCCCCTGGTACCGGCTCTCCCCATGACCAACCTGTTTCAAAGCTACCGTTACTTTCTAGCGAGTGAAACGTTTGTCTCCAACAACCCTGAGAATATCCTGAAGTTAGTCCTCTATAACATGCATTGTGGAAATGAGAAGCATTTCTTGGAAGGAGCCTGAAGCGTTTTGGTCCCATTTCTGAAGGTCCGTGGATTGCCGGCCTTCTATGCGTAGGATCGATACGGAGAATGGGCAGAACTCGACAGGGCAGGACCAGCTTCTCGGGTTCTCCGAAGACGGCGGCCGGTCACTTTTTCGTTGTAGATAGCATCTTTTCAAACAGCTCTCCTATACGGCGTTATGCGGTGGACCATCGAGAATCTTTCAATGTCTGGATCATACTTGAAATATTCATCCTTGGCAGCAGAAGCGATTGAAGGCCTACCCTTTTTGACGATTCCAAGCTTTGCCGGCCACGATTCCTTGCCACGCTGAGATTGCACAGCAAGAGCAGTTTCACATCAACTCCAGGCGACCATCACATCATCTGCTTTTGCCGCCGAAAGAGATCAGTGAATCGCAAGAACCAATGGGATCACCTGCTCTTTCTGCTTTTGGCCCGATTCACCCGTTCGCCTCAAGTTTTTTCTTTGTCTCCTTTTTGCCGCTTCTATTGCCGCTTCTGGTTGCAATGCATTTGGGGCCGGACCACGCTAAAGCCTGGCTGTTCACGGAAAGAGAGGCCCAGACTGGCCGCTTTAGAGCCTTAGAATATAGTTTTTGCCCCACAGAATGGCCCCTTTATTGGCAACTGTACCCGGTGGGCAATCAGTCAATCTTGGCGGCGAATTCGGCAAGATCGCGAAAGTATTTAGATTGCTTTTCGCCTAGTTGGTGTTTCCACCGTGGCTCGAAAATGGAAAACCCTACATAGCTATCCCAAGTAGCGCTAAGGAGGGGGCTGGTCACCTGATTAACATATTGATTTCAGTGACAATATCCCTTAAAAAAAGTTGCAGTCTTATTCTGGTGGGTTTTATCGTATCCGCCGTCTCCTGATTGACTACATTCCGATATGATCGTATTGTACTGCAATTGTTGACCGGCTGGCGTTCGCAGCCCCATCGAAGGGCTATATGGAATCTGGCTGAATGAAGACCGGGCCTAACAAGCGCGTCAACGCGCGACCTTATGCCGGGTGAAGGCAGACCGAGCGCACGGCAGGACAAGCTTTAGCAAGCAAGGTTTTAGCGTGGTCCGACCCCGAATCACGTCAAACCCCGAATCACGACGAGGGCTATTCACCGCAGAGGGCTGGTCGTAGACAGGTCATGGAGAGAAAACCTTGCACAAGGAACAAGAATTTAACTGATAATAGTAGGAAGAACGCGAAGGGAAAAACCTCTTGTTCAAAATAAACGAAATTCCTGGTAACAGTAAGAGGAAAACTAATCTGGATAATGCTTTCGTGCATATCCATAGGCTTCCCAGAAATCTCCTCAGAACTGCTCAAGCGCAAACTGGCGAATGCGGAAGCAACAGGTACCGAAGTGCTGGTGACCGATTGCCCGGGATGCGTTTTACAACTGCGAGGTGGAATGGAGCAAAAGAGCGGTCGGAAAATGGAAGTGAAACACATCTCTGAGATCATTGACGAGTAGAGTTTGAAGAGAACCACAGCAATGCCCCACAGTTCATTTCCGAGGCTCAGTCACATGAAGAAGTTGTCGCTCACATTTCTGATGGCGAACCGTGGCGTTCAGCGGATTTGGAATGTGGGTTAAGACATTATTCCGGTTAGTTTAGGGGGAGTGCTTATGCCAAAGTTTGTTTATTTTTTTGAAAAAGGAAAAGCGGATGGCGACGCCAAAATGAAGGCTCTGCTGGGCGGCAAAGGCGCCAACCTGGCGGAGATGGCCCGATTGGGC
>JBEKPW010000166.1:0-11851 GCA_049520315.1 Syntrophobacteraceae bacterium
GACAAATATGAGCGATGTGACTCTGCACAAAAAATCGGAACAGGTTTTGGAAAACGTCCATGACGAACTGGCAAGAGCAAACGAGCGGCTGACGCTTGAAATAGAGGAGCGCAGACGGGCGGAAGAGGCATTAAAGCTTTTCGCTTACTCGGTAGCACACGATCTCAAGAGTTCGGCCGTTGGAATTTATGGCCTTACGAAACGTCTTCATAAACTCTCCCGAGATGTTCTCGATGAGAAAAGCAGGAGTTATTGCGATCAAATCCTGAAAGTGTCGGAGCACATTGCAGCATTCGTTGAAAAGATCAATGTTTATATAGCAACGAAAGAGGCCAATTTGTCATTTGAAAAGACTAACATTAAAGAGATTCTCGGGATGCTCAAGAGCGAGTTTTCCGTTCAGCTCAATATCCGTCAGATCGATTGGATCGTGGCACGCAGTTGAGCAGTATCCGGATCGGGCACGAAGACAGGGGGGATTGTCACATCTTCTCGGTTATCGACGACGGCAAGGGGCTCAAAGGGGCGGATTCGGAAAAGATTTTCGAGGTGTTTCAGCGGCATGAGACATCCAAGGGGGTCGAAGGCGCCGGCTTGGGCCTGGCCATAGTAAAAGAGATAGCTCAACAACATGGGGGGCAGGTGTGGGTGGAACCGGCAGCTAAAAAAGGAACCACGTTTTGCATATCTATTTCAAAGAATTTATGAGCTTCGTTTTCTCTGAACTTACATCACAACGCACACTGAATTGGCCGATGGATGTTTCACCCTCTGATAATTGCTCGTTAATGAACCCACAGCTTCGAGCAGAAGGGGGGCCATAGCCTTCAAAACTTGCCGGGCAATGTGCGGGAGCTCGAGCACACCATGGAGCTGCCTTCGTCCTGTGCAGCCAAAACATCATCACCCTCGATCATCTGCACTGAAGATTACCCCCGATGTTGAAGTGTTGCACGTGACATGGAAGAAACGCAACGCTTCTGTTGCATGCAACGCTTTTTCTATTCATGTCCACCTCCTTGAGCGGTCCTCGCTCCTTCCATAGATATCTATATATATTATCTAAAAGGAGAATATGGCAGTGCTCGATCCCCTGGGCATAGAACTTGCCTAAGCAACAGGCAGGCTTGAAATTTCACCGGACACCGGCCTTCCCGGTGCACACACACTGATCGTTAAGTCGACCCTTCCGAAGGAGTTACCGATGAGCGAATGCAGTTCAGGAAACATCGCGGTAAAATTGGACCACGAAACGAGAGAAAAAGCAATTTTTGCAAACAAGGTTTTCTGCAGGCTCTGTGATGAGCACAAAATCAAGACCTGTTCGTGGGAGAAATCGCCAACGTGGAATGAATACGTAGAAGGGAAAATAGACGAGGCCGAACTTAGCCTTACGGCCGAAGCAAACGTCAGGGATTTTGTCAAAATGTTTTCGGATTATAAGGACCTGGAAACACCCGTCGTCAATGTCCAACAAGAGGATCAGAAAAAGCGCCGAACTCGAATCGCTAATAAAATCTATCGGAATGCTTGCACGAAATCAGGACTTAATCACTGTTTTTTTAAGAACTTTGCAACCTGGAGCGAGTATGTGAATGGGGCGATAGATGAGGATGCTTTTATTGAGAGCGCAGTTTTCGAAGTTCTGAAAATGAAGAAAAATGCTGATGCGGAGAAATTATGATGGAAGAGGGTCAGGATGATTTCTCAGATCACCTCCGGTACATTATCGAGCGCGGGTTGATGGCAAACCTGAGCGGCGGAGCTTTTAAAAATCATATCGTTTCACTGGTTCAGGAATACTCAAGAAGAATCGCGATTGAGGGCGAGGGGCTATGTCCGCTTTTCCTCACATTTTGCGATCTGATGATCGACGGGCGCTTTGCCCGGATTCCTGAAAGTGCGCTCAAAGTGCTTGTCCTGTCGAAGGTCTATCACAACCATTCAGAGCAGTCCCCGGGACTAATTGAAAGATTATCTGGAATTACGGCCCCTGCTATAGAAGAAGCCGTGGATTACCTTCGGGAAAATGGCTGCCTTGCTTTGACAGCACCAGAGCATCGCGCACGAAGAGGAAAAGGAACGCAAGGCATGGGAAGATTCTTTGAAGCTGGGACACCCAGTGCCATGAAAAGAAACGTAGGGTGAGCTAATTGGAGCGCAGCCCACCAAGTCTTTTCGGAACAGTTGAGGCGTGCTCATCAAATGATCTATGAGGCAGTGCCCTGGCATAAAAAACGCTCCAGGGATCAAATCGCTCGCCGGGGGAGGCAATGTTTCAGCGGTAAGCCTCTGACCGGTATACAGAGTGCGCAGGGGCCGTCCAGCCATGTGGGACGTGCAGCCGAGGAGGGGGCGTCAATGGAGTCGGACGCCCACAGAAGCGCAAAATGGAGATGATGTTGCCAAGAAGATCGCTTTCGGGTCTTTCGATTTGTTTTGTCACGCTATTAGGATATCTCTGCATGGGCATTGGTGCGCCATCGGTTGACGCTTCCGATCCAAGAGAGATGCTCAGCCTGGTCGATGAAATGGATTCAAGCTACTCCAGGGTGAACGATTATGTGGCAGTCTTTCATAACCAGGAACGAATAGGCGGAAAGCTCGATGAGGGGCAAACCGTACTTTTCAAGTTCCAAAAGCCCTTCAAAGTCTATATGAAGTTTATCGGCGGTCCCTCCAAGGGAACAGAGGCCCTCTATGTGGAAGGCGGTTACGACAATAAGCTGCTTGTGCGGCAGGGAGGGATTTTGGGGTTTATGACATTTTCGCTGGCCCCCAAGGGTTCGCAGGCAATGTCTCGGAGGCGGCACCCCGTCACGGAGGTCGGCTTTGGTTTTTTGCTCGCTGAATTCAGGCGTAATATCGAACCGGCTATCCGGTTGGGGGAACTGGAAACTATGCGTATGACTGATGAGACCTTCAAAGGGAGACCTGCGACCGTAGTGGAGGGAAGATTCTTGTCGCGAGGAGGCAGAAAATACTATTGCTCCCGATTTATTATCCACATCGATAAAGAATTGCTCCTTCCAGTAGGGGATGCTTTCTATGACGAAAAGGACGAAATGTTC
Source organism: Syntrophobacteraceae bacterium (assembly GCA_049520315.1). Taxonomy (GTDB): domain Bacteria; phylum Desulfobacterota; class Syntrophobacteria; order Syntrophobacterales; family Syntrophobacteraceae; genus SbD1. The sequence goes on from JBEKPW010000166.1 coordinate 3,072, forward strand.
GAAGATTATGTTTTCACAGATGTGAAGCTCAACATGGGGCTTACGGCGATGGAGTTTTCGAGGCACAATAAATCCTATCGCTTCTGATAAATCAGTCAGGCCAATATAGCTTTAGAGGTGGGAGCGAGAATATTGACAAAAGGTTATATCTGGTTATATTCCGTCGAAATTAATTTAACGGAAAGGAGCATACAATGGCGTTCAATTTTCATGACCTCCCGGCTATTTCAGGGCCACTGATATCTTTAATTGCCGGCCTGTTAGTTTTAATCATGCCAAGGCTCTTGAATTATGTTGTGGCGTTCTACTTGATCATTACTGGTATCTTGGGTTTGCTCCATCGATAACTGGAAATAGCTCACCCCGTAGGGATTGGCTTATTCGCGCCAGTCGAGCAAAATCAAGTATTGCGAGTTGCTATATTCATTTAGCAGGGTGCGAAGAAGGGTCTGTTGGTGGGAGAAGAGCCTTAAGAGGCCCACCCTGTTAGATCCTGCCCCGGGTTTTCCAGCGAAGCAGGCAGAGCCGATTGCCCCTGCCTATTTCCAGACCCATTCTCTCTACCACCATCGGCTGGTGGGCCTTGCTCCCATCAGACCAAGTATGCCGGTTACAATCAGATAGACCGCCACAATGACACTCAATAAACCGGGTTGAATCAGGATCAATATCCCGGCAACTAAAGCAACCGCTGGCCCGAGGTAAGGATGATATGGCAACATTTGCGTATCCTTTCATCCGCGACTGTTTGGCAATCCCCGCAGTCTTGCTGCAAAGCTGTGCTGCCGCCTATGTGATGCATGATTCTAAGCGTAATGATCTCAGCCAATAAAATAAGGAAGTTCTGTGTAAAGTAAACAGATTGATAAGTGGATGCAGAAGGTAACGAACCATGCCGTTCAACACTTCTCTCCTCGCCCTTGAGAAATGAGGCCCCAAAATCTTCGCTGTTTTCGGATCATTTGTTTATCGAATCGCTCCAAACTGGCCTTTTTCGAAATTGGCCCCAAAGGTACTCCCCCGATATTGAAGCGTTGCACGTGACACAGAAATCACGCAACGCTTCTGTTGCATGCAACACTTTGTCTATTCAAATCCATCTGCCTGGGCGGTACTCGCTCCTTCCATAGGTATCTATATATATTATCTAAAAGGAGAACAAGGCAGTTCTCGATCTCCCGGGCATAGAACTTGCCTAAGCAATAAGCAGGCTTTATCGGAGTGCCGGAGTATTTATCCGGCAAAATACGGGAGGCGTATGGCATCAAACACGAAGAGGCGAAACGAAGTTCAAATGAATGGAAATGTGATCTTAAGCTCTGAATTTAACGACAATGACGATTTTAAGGAGATAAAAATGAGAAAAATACTGATTATTGGAATCGCGCTTTCCCTGATTCTTGTCAGCGGCGGCTTGTTCAGCGCTCAGGCAAATTGCGGTGGCGGCTGTCTGTCCAGCCTCTCCCCTTGCAACTGGAACCTTTCCGCCCTCTCCCCTTGCAACTGGAACCTTTCCGCCCTCTCTCCTTGCAACTGGCACTTTCCCTCTCTTTGCGGCTTCGGCTTCACTTGTGGCTCAAAAGAGGTGAACAGCGCGTCGGTGAGAGATGCGGACAGACAATACGTAACTCATCACAGTACACCGGACTTGATGGGCTCGCCTGGTTTTTGATTTTGTTGACAACCCTGCCGTCGGGGACACAGGCTGAATTCCCCGATGTGGCAGGGGTCACGGCAGCAACAAATTATGGTTTATCGAAAAGAGAGCTCCTGCCTCGGTGAGGCCGGCGCACAATTCCCAACCGGTTCGCATGCACAAGGAGATGAAATGATGAAGCGTGTTCTGTTGTTTTCGCTGTTTTTGGCCCTGGTTGCAACGTTCAATGTTCCTGTGACATACGCAAACGAGCAGGATGAGGTAGATCGGGCCGTGGCGACAATCCAGGCATTTCGGGATATGCCCGAAAAATCCATCCCCCCGGATGTGCTAAGGCACGCCAGGGGAGTGGCTATCATGACGGTTTACAAGGCGGGCTTCGGGATCAGCGGGCGCGCCGGCTCCGGTGTAGTAGTGGCGCGAACAGGCAAAGGCTGGAGCGGGCCCTCTTCAATTGCGACTGGTGGAGCGGGATTCGGCTTTCAGATCGGAGCATCGGAAACCGAGTTCATTTTCGTTCTCAATACTCGTGAGGCCGTGGAGGCATTCGCTCATGGAGGAAACGTTCAATTTGGAGGCGATATAAGCGTGGCTGCCGGTCCCGTGGGCCGCACTGCCGAGGGGGATATAACGCCTGTTGCCGCAGTCTTTGCCTATAGCCGCAGCCAGGGTCTTTTCGCCGGCGTATCTCTTGAGGGCACCGTCATTGTGGCCAGAGACGAGACAAACGCAGAATATTACGGCCGGTCGGTCACGCCGGGGCAGATCTTGTCCGGGAAGGTCAAAGTGCCGGCGGGGGCCAGGAGGCTTCAAAAAGCGTTGGCGAGGTACTAAAACCCAAGTGTTCTCCAAAACACCAGAAAGGATGTTAAGGGATGAAAAAAGCCCTTTCCCCTTTAGTCAGGTGGATGGCGTTGTGAAAGTACACAACATGTTATCGGTGGTCAGGGAGCAATAGGTCCAGGGATAGGCTTTGACCGACAATGAGTTTGGCCGACGCTGATGATTGAAATCCCCCTTGCACGCTTTTTCAAAAGTGTGGCAAGAGGGGAAATTCAGTGTAAATTGCGTCTAAAAGAAGGGGCCATTCGAGGATTCGTGCAATGAAAAATTTGAGCACTGGTCCGCTAATGGGACCTCTTTTTTTATTTTTCACGTTTATCTTTCTGATCAATGTGCCCGGCTGTGCATCCCTGCCGAATGTACAGAAAATGATGGGCCATGAACTCTCAAGCTCCGATCAATCGACAAAGATCATGGGGCCTAAAGGAGAGCTCTCTTCAAAAACAAGTAAAGCCATGATCAAACGGCTTGAAGGGCAGGTCGATGCAACCAAACTTCTGGAGCAGCAGGTTCAGTTGATGCAGTCCGTCAGCGGGAGTCTTTTAGTGGCCGGCAACAAGGTCACGCTGCTCATTGACGGGGCGGCTACTTACGCAGCGATGTTCGAGGCCATCCAAAACGCTAAAGATCACATCAATTTTGAAACCTTCATATTTGAAGATGATGAAGTCGGCAAACGATTTTCTGATCTACTGATCCGGAAACGTGCCGAAGGCGTACAAGTGAACGTGATTTACGATAGTTTTGGATCCAAGAATACCCCGGTTAGTTTCTTTCAGCGCTTGCGCGATGGCGGGGTCCTGGTGCTTGAATTCAATCCCGTTAATCCGTGGAGGGTGCTCGCGGGTAAAAAATGGACATTACGACATCGAGACCATCGTAAGATTCTGGTCGTTGACGGCGCCATCGCTTTCACCGGCGGAGTCAACATCAGTGCCGTTTATTCCGGAAGCTCGGCCGGCCGGTCTCGTAGAGAGAAGAAGGATGAACCCTGGCGTGATACACACGTTCGAATCGAGGGTCCGGCAGCACTACGGCTCCAATGGCTTTTCATGAAAACCTGGGAAAGGCAAAAGGGACCGGCTCTTCCCGGCAGGGACTATTTCCCATACGTGGAGCGAGCTGGAAACACGCTGATCAGGGTGGTCGGCAGTTTACCGGGTGAAAGTAATCGGCTCATATTCATGATGTATATTTCAGCCATTACTCATGCGGAGAACTCCATTTACTTAACGACTCCCTATTTCGTGCCTGACGACCAAATGTTAAAAGCGCTCACCGATGCTGCAGCGCGCGGTGTTGATGTCAAAATATTGCTTCCCGGCTTCAGTGATTCCGCATTGGTTTTCTATGCGAGCCGGCATTACTATACCCGGTTGTTAAAAGCAGGCGTGCAATTGTTTGAGAGGCGCGGAGGGATGCTGCATGCGAAGACGGCAGTTATCGATGATGTCTGGTCTACTGTCGGATCGAGCAACCTGGACAATGAAAGCTTGCTTACCAATGACGAGGCCAATGCCGTGATCCTCGGACGGGACTTCGCCGACAGTATGCAGGCAATGTTCGAAAGAGATTTGGAAGAGTCCGATCAGATAAGTCTGGATGAGTGGGAAAAACGGTCTTTCGACAATCACCTGAAGGAATGGCCTGCCAATATGCTCAAACACTTGCTATAAGGTAGTCAAGCCCGATGAAAAGCTGGTGAGCGCTAAAAAAGTTTCTATTTTTTCCCATGCTCTATGAGTATTTCCCCAAGCCATTTTTCCACGGGGACCTTCCCTTGCGCCGTCGATACCAGATAAGATTTGCCTGACTCAAGGCTATTTGACGCGCAAAGACGGATGAAATCCTCAGGGGATTCTATCTGGGATTTCAAATACTTATACTTATACCTGATATGGTCGGCGGCGGCCTGGCTCGAATATTCGATTCCATTCCTGATGAATGTTAAATGTGATTCCGCTACCTGATCTATCAAATATGCGATGACCTTTTCAGCCTTTTCCCTTTGACTGCATGGTTCACCTCCGTGGGCGATAAAACAAGAGAACAGCAGAATACTTAAAGAGCAAAAAATTATCTTCGGAGTCTTCATCACGATAACTATTACCTTTCATCACTGCAGAGGGGACACTTGAGTGATCTTGATTATTGTATTTATTTAATCACTTAAAGATAATCATTCTAGACCTCAAAGTAAATAGCCTATAAGACTTATTAATTGACAAAGAATTGAGCGCTGTCGCCTTCACCCTAATGTGTTACATGCAACATAGGAATTATGCAACGCTTCTGTTGCATGCAACACTTCTTCGATTCAAGTTAACACCCGTCGATGTTTCTGACCATACCGTAAGTTCCTGTATTATCTAGCTAAAGTTTAAATGTGACGCCTCATGGTCGGGTGGGCATAAAACTTGCCTAGAGATAATGCAGCATGGCTCATTTGGCTCCCATCCTGCTTCTCTTGTGTTATTCCACATTCGGTAAGGGACAACAGGCTTATTGAGGTGAGAGAAGCGAATAATGACATATTTGTTGACAGGACACATTATGCGTCAATCTGCCAGGCCCAATGGGCTTGATGTGTGTCACTTTATAGATGTCAGTTCTAAACGCCGTACTTTCGGCAGAACGGAGAGATGGAAATGTTGGGAACAATTCTGCTCATTGTATTAGTTCTTGCGCTCGGTATTAGTTCTTGCGCTCGTGGGCGCACTCCCTGCCTGGCCGCACAGCAGGGCTTGGGGATACTATCCAAGCAGTGGCTTGGGACTGGTCCTTGTGATCGTGGTCGTGCTCCTGTTAATCGGCCGTATCTGACAGGAGCGAGGGCATTGACATAAGGCCTCCATGTAGGTCAAAAGCTTGAATTTTCAGTGAGAAGATCGGTTTGGCCGTTTTTTGTACTTTAACTGATGTATTGCATTTGAAACCGAAGGGAGGAAACATCATGAAAATAAGTGGATTTCTAAGCCGATCTTTGATCGGGTTACTCGTTGTGATGATGGTCCCGTTTGGGGCTCTTTCGCAGGAAACAGCAACCTCAGGCAAGGTATTCAGCGAGGCAGAGCTTGACCAGATGCTTGCCCCGATTGCGCTATATCCGGATTCGCTGATGGCGCAAATCCTGCTGGCTGCGACCTACCCGGACCAGGTCGCGGAAGCCGACACCTGGTTGAAGGCAAATCCTGACCTTAAGGGGGATGCGCTCAATGACGCCCTCGATAAAATGAACTGGGACCTGAGCGTGAAGGCGCTGGCGCCTTTCCCGCAGGTACTCGCAATGATGGTTGAGCAGACGGCGTGGACTCAAAAGCTGGGTGAAGCTTTCATGGCCCAGGAGTCCGATGTTATAGCCGCCGTTCAGAATCTGCGCTCGAAAGCGTACGCTGCGGGCAATCTCAAGTCGAGCGACGAGCAGAAGGTGGTTGTCAAAGGTGATACATATGCAATCGAGCAGGCCAATCCTGAAGTTGTCAATGTGCCGCGTTACGATCCGTCGGTAGTCTACGGGTCCTGGGGGTGGCCTGCGTATCCTCCCTTCGCATATTACCCCGTTTGGCCGGGGGTGGCCATTGGCCTCGGAGCGTTCGGGTTTTGGGGGGGTATAGGCGTGGGACCTTTCTGGGGCTGGGGCTGGGGGTCCTGGAACTGGGGCGGCGGATATATGAATGTCAATGTCAATCGAAATATTAATATCAATAGCAGGAATGCCAATATCAGTAGAAACTTCAGAACCTCAAATGCCCGTAGTGTCGCAGGGCGGGGAGCCGCTGGTCGAGGGACCGCCAGCGCTGGCCGTGGCGGTGCGCGTGGTGCGGGAGGCAGACCAACGGCAGCCTCCTTCGAACGTGGACTTGAGGCCGGCGGAGCTCGTGGCACGGGCAGTCGCGCCACTGGTAACGTCAGTCGCGGGGGAGCGCGCGGCACGGGCAGTCACAGCACCCGTAACGCCAGTCGCGGCGGCTCACGCGGGGGCGCATCTCGTGGAAACGCATCTCGCGGTGGTAGTGCGCGCCGTGGTGGCGCAGCGCGTGGAGGCGGCTCACGTGGCGGTGGTGGTCACGGCGGTGGCGGTGGTCATGGTGGCGGCGGTCACGGCGGTGGCGGTGGTCACGGTGGTGGCGGTCACGGTGGTGGCGGTGGTCGAAAATAAATACGTCAGATATTTGGTCGGATTCGAGAGGAATGAGTGCTTCGCAAAGGAATGCTTATCACTCCTTTGCGAAGCGGCATGGTCCTGCAACCGTAAACACTAAATATCTTTAAGAAAAAAGGAACAAGTCATGAACTGCCATCAACTCATAGGGAACTGGCAGCAAGTCAAAGTGGCGGTCGGGGAGGGTGGAGGCAAACTCACCAGCGACAATGTGGACGTCATTGCTGGAAAACGCGACATACTCCCGGGCAAGACACCAGAAAAACACGGCATCGCACGTGAAGAGGCGAAAAGGAGTTCTAAGGATTGTGAAACTTCTTTGAAGTAGTTGAGGCGAACTCGTAATTCTTCTCGTTCCCATGGTTCATCTTATAACGGGAGATTACCGCAAATGCATTAGGGCGTTATCTAAAAACATCCGTTGGAGTCCATTGGTAGCGAAACTTACAATAATCTGAGAAAAAGGAATAAAATGATGAAGACGACTTATGCGACAATGCTGCTGGTCATTGGTTTAATGGCACTAATATTCATGTTGCCATCTGTTTATCTCAACGCTGAACCCATAGGTAACCCAGCCTCCCCGGTATCTATCATTAACCAGACTGATATCAAAGGCTTAAATCAATCAGAATCCCCTCTTCTAATGGCACAGACAACGGAGGAGCATCGTTCCTCCACGACCTCTTCGAGTTCCACGGCAGAGGCGCCGCCGCCAGTACAGGAGAATCGTTCCTCCGAGAGTTCCTCCTCGAGTTCCATGAAAACCACCACCACAGAGGCGCCGCAGGCGGTGGTAGAGCATAATTGCGCCGGTCATTGTCGTGACCGCTATACTGAAAGTCTGGGCGAGTGTAATGATCCGGGCCACCCGCACCACCGCAGTTGCGAAAAATGGGCTCGGGAACGTGAAAGTGAATGCCTCGACAAATGCAGCCGGGAATAAGCGAGGTAGAGACCGGCTGAGTAAGGCCGGCGGGAGCATTCGTTGATTCTTACGAATCCTTGCATTAAAGAGATTGCTTGAATCGGACTGGCCGGGGCCTTTGGCCCCGGCTTTACGTTTGAGGCAGTGCCCTGACATAAAGACGTTCTGGGCAACATTGTTTCAGAAGGGGGCAAGTCAACACATCGCTGAATTTTTTCACTATGGCATCCATGGAAAATGGCTTCTGGAGGACTGGAGCCAATCACCATAACATCTTCTTAAGTCAACAATCCCTTCTCATTTATCGGGATAAAACATCCCCGACAGGAACGGCTATTCCCATGGTTCAGAAGCACAGACATAACTTTCACGTTCTAATAGCGGTGCTTTCCAAGGGTGCGATGAGCCAGAAAATCCTCCCTTCCTCAATCCGCCAAATCTGCCTCATAGGTGCTGAAGGCGGATAGATTAGGGGCGGTTCAGACCGTGGAGACCCCCTAGCAGCCACAGCACGACGATGATGATGAGCACCAGACCAAGAACGCCGCCAATCCCGCGTCCTCCATATCGGTTATAGCCATAATAGCCACCCCCGCCGCCGAACACTAGGATCAGTATAACGATAAGTAAAATCAACCCCATTTCCCATCCTCCTTTTCGTTAGCCCCACGCGACTTATACGCGGGCTCTTGCAAAATAGAGTAACTCGCCGTATTCTGGTGCTCAATTCCCTAAAGAAAGACTGAATGCAGCAAATTTATGTCGGGCTAAGAAATCTTCAATGGGTGGAACACTGTATTTCATGGCGAGAATTTAAGTGTCCTGAATAATTCCTCAAGGTGGTCGCCAATGGATGTCGAATGACATTCAAGGTCGGATTATGCCCGCAAAAGCTTTTGAAAAGATCCTGAGGCCCATGGAATCATACGATATGCCCATCAAAACACGCAAGTACAATGCCGATTAGACCAGTCTAAGAACTCTGGCGGCACACCTCTGCCCCTGCAGTTGACAGCATTGTTTCAATAGAACGAGGCTATCAGGATAAAACATCCCCGACAGGAACGGTTCCTGGCGACGGTCCTGTTCCCAGCTCACTTCGCTTTGCCATAAGCGTCTTCTCATATACCTCAATGTACTGCCTTGCGGACCTGTCCCAAGAAAAATCCTGAGCCATGGCTCTTTTTTGA
>JBEKPW010000167.1:0-11283 GCA_049520315.1 Syntrophobacteraceae bacterium
CTATACCTGCATACAATTGCATGGGGCACCTCCTTTTTTAAAGTTTGCGGCTTTAAACACCATTGCAGGATAATACATCTCGGCAATGGAGGAGGTGCCTTTCTATGATTATCGGGCCAAGCAAAGTGACTGATCTTCAATGAAAAGAAGCGCTGGCAAGGCCATTTTAGTGGCTTAGGGGCACATTTTTGCCATTGAAATTGACACTTTAAGCAAGACTAGAAAGACGATTCTGCTTAGCATTTCGCAATCAACACATCTCCTATGTGGCATTATGGAGGGGGCGGTTAGCTGACAAACATATTAGTATCATTTTCGTTATGCACTCCGGTCACATCGGTATTTCTCGCATTGGCAAGGAGGGCTGACTTTTTTTGAGCCTGAGCTGGCGACTGCTCAAAAGGATTTGTTACGTACAGCGGCAGTAATGATAGGCTTTGGTTTTGACTTTCTGCCAGACTCCCTGTCTCATCCAAACATCTTGCTGCATAAGAGGGAACTATGGGAGAATATTAGATCCTCGGACGAGTCAACGGTGGCAGGCCGACGCAAATTGGTCTTCGGGCACGTCGTTCTCTTGCTTGCAGAGGCCTTGCCGGAGCGACCTTGGAGCGATTTGAGGTCGAACTGATCCTATAGGGATGGCAGTGATTGTCTCTATTCTCGAAATTCAGTGGGCAATGATGGAAGGTTCTTCATACTTGGGCCAGCCATCCTCAAAGTGATCGCGAACAACTGGCCCGTGTGGTGGCATTTGCGTTTTTAAACTACTTGGCGGTGTTACGCTGTTGGAAGCACTTGATGGTGCACTGGTCCCAGCCTTGTTCGTCGCCGTTACCGTGAATGTATAAGGGTCCCGTTGGCCAGACCTTTCACAGTTATCGGGCTTCTCTATTCTAACGTATTGTCTTTTTCCCTGTCTCTTTCTGAAAACTGAGTACTGGATCTTTAATCCTGTCTTAAATACTGCATTGTTCCGTCCTGAATAACCGCAACCTTGGCTTCTGAAGGATAATCTTGCTCAAGTATGGTAAGGACCTCGGGCCAGGTTTTGACAATGACGGCATCATCCTGGTGGCAGATAAGGTCAAGGCTCGTACGGTCAGGGTATGGCGAAAGCACGATGAGCTTTTTCATGAGGCGCGGCACAAAGCCAGGCGATCTTGGGCTGTAGTGCCGTCCGCCATAGTTTGTACCCCAGGACCGGAAGACATAATGCGTCACTTGGCCTTCAGGGGCATCGGATATGAGCACTGTCGTACCCAGGGCACCCGGCTTCATGGTCATGAGCGCCAGACGCATTGCAATAGCTGATTCATTCGCCTTTCCATAGGCATTGCTAACCACGATGTCATATCCTGAAGAGAAGGGGATGCCGTAATGGTCTTTCCCTTCATTGGCGCCTGTTTCATGCGTTGCTTTGAAGGACCCGGCATGGAGGTTGGTGATCTCTCCCCTGCGGTTTAAGAGACAATCGAGCTTGAAGTTCAGCCCCGCCAGATCGCCTGCTGCATCACACTCGGCGCGCATTATGTTATTATCGAAGTTACCAAGGCCCGTGTGGCTTGGATCGCGGTAGAGCTGGTTGTGGAACTGGTTGATGGTCTCGATACCTGCAACACCGGGAAGGATGAGCTTGGCTCCGCCGCCGAAGCCTACATGGACATGGGCGGTAATGCAGCCAATACCGATCTTGAGATCACAGTTCATAAATTCCCGGTTGAACCAGAGATCTACTCCGGTCGGCGTTCTCCCAATATGCACAGTGTTCTGGAATGGATCATGGTTGTAGACAGTGTAATTTTCAACGATCTCATCACCCAACTTCTTGCGTGCATTGATCATGTCATAAGCGCCATGTGATCCGAGTGCCCAGAGGAAGCGTATCTGATCGCGCTTCATGCCTGAATTGTGGAGGATATCGAGGACAAAGGGCGCGATATTTTTCACCGGAGTCGGTCTTGTCATATCATCGAAGACGATGACAGCCTGTTTCTTTTCTTTTGCGAGCTCGTAAAGGGTAGGTCCGGCGATCGGGGATTCGATCTTCCTCCTGATCTGCTCAGGGCTTAAGCACGGTTTGTTAAATCCGGGAGAAGTAAGGTCTGATACCTGCCATCTGTCGGGAAAGCTGAGCTCTCGTTCGATGTTCTCGTACCATAGGTGAGAAGGGACAGATAAGGTTTTCATTTTATATAAACTCCGAAGAAAGTGCTCATTGTTGCTCCTTCCTTTTGTATGTCGTAGAATAAAAGGCTGGCAAAACCCTGCCAGAATGGCCTCTCAAGCGATCAATCAGGGCTTCACGTCTGCCATTTGCCGCTTCTCAGTTAAGGCTCTATAAGCAAATCATATTCTGCTGCCAAGGAAACTTCAAGGGCTTAGCTTAAAATCCAAGCCCTCTTGTGATGGAAGCCGCAGTGTAATCCCCACATTGATCCTATTTGCTGGAGCAATTCTTATCCGGGCCTACAGAGCTAATTAAGCTGCTGTAACTTGCACCGGCAGTTCATCATGCGTATCTCTTTTAAGTCTCGAAATACTTCACCGACATCCATCCAACCGGTGCCGGACATGAGCGTATGGGCGGCTTTGCCAGCTCTGCCAATGGTCCCATGGCTGGGTACCCGAAGTTATTCAACATCGAGATGGACCCGCACGAGGATCTCAACGTCGGCGGACTCCCACTGCATAGTTACGCAAGCATATAGGACCGGCATCAGGGGGCGGTAATCACTTTATCCCCAGGTATGGCAGAATGTCTCTCCGGCTGATTTTGGTGGATGAGTCTCGCTCTAATCCAACTAGAGAGCCGCCCCGCCGGCTGAAGCTCCCAGAGCTGAGCAACTGCGCTGATACAGATTCCCGAGAAAACCGCTCCCGTCAGCGTGGAAATTTGATGAGCAGGCAACTAGCTGAAGCGACGAAGTACCATATGGAAAAGCGTACTTTTTTTGAGTTGGGTCGACTGGGTTTGAACCACCCTTTCCATAACCCTTTATACGATCAATGATCTTGTTTTCCACATGGCGGTTCTGGGACATCATAATAACAGGGGCTTGTATGGCAGCAAGCATTGACAAAAACAGATTCAGGAGGATGTAAGGATAGGGATCAAATGTGTGGTTCCATTCGGCTAAAATCAATGTATTGATTATGATCCAGGCGGCCATGACAGCCAGGAAAAGGATGATAAATGGCCATGATCCGCCAAAAGACGCCACGCGGTCTGCCAGCCTCTGTCCCGGAGTCAGTCTTTGCTGAAGTTCTTCTACAACGTTTCGGCTTATGTGCAAGCCATTGGCAATGCGGTTAATTACGACCTGCTCAGGCGGGCTGAGCTGGTCGAAGTCTTCGTGGAGGAGTTGTTCCGCCAGCCTTTGAACATTCGGCGTCATACTCTTTGTGTCCCCTTAAAATGAAATAGATTATGCCTGTTCATCGTCTCAGGCACACTTCAATCGAGAGATGGCATTTGAGTGGGTAAGTTCTGCTGTGCAAACTTTCAAGCGTACCACAGCACGGCAAAATAGTGACATGTGGTACCCGCGATAACAAATAAGTGCCATACGAAATGGGTGTAGCGCACCCGCACAGCCGCAAAGAACCCCACGCCGCTCGTGTATGCAATACCTCCCGCCAGGAGCCAGAGGATCCCAGACGAGGGCATTTGAGACCACAGCGGCCGGATAGCTATGAGGATCAGCCACCCCATAGCTAGGTATAGTCCGGTGGATAAATGGGGGTGCCGGATGCCTCCCACCGCCTTCGCCATCACGCCGACTATTGCAAAGCTCCAAACAAGAAACAATAGTGTCCAGCCCCAGGGACCGTGTAGCACGCCGAGCGTAAACGGGGTGTATGTGCCGGCAATAAGGATGAAAATCGCCCCGTGGTCCAGCACCCGAAACACGCGTTTTGCTTTGCTTTTTGGAAGAGCGTGATAGACAGTGGATGCCAGGTACAACAGCACCATAGTCCCGGCAAAGATGCCGGAGCCGGTGATGGTCCATGGGTTGCCATTACGAATAGTTGAGACGATTAGAAACGGTGCAGCAACAAGAGTCGCAGTCAACCCGACGGCGTGGCTGAAGGCGTTTGAGATTTCCTCTCCGAGTGACTGCGGACGTTTAGGTTCCGCGAGCATCGCATTCATTATCCGGTGTCCTGTGGAGTCTAAAGAGAAAAAGTTTTTTGCGGCGCCGGGACAATTCCGAAAAGCCGATTTTAACGGAGCTAATCATCCCCTGTGAGATGGATGGCCCGGAAAGATTCCGTCATGAAAAGAATAAGAGCGATCCGCACGATTTGCAAAATTATGCCAGGCATCTTCGCGGCTTCCCGTGGGGATTGTAATTGCATAGTGGCAACATCGTAACATCAGTTTGGGTGATTATCTTGGTAATTCATAAGAGGTCCATGGCTATTTTTAACTCAGGACTCAGAAAGAAGTGGTTGTGGAAGAAAAAAAGGAAATTTCGATGAGCAATACCATGCCTGCTATGCTTGTAAATTGAAGACCATTCCACTGGAGAAGATTGAGACTGCAATAGCGAAGGCCGTAAGGGAATTAACCCACGACAGGGTAGAGTGCACGATAATAAATTTCAATACCAAGAGCGAATTGGCGGAGATTGTCATTTCACTCGACACAGGGAGAGACAAACGATATTGCAAGTGAAATTATTATCGAACACTCCCCGAAAGAGCAGGACGTCAGTTTCGACCTTCGCATTATAGCGCATCGTGTTAAATCCAGTGCTCAGGGCAGTATGCGAATTTTTCAATGTTTCGCTCCTGAATTGTGACAAATCGGAAGAGCGAAAAGGTTAAACTTACCAGATCATATGGAAAAAGCCTGGCTATTCAACATTCTGGCAAGCTCTTGAGTTCATGACTCAGACGATGGCAGCCATGCAGCTATTAAGTGTGTTAGGAAGATGTTTCCAGGAGCTTCACAACCTCGTCGATTAAAAAGATGTCGGTCAGCAGTGTGCGGAGATGTATGGATGCGTTCAAATTATCGATCAACTGGGAGCTGAGCCTTGGCTGGGCAAGCACCAGTTCGACAGCAGCGAGCGCGTTCGCGGTATCCCGCTCCAAAACCGTCAAAAAGGCCTGATATCGTTCGGCTGGCTCGATCCGCAGCTCCAGCACAATCCCGGCATAGGCCCCGGCCAAGCCTGACGCTGCCTGGACGGCGCGAGTCAACAATTCACGAAGCTGTGTCCCCGACCGACCGGCCTGGTCACCGGGAAGGCCCTGGGCCGCGTAAGCGAGCATGAACTCATAGCATTCTTCAATCGCGTCGCAGCGATCGACAATATCCTCGAGCAATGCCGTCATGTTGTTCCCTTTTGGTTACCGCGATGCTTGAGTGTCGCAGGCCCACTGTCGTGGATCGTGGTGTTTGAGGTAATACTCGCGGTTCATTGCGCCAAAGACGATGGCCTTCGTGATCGGCAGCTTCTCGGGTCGCAGCGCGAAGTACACATGGATCGTCACGAGCGCGATCAATCCCACCCCGGTGAACCCGTGCAGCAGGTACACTATCCCCCAGGTCATGTCGTCGAAGAGGTAAGGGTTGCGCGTGAAAAACGGCGTGCGGACCCGGGACATCATGAGGACGCCGGTGAACGCCATACACAAGCCGAAGGCCACGATGGCGAGATGGTAGAGCTTGTTGCCAAGCGGGTATTTCCCCGGTTTCCCGGGAGCTGGAGCAGCGCCGCCGAATGCTCGCCGGATGCCGCGCCATGTGTTTTCCAGGTCAGTCTTGTCGGGCCAGATCGACCAAAAATCCATGAAGAATATAGCATGGACGATATGGAAGACGATGGCAAGAACCAGAACGACACCTGCGGTCCAATGGATGTTTACCCAGGCAAACCGCGGGCCGACCTTCGGCAGGAAGGCAGAAACGAGCAGCGTCAGCATGGCGGCGGCCATAACCCAATGGAATATCCTGGCTGGCAGGGTATGCCGCGGCACCTTTTCTGGAATGCTGGACGCGATTTCCGGCGGGATGTCCTCCGGCAGGTCCCTGGCCTTGGGATGGCAGCGGAACCACATCGCATGAACTAGCAGGAACGCCAGCCCGGCAAACAGCGACACCCACAGCAGATACCAGGCGATATGTACGGGAACCTCCTGCCCCCACGGATTTTGAGCCCAAGTGATTACGCCCATGGTTCCTCCTTGCCGCGAATGGCTCTCTTCACGAGATTGCGGACGAGCGTCACCTTGTAATCGTTGTGCTGAAGCGGCTCTGCGCCCGAGATCGCAAGTTTTCCGGCCATTTCGGTGGTCGCCTCGTTTCGGGATTTGCCGCGGACCGCGTCTTCCACCCGGGTCAGGCGCACGGGGTGCGCGGCCACTCCATTGACAACCAGCCGCATGCGGTCAATCCGGTCACCTGAGAAAACCGCTGCGGATGCGATGTTGACCAACGGGAAATCCCACACCTGGCGATCCCTGACCTTTTCGAAATAGAAATGCGCGCCGGCCCAGGTCGCGGGGATCCGGATTGCGGTCAGAAGGTCGCCGGGGCCAAGCACGGTCATTCGGGTGATATCGTAGCCCGGGCCGATAAAATAGTCCTCTGCCTTCACCTCACGCGTCCCCCGCGCGTTGCGGATCACCATCCGCGCCTCGAGGGCGACAAGAGCCGGAGCCGAGTCTGACGGATTGACCGCGACACAGCGGTCCGCATCGAAAATGGCGTGTTCCCGGTTCATGCCGGTCGGCGTGTCGGCGTAGCACATGTTGCCACCCGCGCGGTAGCACGTCCAGCCATTACGGTAATACCAGCAGCGGGTGTCCTGGGAAACATTGCCGCCGATCGTTCCCTGGTTGCGGATCTGGGGGGAGGCGGCCGCTTCCGCGGCACGGGACAGAAGGCTAAACCTCTCGGATACGACTGGATGGCGCACTACCTCCGTCAAGGTTGTCATGGCCCCTATCTCGAGCCCTCCGTCGACCTCGCGTACCCCGCGCAGTTCCTTGATTCGGCACAAATCGACCACCACCTTCGGCCGTTTGACCCGATCCTTGAACCATTCGAGGCTGTCGAGTCCGCCCGCCAGCACCCAGGCGTCGATCCCGTACCGGGCAAGCAATTCCAGCGCATCCTCGGTGTTCGCCGGTTGAAAAAGCTCGAATTGAGGCATGATGTCGCGAACTATTGCCATGTTCAGTCTCCTGCCGCCGCATCAACCATGCGGTGGCCCCTGTCAAACATCGGATTCAAGACCGTCCTGGATCGGTCTGCCGGCTTCCAGAGAAGCCAAAATGACATCGGCGGTCACGGGTGCACGCCGGAACATGTCGTCTCCCAGGGCGTCCGCAAGGGCGTTAAGAACTGCCGGACATGCGCCCGCAGTCGGCGGTTCGCCGATACCGCGCGCGCCGACCGGGGTTTCCGGGTCGGGGATGCCCAGAGCGTCCCATTCCATCTTGGCCGGCACATCGAGAATCGTCGGCGGTTTGGTATGGTAAAACCGCTTGGCCAACGGCAGTCCATAGTGCTGGTCATACACCCATTTCTGGCCGATGGCGTGGCCGATGCCAAGCATGGAGCGGGCGAGCACCTGGCCGCCAAAGGCCCGGGGGTGCACAACAACTCCAGCGTCGGCTACGACAAGGAAATCAAGAATCTTGTACATACCGGTCTCGACATCGACCTCGACCTCGGCAAAACTCGCCACATAGGAAAACGTCTGACCGTCTCGTGGGAACTTGTCGCGGGCAACTGCCAGCAACCCCTGGCCGGCAAGCGCCTTAACGGACGCTTTTGTGAGCTTGTTGATATCGTCCGGGAATTCGTGTCCGTCGTAGACGCCGCCAAGTGCGACGGCCTGTTCGGCAGCCTCGGCAAAGCTCATGCCTTGTCCGTCGCCTGTGCGAAAAACGCGTTCACCTGCGATTTCATATTCCTCGGGGCTGCCGCCAAGGGTTCGGGCCGCGATTTCCCGCAATTTTTTCTTCGCATCCAGAGCCGCGGCGAGAGCCGCCCGCGACATGGAATGTATGGTTTGGCTTCCGCCGGAAACGCAGCTCCACGGCAGATGTTTGGCGGTATTGCCCCAGATTATCTCGCACCGTTCCCATGGCACATCCAGAGCCTCGGCAGCAACGCGGTGAACGTCGCTCATCGACTCCGTCCCCAGGTTGCCGATACCGCAGTGGAAGCGGACGCCCCCATCCGGTTTTACAACGATAAGCCCGTCGAACCCGATGGTGCCTGCGACGAAGCAACCCATGGCCACGCCGAGCCCCCGGACTTTTTCCCCCTTGCGCTGCCCGCCGCTGGCTTTGCGCCCTTCCCAGTCAAAAAGCGCCGCCCCGCGATCGAGGGCTTCCTTGATGAAGGCGCTAGTAGCATGGGGACGCGTCCCATCTTCCCCCGCCGCTCCCACCAGGGCCTTGCCCTCGGGGGCATTGACCCGCCGTATTGCCACCTGGTCGATCCCCAGCTTGCGTGCTGCCTTCGACAGCACCGGTTCCATGAGAGTCACCCCCTGAAGGCCTCCGGGTGCAGTTTGAGGGCCGCGAGTGGGCGTATTGGTCAAAACGGCTGTCCCGCGCCACCGCATGGCAATCGGCTGGTATAGGAGCGAGACGATGCGGCCGGCGCTGGCGGCATCGTTATTTTGCTCGTGGGGGCCATTGTCCTGGAGTACAAACAGATCGAGGGCAAGGATGCGGCCCTCTTTGGAGAATCCGGCCTTCACGCGTCCGTGGATGCTCGGGCGGGCGCGGCCGATGAAATGCTCCTCCTCGCGGCTTACGCGCATCATAACCGGGGCGTTCGCTTTCCGGGAAAGGACGGCCGGAATGATCAAGGCAATGGAGGCCGTGCCCTTGCTGCCGAATCCGCCGCCGGTATATTCGCTGATGAAGACGATTTTGTCGGTATCGATACCCAGCCATCGTGATATGGCGGGAACGGTTTGCATCGTGCTTTGCGTGCCGGCATGAATGAATACCTTGCCGTTTTGCCAGTATGCCAGGGTCGAATGGGGCTCCAGAGTCTGATGGCTCGTGTTCGAGGTCGCGAACGTTTCGTCGAGAACGAGAGCCGCGCTTGCAAACCCAGCCTCGATATCGCCGTACGACCATTGAGCCCCTGGCTTGCCCACGGGCAGCCGACCGTCTTTGGCCTCGGCAAAGTCGGCCTCGGTCCATTTGATTTCCCGTACCTCCGGGGCAGGCGGGGCCCCTCCAGCCTGACCCGCCTGCGGCTCGGGCTGCACCCAGACGTTGCCGTCCGTCCTGGCGTTTGGACCTCCGGGTCGCAGGCTGGCCAAAGGATCGATCACGAACGGCAGCGGTTCGAGTTCGAGTTCAATCTTTTCAATGGCTTCAGCCGCTGTCAATTCGTCGACCGCAGCCACGGCGAGAATGGGCGCACCCTGGTACAGCGGCTCCATGGTGAGCGCGCGTTCGCCCCATTTGCTGGCCTTGATAACGGCACCGGTATCGGTCACGAGATCACCCGGAACAGGAAAATCGTCGGCCGTTACGATAGCCTTGACACCCGGTATGGCCAATGCGGCATCGGCATTGATCTTCTTCACGCGGGCGTGGGGCATGGGGCTCAGCAGCAGCTTGCAGTAGAGCATGCCTTCGGCGCGAAAGTCCTCGGTGAACTTCGCGGTGCCGGTGACCTTCGCCCGCTGACCGGGAGTGATGTAGTTCTTGCCGACCAATTTTTGCGCGGAAAATGTTGTTTCGTCGGGCATGGCTACCCCTTCCTGAGGTACTGCGCCCCACGCATAAGGGCATCGAGGATTTTCTCATAGTCCTGGCAGCGGCACAGATTTCCAGAGATGCCGTGCGCAAGCTCCTGGCGCGTCGGACTCGGATTTGTCTTCAAAAAACCGACCGCCGCCATGAGAAATCCGGGGGCACAGTACCCACACTGAAAACCCTGCTCGTCAAGAACACCCTGCTGTAGAGGATGGAGCGTTCCGTCCGCCCCGGTCAGCCCTTCAATGGTCACAATCTCCTTGCCCCTTACGGAATGCGTAAGGATCGAGCAGGAGTACTGGGGGACATCGTCGATAAGCACGGTGCAGGCACCGCATTCGGCCCGGTCGCAACCGATTTTGGTTCCGGTAAGCCCCAGCTTGTTACGCAGCGTCATGGCCAGGGTCTCCTGCTGCATCACGTCGACGTGACGCTCCTGCCCGTTGACGCTTAGCGTTATCAGCCGTTCGAACGAACCGGAAGAGGCCCATGCAATTCCGGGCTTATACATGTAACCGGCCCAGGACACCGCTCCAGCGGCGATTACCCCTTTGATGAAGGTGCGTCTTGTAATCCTGTTCGACGTGCTTTCCGTAGTTTCGAAATCAGCCATTGTGTGAATCACTTCGTCTGGGATTTAGACTTCGAATAATGCATCAACCTGACCACCAAAGATTCACAAGGTGCATATCAAGGTCGGATTCTATCACGACTTTACCCACAGGCAATTGGAATGTTCCTTCTCGGGCGAGCCTTTGATCCAAACGCGATATCATGATTTCCAACGTGTGTTCACAGGGGGCCGGCATTTTCCCTCGCACTCTACCCAGCATCCTATTCGCCTGAGATCTATCCAACACTGGGGAAGCGAAGTCTTTAACCGCGGGGGATCGTCGTGTCTCCTGAAACTGCCCCAAACCGATCCTGTTGGCCTTTCTCTCCTGGACCTTGAAATCTCGACGTCCTGAAAAGTTGCCCTGTCCAGATCATACATTCACGAAATCGAGGCAGACTGCAGGTTCAACCTTTGGCAAGCCATGTTGAGTACGTGGCACACTCTGGGAGGTGAATTTTCGACAATTACGCGGGAGATTTCTGTCCTCACACGGTCACTGAGATGACAACGCCTCGCTCGACTATTGCTTAAGTAAAAAGGGGCCCGATCCGTTTAACATGGACTGGTGTTTCAGAACACTGTAAAGTCGCTCTGGGTCAATGTGCTACGGGGTTCGACTCCCCGTATCAATATGGAAAGAATGTAAACCAAATTATTTGGGAAGGATGAAATCCTGCGTAAAATATAGGAAATTGTCATGCCCGAAGGCAACGCCAATCCCAGTGTGAGTAAATGCAGGATTTAGAATGTTTTTGCGGTGACCTGGACTATTCATCCAACCTTTAACGGCTTGCGGGGCAGGATCATAAGCCCCGGTTTCCTTAAAGATGTTCTCTCCAGCGGAGGCCCAGTCGTTTACGCCCAATTTTATTAATCTTTGTTTGAGGTCTCCTACAAGAGGATCTTCATGGCTGAAG
>JBEKPW010000168.1:0-11172 GCA_049520315.1 Syntrophobacteraceae bacterium
GCCGGCCTCGTTCTTTGAAATGGCATTTTTCCCTCCTCCGTCTAAGTTTAACCTCCGGAGTGGGAAAATTACATGAAAAGCAAATTATTGCAACATTAATTTGGAATCACTCTACTAGCTAGCGCCCACGGAGATCCTCTTCCTCTTCACGCTGCCTGTCGCGTTCCGCCATCTTACGCAGAGACCGCGCAGAATTTCTGGCCCAACGGCGTAGTTTTGACAACGCCGTTCGTGCGGAAACCTGTTCAAGGGAATGAGCCAATTCGTCCCAGTGCTCAGACGCCGGTCCCCACCAGCTGCCAGACATGTACTCAGCGAAGAACGCTCTCGCCACCTGCTCGTTGTCGCCGTATTCGCCGATAATTCGCGACGCAAGGGTTTCGTCGGTCGACAGATTCGTACTGATGAGCCTTGCCATAGTCGCGGCGCGCTCATCGGGATTCTCGGCGATCCAAGCGCCCAAATCATCCATCGGAAGGCGTTCTACGACGCCTCGCGGGAAGCCAAGGCTGAATCTGTAGGCGACGGCTGGTGATGACAGGTAGGGCTGGATCGCCTGCCAGACACCGTGCGGGCTCTGCTCAACGCACGCAAGCAGCACGCCTGCGGCCTCACTATGTTCGATGAACCAGCTATCAGATTCGCGATCTGCCTGCGCGCGAAGAATCGCCACAGCGATCTCCGCTGGATAGTCCGTGACAATCATGTTAGCAACTTCCTTCCAATGGTAGTTTACCATATGTACGCTCCGGATAAGCTCGGGGGCCGTGACCAGTTCCAATGCCAGCGGCTTCCAGCGTCCTGCCTCCACGGGACATGTCCTGATCCGATTCTCCAAGATTTGAATGGCCGTTTGGCGGTGCCCTGTGTCCGCCATTGTCGTAAGTACAGTCTCAAGTACGTCGATGCCGAGGTTCTTTCCCCATCCACCAAACCCAAGCTGACCCACGATCTCTGGTCTCACCTGCTCGTTGCGCATTAACGTAGTAATCACTTTGGCCACAGGCTCAGTGGGGCCACATCGCGAAGCCACCTCGAACAGAAGGGCGATTGGTTTCGGATCTCGCTCGAATTGGCTTACTACCCATCTGTCATACCACTCGTCGCCTTGAGTTTGTCGCCGAGCGCTGATGTACCCGCAAAGTAGGCGAAAATCTCGCCCACTGCCAGGGAGCGAAGGCAGCGTCACAGAGAGCTCACCATTCGAATCTAACGTGGCAAGAGCCTCCCCCAGTCGCCAGGCGTCTGACGCATCACCGGAGGTCAACCAGGGCCAGTTCTCCACGAGAACTTCTGGCGCTGAGAGGAGTTCCTCAGCGAGTGGCTTCAGGTCCGGCTGTTCTTCGCGATCCCATGGTGCCTGCCCGACATGCTGCTGCAACCGAGAGCCCAAGGACGGGTCCTCGAAGCGGGCGTGCAGCCTCTCGAGTTCCTCTAGCTCCTCAGGCGACAACTCCTTCCGGAACTTATTTTCCATGAAAATGGCCCCGGCGATGATTCTTCTGAGCGGCTCTCGGGCTTCCGGATAGGCTTCACGCAGAGTATCGAAGAAACTGGCTACGAGATCCCTCACCGAGGGTTCCCCCATCATCATAGAGAATTCGTTCGCTGCAGCTACAAGGTCAGCCTGGATGTCGGCTGTCCCGCGCTTCGCGATGTCCCTCAGTTTGTTGATCGCAGCCTCCACGCATTCTAAATGCTCCAGCCCTGTACGAGGCTGCCACTCCCTTTCGGGTAACTCGTCAGACGCCGGACCGCTTGCCGCGCGAGAGGCGTGATGCATAGCGACTCGAGCGAGCGCCTTTACGACAAGTCTCGCCAACGAAGGGCGTTCCTCCGCCAATAGCTCATCGAGAGAAGACAAGCGGTCAAGGTAAGGCACAGCGGTTCCACCGAGGAATACTTGAAATCGAGCGACGAACTCAGCGGAGGCATTGTTCGCCCATGTCTCGTTTTCGGCCTCAGCGAGCAGAGCGAGTGCTTTGACCGCATCATGAAATGATGATGACTTCCATGCGAGGCGCACAAGCGTCCAAACTGTCTCCCGTCTGGCGCGATCTTCAATCCTCCTGCGATCTTCGATGCTAGAGCTGCGGAGGGCTAGTAAGATATTGCGTGCGGCCTGATCAGGGTCTGCGGAGGACAGTGCCGACCATCGGCGAACGGCGCGAGCGTCTAGGAAGTCATCGACGCAAAAAAAAAGGGTCAACTCCTCGCGCGCGTATTCTCGAGCTTGGGGATTGCTGGCCATGGTTTTTAGACGCTCATAGTACGCATCAATGGCCTCTGCCGATGGCAACACCTTGGGTAGTGACTTCAAGAGGTCGGGGTAGGTGGTCCAGGCCTCAACGGCAAGGTAGATCCCCAAGGGCGTGGGAGAGATGTATCGATACCGTCCACCGCGTGGCGCGATGCCTAATCGATGCATGTCCTCGACGGTAGCTCGCACTGAGTTCCAGTTGAGCTCGAGGTGGTCAGCAACCGCTTTCCCCTCTTGCTGTTTATCATCAGTCCAGCCCACGCTGGTCAGGACTGCCACGACATAGAGAGCACGTCGGTCGCCTGTCCCGAGCATTCTATCGAGGAACATGCAAATCTCATCGCGGCTGAGCAATCCCTTGACATCCATCTCGGGGTTCCGTGCAACAGCATCAGCCGCCAAGCGGGCGAGTCGGACGTATCCATCCGCAAAGCGCACCACGAAGTCGACGTGCTCTATAGGCATTGCTGGATACCAACCTTTGATCACCTCGTGCATGACTTCAGGACCGAGCGGCTTCAATGGCAAGGCAGGTATGCGTATCGGATCTGTACTTGGGCTGTGCCCAATGGTGATGAGCCGGATGTTACCGTTACTTCGCCCCACCGAATCCCGCAACGGTCGAAGCTGCTCAGGCTGAACTTCATCGGCAACTACAATTAGCTGGACACCAGCGTCTGCTGCTACATCATCGATCAGCTCTAGCAA
This sequence comes from Syntrophobacteraceae bacterium, assembly GCA_049520315.1. Taxonomy (GTDB): domain Bacteria; phylum Desulfobacterota; class Syntrophobacteria; order Syntrophobacterales; family Syntrophobacteraceae; genus SbD1. The sequence continues at coordinate 2,969 of JBEKPW010000168.1, forward strand.
GCGAAGATCTGCAGCCTGTCGAATGTAAATTACCGCACTACGCCATGCAGCTTCACGGCAGAGTTCGAGCGCGAATCGGGTCTTGCCAACGCCGGGAGGACCTTGGATGTGAAGGTGACAGACGGTACCGCTTGCGAAATCCAGATCGGCTCGTCGGGTGTCTATCTTCAACTGCACCGTTGGTGTTGCCTGCCATGGAACTTGATGCTCGTCCGAGTTCGACCAGTCATCCAGGCTCCAAAGTCCCTGAGGACGCCCCGCCCAGCGTGCTGCGACAGCAGGGTGCAGGTTGCACCAGTTCGTGAGCCGTTCGCTTCCGATGACTTCGATCTGTCCAGTGGGAATCTCAGCCGTCGCAGCATCGGCAGTCAGTGTCGCAAGTCGGTCATCCTCTCCTTTCTTGCCATTCGTGGACCCGCTGGCTACCACGACGAAACGACCACCACCGGTAAGCGTTTCCCTGGGGATGCGCTTAAGGACCTCACCAGCAAGCCTGGCTGGCTCTCCGGCTGAGCCTGCCTTGAACTGCCAGCACGTATGGGTCGACCCGAGCCAGCCGTCCTGTACTGCCGGCTTGGCAGACCAACCATCGCTCCCGTCGTCTTTGGCGCTACCTTCGGTGTTGACTCGGATCTCATTGAGCGGGGAACCGCACCTGTACGCCTGGGCTCGGAGCATCTGTCCCATAAGCACGTTCAGGTCTTCGTCACTCATCGCTGCGATGCGCTCCGGAGATACCTGGAGGGCGTCGCGGTATATCGAAGGTCTAGGTCGGCTCATCGGCTCTCGTTGCTCTTGGTTCTTGGGGTATACACAAATCATCCAAAAGTTTAGCTAAAGGGGACCGGAATGTAGAAAATCCAGACTCGCTTGATACTATAATAAACGATGGGCAGATTTCAATGGACCTAAATAAGAGCGAGGATAAAAAGCAGTGGCTCACAAACCGGCTGGAAAAACCATGTCTCCGTTTGGTTTATGGAAAAGGATGAACATTGAGGCCGGTCAAAAAATGAACGATTTGTTCATTGCTTTTCTCACTCAGGTTCATAATAATTGCTCTGAAAGCAGAACTGTATGACACTGGATATTCAGAATAATATGCCCAGGTGGTCCCTGATTATTTGATCGTTTGGATTACCCATGAGGGGAAGACTCATTAATTGAAGAAAGGCAACGATGGCTGTCTCGATTCTTCACTTGACAGACATCCACGCCGGCCCCGGCGAAGAAGTAGACCAGGACAATCAATCTGAACCATGGAAACTACGATGCGCTCACTTTACGGAAGACGTTCAGGTTCATTCAGTGGACCAAGTATGGGGTGGGCTTCGAGGTCCTGGCCAAGCGGTTTAACCATTCCAGTCCCACGACACCCTCGGAGTGAAGGTCAAGGATCTATTCGAGGAAGTCTAATCAAAATCAGTGGTATTAACCGTGCACTGCCAGAATCCAGGTACCGAGAACATGGCGGAGCTAAGCCAACCCCGCCTCGCGATATATCCCCCTACCAGCGCCCTCGGGGCGCTCCCCAGCGATTCAAACTTCTCTCTCGGGCACCGTAAATTATCTTCTATTCTATGTCGCATCCGAAACCGCACCAGCGATCATGGATTCGGGCCGGACGTTCTCATCGTGACCGTTGCCGGTTTACGACCAGACGCTGAGACAAGAATTCTTTTCCTTATCGCTTTCACCTAATGCAAGCGGTGGGACATTTCGAGAATATCTTTCTGAAAGGCTGTGTAGAAAAGGCTTAAGGTTCATTTGCCTTCACGTAGTTTAATCGAAAAAAGCGGGACAGGGGCGGGACAAAATTGATGGCTTTAGACTTACGGCTGACTCATTGGACAGGATTGAGACATTAAATCGGTGGGATGGCTCCAAAGAAAAAGGGATTAGCAAATTCATGCTAAACCCTTGATTTCTCTACGCGCCCAGGGTGATTCGAACACCCGACCTACGGATTCGTAGTCCGGCACTCTATCCAGCTGAGCTATGGGCGCAAACCTCACTTTAATTTCTAGCAAGAAATCGTTGGGAAAGCAAGGGGTTTAGGGGTTTAGGGATTGAGGGCGGGTGAGTAGCAACTGTGTTTTCACAAGGCGCCGATTTGGTTGCTTGGTTTTTAAACGGCATCCGTTTGCCAGGGTTTGCGGTGCTTGACCATGGCATTCAGAATAGTGATTATTTTGTGCATGCATGCTGTTATGGCAACTTTTGGTTTCTTTCCGGCCGCGATCAGGCGTTGGTAGAAACCTTTGATTTTGTAGTTGCACCTTATAGCCGAGATCGTGGCCATATAGAGATGACTACGGACTGTCTTGCGGCCACCCCGGATATAACGTTGACCAGTCCTTGTCCCGCTGTCGTCGTTTAAAGGGGCGGTTCCCGTCAGTGTCCCTATCTTGCGACGGTTCAGGCTGCCAAGTTCAGGACAGTCTGCAACCAGGGCTGCTGAGGTTACGCGCCCGAGCCCCGGGAAAGTAACCAAGATCTCAACGGTTTCCTGATAAATAGGGCTGTTCGCGATCATCTGTTCGATATTCTTGTTTGTTTTATTGAGCCGGTCTTTAAGATAAGTGATGTGGTGCTCTATATCGGCTCGTGCAGGACCGACAGATCGTGATAGGCGGTTCTTTTCCTGCGTAAGCATATTTACCAGTTGACGCCGCCTGGCGACTAAATCTGAGAGTTGCTGGCGTTCGGCATCCTTAATGGGCCGCTGAGGAGGTTTGACCGTTGCAGCAAAATGAGCCATAGTCTTGGCATCGATTTTATCGGTTTTGGCGAGTATCCCCATCGCCTTCGCGAAATCGCGGATCTGGCGAGGATTATTCGCTACGACCGGTAACCCAGCCTCGGCCAACAGCGCAACCAGAGAACGTTCCAAGCCCCCGCTACGTTCAACTACAATAAGCTGGGGCATGGCGTTCCTAAATTTTTGCATGAGGGTTGAGATCCCCTCTTCGGTGTGAGGTACGGAACAAAACTCCAAAAGCTCATCACCCTGGTTTATGGCTATGTCCAATTGAGACTTTGAAACATCAATGCCTGCAAAGAGAGGTTGTGACATGATGCATTCTCCTTTATCCCGGCCTTGTAGATGCGGACTCGAGGTCCTAGCAACTGTTCGGGCTTGATGGAGAGGCTATGGCGGCCAAGCTACTCAACGGGCTCCAGCGGCCCAAGGTGAATACGGTCTACCATAGCCAGTGTACAACTGCAATTTGCTCCAAGGAGGGCCTCGCTAGCCGCCTCCGACGGGTCACGGTTGGACCCATTCTCGGCGGCTTCGCTCGGCCAGTCCATACTTTTGTATCACGTTTCAAACATACAAGGTGAATGGGTGAATGGGTGAATTAAGAGCGGGTGAGTGGGTGAATTAAGAGCGGGTGAGTAGGTGAATGGGTGAATGGGTGAATTAAGAGCGGGTGAGTAGGTGAATGGGTGAATGGGTGAATTAAGGGCGGGTGAGTAGGTGAATGGGTGAATTAAGAGCGGGTGAATGGGTGAATGGGTGAATTAAGGGCGGGTGAGTAGGTGAATTAGGAACAGGAAGCGAGAAGCGGGGAGCAGGGAGCGAGAAGCAGTACTCCAAAGCTAAGCAAGGTCTGTTCGTCTTTAGTCGAAACATCTGTGCTCATCTGCGTAATCTGCGGATTAAGCTTTTTCCAGCCCCTATCCTTGCTGCGGCTGCGCTGAAGCTCCCTCTTTCAATTCCAGCTCAATGATCGTGAATTAGGAACAGGAAGCGAGAAGCGGGTCGAACTACTCAAAACTATTTATCCGCAGATGTCGCAGATGTCGCAGATTGTTTAGGGAAAAGGGGTGCCGGGTGTCCCGCGGGGACCTGATGGACTGCTTCGAAAAGGGCTACGGGTCTTTTCATCGTGTAGGGTGTTCCAACGGGACATGAGTTGCTGCGCTGAGTGGGTACCACTATTCAAGATGAGAGGGCATTCTCTTTTTTTCCGCTCGTCGCGTAGCGATGCGGCCTCACAAAGCGCCCTCACAAGGAATCGGGCGCGAACTTGAAGCATCTGGCGTGCTTCCACTGTGTACAGCGCGGACCCGAAACGAAGTGAGGGTTCCGGCCGCGAACTGGGCACTCACGAAGCGCCCTCACAAGGAATCGGGCGCGAACTTGAAGCATCCGGCGTGCCTCCACTGTGTACAGCGCGAACCCGAAGCGCAGTGAGGGTTCCGTGCCCGGACTTGAAGCATTAACCAACGGCTGGAGTGTTGAGCCCGGACCTGAACGAAGTGAGGGTCCAGCGTTTAACGCGCTTCCTCGATGTTACCCGCGAACCCGAAACCTAGTGAGGGTGCGGCCTCACAAAAGATCGGCCGCGAACTGGGCACTCACAAAGCGCCCTCACAAGGAATCGGGCGCGAACTTGAAGCATCCGGCGTGCCTCCACTGTGTACAGCGCGAACCCGAAGCGCAGTGAGGGTTCCGTGCCCGGACTTGAAGCATCAAACTACCGGCCGCAACGTGCGGCCCGGACCTGAACGAAGTGAGGGTCCAGCGTTTAACGCGCTTCCTCGATGTTACCCGCGAACCCGAAACCTGGTGAGGGTGCGGCCTCACAAAAGATCGGCCGCGAACTTGAAGCGTTTAACGCGCTTCCTCGATGTTACCCGCGAACCCGAAACCTAGTGAGGGTTCACCCAAAGGAGTTATTTTTACTGCTCCCTGCTCCTTGCTTCCTGCCTTTACAGCTTCCCCGACCTCAGGATGGAGGCGGTGAGCCATATTCCAAGAATGGTGGCGACCGCGTAACCGCTTACTCCCAGTACGGCGGTGAGCGAAACGGTCTGGAGGCCGAAAAAGCCAAAGTTGATCTCCATGATTTTCTGGCTGGAATTTAGAATCATCGCGCCTGCCAGGATCGACGAGGCAATAATGATCCCGACCGTCAGACGATTTACGCCTTTATCGACTCCGGATTGCACCTGCTCCAGGCCGGCGTGGCGAAGTTCTATCTGCTGCCGGCCGGACGCCGTCTGCCTGAGGATGTCGTTCAGATGTTTGGGGATAGCCCTTGCATAGCCGCTCAGCGCGCGACTCTCCCGATCGAGATTTTTCAGGATGCTCTGGGTGTTCAAGCCGCGCTGGAGGAGTTGCCTGGCAAAGGGCTTCGTCACCTCGAGGATGCTGGCGTCGCTGCCAAGTATCTTTCCGAGCGCCTCGGTCTGGATAAATGTTTTCAGCAGCAGCAGCAGATTTCTTGGAAGCCTGATGTGGTATTTGAGGACAATATCCATCAGTTGATCATAGACGTCTTTAACCGAAATGTGCTGAAGGGACCGGCCATAGAAGGATTCGCTTATGTCCTTGAGATCGCCCCGGAATGCTTTGAGGTCCATATCCTCGTTTATCAGCCCGGCGTCCATCAGGGCATCCATAACCATGTCGTAGTCGTGTTCGGCGTATCCCAGGAAGAGGTTGGCGATCTGGCGCATGGTCTCCTCGTCCAGATATCCGGTTATGCCGAAATCCACAAGGCTCACACGCCCGTCGACCATGACTATCGTGTTTCCGGGGTGAGGGTCGGCATGGAAAAAGCCGTAAAGCATGAGTTGGCGGGAAAAGGAGCGCAACCCGATCAGCGCCACCTCTTTAGGGTCGATTCCAGCCGCGCGGATCTCTTCGACCTGGTCCATCTTCATGCCTTCGATGTGTTCCATAACCAGCACAGACCTGGTGGTGTAGTCCCAATGGACCGCCGGGATGTAAATCTCCTTGACCCCCTCGAAATTTCCGGCAAACTTTTCAATGCTTCCGGCTTCGATCAACATATCGAGCTCGCGGGCGATATTGCGTTCGAATTCCCGGACAAGATTCACAGCGCCGATGACCCTGCCGATTTCAAGCGCTTTTTCGGCCCTTGCGGCCAGAAAATACATCAGGCGAAGGTCCTCTTTTATGCGGCGGTCGATTCCGGGGCGAATGATTTTGACCGCGACCTTCTCCCCCGAATGCAGCTTTGCTATATGCACCTGGCCAACAGAGGCGGCCGCGATGGATTTTTCGTCGAATTCGGCGAAGATTTCGAGCAGGGGCCGTCCGATCTCTCGTTCGATCACCGCTTTGACCTCCTCGAAGGAAACCGGAGGCACCATGTCCTGGAGCTTTTTGAATTCAACGATGTATTCGGGAGGAAATATGTCGGCCCGGGTGCTCATGAGCTGACCCAGCTTTACGAAACTCGGGCCAAGCTCCTCCAGCACCATCCGGATGCGGCGGGCGGAGGGGAACCCGCTCTGCAGAATCATATCTCCGTCCGACACCTCCGGGCGTGTTTTACCACCGCCCAGCAACCTTTCGAGAAGGTCTCCAAACCCGTGTTTGACGAGGACACCTGTGATTGCGCCAAACCGCCTAAGCCCTTTAAGTCCGAAGATTCCTCTGGAGCTTTTCATTTAATTTCCTTACGACCGTGTACCGAAAGTTATGCAAATAAATAATCCGGAAAAGCGCGGGGAGCTTTACCCCCCGCACCCCCTTCCGCCGCTGCGCGGCTCATAATCTCGACGCTCCGCGAGGCGGGCCCCGCGCATGCGCGACTGCGCGCGCGGCCGAAATCTTGTGGGCGCGGGGGAAACTTTCCGGAAACTTTCCCCCGCTCTTTGGATCTCTCGCAATTTTGCAGAATTTTGAACACACAATCTTCCTTAGCGGGAGTCTCGTCCGGATGTTACTCTTCGCCCCATGCTTTCCGGCTTCGTTCGATTTTCTTCTTCACCCCGGCCCAGGTATCGGTCAGCAGAAACGATTTTTCCCATTTCTCAAGGAAAAGAAGATACATTTCATAGGGAATGGAAAAAGTCATCTCATCGGTTTTCATGAACTTCCTGTCCGAGGGGTCCCAGCCCCCGATAACGGCCTTCATCCTGCCCTGTTTCAGGTAGTGCAGGGGCCATGTGACCATGTAGCTGCACCCCGCGCCAAACGGTGAGGCAACAACTTCGAAATCCTCGGTAACGAACGTGGCAAGCGTGCATAAACCTGCCATCGTCTCACCCCTGGCAAAGAAAGTGACGACTTCCGGCGATTCATTCTCTTTGAACTGGCTGAGCGGTTTGAATACGCAGAACCTTGCGGGGGCCGGCCGAGGCTGCAGTTCATTGAAAAACCGCTGCGTCACCTCCGGCGAGGGAAGGTACCGTTCCCCATCGAACTGGTTCGGGATGCCGGTTGAGACGTAATGGGCAATGAATTGGAGCTGTGGCCTGTGGAAGCCGAGGTAGAACGAACCACCTATGCATCCGAAACGCCTGGCTTCAAAATAGGCAGCGGACTTTTTCTTTCGGGCAAGCCATATATTTCCCATTACGCACGACCAGTTCTGAAAGAGCGCAGAAAAGTCGATTTCGCCCCGCTGCTCCATCTCGTAGGAGAACGCGGCGCCCTCCTTTGGCACGAATCCGATCTCAGGCTCGGTGCCGGTATAGAACATGCCAAAAGGTTCTTCGGAGTATCCAAGGGCTTCCAAAAATGCAGTCGGCCGATCGCTCATACAATCTCCTTGTCAGTTCCCGCAGGCAGTCAGGGTTATTGGCAGCAGAGGATACCACAGGGTCCGGCCATGCCGTATACTTTTTCATCTAACACATCTTTTGGATGTTTTGAAAGCAACTTGAGGGGTTGAGGGAATTAAGAGCGGGTGAGTGGGTGAATGGGTGAATTAAGAGCTGGTGAGTAGGTGAATGGGTGAATGGGTGAATGGGAAGAGCGGGAAATGCGAAGAAGCTTTCTTCCGAAGTCGTGCAAAAAAAACCCGGGCACAGGGAGCGCCAGGCTTAAAAATCCACTTTTTCAGGCCAGGCCATGAGCAAAGAAAGCCTGGATGAGCCGAACGCGTGGCAAATGGGCAACTGAAATGGTCACTCGGGGTTCAATCTTTTTAACTCAGAGTTTTTCTGACCGGAAGCTACCTCGCCGAGGGCAGGGACCTGTTCCGTTTCGTGAAAGCAAACGGGCGCACGACGGCCGCAAGTCCTACCGTGAATATCCCCAGGCTCACCAAAGAGATTATTCTGCCTATACGGAACTCATCGGGCATGTATTCCAACCGGATTCTGTGTTTACCCGGCTCCAGCGGTATGCCTCGAAAAGCATAATCGGCAGGGATCACCTGGTAGCGGGCCTGGGAACTGCCTTCCAGCGCATGCGCATGCCAGCCTTTGCTGTAGGC
>JBEKPW010000169.1:0-11129 GCA_049520315.1 Syntrophobacteraceae bacterium
TACACTTTTCCATGATCTGCCTCCTTTTTTGTGGCTCTGTTCTGGTTGTGTATTGCTTCCAGATTAACCCACGTTTAAAAGGGGCAGATCACTTTTTTACAGTCACCCATTATGGCTCACTGGTCAGCGCCTGCTCCATTACGAGAACCGGGGTCCCAGGCTCTGCCCACCTAAAGAGTGCTTCCGCTTTTTCGATTGGCAGGATCACGCAACCATGCGAGCAATGAGCGCCAAAGACATTTCCCGCGTGAATCCAGACTGCTTCGTAAATGCGGAGCGAAAACGGCATCCAGGCTGGAGATCCAAAATCATTGGGGTATGAGCTTGAAGTGTGTTCGGCGTCTTTTTCCTCGACCCGGTAGAACCCGGCCCTGGTATCCTGCCCGGAAACGCCTGTGCAAGCCTGGCTGTCCCCGACAAGCACCCCAGATTCATACCATCCGATAAAAGCGATGTCCTTAACCACCACGATAAGCTTCGGCGTGCACAGCTTTTCAGGCAGCCTAACCGGTAGAGGGGTCCAGTCCCTGTACGCGTTGAAGTCAAAGGGGACTTTGAGTTTCCTGCCCTGCCGGATATCTTCGCGAATGTAGAAAGATTCCTTGGTATTCAGCCTGGATAAAATTTCGCGGCAGGTATTCAAGTCGAGCGAAGGGTCAGATCGTTCAAGAGCGAGCAGTTCCTCCTCGGAAATGACCCGCTCAGTCCAGGAAAAGTCCGGGTGGTTTGAGGCGGCGAATCCGATTTGCCCACCCGCGAGGCACAACCAGGATATCAAAAGAAAAAGAGAAATGAGCTTCATTCTGTTTCCCAACTTTTGAGAATTTGTCCTGATTTTTGGTCCTCCGCGAGTTTGCGGCCCCCATTTGTGCCATATTCGACAACGTTTCGCAAGCCTCATGCCCACTACGCAATTTGACAAGGACCTTCCCGAAACCCTGACCCCCCATCGCTCCAATAATAAGCAGGGGTCTCGACCTTATGTTCTAATTCGGCCTCGAATGATTAAACTAAGTGAAACTGTACTTAATAGCGGGAAAAGGGAATTTTACAAACCTTCGGGGACCGTCATTGTTTGTCATTTTCCCGAAACGGTTTTATGATTTTATTATCTTTATCCTAACCTTACTAAATATGATTGTTGCAGCGTACCAGTTGCTTTCGGTCATTGCCTTGGAGGAGGGCCGCAACATGGAAAGATCTTTTATGAAAATGCCGGAGGATATGTTCTGCGAGATATGCTCCGAGAAAAGAGGCATAAATCCCGATACCCTCAAGGAAGTCATCATCCTGGCCGTGGAGATAGCTCGTGAGGGCAGGGAGGGCAGAAGAATCGGGACAATGTTCGTAGTCTCGGACTCGGAAAATGTCATGAAGCATTCTCGAAGCATGATTCTCGACCCTCTTCAGGGGCATTCCGCTAAAGTTAAGCAAATTTCCGACACCGACATGCGTGAAACGGTCAAGGAACTTGCGCAATTAGACGGGGCTTTCGTGGTCTCCGATAAAGGAACGGTCGTTTCGGCCTGCCGCTACCTGGACTCTTCCTCAGAAGGAATTAACTTGCCGCTTGGTCTTGGCAGCAGGCACATGGCTGCGGCATCTATAACGAAACTGACCAACTCGGTAGCAGTGGTGGTCTCTGAGAGTTCGGTGGTTCGAATCATCGACGACGGGGAAATTGTCTCTGAAATAATCCCCGAACTCTGGATGTTCAAGAGATATTCCGCCCTCAGCAAGGGCAAGATGGTGGAACAGGAAATTATTGTCAGCACCATCGAAGACTAAGAATTCACTCTACCCCAACGGGCACGGGCCGGCTCCGCTGCAACTTGATATCAATCCGGCCCGTAGAATTTTTCTTCGTGCTCGGCCATGCGAACGAGAATGGGCGCGGGCTCAAACCTGCGGCCGTGAGTTGAGCACAGATTTTCCATTTCCGGGACGGTCCGCCCTATCCCCGGCGAATTCATATAGCGGAACGGTCCTCCCAGAAAAGGCTGAAAGTCGAGCCCAAAGACCGCTCGGATGTCTCTGTCCTCGATACTGGAGATAGTACCCTGCTGAGACACAGGGCCGCTTCATTCACCATGAGATAAACAAATCTCTTATATATTTGCGAAGAATCGACTCTCTTCCTCAGGCCTCCGCCAAAAAACCGTAGCTATTCGAATTAACAGGCCTTACAAGTTCGAAGCCCGCAATACGCTCCATATCAATCAGTCGCGGCTGGTAGACGTAGAATCCTAAGCTCTTCTTTTTTTCCCGCATACCCGGATTTTAGAATAAGTTCCAGGCCCGCTGGCACATGGAGACCCCGTGAACCAAAATCTCTTCGCACAAATATACCGCTCAACTTACCAATCAAAATAAGTCAGAACTTTCCTTCGTAATATTTGGGCAGATCGCAGAAAGCTACTTTCGGTGTGGAGATAACTCATTCCGAGTTGATCAAATTTTCTTTTTTTCCGCCAAGGAGTGATGATTATTCCCGAATTCAGAAAACCTGAGCGGTTGGGAGGAATTTTCTTGCATTTTCTTTCGCGTTTTATAAAAATTCAATTGCCTGTTCGACAGGACCAACCCAGGGGCTGTTGCATATTTTCGAATTGGAAACTCGGTCCTTATCCTAGCTTCCTGATGGACACGAAACTAAAATCGCGGCAGAGTCATTTGGCCACTGACCGAGGGCGGTACCCTTCGGCAGAAGCGGAGAAGGATTTGTTCCTTCCTGTATAACCTCTCCAACCAGCTTCAGGAGAAAACATGGAAGTGAAACTGCTCAACATCGGTTTTGGCAACACAGTGATAGCTAATCGCGTGGTAGCGATCGTATCGCCTGCCTCCGCCCCCATGAAAAGGCTAAAAGAAGACGCAAGGCAGGGAAACAAATTGATAGACGCGACCATGGGCCGTCGCACCCGCTCAATAATTGTTACGGACAGCGACCACGTAATCCTGTCCGGCGTTCAGGCCGAAACCATTGCCCAAAGGCTTCTTCTGGACGGAAACTCCAAAGAGGCCAACCTGGTAAAGCAGCTCTAGAATCCCGATACCTTGGGACAGGTCTATGCCTCCTTCAGCCACCAATGGGCAGCTCTTCATTGTATCGGCTCCTTCTGGAGTCGGAAAAACTACTATTATCGGGAGAGTCATTGCATCTTCTCCGAATCTGAAGTTTTCCGTTTCCTGCACCACACGCCCGATTCGCTCCGGGGAAGTCGATGGAAAGGATTACCATTTCCTGTCCATGGAGGAGTTTCTACGCGGAATAAACTCGGGGCGTTTCCTTGAGTGGGCTGAGGTCCACGGCCATCTCTACGGAACAGACCGGCGACTTATCGAGAAATGGCTTAAAGCCGGAGATGATGTACTCCTGGACATAGATGTTCAGGGAGCGCGCCTTGTCCATTGCGCCTATCCGGCCGCGCAAACCATCTTTTTTCTGCCTCCTTCGATGCATGTGCTCCAGGAGCGCCTCCGCAACCGGGCAACAGAGACCGAGGAGCAAATCGTCATCCGGGTTGCTGCTGCCCGGCGCGAGCTTCTGGAATCACCTTGGTATGACTACATCATCATCAATGACAACTTGCAAGAGGCGGTCGATGACCTGAAGGCAATCCTGCGGGCGGGCCGATCCAGCCGGGCAATCCGGGCAGCCGGGCTAAAGAACTTTCTGATGTCTGTTTCAAATCCCGATGCTTAGCTTTTTAGTTACGTCTATGGCTCGCGGTGGGCCGACAGGCGAGACGCCTCATTAATGAAAAAGATTCATTCCTCAGAACGCGAAATCTGGATTTCAGGAGTAAATCCCGTAAGGGAAGCTCTGCGCGCGGACAAAATTGCCGCAAGTGAGCTGGTACTGTCCCGAAGCGATGCAAGAGCGCAGGAGATTGAGGAGCTTGCAGTAAAACGAGGAATTCCCGTGACCCGAAGCAGCCGCGATCGCGTAACGCAACTGGCGGGCCACGCGCAGCACCAGGGAGTGGTCCTCAGGATATCTGAGTTCCCTTACTCTGAACTTGAGATCCTGCTCGAAAAACCTCTTGCCGACCGGGAACCGCTTCTTGTCCTGGACAGCATCCAGGACCCGCAGAACCTTGGGGCAATGCTCAGAAGCGCCTGCTTTCTGGGTGTAAAGGGAGTAATAATCCCTAAAGACCGGTCAGCGCGTGTGAGCGCCCCCGTGATAAAAATTGCAGCTGGAGCTACCGCTTATGTTCCTGTAGCGCGGGTCACCAATGTGGCCAGGGCGCTCAAACAGCTCAAATCGGCCGGTTACTGGGTGGCGGGCCTTGAAGTTAAGGGAAGCAAAAGATCGTACGAGGTGGATTTTACCGTTCCGCTCTGCCTTGTGATTGGAAACGAGCAAAAGGGAATACGTCCATTGGTAAGAAGCGAGTGTGACCTGCTGGTCCAAATTCCGGCCGCCGGTCCTCTGGATTCGCTCAATGCAGCATCCGCCGCAACTGTCGCCCTCTATGAAGTTCTGCGCCAGAGGCTCATACTGAGCAACCACGTATGAAAAGAGATGAGCAAATGGAAAGCACGCGCAGGCGCACAGTGAATTGTGCAGGGCGAATTTGGAAGAGTGAAATTTTCACTCTTCTTTGTGCCGGCTCCCAAAAAGGGCCGTCCCGATTCTCACAAGCGTCGCACCCTCCTCTATCGCCACCTCAAAATCGCCGCTCATGCCCATTGAAAGCTCGCTGAGCCTCTCGGGTCGGGGGGACTTGCATCTGAGCGAATCCAACAAGGCGCGCATCTGCCTGAAGTAAGGCCTTACCCGCTCCGGTTGGTCGAAAAAGGGTGGAAGGGCCATCAATCCTCGTACATCCAGCCAGTCAAAACCCGACACAAGTTTGAGAAAAGAACTCAGATCGTCGGGCATTACACCGCTCTTGGTCTCTTCGGCCCCAATATTTACCTGTATCAGGACCGGAACTTTTCTGCCGGCAATTTCGGCCCTGCGGTCAAGCTCCACTGCAAGAGCCTCACGGTCCAGCGTTTCGATCCAGTCGCAGCACTCGATGGCCGTCTTGACCTTATTTGTCTGCAAGCGCCCGATGCAGTGCCAGGAAACCTGAAGTCCTGCCAGCACTTCTCTTTTTCTCTTCGCCTCCTGGATGTAATTCTCGCCGAGAATATCTATTCCCGCTTCTACTCCTTCACGGATCCTCTCAACAGGGACTGTCTTCGTCACACCGACTAGCTTTACCTCTCCGGGATCGCGCCCCGCTCGCGCGCAAGCGGCCATGATCCGCTCCCGGATAGCCGCCAGATTGCCGGCCACCTCTTTTCTCACCTCATCATTTCTTCCCATTAACCCCCTCCAACCAGTCTGACTATCTCGAAAGCGTCTCCCGATTCGACGGGTTCACTTTCCATCAGGCTTCGGGGAACAATTCTGAGGTTACGTTCGACCGCAACTTTTTTCGGATCGATACCAAGGGAGCAAAGGAGTTCGCTCAAAGTGGGCGGCCCCGAGTATTCGCTGAGCTTGCCGTTGATACTGATTTTCATTACCAGGCCCTTGTGCTGTCGTTCAATGCAGGTGAGCCATCCCCGGGAGTTATTTCAAAAAAACCTCATCCCAATCCTTCCAGACGGGTTCATAACCTTTTTGCCGAATGACCTCGGCTACTGTTTCGGGATCACGGTGGTCGGCAATTTCAAACTGAGCTTCGGCGTGGTTCCTTTGCGGGTGAGTGTAGCCGCCGGGGTCTGTCTTCGATCCGGCGCTCATCGAGGTTATGCCAAGCGGGATAAGGTGGTCTCGAAAATCCGCAGGCTCCCTGGTGGACAGGGTAAAACCTGTGTCGGGCAAAAAGAGCCTCAAGGCGGTGAGCAATTGCACGAAATTGAGATCCGATACCGGATGCGGAGGTTGAAAAGACCCTGCTGCGGGCCTCAGCCTCGGAAACGAAATGGAAACCTGTGACCTCCAGAATTTTCGCATGAGGTATTTCGTATGCAGGCCCATGTAAAAGCCCTCCACGCGCCAGTTCCCAAGACCCAGCAAGGCGCCTAGCCCGATGCGCCGAAACCCGGCCTCGCCTCCCCTGTCAGGCGTTTCGAGCCTCCAGCGGTAGTTTCGTTTCTTTCCGCCAAGATGGAACCCCCGGTAAAGTTGTTCGTTATAGGTTTCCTGAAAAACGGTCAGCCCGTCCACACCACAGGCGATCAGAGAGCGGTAGTGCTCCGCGCTCATAGGGTAGATTTCAACGGCAATAGATGAAAAAAGAGGCCTGAGCAGACCGATTATCCGGGTGAAGTAATCGAGGGAGGCCACTTTGGGCTCCTCACCGGAAACCAGCAGCAGGTGCCTGAAACCGAGCCGGTGAATGAATTCGCCCTCATCCCTGACCTGCTCGGGGGTCAGCGCCAGGCGCCTGACCGGGTTTTTCGAATTGAAGCCGCAGTAGGCGCAGCTATTGGAGCAAAAGTTCGAAACGTATAGAGGCGCAAAAAGGGAAACGGTTTTGCCGAACCGCTGACTGGTAACAAGATGCGCTTGCCGGGCCATTTCTTCGAGACAACATTCGGCGGCAGGAGAGAGAAGGCTCATGAAGTGGTCGAGGCCGATGCCGCCCGGACGAACTGCCCCGAGCGCCGATTCGACATCCGCCTCCGTGCGGGCTGCGATATCTCTTTCGATTTCGGTCCAGTCCGTCTTCTTTATTTCGTCATAGAAGCTCATTCCGCCACCCCGAAAACAGCGTCTCTCTCAGGACCACTATCTCAAAAAGCCGGTTAGCGGACTGGAAGCCTCCGCCTGCTTGCGGGACCGCCCCAGTCCGGCCAGAAAGGCCTCCCTGCCCGCCTCAACACCCTTTTTGAAAGCGGCAGCCATCGCAACCGGGTCCCCGGCCACGGCAATCGCCGTGTTTACAAGCACGGCGTCGGCCCCCATCTCGAGCGCCTCCGCAGCGTGGGATGGTGCGCCAAGGCCGGCGTCCACAACCACCGGAACATTCGCCCCTTCTATAATGATCTCGATGGCGTCCCTGGTGCGTATCCCTCGACTCGAGCCGATAGGGGAGCCAAGCGGCATGACCGTAGCTGCGCCTATATCTTCAAGGCGCTTTGCCAAAATAGGGTCGGCGTGAATGTAGGGCAGCACGATGAAGCCGTCTTTTATGAGTATTTCCGCAGCCTTAAGTGTTTCGATAGGATCGGGCAAAAGGTATCGGGGATCGGGAGTTACTTCAAGCTTGATCCAGGGTTCGCATCCCGCAGCCCGGGCAAGCCTCGCAAGCCTCACGGCCTCGCTCGCGTCCCTTGCCCCCGAGGTGTTCGGCAAGAGCAGGTATCTGCTCGTGTCTATAGCACTCAGAATGCTGTCCCGAGGGTTGTCCAGTTCGACGCGGCGAAGGGCAACCGTTACGATTTCGGCCCCGGAGGCTTCAATGGCTTTTTTCATGACCTCCGCAGAGGAGAACTTCCCGGTTCCCATGAGAAGCCGAGAGCGAAAAGTGCGCCCGGCAATTATCAGTGGTTTGTCCATTTGATTCTACTTTCCAGATAAACTAAAAAAGACCGCACCCCAAGGCAGGGAAACGGTCTTGTAAGAAGCGACAAAGATTAATTCCAAGCCATTTCCCTACGCTGACATAGCCCAGTCCATAACTAGGTATTTTGAACTACGACTAACTGCATAATCTCCATAAAAAAAGACCGAATCCTCAAGGGAAACGGCCTGAAAAAACTAAGCGCTTTTTCAGCCATTTCCCTCCGCTGGAACTACCCAGATCAGGTGCATAAGGGTTTCTTCTCAGCCTGTTTTGCAGGCACCCCTAACGGCTGTTTGCGTTAATATTAGCTTCTGGCTGTTTGATTGTCAAACATCATTATTTATGAAATATTACACAATACTAATATTCTGTCGCTCTCCTTACTTATAGCTTTTCCCTCCAACCATCTTATACATACTGCCCCACACACCCCGGCTTCCATTCATGTCATACCACAGACCTCGCAGACACCATGCGCCTCGTATCCGCACTCGTTCGTCGAGAAGGAACTCGAAGATGCTTGTGAGAGGCGTGAGAACTCTGCTCCTTGCCAATTTCGAAAGAGTCGAGTCTGAAGCAATTCGGTAAACAAATGATTCGGAAACGGCAAAGATTTCGGCGCCTCATTTCTCAACTACGAGGAGAGATGTAGCAACTTCTTTTGGAAAACGAGAGTGTGATTTCAGAATTGATTGCCACCAGAGATTTCATACTACGAACTATAGAGTGGCACTGCCTTATTGAAGTTGACTCTCAGCTTAAATTGGCCAGGAGGCCCGGATAGTCGTGCCTTCACCTGGAGTGGACTCGATTGAGAAGCTCCCACCGGTCAATTCGGCCCTTTCCCGCATGCTGGTAAGACCAAGACTTGTAGCGGTACTGGTCTGCATGATTATGTCCAAATCCATGCCCACGCCATCATCAGAAACGACCAATTCGATTCCATTCCCATCCTTTGACAGAGATATGTCAACCCACTCTGCCTTGCTGTGCTTAGCAATATTGTTCAGTGCCTCCTGGGCGATTCTAAAGATGTTTACCTTCAGGTTTTTAGGGATTGCCTCTTCCGCAATTCCAGCCTCAAGCTCAATGTGGCGTTCGGGGTAAAGTTTCATGCATTCCTGACGCAGCCACTCAAGTGTTGCTAAAAGCCCCTTACTGTCCAGCATCGTGGGCCGCAAGCCCATGTAGATACTTCTGGTTTCCTCAATTGAGCGCTGGAGAATCGGAACAAATTGCTCCAGGTGGTTCAAGGCGGCATTGCCATCACCTGCATCCTTGAACTTCAAGGCCATCTCTACCCAAAACTTAACAGCGGCAAGAGTCTGTCCGATGCTGTCGTGGAGTTCGGAAGCAAGCCTTTTCCTCTCTTCCTCTTGAACTGCAATGAGTTTTGATGGTATTTGCTGCAATTCCTCGTTGGCCTTTTCCAGTGCGGCTGTCCGCTCCTTTACCCGCAACTCCAGTTCATCGTGAGCCTTTTGCAGCGCCTCCTCTGCTCGCTTATGGACCGTTATGTCCTCATATGTACCCAACACCCCTTTGATTTGACCTTTCACATCGAACAGAGGAACCTTACTTGTACGAAGCCAGATTCTGCCACCGTCAGGCATTGTCTGGGGTTCTTCATATCCGAGTTTTGCGATGCCGGTTTCCATGACCAAACGGTCATCTGAACGGTAGAGATCCGCCTGTTCCCCCCAACACATCTCAAAGTCGTTTCTACCTATGAGTTCCTCGGGTGATTGGAGACCCGCATCGAGAGCAAATGGACGGTTGCAGCCAAGGTAGTTTAGGTCAAGATCCTTCCAGAAGACCCTTGCCGGGATGGTATCCATGACTGATTGTAACATTTGCTGCGATTCCCGCAGTGCTTCTTCTGCCTGCGCCCTTTGGAATGCCGTACCCAGTTGCAGAGCGGCCTTTTCAAGCACCTCGAGCACATTCGGGGGAAGCATATTCTCACGATGATCGGCCACATGGACTAAACCGAATATCTTGCCTCCACTGCGAAAAGGGAACAGTCCAACCGTCTCGTATCCTTCCTGGTTGCACCTGTTTCGGGTTCGCCCCTTCTCCTCTTCGGAAACCGTGGCCAAAAAACGGCTGGTGGCGTTTACGCAAAACGCCCCGCCTTCGGTAAAGAAGGGGAGACTGGGATCAACATCGCCCCTGATCACGCTAATGCACATGCACTCATCCGTTTTCAGGGAAAGAGGGCTTTCGGTCTCATAAAACTTCCGGCTGAACCCCTGATAGACCACATATGGAATGTTCAAGTTTTCGTCCAGCACTCGGATCCCCACAGCATCGCAGCCGGTATAGTTTTTGATCTCAGAAACATATTCCCTCAGCAGCGGGGCTATCTCCGTATGCTGGTGCAAAATCCCAAGAAAACGAAGGGAAACTCGCAGGTCATCCTCGGCCAGCTTGCGCTCGGTGATGTCGGTGAGCATCGCAAAAGATCCCATAAACCTGCCATCTTCGGTTCTAATCACTGTGGCAGAAACTTTCGTCCAATATTCTCTGCCATCGCTGCGGCGAAAACGACGTTCGTAAGTCTCATTCAGTCCCTCGATGCGATGTGACCTCTTTTCCTGGTGATTGGCCAAGTCTTCGGGAAACAGAAAATGGACTAACGGCTTGCCAATGATCTCTTCAGGGAGATAGCCAAGCATGTCAGCCATTTTTTGATTCACATATGTAAAAAGGTAATCCACGTCTGCCACGCAGATGCCTTCATTGGCCGTTTCAACGATCCGACGATATTTTCCCTCGCTCTTGCGTAGGGCCTTCTCCGCCCGCTTGCGGCCGGTTATGTCCGTTACCGATGTTCTGACTCGCCCTTCACCAACTGCATCCATTACGAATATGGTGTCGACCAGCGTATGGAAGTCACCTCCACTCTCTTTCATAAATCTTACTTCACAGGCTTGATGTGTTTTGTCTTTAAGGACGCTTCCGAGGTGAGAACGAAATGCATTCCTGTCCGCTATAACGATGTAAGCACTAAGCGGGCTGCCAACGAGATGGGACCTTTCGACGCCCAACTGCTGCGCAATGGTCAAGTTGGCTTCCAATACAAGTCCGTTTTCATCGAGGGTAAGATATCCAACAGGCGCAAAGTCGTAGAGGTCAGAGTACCTTGTGCGGGACTCCTCAATTTGAACCAGGCCATTACGAAGTTCCTCATTCTGCATTTCCAGTTCAGTCTGGTGGACCTCCAGTTCGTGGTGTAGCCTTTCTGTATCATGAGTCTCGCGCTGGTCCGTTTCGGTCTGCCTGGCTTTTAGCGACTCCTCCGCGTGGCGGCGCAACTCGGCGGGATCAGTTGACGCTCCTTTGTCCTTCTCCGATTCAGCCACCCGCTTACGCAATTCATGCAATTCGATTATGAGTTGTTCTTTGGTCTTGTCTTCATCCTGCATATCCGACTCCTCCGAACAACGATGCACAGGTTCGCATGCATATGGAGCAAAGCCCATACTCTTTGATGGTCCCACAATGAAAAAGCGAGCGAGTGGAAGAATCTGCAGGCAGTTTTGGAGTGCCGAGTGAACAAGAATGCAGATTTTACTTTATGATTTCAATCTTAATCACGTACGCAGGCTGCGA
>JBEKPW010000170.1:0-10762 GCA_049520315.1 Syntrophobacteraceae bacterium
ATCCGCATGGGAAACAGCCGTCCTGACCCCTCCCACATGGTCGCAAGTCATGGAATACGCCGTGGACAAATCTGGTGTGCTTCCTGATCCACACCAACCCGGAAACCTCCCAGATGGTTTCAGTCATCGAATATCCCTTGGGCAGTTTGCTCAGCATAGGTCTCTCCCATCCGAGGCATCCCGCATGGTCTCCATCATAGAAGAGCCCTCTAATGGCGAAATCGGCCTGAAAAGGAGGGGCCGATAATAACTTTAGGCCCCTCTTATTTCCCTCTGCTCCTCACCGCGATCTTGAGATGCTCTTATTTATGCGCCGTTGGTGGAGAAGCTTTTGCCGGAGGCGGCGGTGACGCAGCTCTCACTGGCGGCGGCGGTGCAGCCTTTACGGCCGTAGCTGGTGGTGCAGCTTTCACAGGTGCAACTGTTGCGGGAGGTTTTGCCGGCGCAGCTTGCGTGGGAGCTTTCGCAGGCGTGACTTGCGGGCTTTTCGCAGGAGTGGCGGGTGCAGCTTTCACAGGTGCAACTGTTGCGGGAGGTTTTGCCGGCGCAGCTTGCGTGGGAGCTTTCGCAGGCGTGACTTGCGGGCTTTTCGCAGGAGTGGCGGGTGCAGGGACTTTCGCGGTGTCGACGCTCTTCATCGACTTTGACGCCGGCGGATGAATAACTGTTGACGATTGTCCGACCAGGCTTTCTTTTTGGCCCGAATGACCCTGTACGGCGGTTCCCTGTCCGCCTGTTGTTCGCCTCGCGGAACCGTCGAAAGTTCCGGGGGCATCTACCTTCACATCGCGCATGTCCTGCCCGACCTTGCTGTTGTTTATTTTGGAATTATTGGTCTGGGCAAATGAATGCGCATGGACGCCAAGAACCCAAAGCACAGCTCCAACTGATAATGCAATGATTCTGAACCTTTTCATTTTCTACCTCCACAATTAGTAGTGAATTACGGACACGTCTTTACTGATATCGGTTGGAGACCCATTTTACAAAAGCACATCGTCGAACAACGCCCGCAAAGGCGAAATCGCCCCTCTATCCGGCCTTGAGCAGCCGGCCGGCGAGAAGCACGATGTCCACGAAAAAAACTCCCAATGCGGCAAGTCCGGCGAGTCCGTCCACTGTTGAGGCGAGTCTCCCAAGGTATTGCAGCCAGAGACCGGCCAGGATACCGGACGCATACCCTGACGCAAGCCCCGCCGTCCCAAGGCAAAGGCTGACCATGAACGAATGGTAAAGCGCCCCGGCGAATATTCCGGCGCTGATGCCCAGGGCCACAAAAAAGAAGAACACCCCTGCCAGGAATTGGTCATAAGATGGCGGTTCCGTTCGTGAAGCTATGCTCTTGACACTCAGGACCACGATCCCCGTTGAGCCCAGGGCGCCCGACGCCCACCCGATTACCGATTGGCCGGACACTGCCGCAGGTATCCCGAAGACAACCAGGATCACGCACACGGCAAGGACGATATTGAACTCAATTGTTGAAGGAAAACCCGTGCCCTCCCTCTCACGGCGATGCAGGCGACCCCACAGGAGTGCCGGGAAAAAACGGGTATGGAATTCAATCGAAAAGAACCTTGGAGGCATGTCTCAGTTCACCTTTGCGTCAAGACCACAACCTTCACCGTATGCAATGCGCAAACCTCAGGTATCTCGCGGGAAATTTCGGTGAGTCTTCGCAAATCATGCAGTCCCGCAAAAGACCGGCATTCTGGAATTTTATGGCAAAATTTGGGCCTGAGTGGACTTAGCGTGGCAGCCGTGCTGCTGTCCCGGGCCGTTTTGCACGCGGTCTTTGGAGTACATTACACCCGGTTGTATTATGAAGCCGGCGATACCCACTGTCGCCCTTTTGAAGAAGGCAAGCGCAGCGGCTTTACTGACGATGAAGTCTTGACGAACCCTCATAGGTGCTGCCATCCGGCCTCGTTGTAAAATAATGAAGTTCCATCTCTCCATTATTCATATGCGCTATTATATCGTAGGAACGATTACCATCATTCCTTTGCCCCTCCAGATGCATGCTATTTTCGCTGGTTTGTTGCCCCCATACCTTTGTATCTCCGGTCCAGGTGCCATGCAGCTGTCCATCACGTGATTCTACGAGCAAGAGTGAGTCACTCCCGCTCTCCCCCAGGCTATTCCTCCAGTAGCCGGCCCAATCGCCCTCAAAGGAGCCGGCATTTGCCGGAAATAACGGCGCAAAAACGAATACTACGGTCATGAAGAATAGTCCGAAGGCTCTTAACATGATGCTCCCTCCTTAATCAGAGTACGTTCAAGACAGGCCCCCAACAAATTCCAGCGTCCAACTATCCCATGGAAGCACGAACTATGCCATAGGCAACTAAGGCAATGAACAAAAGGCCGTGTAGCCGCAACATTAGGACGGAGTCTCCCGGTTTTTCAATTCAAGTTTGTAATTCAGTCTTACGATAGGTGGTAATGTGCGGCAAACTACCAGTGAAGGTCGAAAGATGAAAAGTCTCAGGCTAATTGCGATCGTATCGCATTCTCGACATGAGCCTTGCCTGAATGTAGTGTGGAAATCCCCGCCTGATGCCTCCCCGCATGGTCTCCATCATCGAGTATCCCTCGGCAGAATAGGCGCCAACCAAAGGCTCACATTTCTTGCCGCTGTACGCAATAAACTCGTCAAATCACCATCAGCTCAGGCTCAAAAAAGTCAACGTACAGCTTGCCAAAATACAGACTCTTCAAATCACCCGAAATGTTGCAGTATGATTCGGAAACCTTGTAAGGGTTCATGACAGAGAGGGGGCATGTTAAAAGGGGAAGCGAGAAGCGAGAAGCGGGAAGCGGGAAGCTTTTACTCCTCGCTCGCCGCTCCTTCATCTTGCTGAATCTTGTTTTTCTCTGCTACTTCTGCGACGTCTGCGGGTTTGGTTGGGGGCCGGCCCTGCCCGTTTTGAGGGGCCGAATCTGACCGCAGGGGCCTCGCATAAAAAGTATGATTCCGGAATGACAAGGCTCTCGCCGCACCATTTCTTTGATCTATGCAAGCCAATTGACAACCTGCAGGTCCCGAACTCGACGAAAATGGGCTACATTGTTGGTTACTACGGCCAACCCATGAATCATCGCCGTGGCCGCGATCAAAATGTCGGCATCACTGATCAATTCACCTCGCCGGTGAAGATCGGCATACACTGTGGCAGCCTGCACAATCATCGGATCGGTGAGAGGCAATACTCGACTCGCAGCACACAGTTGATCAAATGCATCAATCTGTTTTGCTGCCCCCTTGGCAAGCAGACCACGCAGGACTTCGTATCGAGTAATAACGGAGAAGGTGAACTGCCGATGGACCTCAAGGTAGGAACGTGCCCGTTCGGTGGGCAAGGGGATCCTTGCGCATGATTGCCGATAGAATGTCCGTATCCAGCAAGGCCTGTCCCAGCGTCGTCATGCCGAGGACCTTTCCCCGAAGAAGTTCTCACGCCGCCGACAGTGTTGCTCAATGGAATCGATCTGCTCATCACTGAGTCCCTCATAAACTTGAGCTGCTAACGCAAGTATGTCGTCCGGGTTTCCAATCTGTTCAACAACCAGGCGCACCTTCTGTCCCTCCGCAAAATTCATATCCACCGGGGCAATAAGGCGGAAGCTACCATGCTCATAAACTGCTTCGATTGTTTCTGTAGCCATGGGACTGCTCCTGTCCGGTATGCTTTCCATACAAGATGATCGATCAATTTATATGGCATTATAGCAACTTTTGATTTGTCTGTCTTTGTCTTTACTCTGGAATTTCATGGCCAAGAATGATTACACGAAAGAGTTCGATACTCGCCCGATCAGGCAAAATGCCGCCGCGAGTGGATTGTGGAAAGGTCAATATTTGCTGCCAAAAAGGCAGATTTAGGGATTGGGTGATTTAGGGGTTGAGGGGTTGAGGGGTTGAGAGGTTGAGGGATTGAGGGATTGAGGGATTGAGGGATTGAGGGATTGAGGAATTGAGGAATTGAGGAATTGAGGAATTGAGGGATTGAGGAATTGAGGGATTGAGGAATTGAGGGATTGATCCGTAAACCCCTGGATTCGGAATTGCTCTTCTTACAAAGCTTTTCTCTCTGCACTCTGTCGATTACCAGTCCTCTCCATGGCCTGACCACGACCAGCCTCTGCGGTCAGATTTTTTTTGTCAGATCTCTTTCGAACTCAGGGAGGGTAGACGCCAAACGAGAGCCATTTGAATTCGTCCAGGAGGCGGTCGTCGATCTTTTTGCCGATCCGGCACATGAAAAGATTGTCGGCATCCAGGCAAATATTGGGTTCGTTGGTTTTACACTCGTTAAACTGAAAGGGTTGAAAAAGGCGGATCATCATTTTTCGGTATTGCGATGCGGTAATTTTGGTCCACCTCAAATCCCAGGTCCAGGTGAATCCTACGAAATATACTATTTTTTCTTCCACCCCGGGATGAGAGAGCATTCCTTTGACGAGAACGCTTCCAACCCCCATTTGCCTCCAATCGCGGGCAACCTCTATGGCCTTGACCTCCATCATCACCTTGGGCTCGAGCCTGGCCCACCGTTGATCGGGTTCCGGACAGGCAAGCACCCCGAAACCAATGATGTTTTTTTTATCGGTCACCGCAAGGACCACGTTTGTATCCTCTTGGGCTGCCCTTTTTATGAGACTTGCCCTCCTGGTGTAGAGCGACCGAAAACCGGGGTGCTCCCCGAACTGCCCATCGAAACTGAGCCGCCTGATCTCATCGGGAGAGGCGAAGGCATACACGGATAACGTTCCCATCGGGGTCTCAAGAGCGATCCGTTCAGTCACGTGAAAAATCCTCCCATTCTACCGCATCGACGGCCGCGCGCGGGCCCGCGCGGGCGAGAGCCAGGCGCTGGCGGTGGTTGGCCGGGGGCCGCCACCGCAGCGCCACACTAATTTCCAGGCTCTCCCTGGAGTTATTTTATTTGCGGAACATTCCGTACACGGTCACACTTTGACGGGTCAGGTTATCACCAATGGGTTCCAGTCCGAAAAGATTTTTTTGAATATTCAATTTTGCTTGACGAGCAGCCGGATATTAGCTATCAAATAGCCACCTTGTAGCTAGTTTCCGTCTGGTGTTTCCGGCCTAAAACTGCCAGTGTCCTGAGTCAGAGGTCCGGACATAATTCAAGCCCGGGAATGTGGCCAACGCTTACTCACCCCGGCGAAAGCCTTGGTCTGAAAGTGACTGACATTTATTAAAAATACTGGATTCCGGCCTCCGCCGGAATGACAGCCTGAGTACTCAGGACTTATGCAGTGGATTTCTGACTCAGGACACTGGTTTTTCGGAGAAAATACTCAATAGTGTTAACAAACACCTCCTTACTTCAAGCGCCCCGCTCCGATCCAGGTTGAACCCGTCCTTTTTCAAACTCCACGCTCCGCGAAGCAGGCCGAAGACCCTCGGTTTCGCCAGAAAACATCCAATAGGCCATTGGAACTAAGTCAAGCAGGCATTTGTGGAAATAAATCTCAGGAAGGAGTTGAGCAGATGACTTGGGACGATCGGTTTGAGCACATGCGGGTTGAGGAATTGCAAAAATTCCAGCTCGCCAAGCTTAAGGAAACCGTGGGCTGGGTTTACGAAAGAGTTCCATTTTACCGCAGGAAGCTGGACGAATCGGGTTTCAGGGCGGATGACCTGAAGTCCCTGGATGATATCAGGAAGCTTCCCTTTACGGTGAAAAACGATCTGAGGGACAACTATCCCTTCGGGCTTTGCGCCGCCCCCATGGATGAGGTAGTTCGCATACACTGTTCCTCCGGAACGACCGGCAAGCCCATTACCGGACCTTATACCGCCGAAGACGTGGAGCAGTGGACGGAGTGCGTCGCCAGGGCGCTCTGTGCGGCGACGGTGAAAAAGGAAGATATCGTTCAGATCGCTTATGGATATGGGCTTTTTACCGGCGGCCTTGGACTTCACCAGGGAGCAAGCCGCGTCGGATGCGCAATCGTCCCGACCAGTTCAGGAATGACCGAAAGGCAGATCATGCTGATGAAGGACTTCGGGACCACGGCCCTTTTCTGTACCCCGTCGTACGCTCTGACCATCGCCGAACTCGCCGAAGAGATGAAAATGCCGATCAGGGATTTGCCGCTGCGCGTGGGCGTTTTCGGGGCTGAGCCCTGGACGGTAGCTATGCGCGATGAAATAGACGAACGGATGGGAATCTCGGCCAGGGACATCTACGGGCTCACCGAACTTGGCGGCCCCGGAATGGCGTATGACTGTGACGAAAGAAACGGGCTTCATGTCAACGAGGACCATTTCCTGGTGGAAACCATCGATCCGGTCACACTCGAGCCGGTGCCATTCGGGAAAAGGGGCGAGATGGTGCTCACCGCCATACAGCGCCGCGCCATGCCCCTGCTGCGCTACCGCACCAAGGACATCACCACTCTTAGAAGGGAACCCTGTTCCTGCGGGCGCACCTTCGTCAAGATGGACAAGGTCACCGGACGCACCGACGACATGCTCATCATAAACGGCGTAAATGTATTCCCGTCCCAAATCGAAGCGCTGCTGTCCGACATCAAGGAAATAGAACTTCAGTACCTGCTCGTCGTGCGCAAGAAAAAGCACCTCGATGAGCTCAACATCCGGGTGGAGGGCAAGAAGGAAGTGTTTGACGCCGGCCCCGGCAAGGTTGCGGAGGTTGAAAGAAAAATCGCCGACCATATCAGGGGGATGCTGGGCATCCATGTCGGCATGGAAATGGTCAAACCGAAGGCGCTCAAGCGAAGCGAAGGAAAAGCGGTGCGCGTTGTGGACGAAAGACCCAGGTAGCCCCCCGGGGGAAAAAAATCCACCGCAGAGATCTGTTTCGAAAAATTCATGGCGTGCATCTTTTGTCGTCAAAGAACCCCGGGAGCGCAGCATAGGTCAGGGGTCGCAGGTCACCAGGGTTGCCCGGCAGTCGATAGGCTGATTGTAAAATTGGATAACTTACCCGTGTTGAGCGATTTCAAAGATGACTCCACGCCATCCGGGCAAAGCCGGCAGCGGTGAGGGTTCATGGAGAAGGAATCGCCCAGTTCAGGACTCATACGAGGAGGGAAATATGGACATCAGCAAGATAGGCGTGGTAGGCGCGGGGGCGATGGGCGGCGGGATTGCGCACGTCGCGGCCATGAGTGGTTACAAAGTGGTTATGCGCGACATAGAACTATCTTATGTGGAAAAATCCATCAAAAATATGGACAAGTTCATGGCGCGCTCGGTCGAGAAGGGGAAAATGAACGAGGAGCAGCGTCAGGCTGCTCTTAACCGTGTAAAAGGAACGATCGTTCTTGAAGATTTCGCCGATGCGGATTTTGTCATAGAAGCCGTAATCGAAGACCTCGACCTGAAAAAAGAGGTATTCAAGGCCCTGGACAAGATTTGCCGGCCGGAAGTCGTTTTGGCTACCAATACCTCATCGATGTCGATTACCGCAATTGCGGCCTCTACGAACAGGCCCGACAAGGTGTGCGGGATGCACTTTTTCAATCCGGCTCAGATTATGCGCCTGGTGGAAGTGATAAGAGGGCTGCAGACATCCGATGAGACCGTCGCCGCTGCCAAGGCCCTGGTGGAGTCTTTTGGCAAGAAGGCTATCGAGGTCAAGAAAGATTCCCCCGGCTTCGTGGTCAATCGGATCCTGATTCCCCAGTTTGTGGAGGCGGTCCGCGTGCTGCAGGAAGGAATTGCCTCGGTAGAGGATATCGATACGGCGGTAAAGCTCGGATTGAACTACCCGATGGGTCCCTTCGAACTCATGGATTTCACTGGGATCGATATCGCCTACTTTGTCATGGAGTATTTTGCCGACGAGTTTCGCGACGGCCATTACGGGGCGCCCCAAATCCTTAAGCAGATGGTGCGGGCCGGAAGGTTGGGTAAAAAGACCGGGGGTGGTTTTTATTCCAAATAAGTAAAGCCCGGAAGTTTTTCTGCATTTCAGACAAAGAAAAGGATGAACCCAGCCATGAGACCCAGATCTTTTCGTTTCAGCCTGATTATGGCGGCGCTGGCGGCATGCCTGTTTGGTGCTCAACTGGCGAATGCCGCAGAGCCTGTAATTATTGCCGTGCCTACGTCGCTTGGGTTCCTGGAGGGCAAGGAAGCCGTTAAGGCCGTCGAGATGGCCGTAGGGGAAATCAATGCAAAAGGCGGCGTAACCGTGGGCGGGCAAAAAAGATTGCTCGAGGTATCCTCGATCGACATTCGCGACGCCGCTCCCGGCGTAC
This sequence comes from Syntrophobacteraceae bacterium, assembly GCA_049520315.1. GTDB lineage: Bacteria > Desulfobacterota > Syntrophobacteria > Syntrophobacterales > Syntrophobacteraceae > SbD1. The sequence goes on from JBEKPW010000170.1 coordinate 8,263, forward strand.
CCGTACCTGAAGCTCTGCTCGGCATCGAGAAAGTCATACTGGAGAAAAAACCCGCAGCAATCCTGGTCGGCCCCTTCCGTTCCGAGGCATTGACCGCGGGGATGGATTTGATCTCCAAATACAAGGTCCCCACTATCGGGAGCATTGCCATGTCTCCTGCTTCGGAAAAGATGGTGAAGGAACAGCCTGAGAAATACAAGTACGTGTTCCGCGATTGCCTTAACGCAGTTTACCTGGTGAGGTACCTGGCGGGCACGATGGGGGCCATCAATAAGGAATTCGGCTTCACCAAGGTCTACGTCATGCACCAGGACGTGGCCTGGGCAAGAGCGACAGCCGATGCCCTCAAAAGCAACTATTTCGACAAGGCAGGCTGGGAAGTGCTGGAACAGGAGGCCTATCCAACCGGCGCTTCGGATTTTTCTTCCGGTCTGATGAAGGCCAGCTCAAAGGGCGCCCAGGTGATTGTGCCGATCTTCGACATGCCCCAGGGCGGGATTCTGGTCAAACAGTGGAAATCCATGAATGTCCCGGCCTTGATGGCGGGCTACATATCACCGCTGGGCGGGAGCGATGCCTGGAAAACCTTTGACGAAAAGATCGGCGGCGCTATGAACTGCGTCTTCGAGCTGGGCAGCGCCCTCGCAAGTGATAAAATCCCCGCATCAGTCGAGTTTTACAATGGATACAAGAAGGCCTTCGGCCATGAAATCCAGGCCGGGCATGGGCCGGCCCCTTCCTATGAAGCCGTCTACATCCTGGCGGAAGCCATCGAGCGCGCCGGCAGCCTGGATCCCGACGCCATCACCGCCGAACTGAAAAAAACGGACCGGATGGGCGCCATGGGCCGCGTCCGCTTTGATGAAGGAAACCAGGCCGTCTATGGGTTCGACCCAAAGGAAACGGCGGTCGCCGCGGTATTTCAATGGACCGGGGACGGCAAGCGGCGGATCGTATTTCCCGAGTCTTTGGCCGAGGGCAAAATGGAACTTCCCAAGGGTTTGAAACCCGTTAAGTAAACAGCGTGGTGAGTTTTTAGTTAGTAGTTTTCAGTTTTTAGTAACTCAAAACCCGAAACTCAAAACTTAAAACTCCCTCGGTTGCCGGGGAGATCGGCTCGATGTTCGTTGGAACTGTTGTTTATGCCATTTTTAACAGCGCCATCCTCGCAGTGATGGCGCTCGGGTTCAACCTGACCTTCGGAATCAGCGGGGTAGCCAATTTCGCCTACGGCGCCATGTATATTCTGTCGGCCTACTTGAGCTGGATGTTTCTCCATTTTCTGAACTTTCCCTACTGGCTGTCTATTTGCGTTTCCATATTTTCCACGATGGCGTTGGGGGCGCTGATGTACCGGTACGTACTGCTGCGGGTTCGCGGGCAGCCCCTTTCGGAGGTGATCGCCACTTTCGGGATCGGACTGGCGATCCTCGAGCTGTTTCAATACCTGGGCCTGGTTGGCTACGAGTACAGCCTTCCGGTGCTCATCGACAGGAGCATTGTTTTCGGCAACATCGTCGTCGACATGCAGCGCATCCTGATCACGGCCGTGGCCATCTTGCTCATGGCCGGCCTATGGGCTTTCACACACCATACCCGCATCGGCCTCGCATTCCGCGGCATTGCCCAGGACGAGCGCACGGCGCTCACATTCGGCATCGATTCGGACAGGATCGGCATGGTCAGTGTTTCCCTGGGCTGCGGGCTTGGGGCCCTCGCGGCTGCCGTCATCATCCCGCTCGGCAGCATATCGCCAAGCGATGGCTACGATGTTTTGATAAAGGTCCTGGCGGTCTGCATCATAGGCGGGCTCGGAAGCACCGGAGGGGTAATCGTGGCCAGTCTTTTCATCGGCTTTGCCGAGCGCCTGACGGATACCTACGTCAGCTCGAGCTGGACCATGATCGTGAGCCTGGCGGCGATACTTATCGTTTTGCTGGTGAAGCCTTCCGGCCTCTTCGGCCGGCAGAAGGAACTGGAAGAAAGGATCTGATTGTTGGAACGGCGCCTGGAACGAATAGATCGTGGCATCAAGGTTCGCTCGCAGGATGTTTTCGCCCTGAGTTCGTGGCGCGAAATGCTCTATGTGCTGTCGCCCCGGCTGGTTCCAGTCCTGGGTTTTCTTCTTTTGCCCCTTGTGCTGGGCAGTTATTGGCAGAAGGTGCTCCTGTCGGTTGCCGTATTCGCCCTGCTTGCCTTGAGCTGGGATATCCTGGCCCAGACCGGCATGATCTCGCTTGGCCAGGCGCTCTTCTTTGGCCTTGGCGCCTATTGCTCGGGAATCCTTAATCACGCACTCGGATGTCCTCCGCTGCTCGCACTTCCAGTGGCAACAGTTCTGGGAGGGCTGATGGGGACGGCCGTCCTATTGCCCGTAGTCAGGCTGCGGGGCGTTTACTTTTCCATGGTCACCCTGATAATCCCCCTTATGTTCGTTCGCATCATCGAAGCTACGAAAATTTTCGGCGGCACCGAAGGGCTGAGCGGCATCGCGCCTCTG
>JBEKPW010000171.1:0-10436 GCA_049520315.1 Syntrophobacteraceae bacterium
GTGGTTTGGAGCCTCCACCTGCATGACGGCTCCGAGGGGCCTGCCCTCATCTTTTGTGCAGCATGGCTGCAGTTAAGGAGTCAGACAACCCACTCCTTTCCGCGCCTTCGTGGCGCACAATCATCAGCATACCTGACGTAATGCAGCCTTCGGTAGTCCGGATCGTGAGTATCGCCCGCAGGGATACTACGCTGCTTTTGATCGTAGACCTTATAGGTCATGCGATCATTGCGCGCTTTCGCGACCCGCTTCTCATACCGGCAGCGCAGATATGCCTGATTTGGTCGCCTTTTCTCACCTTTTGTGAATTGCGGTATGAGCTCTTCTTCGACAAATGTGTCGAGTTCATTGAGATAGATGTTGGCAAGAAGCGGGCTTATTACTCCTCCTTGCGGCGTACCGCTGAGAGTCTTGTTCCACTTCCAATCCTCCAAATATCCCGCCTTGAGCAACCCTTCCATGAGTCTTATGAACCGCTCGTCTTTGATATCTCTTCGGAGTATCCCGATGAGTACATCATGGTCGAAGCGATCGAAGCACTTGGATATGTCTCCTTCAATGATCCATGTGGTGCCTCGACAGGTGTTCTTGAGTTCCACAAGAGCCGTGTGACAGCCTCTCTTTGGGCGAAACCCGTGAGAGTGGTCACTAAATCTTGGCTCATAATAGGCTTCAAGCAACATCCTGATCACTTCCTGAAGCATCTTGTTTTCCCAGCTTGGAATCCCAAGTGGTCGTTTCGATCCATCCTTCTTCGGGATGTAAGTCCGCCTGACCGGAGTCCAACGGAATTGTTCCTTTCGAAGGAGGTCAACGAGCCTTGAAATCCTTTGAAGTGACATTCCATCAACTGTCTGGCTTGTCACTCCCTGGGTCAATGCCCCCTTGTTTCTATAGAGCTTGGCATATGCCCTCAGGTAGAACTCATGGTTGAACAATTGTCGATAGAGCCTTTCGACCGGCATTTTCTTCTCACCACGTTTCTGGATGATGCTCAGTACAGTTTCAGCTGTTTGCATTGCGCATACCTTTCTGTTTCAAGCATCCAACAAACCTGTCTCCCTTCGCCCTGTGGTGAACATTACTTCACCTCCGACTACTATGGAGACTCCGTGACCATAGGACTCGCGTCCCTTAGGCCATCCCGTGGTACGTTAGTTAAGTCCGTATCTAGCAACCCTTAGGTGCCCCATTCATCACCTTGAATGTGCTCATTGCACATCGCCCAACCTCTTGAGGAGTCTAACCAGCTTGAAAACATAGTGGCCGGTCCATAGTTGGCACGGGTTTCAACCGTATTTCCCGTGATGGTTGGATTCCCACGCTGGTGATTGAGGTTTAAGCAGTATAGCTTTCACCGTAAGTTACAGATCTCGCAAGGCCTTGTCATATACGGTTTCTGAGTTCCCTCGCTTTGCTGGCATGCTATTGTCCCTTAAGCCTTTCGGCATCAGGTAAGCCAGCTGATCTAGTGCCTCCTCCCGGGCACTACCGCCTCAAGCGGTAAGACTCAACTACGCCGCACGGCGCACGATTTCATCCAATAAATTAGAACCTGCTTCGCCTGCGGCTCGCTTAGGGCAGGGAATTGGAGCAGGATGAACGGCACGGCGCCAAACATGTTCGTAACGCCGGATTCCCTAAGTTGATCGAGGTAAAGCAAATGTTCTTCCGTCAGGTATTCCGGTTTCTCCACTTCCAAAGCTTTCCTCCTCACAGGCTGGATATGTACGACGTTTCCTGAAGCCCACCGGTACAGGACCCCGGGGAAGCGAATGTCAATGCGGTGTCCGTCATGGCTCCTGCTTTTTAGCGTCTCGCTGATGCTCGACCCACTCGGGGTATCCGAGGCGGGTGTCTCCGTTTGCAACCTCATACTTCCAATCCTCAGCGGGGAACTCGGGATCGTCCTCCCAATGGGAAATCTGAGCTGTGGCGGTATTGGCGTGCTTGTGCGTAACTGGCTGGTTCCCGGCCATGTGCCCCATTCGATTTTCTTCGGTTCCGAGCAGGTCAATGGAGGTGTAATTCCCTTGCTCATCATAAACGTCAAAGACCGTTGCGGTCGAATTGGGGTCCCGGTGGATCTCCAAAGCTTGCATGGCAGCTTCCACAGTTGACTCCGCCTCAATGTCGATTCTCCAGTTAACGCTATACGTTGTCATGCCGCCTCTTTTTCTTCTTCCTGTTTTTTCTATCTCTCTGACTCGAAGTTTATCTCCGCGCTCAGCAAGCATGCCTGAAAATCTATTTCTTGCTGTTTGCACAAGTGCAGGAGATCGGTAAGCAGGTCGATTATATTGGAGACAAGGTCGTCGTCTTCCTCCGAGTATGCTTCCAGTGCCGTGATTGCCCTGTTTCGCCTCGTTTCATTATCCATGAATTTCTCCCGTTAGAGTTCGGCATCGCCGGCGCAAAGACTCTTTTCCAGGATATCGAGTTCATGGCTGGTGTATTTCCCGGTTAAGCCTACGCTGCGATTTATCTCACCTTCCTTGAGCGAATTCGAAATGCTTGCTCCCGGGCCAAACTCTGTGTAATAGCAAACATACGTCTTGCCATTTACGTCATGACCTTTTGCATACACCTTGGTGACCCGCCTCCATTTCCCGAAACAGTCAGGGGCCAGATCCCCAACTTTTAGCGACTCAATCTCAGCGCGAGTTGGGATGTAAATCTCCGGCATCTCAATGCTCCTCGGGCGGTAAAGACCGTTCTGCATCTAGGCAATGCACATCAAGCCGTGAATCATGGTGTCGCTGAGATTTTGGTGGGCGATGGGACAAATCTTGTGGAGCCCTCCATAATTCATCCTTGGTCATCTGATTTTCCCTAGCTCACGGATGGTTTCCAAAAGGTTCCAGATTCCCTCGTTTTCATCACACATCGGTTGTTTGTGGAGCCACGCGATTTGTCTGCACGAGTTCCTCTGAGTCGATTGCCAGTCGTTCATGGCCGTGTTCCGGGTAGAGATAGATCATGGCGGTTTCTCCTTTCTTGATCACTCATTGACTGCACTTTCGCATTCTGTCCCTGCACTCCTCGGGCGCTGGAGCACTCATGCCACTCCCATGCAGTTCATTCCAGATCTGACAGTAGCGAGAAAAAGGTTGATCTTCCCAGAGTTCGGCGATTATCTGTAAGCCCTTGGCAGAAATAGCATTGCTTTCAGACTGCTCTTGGTGTGAATCAAAGAATGCACAACCGAACGGAGCAACCCGGTGAATGCTACACAGACTTCCATCGAAGAATTTGCACCAGCCACTATGACCACGTGCAGGAACGAGTGTGCGGATTCTACAAAGTCTTCCATTTTTGATAACGATTGCGCCTGGTGAAGCCAGAAGATTCTTTTCGGCAAATTCGGACAACTTGGAATAGCCGAGAAACGTCGCTATGTAGTCCAGGTCCTCCGGCAAGAGGTAACCTGGAATGAATCGGCAATTGATTGCGCACAAGTCACAGTTACAAATCGTGCGCCAGTGTCCCATAAAGATACGCATGTGTAATTCCTTTTAGTATCCGCATTGGTGGCATACGGCTTTCCCGTCAGCCGTGAAAATGACAGTGTTGCTTCGATTGGCATACATCTTGGTGATCCGCCTCCAGTGCCCGAAACAGTCAGGGGCTAGTTCACCTTCCTTAGGGGCTTCGATTTCAGCGCAAGTCGGAATGTAAATCTCCGGCATCTCAATACTCCTCGGGAAGCAGGATGCATGTTGACGATCGGTCCGCTTCGGTGATTATCCAAATACAATTGTCACCATGACCTTTGCACGGCTTCACGGGATCGATTGGGTAAGCGGACAGGATACGAGTCCCTTCACGAGTTGCGCGATTGTTAAGTTCAGCATCCTCGAGACAGACGTTCCCCCAATCACCGCGAGCGTGACGTTGCAGGCACTCAAGCACTCTTTCAGGCGGTACGGCTTCCAACGCGCCGGGTGTTGCGACGAGCCGGCCGAGAGGGAAATTTTTGAAGGCGGTATTCATAATCTGCTTTCCTGTGGTTATTCCATAAAGCCGAGCAGAGCCGACCTGACAGCCCTGATCGTGTATCTTGCTCCGTCAGGGGTCGTCTCCAAAGCGTAGGATTTTATGAACCGGCGTGCGGCCTCAGTCGCATTAATCTGCTTATCCCGAATCTGGTAGACATAGGACATCGCGGTTCGGTAGAGTGGTTCTTCATTCCCCAGCCACAACGCCACATTCCAGCAGTTCCAGCAGTGGTGACCATTGTAAGGCTTGGGTTTCATGCCGCCTCGTTTTCACTGTGGCACTTAAAGAACTCATCAACCCTATCGGGCAAAAGCTCCGGCGTTTCAGCGTACATCCGCGCCTTGTCTCCATCAGGGCATGTGAACAGTTCATTTTCGGGCGCGTCGTCGGTGTCATAGTCTACAAGCAGGACCTCGATCCCATCAGAATCAGACATGACGCTCGTTATCAGACCCCCCTCGATTGTGACAACAATCCGCCTCATGCCGTTTTCTCCTTTTCCCACTCCTTGTGGAGTTCGACCCAAATCTGCTCTTGGTCTATGCTGGTCAACTGTCCGTACATCTGGGAATTGAGGAACCAGAATAGACGTCTCACGCGTAAGTCCTTTCTCACAGTCTCTTCCAGGATCGTATTGGTATTATGTTCGTGGATAATCTCGATCAGCCGATTCAACGCAACCAGCGAATTGATCGCCATACCCTCATCAAATATTGTGTCCTCAATGTTCATGGCTCTTTTCCTCGTTCGTCGTATCGTCCGATTATGGAGAGACGGCCGGTACCGGGGGTGCCTGTCCTCCTTCAGACTTCAATCTTGTGCCTCCTTCTCTGTACCCTCCTGAATAGATGCATTGTCCAGTATGGTTCCTGTGCAGCGATACTGATCAAGGCGAGTGAGATCGAACAGATCGGTCTCGAACCGGATGTCTGCATTCTTTAGATACGATGTCCAAAACATTTCATTGGGATTGCTCATGCAGATTTCGATCATGAGAGCATCGACCGGTATGTAGCGGTCGGAGTCGGGGGCAAGAGATTTCATCCCCTCTGGCAGGTCGTCTAACAAAATCGCCGATCCATTATCGAGATCATCCCCAAATTCATGCTCGAACACATCAACGTCGTAGAACACGGCCATGGAGTTGAAATATTGGATGTAGTTTGGTATCGGCTCTCCGAGTTCCAGTATTTGCATGCCTTTGTCGCGGTAGGTCTGGAGGAGTTCAAGGTTATCCAGGTCAACGATTGCTATTGGAGTGAGATCGTAGTACTCGTCGGAAACATGGGTTTTGAGCAAAAGATACGGCATAAGTTCTCCTTTAGTCTTCGTCCCGGCCGGAAAGGAGCGGCAAGACCTGCATTTCGTAGGACTCTTGGCCTTCTTTTTCCTTGTAATACAGCTCGATTCCCTTCAGCTTGTCAGACGGGATTGGACCAACACCAGCAGGCATTTCATGCCAGTATTCACTGACAAATTCGTATAGTTCATCAATCGCTCTGTCTGAATCTTCACAGGCGAAGAAATTGCGGCCATTGGGGAACTCGATTAGCAGCAGGATCACGTCGCGGCGATCTTCAGGTACAAGGCCTTGGATTTCCTTGATGGACGAATCCAGGTCCCGGACAGCCGCAGCTAAATCACCCTGTTCCCAGTTCGATACCACTTGCTTAGCCGCCGCCAGGAGCTTCCCGCAGCCTTTAAAAACCGGGACCTCCATTTCCATCCGAAATACAGGTTTTCCGACTTCGCATTGGTCAAGCGTTAAATAACCTTCCGTTTTCACCGGCTTCATTTTCTGTATCCTCAATCTTGAAGTCCCTGATACTTACGAGCTTGAAGACGTTCGTCCATTCGGCGCCACAGGCTGAGCACCAAACTTCCTGGGAGACAAACATGCCATCTTGCTCAAAGGGTCCGCCTTCAATGGAGTAGTCGTGGCAGTTGCAGCAGCCGTCGCCTTGCTCCAGGTATTTACAAAGTCGTTTAGGGGTGCTCATCGGCACTCTCCTTATTCACAAAAGCGGCCGGGATCATGGGGTCAACTTCCGGCAAGCGAATATCATCGACGCCAATGAGCCTAAAGATATCGTTCCATTCGCTGCCGCAGTCGTAGCATTGGACTGACTGCCACGCTTCCCTGCCTTCAGATTCAATTTTGCCAGCAGAGATATTCCCGCTCCCGCAATTGATGCAAAAGCTGCCTGCTGCCTCTATGTACTCTTTCTTTTTCGCTCGGCTAATCATCTGCCTCTTCCTCCCAGAACTTTTCAGCCTCTGCAAACTTCTCCGCAACGTAATCGGGATTGACCTCGAGACTTTCCTCTCGATAAATCGTGTCGTCCGTGTCCTCATCGACTTTCAACACAATGATATCGATAGGGACATCACTCACGACTGAAGCGAGAAGTCCGTGATGTATTGTGACCACCATCTTGGGCGTTTTTGGCTGGTAAGGTATTCGAGGAATGGAGTGATGAGAACCGGGGGCGCTCCATAACGTCGTGCCACTTTCATATTGGGTCTGGTACTCGCAATGGCCAACTCCTACCTTGACCAGGTACCTTGCGGCCATCCAGATATTTTGGATATAGGGATCTTCGTGTTCGCAGTTCTCAAGGAATTTTTCCAGGGTTGCGGCGCGCTTGTCCGGCGCTTCATTGATGTCGATCATCGTTTCTCACTCCCGCTAGTTTTGGGTTGGCGCCATCAAGGTCGGTGAAGCTCACTTTTTCATTGCACTCGGGATGTGCGTATTGAAGACCTGTTTCTGTCAGCCATGGGCACATCCGGTGCCTCCAGCCGCGAATGGCGCAGTGAATACAGATGGCTTTGCCATCATCAATCATGCGGCCTCCCTGAGGATCTGGTCTATGACCGCCTTGGCTTCGGGTATGACGTAGTCCTCCGGGTACCCGAGAAATCCCCAGCAACTGTCTATGACTTCCCCTGCTTGTCGTTCCCCCTTTGTTATCTCGTAGCCGTAGACATTGCCTGTGAGATAATGGTCATATTCTTCGACTTCAGCCAGCAAGAGCTTCGCGACCTTATCCAAGATCTTCCGGGTGACTCGCTTTACCCCGTATTCCGTCCGGACATTCTCTTTGGTGACATAGATGTAGCCGAGCATTCCCCAGTCCCAGCCTTGCGGATCACACGCTCTAAACCTTTCGCTTCTCGTGCTGATGGTGATTCCGCTGTGATCGAACAGGTACAAAGGCAGGCAGATTGGCTTTTCTTCTTTCAAGAATGCCGCGAATTCATCGGGGGCGTGGAACTCGTGCCTGTCGCCAAGATTGTAGCGCCGATGAAAGCAAACCATGGTGCCGAGGGAATCGAACTCTTCGCGGGGGTTAGGTGCATCCTCATCAGGAAAGATGTTTATGAAGTGGCCCTTATATTCTATTGAATCGAGGGATTGCATAGATTATCTCCTGCCGCGACAACTAGACTCAAACCTGACAGGCAAGCTTCCCGCCAATAACTGGCACTCTCTAAGGCGTTCCTGAGGGCTTGAAGGAGTTCTTCTTTCGTGACGGTTGCGAGATTTTCGGAAAAATATTTGAGAACAGGGTCGTCCATGGCTGTTCGCCTTTCCGATGATGGCGACCCGTACAAGCGCCGCACCACACCTCCTGCACAAAGAACGTAAAGGGCTAGAACCGAGATGGGAGCGATTTCACTCTCGAATGTTCAGGGACGTTATCGCCGGACTTTTCAAGCTGTTCCTTCCGCCACGATTCCTGGAGCTCCTGCTCAACAGCGAAAGCTGAAAGAAGCTGCATGCTGTCCTGTAGTGCATGCCCGCTACCAAAAAATGAATCCATGAGGTGAGGATGAAAGAACATATTCTTTCCTTTCTTATGGTTGTGTAAGTTCTCGCAGTTCCCCTAAGAAAAGAGCGGCCAGTAACAAGAACCGCCCAGATCATTCTACTCAGCCGGTTGCTCGGGCTGTGCTTCCTCCGTCGGTACAGCTTCAGCAGGAGGTGTTTCGATCTTGTCTGCGAAAATCAACTTGCCGTCTGCCGTCTTGCTTACGACACGGTCTTTCCAATGCGAATACCGAGGATTAAGCGCGTCAGTGAGAAAAGTGGAAGCGCCGTTCTTATTCACTTCCGGATGCTGTTTCATGATCAGCGCGAGCAATTCCTTCTTATCAAGATTTCCGAGTTCCAACTGTTGCTCAATCAGAGCGATGTAGGGACGCTTGCTGACTTTCGGCGGCTTCGGTGCTGCTGCTTGGTTCTTCGACTTCTCCTTAACCCAACTTTCGAAGTCCGCACCACCTTCGAGCACAACCAGGTTTACATCCTGTCGGCCCATCTCGGCCCGGCTAAAATCTTCACCTTCATATCCGAGTTCCCGGAGGACCTTCATCACATTTCCGATGAATACCTCATCGTCGCAAAGGTCATTGCTGTCCTCACCCGAATACCTCACGAACAAATCAGGCACTGAAGGAACGGAAAGATTACACGTCCGAATGGCCCCTTTACTGTCAGCTATTTCAATTCCTTCTTTCAGGATAAGTGCATCTGCCTGAGTGACTACTACAACCTGAGTTTTTTCCACGGTGGTGTTGACAACTTCCTGACCTTCGGTCTGCGTTGCAAATACCTGAGCCTCGGTAGATTCGACTATGGTTGCCGGTATTTCCGGAACTTCGATTGCCGTGGTACCTTCCTGGCCTTCAACCTGCGTGACGTTCATAGTATTTTCTCCTTCTGTGGTAACAACTTCCTGATTTTCTGTCTGTGTACCTTCGACCTGTGCCTTCCTCGCCTTGGATTTCGATTTTCGATTAGCAGCAAGTTCACTGGACGCTACGTCTGGACGAATTGTTCCTTTTCTTGGCATGACTTTCTCCTTTAGAAGAAGGGCGGTGTAGAAAATCCGCTCTTTACCTGGTTTATTTGAACTTGAGTTTCTCTAACAGTTTCTCAGCATCTTTTGAATTATCTACAGGAATGCATACGACATTGCCGACTACATATAAGCCGTCACTCTTGTGCGTAACCCTGTATTCGCCGTCTGTATGGATTTCCATTCCGTCAGTGAACTTGATGCTGCTCATCTTTTATTCTCAACCTCTGTATGGATATACAGGAAAACCAAACTGTTAAGTTAAGTATATAACCTTTTCACTCGAAATAAAAGCATCAAATTAGCCATTTATCAAATACTTTAAGGTACTTGTAGACAATATGATAAACCAACTCTTATGGGAGTGGAATAATGTCTAGGCGTAGGTTTTTGTGTAGTGTTCATTCAAAAAAAGGGGTCGCACATCTCTGCTCAGACCCTTTCGGCGGAAGGAATACTCAGGGACATGGTCCATCGCCTAAAATCATATCGGAATCTAATGACGCCTTGATTCTGGAGGTCTCAATCTGTAAAGTAGCTTATCGATGAGCATTAGAGTGTGCTTTAGCTAAAAAAGGGTCGGGCAAGATCAGCCACGGAGGGAAACTTGAAAATCATTGCCATAGTTGGAAGTCCTCATGGAACAAAGGGAAGCACGGCAAGGCTGACGCGCCTGATCCTCGACGGGGCGGAGCGGGAAGGTGCTTCAACTCAGACCATTTATATGCCGGGCGATACCGTGCTGCCATGCCTGGGCTGTGATTACTGCCATAAAAAAGGTGGCTGCGTCCAGAAGGATTCCTTCGAAGAAATTCGCCAGGCGATATTGGAATCAAACGGCCTGGTGCTGGGAAGTCCAAATTACATCTTTTCCGTTAGCGCCCAGATGAAGGCGTTCATTGATCGTTGTGCCAGTATGATCCATTGTATCGGCTTCCATGGAAAATACGGGGCTTCGGTGGTCACCTCCGGCGGTGGAGACGAGGAACCTATTGCCGATTACATGAACCATTTCACGATGATTACCGGAATCCAGTCAGTCGGTTCCGTGTGGGCCACAATGGGACTGATCTTCGGAGATGAATTCCCGGAGGATATCAAGACCCGCGCACTCGACCTCGGAAAACGACTGGTGACAGCATGGAAAAACAAAGAGGTCTTCCCCGAAATCCAGGAGAAAATGGCCACATTCAAGGAGCGTATGCGCCAACTTATGGAATACCGCAAGGAAGAGTGGCCCCACGAGTATGCATACTGGAAACAATACTGGGGTCTGGAATAGGGCAATTCAGTTCGGCACAGACTATGAGAAGGGCTGATCCCGTGCTGGGCCGTATGGTTTGGGACCCCCTTCGCGGAAAGGTCCCCCATAATTTCGTTGCTGAGGCAATTTCTGGACTTGTCCACAAACGCCATCTCGCCTTGCGATTCACCAGTTCATCCCGGTACGATGCGAAATACCTATTCGGACAGAACCACGGCGAGAAGCCCGGTCACGTTGGTACATTCTTACATTTGACGTATTATAGTGTTTGGTTGTCTGAAGAGTCGAAGCCGCGGCGGTTTGTGTCA
>JBEKPW010000172.1:0-10292 GCA_049520315.1 Syntrophobacteraceae bacterium
CGGCTCTGCCGGCGGACTCACAGAGTTTGACATTTCCGGGAATGCACGAAAGTTCGCATGGTGGAGCGCTTAAAGCTCCATGAAAGGCCCCAGGGTCTGATGTCGTCATTCCGGCGGCGCTTCTTAAGGAGCCGGAATCCAAGTGTTTTTCCGGATCACATAGAAATCAAAGCACTGGACCCCGGCCTAAAACCTGCCGGGGTGACGTAATGCGGCCCCATATGCTCGTGGATAATATGTGCGCCAACGCTCCAGTCGCTTTGAGCGGCCCACGGTTTTCCAGGCCTCCGGCTTGGCCGGAGGTATGTGACTAGGCTTATGTTGGCGAGTTAAAGGCTTTGCAAAATAGCGGTTATCCGCTTCCGATGGAGCGGATAACCGCAAACGTTGCCCCGCTCGTCTGAAGGAGGAAGAGGTTGATATTCACTTGCCGATTGTGGTGGGCATCCCGCAATCAGGATGCTCCGATCATAGGGTAAAATGCGTTGATTTCATCAGTGGCAAAGCCACAGCAACTTTCCATGGGCCTGACTATCGGAATTCTCGGGGTTTGTCCCGTACGGGAGCAGTTAATAACAGGTTTCGGTTTTGCCTTCATGCCGAGCACACGATTTGGCCAACTATCTTAGCCAATTCTCTTCCAGGGATTTAATCATTTCAACCCATTCATCGAAAGTCGCCGGTTTGGTGATAAATAATTCAGCCCCTGCTTTCATGCTGAAGGCAATGTCCTTTTGCTCTTTGGATGTGGTAAGAATGATTATTGGAATATGTTGAAGAGCGGGTTTGGCTTTGATTTCGACGAGGGCTTCGCGGCCATCCTTTCGCGGCATGTTTAGATCGAGCAAAATCAGGCTTGGCAGTGTTCCCATATCGTCACGAGCGCGTTCTCCAAGATGGCGCATGAGTTCAATGCCATCCAAAACACAGGAAAAAGAAGCCTCGGCCCCACTTTTCGCGAAGGCTTCGGCTGCCAACAAACAGTCTTCCTGATCGTCGTCGGCCATCAAGACCGTTTTTGGGGGTCCGTCAGCCATTATATGCTCTCCCACCGGTCTTGCTTTACAGGCAGTCTGACTATGAATGTCGAGCCTTTTCCCGGCTCGCTCTCGGCCCTGATGCTGCCACCATGACGCTCAACAATTTTGCGGCATATGGCAAGCCCCATCCCGGTTCCGTCGTATTCGCCGCGGCCATGCAATCTCTGGAAAGGCTTAAAAATACGCTCCGCAAACTGTTGCTCAAATCCCATGCCGTTGTCTTTGACGAAGATTTCGCAGACCCCTCGACCCTTCTGCTTTGCAAACACTATAATTCGAAGTTTCCGGTCGCCGCGGAACTTCAGCGCATTGCCGATCAGGTTTTGAAAGAGGCGCAGAATCTGCGTCTCGTCGGCTTCGATATTGGGTAAATTTTCGACCTCAACCAGGGCGCCTGTGTCTCTAAGTGTCTCTTCAAAGACATCCGCAGCTTCTCGGACGATCTCTCCAAGATCTATCACTTTGAATGGTTCCGGTTTCGTAGCGACCCTCGCGAACTGGAGCAAATCGTCCAGAAGTTGCCGCATACGACCCGCCGAACTGATGATCCGCCCAAGATAACTTTGCATTGCACTATCCAGTGCCGGTGCGCATCTTTTTTGAGCCATGTCACAGAAAGTCTGTATCTTGCGCAGGGGTTCCTGGAGATCGTGGGAGGCAACATACGCAAATTCCTGAAGCTCTGCATTTACCAGTTCAAGTCTGGCCATATTCGATCTCAGGGCTTCATCCGCGAGCTTTTTGGCAGTGACGTCCCGATTGATCTCGAGAAATCCCAGGGGCATGCCGTCCTTCCCCGGCTGTAAGGCCCAACAACTCTCGACAAGTATCTTTTCACCTGTGCGGGTAGTCTGTCTCAGTTCTCCTTCCCACCGCCCGGTTTGAATCACCCGGGTCACGATTCGATCGATGGGTTCCGGAAACACGGTGTGCAGCAAGTCTTGAGTAACTTTGCCGAGAGCCTCTTCCCTGGTGAACCCGTACAATTCCACTGCACCGTCATTCCAGAATTGTACAGTGTGATCCGGACCCCGGACAAAAATGGCGTCATGAGCCAAATTGAGAAGCGCGGCCTGCTTCTGCAAATCCTTTTCCGTCCGCTTTCTTTCAATGGCATAGAGGATGGAGCGGGATAGCAGGGGGCCATCCACCTGCCCCTTTACGAGGTAGTCCTGTGCTCCTTCTTGAACTGCTCTGGTAGCGACCGTCTCGTCATCGATTCCCGTCAGGACTATGATGGGCAAATCGGATGCTTCGGTCAGTAATCTCAAAAAGGTATCGAAACCCTGGCTGTCGGGCAGTGAGAGATCCAGCAGAATGGCATCTACAGGTCGTTCGCTTTCTTTCAGGTACTGCAATGCGTCACGCAGTCTCGATTTATGAATGAGATCAAACTTCGAAGCATGGCGTCCGGTTCGTATGATTTCCGCTATGAACCTGGCGTCCGCAGGGTTATCCTCTATCAACAGCACGTTGATGCTTCCATGTTCCATATTTGCACTCCCGAGACACATGCTTGCCGGAATTACCTACTTGAATCAGGAGGCAATTTGACGATCGTGAGCCAGAAGTTCTCGATGGCTTTTACCACTATCATGAACTGCTCCAGGTCGATGGGTTTGGTGATATAGCAGTTCGCATGCAGATTGTAGGATTTCAGAATATCTTCATCGGACTTGGATGTTGTGATGACAACCACCGGGATTAGCTTGAGATTTTCATCCTGCTTTATTTCCCCGAGCACCTCTCGGCCATCTTTTTTGGGCAGGTTGAGGTCGAGGAGGATAAGGTCGGGACGGGGAGAGTCGGCATATTTACCTACTTTTTTCAGGAACGAAACGGCTTCGACACCATCGCTCACCACGCTAAGATGGTTGCGCACTTTAGCATCCTTTAGGGCCTCGATTGTGAGCCTGACGTCACTCGGGCTGTCCTCGACCAGGAGTATTTCAATTGGCTTGCAGGTTTCCCTTATATCCATGATGATTCTATCCTCTGATGACGGGTATGGTGACGTAGAAGGTCGCCCCCGTGCCTGGCGTCGACTCCACCCAGATCCTTCCACCATGTCTTTCGACTATTTTCTTGCATATTGCCAGCCCAATTCCTGTTCCAGAATATTCGTCTCTGCCGTGCAGACGCTGGAAGACCTGGAATATACGCTGAAAATACTGCTCCTCTATGCCTAAGCCATTGTCTCGAACTGAAAACAGCCACTCACGCTTCCTCTTCTCGACCCCGACGTGGATGATCGGGGAACTCTGGCCATGGAATTTTATAGCATTACTGAGCAGGTTTTGGAATAACTGCACCATTTGAAAGCGATCTGCCGATACGGTTGGCAGCGGATCGTGGCTTACCATGGCGCCGCTGCCCTCAATGGCAAGCTGAAGGTTTAAGAGGGTCTCCTTGAAAACGGCCTCACAGTCGATGTGCTCAAAGGGTTCCTTACGGGTCCCCACACGTGAGTAGGCCAGAAGATCTTCGATCAACCTCTGCATTCTGGATGCACCATCCTGGGCAAAGAAGATGAAATCATCGGCATCCTGGTCGAGCCTGCCCTTATAACGCTGCGCCAGCAGTTGGACATACGAGGACACCGCACGTAAAGGTTCCTGCAGATCGTGAGAGGCGACATAGGCAAACTCCCGAAGCTCCGCATTTGCCAGTTCCAGGCTTGCCATGTTTGATCTCAGGGCTTCCTCCGCGAGCTTTTTAGCCGTAATATCCCGGTTTACTTCGAGGAATCCCGTTGGCTTGCCGTCCTTTCCCTGCCTCAAAGCCCACCGGCTCTCCACAACTAATTCTTTCCCCGTGGAAGTGGTATGTGTCAACTCTCCGGCCCAATGCCCCTTATCGATAGCCTCCTTCACGACTTGTTCGAGAGATTCCGGGAACTTTGTCTGAATGAATTCATAAGCAACATTTCCGATAGCCTGCTCCCTGGTGAACCCATACAAATCTTCCGCCCCTTTGTTCCAAAAACTGACCACATCGGCGGAATCCACTACGAAAATAGCATCGTGAGACAAATCGAGAAGCGCAGCCTGCTTTTGCAAATCCTCGTTGGCGCTCACAAGTTGGTCTTCAGCCCTCTTGCGGTCCAATATCTCCTGGAAAAGCAGGTATCCTGATAGAAGAATAAGCAGGACAATGAGACAGCAGACGAAGATGAAAACGCGCAGCATGTTATCGGATGTCGCTTTGGCCTTAGCAATACGGAAAGAGAGCAATTGTTGCTCCTCCGTTTGCATATCCGCAACAAGCACCCGGATTTTATCCATTGTTTCCTTACCCGTATTTGTCAGGACAATTGCCCTTGCCGTCTCAAAACCACTGTCTCGGAGGGCATTTAAGACTTCCGCCAGTTCATTGAGTTTTTCAGCTATAAGGGGCTCCAGCAAATCAAAATTTCTTTGCTGTTGTTCATTATCCACCGTCATCGCACGAGATGCTCTTGTCAGAATATCTATCTTTTTTAATGCATCATTATAGGGTCCAAGATAATCAGGCTGGCCCGTAATAAGGTACCCACGCTGCCCGGTTTCAGCGTCCTTCAGTGTAGAAAGCAGCTCACCGAGATTATTTATCACCTCGTGCGTATGTATTACCCTTTTATTGCTTTCTATAGATGAATTGTTGGCATGATACATAAGTATATTTAGATAGCTCAGTGATGTCATCGTAAGCAGCAGCGAGAATAGAACCGTCCATTTCGTCCATTTCGTCCATCTCGTCCATATTGTCCATCTTGCCATTTTGAACTCGCTCAGTTTTGAGACTGTCCGTGTCAGTGAAAAACTCTGCCCGATTTTACGAAGGAATCTTCAGATTTTAGTTTTCAGACTTTTGGGGTCCAAATAACAAATAAAAAAAAGCTTTATATTTTACCACAAACTGCCTGGCTATAGAAGGAGTGAGTTTGGGTATCGAAGCGTACCATCGGAAGCCTTCCGAGCTTGGCATGGAGAAGGTGGAAAACCGGAATGGGTGGCTTCCAGGCTTAGACCCCACCGACGAGTGTTCTACGACAATTATTTATCCGAGGGTGAAGCGGATGGTCGGGCCCGACCCGTTTGACACCTTCCAAAGCCGGAAACGGTTCAGCGACTGAAGGGGCTCATCGAGCGGCCCTTTGCCTCCTGACAAAACTGGATTCCTGCTTCCCAAGCAAGCCAAGA
Organism: Syntrophobacteraceae bacterium; assembly: GCA_049520315.1. Lineage (GTDB taxonomy): Bacteria > Desulfobacterota > Syntrophobacteria > Syntrophobacterales > Syntrophobacteraceae > SbD1. The sequence goes on from JBEKPW010000172.1 coordinate 5,222, forward strand.
TCTATTAACATAATAGTTTACTCGACATCCCTATTCAAAGGAGACGACCATGACCTGGGTGACTATCGATCAGGATAAATGCAATGGATGCGGTATATGCGCCACAGCCTGCTTGCGCTGTTTTACCAACCGGGACGGGGCGATAACGGTCCATGCCGATGAACTGAACTGTAATTTATGCGGGCATTGCGTGGCCCTTTGCAGCACTGATGCCATATCCCACAGCCAAATGGACATGAATAATTTCCCGGCTGTGGACGCCTCACCACAGAACGATTTGGACGTATTCATAGGATTTGTCCGCCGGCGGAGAAGCTGTCGATCTTATCAAAACAGGGAAGTGCCTCCGGAACAACTCGAAAAACTGGTGGAAATGTGCCGCTATGCCCCAACGGGGAGCAACTTGCAGAAAGTGCAGATCAAAGTCGTTACCAACAAGGAAAAGATCGAAAAACTCTCTGATCTGACCGTTGATTTTTTCGTAGAGATGATTGAGCAGGTTGAAAATCAGGTGAACAGGCTGATCTCTGAAAAAAAAGATATCCCCCGGGACCTTCAGGATCTAAGCGACTTTGCGAAACGCTACCGAATTTTGGGAACTGCCCGGCAGAATGGTCTCGATCCCATTCTGTATAAGGCCCCGGTACTGATGCTGTTTCATTCGCCCCCTTCCCCCAGCACCCCTAAAGATGATTGTATCATTGCTGCTCAAACCGTCGTTTTGGCGTCCATGACTGCAGGATTGGGGACTTGTTACATCGGGCTTCTGAGAGTTGCGGCAGAGAGGTCCCCGAAGGTCTATGAGGCCATGGAACTCCCGGCAGGAAACACGGTTCACAGTATCCTGATTATGGGTTATCCCAAGCTGAAATTTCTTAAAGCCGTCGATCGAAAGCCGATGATAGCTCAATGGGAACATTGAGCTCGAAAAGCAGACTGCTGAGCTCAACGTGTCGACGTCAGGTATTATACACGAGGGTTGTGGCAGCCGGGGAAGAAGATCGGTGACGTGCGGCCGGGGAAGTAAACGGTGAACAGCACAAATTCGACGGCATATCAATCCTCCCGGGCGTCAGTTAGCCCCATCATTTCTCATCAATGCTCTGCTGAGGAACTGCTTCGATCCACAATTTTGGCGTCGAAAATGCGGGTTTAAGCCTGTCAAACGGCTGTTTTTTGCATTTCGATCTTTGGCTGTAGCGGATTTAGCGTGGTCCGACCCCGAACTCCGCAATAATCGCGAAAACCAGTCCAACGCACGTTTGAATTGCGTATTGTATTGGGAAAATTGCATGCTATTGGGGGTTCGGGAGTAAAACAGAGGTTTTTCATGCAAAATCCGGGCCTAAATGAGGGTTTCGATGCAAAGCTAAGAAGTCGATGCATTATTCATACAGATAACCGGTCGAAGGAGGACATTATGTTTAGATTGCTTATCGCCGACGATCAGATACCTGACAGCAACCTTTCTTCAGAAGAAGATATTCGGGAACACTATTCAAAACTCTATCAAAGTAAGGGCTTCGTAGAAGGCTTTGTTTTTATGTATAATCTTATACACTTTTTGAAAGAATACAATTATGTAGTAGATTGTGCAAATAATCGATCCATGGCTATCACGCTCGTAAAAACAAAGACTTACGATGTCATTATTTTAGATCTTGGATGGTATCCGGATATGACACTTGGTTGGGAGATAGCATCTGAAATACAACAGCACTCCTCCGCACAGATACTTATGTTTTCTAATCGATTTGTTGAGCGAAAAGGAAAGGTAGACCCTAAAGAGGTTTCGCCACTGGAACTTGGAAAGACTACGGCGGCACATGGATGTTTGCCAGTTCATAAAAGTTATGATAAGATATGCATGGATAACCTACTTATCGCTGTTCGGTGGGCTACTCTCCGAAAATCTCCAGATGAATTACTTGTTGCTAAAAGGAAGGACTATTCATTTAAAATGTATCGACATCTTTCAAATGTTTTATTAGGTACAATTATAGCATCAGTGGCATGTCTTATTATTTTAATTTGCCTTATCGGTTACGCTTTCACCACCGGAAATAATGTCGAGCAAAAGGCCCTAGCATCAATCTCAGGAGTAATTATTGCCTTTATCAATGGAGCTATCTATAAGTATGTTCGTGAATACCAAAAGTCATGCTAGCGATCATGAAAAAGTATTATAGACTAATCCACTCGGTATCTATGTTCAATTTATTACTCTCTTACTCGGTCTTTCCCTCAATTTTCATCTGATTATTCGGGGTTAATCCTGCTCCAAGTGAGGGCAGCAAAGAGCGTTATGCCGCCTTGGGGGCGCCGCCCTGGTTGTTAAAGGTCAGACGATGTGGACATGGACGGGTTTGGCGGCCTTGGTCATGGTGTCGATCATGTGCCGGGTGCCGGTGGTAATGTCCATCCATTACTTAAAGGCGATTTACTCATCTTCAAATTGCAAAATTCGCAATGTTTTGGATAAAACCAGTCTCGTTGAGGTTTCACTTGCATGGTTGATTGGAAAATCGTACGATTTCGCGGTCTGTCGGATTGTCCAGGGCTTTTTTTCAGGCGGCATGCGTCTCGAAATGCGGTTTGGCATTCGCAGATAGCCAAGTTGATGCATTATTCAGATTGAAACGCCCCCTGATCAATGTTTTCAGCTCAACACTGTCCTCCTCGTTCTTGAGAAATGGGGTGATCCAAAATCTTCGCCATTTTCGAATCATTTGTTTACAGAATCGCAGCAAGCTGACTATTTCGTGATTGGCAAGATCTGTAACGTTTCCACCGGCAACCTTTCGCTGTGATTTCGGGTCGATGTCAGGTATTATACACGAGGGTTGTGGCAGTCGGGGAAGAAGATCGGTGACGTGACGCCCGGGAAGTAAACGGTGGACAGCAGAAATTCGACGGCATATCAATCCTCCCGGGCGTCAGTTAGCCCCATTATTTCTCATCAATGCTCTGCTGAGGAACTGCTTCGATCCACAATTTTGGCGTCGAAAATGCGGGTTTAAGCCTGTCAAACGGCTGTTTTTTGCATTTCGATCTCTGGCTGTAGAGGATTTAGCGTGGTCCGACCCCGAACTCACCGAACTCCAAGTTACTTGATGGTGCTCCAGCCTGCTCGGTTTGGTTGCCACGAGCTACAAGCGAAAACATTGGTATAGAGGGGAACATTGTGTCAGCACCCGATAAAATACTTGAATTGGTTGAGCGCTTCGAGGCCAATCTGGATACATACAAAAGAGGGGCTTACAATGAAACGCAGGTGAGGCGAGAGTTCATCGATCCTTTCTTCAAGACACTTGGCTGGGATATTGAGAACGAGCAAGGCCATGCTGAGGCCTATAAGGATGTCGTGCATGAAGATGCGATCAAAATCGGAAGGGCAACTAAAGCACCAGACTATTGTTTCCGAGTAGGTGGAACTCGTAAGTTCTTTTTAGAAGCGAAGAAACCATCGGTAAAAATAAAAGATGATATTGACCCAGCCTACCAACTCCGCCGTTATGCATGGAGCGCAAAACTTCCGCTCAGCATTCTCACTGATTTCGAAGAATTTGCAGTCTATGATTGTCGTGTAAAACCGATGAAGACAGACAAGGCGTCTACCGCAAGAATAACGTACCTAACGTTCGATGAGTACGCGGATAAGTGGGATGAAATTGCTGCAATATTTGCAAAGGGATCTATCCTAAGAGGATCTTTTGATAAATATGCTGAATCGAAAAAGGTGAAACGTGGGACTGCTGAAGTTGATTCGGATTTCTTGCAGGAAATCGAACGTTGGCGTGAACTTTTGGCTAGAAATATTGCTCTACGAAATCCAAAGTTGAGTACAGGTGAGCTAAATCTCTCTGTCCAGTATACTATTGACCGCATCATTTTCCTTAGAATATGTGAGGATCGAGCGATTGAACCGTATGGTCGATTAATGACCCTACTGAATGGACATAATGTTTATAGAAGGTTGCTGGAGATTTTTTATCAGGCCGACGATCGTTACAACTCAGGACTTTTCCATTTCAGAAAGGAAAAAGGTCGAGCAGAGGGTCCTGATACTCTAACTACCGGTCTCACTATAGATGACAAGGCGCTTAAAGACGTTCTCAAAAATTTGTATTATCCCGATAGTCCTTATGAATTTTCAGTCCTTCCTGCTGATATCTTAGGTCAGGTCTATGAGCAATTCCTCGGAAAAGTTATTCGTCTCACTTCTCCAACCAAGGCAATAATCGAAGAGAAACCAGAAGTCAGAAAAGCTGGTGGTGTTTATTACACGCCCACCTTCGTAGTTGATTACATAGTCAAGAATACAGTAGGCAAGCTTCTTGATGGGAAAAAACCAGGGCCGCGTGGCACAGCAAGCAAGCTGAGGATATTGGACCCTGCCTGTGGATCTGGCTCATTTCTCATAGGTGTGTACCAATACCTGCTGGACTGGCACAGGGACCAGTATGTCAATGATGACCCTAAGAAGTGGGCAAAAGGACGTAGTCCCAAACTTTACCAAACCCCAAAGAAGGGATGGCGACTCACAATTGACGAAAGAAAGCGCATCTTGCTTGACAATGTTTATGGGGTCGATATTGATCCCCAAGCAGTCGAGGTGACAAAATTGTCACTTTTGCTGAAGGTACTAGAGGATGAGCAAACCATTGTCAGCCAATTACCGATGTACCATCAGCGGGTGCTTCCAGATTTGAGCAATAACATCAAATGTGGGAATTCCCTGATATCCACCGATTTCTTCAACTTTAGTGGTGAGGTTGAATACAATGACGAGCTCATCTACAGGGTGAATGCATTCAATTGGAAGGCCCAATTTCCTCAAATAGTCGATAATGGAGGATTCAATTGCATAGTCGGGAACCCACCTTGGGGCGCAAGCTTTATCGAAGAAGAACTTAAATACCTCAGGGCGAAGCACAAGGCAATCATAGTTAGTGTCCGTCCGAAAACCCCGGTTTTTCATGTTCACGTCTGAGGCAAATTTTACACTTGAGGACAAAATTGCCTCAGTTTGGCAAAAAAACGAATGACTTAAGGTTATTCTAGATGATTT
>JBEKPW010000173.1:0-12096 GCA_049520315.1 Syntrophobacteraceae bacterium
ACATGCTTCCGAACGATTAGCGCGAACGCAAGCGAAGTGAGCGTTCAGCGTTTCACATGCTTACTCAGCGGTAACCGCGGACCCGAAACGAAGTGAGGGTGCGGCCTCACAAAAGATCGGCCGCGAACTGGGCACTCACAAAAGATCGTGCCCGGACTTGAAGCATTAACCAACGGCTGGAGTATTAAGCCCGGACCTGAACGAAGTGAGGGTCCAGCGTTTAACGCGCTTCCTCGATGTTACCCGCGAACCCGAAACCTGGTGAGGGTTCACCAGAAGGAGTTATTTTTCTGTTCATTGTGCACTGCCCACTCTTCACTGCCTTATAGAGGCTCCTGATGGATCGAAAAAAGCACGAAATATGGGCTTTATGCCTTTTGACGATCTCGCTTCTGGTCCTCTTCAGTATTTTGTCCTACCACGAAAAAGACCCGACTATCTTCTCTTCTTCGAAAGCTTTGACCAGAAACCTGGTAGGGGCCTTCGGGGCCAACATCGCCTGGCCGCTGATCACCTTTTTGGGACTGGGCGCCTACGGGCTGGTAATTGCAGGTTTTTGGGCAAGCTGGCGTCTTTTCAGGGAACCCGTAATCGAGCGGATGTGGTTCCGGCTTTTGGGTATCGCTCTTCTCATCGTGAGCTCAATGACACTCGGAGCCATGCATTGGGAAGTGGTCCCTTTCCTGGGAAAGGAATTCAAAATTGGCGCCGGGGGGGAAATCGGCAGAATCTTCGCTGAATTTCTTGACGACCGGCTTTCGGCGTTGGGTTCGCATACGCTTCTAATAGGGATGTTTCTCATTTCTCTTCTGCTTTCTACCCCTCTCACACTAAAAGCCATGCTCCAGGGGCTTGCAATACTCTGGGGCAAGACATCCGGATGGCTTATGATAAATAGGCAAGCTGCAGATGTCGAGCAACCGATGGCCGAATCGCTCGATGCGCCGCCGAATCGTCTGAAAAAGAAGGAAAGACTCACCTCGCCGCCAGTCCAAACAGAGCTGTTCCCAAAGAAGCAGGCCCGCAGCGAATCCATTCCGCCGGCGCCCCCTCCCGTGCCCTCGGGGCAATATGCGCTTCCTGAGCTTACCCTGCTCGACACCTATGAAACAGACGCAGCCAAACCCGATTGGAAGCGATTGGAACAAAACGGCTCCGTTCTTGAAGAAAAGCTGGCCGATTTCGGCGTCCAGGGGAAAGTTGTGGGTATCAATCCCGGGCCGGTAATTACGATGTACGAATATGCTCCGGCGCCGGGAATCAAGATAAGCCGGATCGCCAACCTTGCCGATGACCTTTCGATGGCCCTTAAAGCCATCAGCGTGCGCGTGGTTGCCCCCATTCCGGGCAAGGCTGCCGTAGGAATCGAAATACCCAATCTCAAAAGAGAACTGGTATCTCTTAAGGCAGTACTCGAAGCGGAAATATTCTCTCTCGCCGTCGCCCCCCTCACGATCGCCCTGGGAAAAGACATAACCGGCCAGCCGTTTGTGACCAATCTGGGCCGGATGCCTCACCTGCTCATCGCGGGGGCCACAGGGACAGGCAAAAGCGTTTGCATCAATACGATTTTGAGCAGTCTGCTCTTCAGAAATACACCCGAAGAGCTGAGGCTCCTTCTGATCGATCCCAAAAGGATCGAGCTCAACAGCTTCGAAGGCATACCCCATTTGATCCACCCCGTGGTAACCGACGCAAAAATGGCCACAAGGGCCCTGCGGTGGGCTGTCGAAGAAATGGAGCTTCGCTACAAGCTGCTGGCCGACAAGAATGTTCGCAACATCGAAACCTATAACCGGGTGCTCGCTCGCGAAAAACCGCAAAAGGGAAAAGAGGTGGAAAAGGAATTGGAAACAAGTCCGCTTTCCGATCTCGGCCTTCAGCACTGCAGGCTCCCTTACGTGATCATAATAATTGACGAGCTTGCCGACTTGATGATGGTTGCCTCCCGTGAGGTTGAAGAATCTATCACACGCCTTGCGCAGATGGCGCGCGCAGCGGGCATCCACCTCGTCCTTGCCACCCAGAGGCCCTCGGTGGACGTTCTGACCGGGATAATCAAAGCCAACATCTCTACCCGGATTTCCTTCCAGGTCTCATCGAAAATCGATTCGAGGACCATTCTGGACGGCTCGGGCGCCGAGGCTTTGCTGGGGGCAGGCGATATGCTCTTCCTTCCGCCCGGCACGGCAAAGCTCCTGCGTGGCGAAGGGGCGGCTGCGGAGGTCGCAGAAGAGGAACTGGACGAAAAATACGAGGATGCGGTCCAGATCGTTCTGGAAACCAGGCAGGCCTCGATATCCATGCTCCAAAGAAGACTGAGGGTGGGTTACAATCGCGCGGCCCGTATGATAGAAGTCATGGAACAGCAGGGGATCGTCTCCCCTTCGGACGGAATAAAGCCGAGGGAAGTCCTGGGCAGACGACTGTCCTAGCTTCCGGACGGTGGGACCGCATGGCCACTGATCGGGATCGATCAAAAGTCGAAGATCGAGAGTCTGCGAGTACCGTGGCTCGCAACTCTTAAAATCAAGGAATCCTATGACAAATATTACTAATCCTGCGGTTGTGAGAGCAGTCCTTCGTTATACTGTGTTACTACGCTTTCTCGTCTTGTTTCTCTTTTTGTGCTCTGCCGGTCCTGTGTCAGCCGCCGGTCCCCCCAAGATGCTCGGGGAAATCCTCGGCAAAACGGAAGCAAATTACCAGAACATCCATGCTTTCACCGCAATTTTCCACCAGAAGACAACGTCGGCGGCAGCGGGGACCCTCAGCGCCGCAGAGGCCATGGGCAGGCTCTACTACGCAAAGCCGAGGCAGATGCGATGGGAATACGACAAGCCAGAGGAACAACTCTTCGTTGCCAACAACCAGTTCGCATGGCTCTATGTGCGTGCTGAAAACCAGATCACCCTGTTCGATGCGGACAAGCTTTTCGCCTCTCCCCTGGCCCGCACTTTCTTTGAGGGAGCCCTTGGACTTAAAAACTATTTTGACGTAACCCTCGACCCGATCCAGTCAACGCAGAATCTGGCCGTCCTCAAGCTCGTTCCGAAGCAGGAAGACCCGAGTGTCAAACTCCTTTATCTTTGGATAGACCTCCGAAGCTACCGGATTTCCCGCCTACAAAGTCTGGATATTTTGGGAAACTCCAACGAGATCGCAATCGACGCCTTTACGCCCCACTCGAGCCTTGATCCCGGGCTGTTCCACATGGAGGTCCCGCCTTCGGCGAAGGTTTTTGACGCCGAAGGCCGCGAGCTGAGCCCGGCCGAAATCGAACAGTTGAAGGCCAGGATTTCCTCCGGAAAATAAACGGCCGTGAACATCAAAACCGTTCTTGAAAATCTCATCGGCTTTTTTGCCAAAGAAGAGATCGATTTTGCGCTGATCGGGGCATTTGCACTACAGGCATATGGCTATGTGCGCGCCACTCAGGACATCGACTTCGCGGTGAGGGGAAAAGGGCAGGAAAGGGTCGTTCGGTTCCTTGAATCACTTGGGTATGAAACCCCGTATCGCTCAAAAGGGTTTTCAACTCATGTTCATCCGATCGTAAGTCTTGGCCGGGTAGATTTTGTATATGTGGAAGGAGAGACCGCCGGCGAATTATTCTCCGGGAGCAAACCAATACGGATTTTCGAGGGCCTTTCAGTCCCCGTGGTCAGGCCCGAACACCTGATTGCCCTTAAAATCTTTGCAATGAAGAACGACCCCGAAAGGTCTTTCCGTGAAATGGCCGATATTCGCCAACTCCTGAGCCTCACCTCGCGGGCGGGCGGGCGGTGGATATCGACGAAGTGAAGGGCTATTTTGAAAAGTACGGTCAACTGGAGAAGTTCTATGAGCTTACAGGGGAAAAGTAAAGAATTGCTGAATAAAAAACTTCTCGATCTCGAATCTGACCTTGCTTTGACCCCGGAAGATTTTCGTGCGATGAAGCGCTCCGGGCGTGGGCATGACATGGACCTTGCCGGCTATATAATGTGGCTGGAGGAGATCGGTGCTTTCAAAACAAGGAAAGCCGATGCGAAATTATACCCGGAACGGTTTGAGTTATAGCAATGTACGTAGTTGTTTTCTCTCTCGGAGATATGTTTGGGGATCTTGACATACGACAAAATCAAAAGACTCCGGGTACCAGGCGCCAACGTACCCTCGTGCAGTACTCCGTGTATCCCGGCAAATTCTTAGAGAGAAACCGCTCTTCATCAAATAGTCGCCATATTAAGAAAGGTCATCATGGCTGCAAGCGCAAGTAGCCGGATTTCCTGGTGAGCTTTTGGAGAAATCAATGGATTTCGTAGAATCTCATTGGCACAAGCATAGAACGAACGCAGAAATTCATCGCCAAGTCCAGGGGACTTATCCTCGTACCATGCATAACCGGCAAGAGCATCGTTCTCCACTTCAGGAAGGAAGCGTAAGCCATACGTCATTTTCTCTTCTCTATCCCCCTTTGGAGATCTTCCAGCGACAGGAGGTCTCCCAGATGAGAGCCATATCTACTGAGCCTCCTGTCCAATTCCTCAATATGGCTCCGAGGGACAGGCACTGGATTCATCTGTGGCGATGCTGTCCCACAGGTCTTCCAGAAGCAGAATCTTTTCAGGTGTACTCAAACGGGCAATTTCAGGAATATCATTTAAACGCATAATTTGCCCCCTTATCTACTTTAGCCACTTTGCCTCCGGCTCAGCAAAGAAACGAGGAGCTCGGGTATGAGCGATATGATAGCCGAAGTACTCTTCGGCCTAGCCGGCCGCGACATCCATAAAACAGTATATGCGGGCTGTCACTAAAGCTCAAGTGCTCGATGACGTGGCCGTCGGTCCTCGGCCCCTGGCCTTTCATGGGCGTCCCGCACTCCCTTGGGCCTGATCAGACCCGGTGTGCCAAGAATTTCTTTCCAAAGCGCCTTTTTTCACTTTTTCACACTTGTAACATTAAGCTAAGCTAAGTCGTTGGAAAAACGGAGATTATGCTACCCGCACATCATAGACCAACACAGCTATCTTCTTCCCCGTATCTTGCAGGCCAGCGGTTGTATGAGTCCGAAGGGCTTCTTGGAATTCATTCACATTCGTGATTTTTTCTCCCGTCTTTGGGTGTGTTTTGCCTCCGTGTCGATGCCCTTTGTAGAACCTGCAAAGAATAGCCTGCCTTACACGGATTTTACGGCCATATAATTTCGATACAAAACCTTTTCAAGGGTGGTAGAATTCAAGACTTGACCCAACATATGCCAGGACAACTTGAGAAAGGGCTAAATACGCTGCCAATTGTTGTTATAACAATGGGAGACCCGTGCGGGATCGGGCCGGAAATCATCGTTAAAGCGTTCGATTCGCCGGGGTTTGCGGGCGAGTGCGTTCCACTGGTGATCGGAGACAGGCTTCCGCTCGAGCGCGCAATCAGGCTACTTGATTCATCCGCAGTGATTCGGCCAATGACCGGCCAAATGATGGGGTCCTTTCGCTCAGACGCCCCTGTGATGGATTCGGGAACGATTCCTCTTTTGTTGCCGGCCGCTCAAGACGGAAGTTCGATGACAGGGCTGACTCCGGCGGATATAGAATTCGCCAAACCAACACGTGCTGCATGCGAGACGGCGGTATCCTGCATCCGAACGGCGGTCGGGCTCGCCGCCGCCGGGTCTGTTGATGCAGTGTGCACCTGTCCCATAAACAAGGAACAGCTTCACAGGCAGGGTTTTCCCTTTGCGGGGCATACCGAATTCCTGCGGGAATTGACAGGCGCCGAAAATGTAGTCATGATGCTTGCCGGACCAAGGCTCAGAGTGGCGCTCGCGACGGTTCACGTGGCCCTGGCCGAGGTCCCGCGCCTGCTAACAAAAGAGCTGCTCCGAAAAGTCATCCGAATTACGGCGGAATCGATGTCGCGCGATTTCACCGTGAAATCGCCCTGCATCGCCGTTGCGGGCCTAAATCCGCATGCGGGGGAAGCCGGAAAGTTCGGGCGAGGGGAAATTGAGGTTATCAGGCCGGTAATCGAGGAATTCGAAGCCGCCCCCATACAGACGGGCGGAAGCGGGAGCGGCCTTTACGCACGTATCAGCGGTCCCTGGCCAGCGGATACCGTTTTCCATCGCGCCATGTCAAACGAGTTCGACGCGGTTGTGGCGATGTACCACGACCAGGGGCTAATACCGGTCAAGCTCCTTCATTTCAACGAAGCTGTCAACGTCAGCCTCGGGCTCCCGGTCGTCCGCACATCGGTCGATCACGGGACCGCTTACGACATTGCAGGTATGGGAACAGCCGACCCCGGGAGCCTGATCGAAGCCGTGAGCCTCGCGGCGTCCATAAGCGTTCACCGCAGAGACCAGTCTCTGCGGTGAACGGGGTATTCACCCACATTGGCATCGATATGGCCCACGAATCGATCTACATACGGGGAGCGCGCCAGAACAACCTCAAAAACATCGACCTGAGAATCCCTCGAAACAGCTTCGTTGTAATCACAGGGGTAAGCGGATCTGGTAAATCTTCGCTCGCATTCGACACCCTTTTCGCCGAAGGGCAGAGGCGCTATCTTGAGGCCCTCTCCACCTACGCGCGCCAGATGGCCGGAAGGCTCAACGCTCCGCTTGTAGATGAAATCGAGGGACTGAGCCCTTCGATCGCAATCGAACAAAAAGGCCTGCCTCACAATCCCCGGTCCACTGTGGGCACCCTGACCGAGATTTACGATTACCTGCGGCTTCTTTTTGCGCGACTGGGCACGCCCTTTTGCCCGAACTGCGATTTGCCCGTCCGGGCCTGGACGGTCCTCGAGATCCTGGCCGACTTTTCGGAGAGCCTGCCCCCGAAGAGCAGAATCCTGCTCCTTGCGCCCCTTGACGAGGTCGCCGAAAAGGATCTGCCCAACCTGCTGAGAAGATTGAGGCGCGATGGTTACGGCAGGGTTCGCGCGGAGGGATCGGTCTATGAGCTGGATCCGATTCCTACTCTCCCCCGCAGGCCCTCCCGTTCGATGCAAATTGTGATTGACCGGCTCGTGCTGGATGAAGAAAAGCAGAGGCGGCTCATCGATTCGCTGGAACTTGCCCTGAGGGTTGGGAAAGGAACCGCCGCGATCGCCACTCCCGAAGGCTGGGAAAAATTCTATTCCGAATCGGCCCGGTGCGCCTCCTGCGGGTATACGGGACCCGAACTTACGCCCGGTCTGTTTTCATTCCAGCATCCCTTCGGCATGTGCCCTTTGTGCCGGGGACTGGGATATGCCGGAGCGGACGGAGAAGAAGCCCACAGGGCCGGCCGCTCTTCGGCCGGCAGGTTTGGTTCAAGTCCGGTGCGTACCGAGGTCGAAGAAAGCGGCGATCCGGGCTTGGCTAATCCTGCCCTGCGTCGGCTCGACGCCATTGCGGCGGATACCGAAGAGGTCTCCGAACTTCCCGGATTGGGCCCCGAGCACCCCCCCTGCCCGGCCTGCAATGGAACAAGGCTGAGCGAAGCCGCTCGCTCGGTCCGGCTTGGAGGTCTCTCGATCGATCGTGTCTCCGCGATGAACCCGGCCGCGGCAGCTCAGTGGCTCGAAGGACTGGATTTCGATGAATCCCGGCGGAAGATCTTGAAGCGGCCCCAAAAAGAAATTCTTAACCGGTTAAACAACCTGATCGAACTGGGGCTTCCATATCTGACCCTGGACCGGTCCTCCAACACACTTTCAGGCGGCGAGGCCCAGCGCGTTCGACTGGCACACCAGCTCAGCTCGAGCCTTTCCGGCGTGCTCTATGTTCTCGATGAGCCCAGCGTCGGCCTGCATCCTCGCGACCACCGAAGGCTTCTCGACATCCTGCTGAGGCTCCGGGACGCCGGTAACAGCCTGGTAGTGGTCGAACACGACCGGGAGACGATCCTGCGTGCCGACCACCTCATCGACATGGGACCGGGGGCCGGAACGCAGGGAGGTGAAGTCGTTTTCTCCGGGTCCCCGGAAGGGATCGCAAAGTGCTCCGCCTCGCTTACCGGACTCTATATCTCGGGCAAAAAGCAGATTCATACTCCCAAACGCCGAAAAAAACGCGGGGATTTTTTTCGGCTCACTGGCGCCTGTGGACATAACCTAAAGTCCATTTCCGCTGATTTCCCCTACGGATGCATGACGTGCGTCACCGGTGTTTCAGGCTCGGGCAAGAGCACCCTCGTTCTGGATACGCTCTACCGCGCACTGGCCCAAAGGATCTATAACATCGAGACTCATCCCGCCCCGTTCTCAAGCCTGGACAACGCCGAACGCCTGAGAAAAGTGATCCTGGTCGATCAGTCGCCGATCGGCAGGACCCCTCGCTCCATACCGGCGACCTACACGGGTGTCTTTGGCCTCATCAGGCAATTGTTTTCACGGGTGCCCGAAGCACGCGCCAGGGGGTATTCCCTTGCCCGCTTTTCGTTCAACGCGAAAGGAGGCCGGTGCGACCACTGCCGCGGCGAAGGCCTTCAACGGATCGAGATGTATTTTCTGCCCGACATCTACGTTACCTGTCCAGTCTGCCAGGGGAGCAGGTACAACCGGGAGACACTGGACATTACCTACCGGGGCCACTCGATAGCTTCAATCCTGGAGATGACGGTTTACGAGGCCGCTGCCTTTTTCGGCAATTTTCGGGCGATCCGTTATAAGCTCGATTCACTCATCGACGTCGGAATGGGATACATAAGGTTGGGTCAGCCGGCCACCACTCTTTCGGGAGGCGAGGCCCAGAGGATCAAACTTGCGGCTGAATTGAGCCGTCGGGGCCAGGGGAAAGCACTCTACATCCTGGATGAACCCACGACCGGCCTGCATTTTGAAGATATCAGCAAGCTCCTGCACGTCCTGCGAAAACTGGTGGACCAGCAGAACACGATTATCATAATCGAGCATCATCCTGACGTGATCAAATCGGCCGATTACGTTATCGACCTCGGCCCCGAAGGTGGAGAAGGCGGTGGGCGCATCGTTGCCGCCGGCACCCCCGAAGAGGTCGCCCGCTCAAAGAATTCCCATACGGCGCCCTATCTGCGCGAGGCGCTGAATAGTGAATAGTGAAAATTTCACCGGCCACTCTTCATTGCGCACACCTTTTCTTCTCTGCTCACTGCTCACTGTTCACTGCACTTTTGTTAATCCTGTCTAAATCCGTCTTTTCAAGGCATTGCTCAAACTGAGAATCGTAATTAGAAGAATCATACAGAGGACGGAAGTAGCGAAGACGGGAGTTTGAAGTCATCAATGGATAATTACAGATGTTTTTGTGAATTTAAAAACCAGGAGAGGTTTTCATATGGAAGGCCAACAGCAGATAAGGGACACCCTGTTTGAAGTATTGGGGGAGCAAGGGTGCGGGATCACGTGCGAAGATAATGTCGACATCCTCTACGATGAGGAAGGCTGGAAACTCATGCTCTGCGGGTTTATGGAGCCATGGAAGCTGGGAATGACGGTCGATGAAGCCAGGGCCGCCCTAAGGGAGCTTGGCTCTATGCATTTCGGCATTTCCTGAGAACGGCGGCGAGGCGCCGCGGCGGGGGTTGCCAAGCCCGGGACGCCACTCAAACCTTCGGGTCGGTGTCCGCGGTGTTTGGCGGCGGAGGTGTCGTACGTTTTGCGGAGCGTAGAGATCCTCGGATCGGCATCCGGCGGCGTGCCCCTGTAACCACCACTGAAATCTTTCTAAAAGGAGTTGACAAATGACCACACCGCAACACTGTCCAGGATTCGAGGGATTCAAGAACCTTCAGTCTTTCTCATGTTTTTGCCCGGAATGCGGCACAGAAAAAGAAATCTTCTCGGATGAATTCGACAAGAAACATCTTTGCAAAAAATGCGGCAAGGAGATTGATTTTACCAAGTGCTCGATAGATGCGGCAGGTTCTACCTCCACTCCTCGTTAACCTCCATCCTGACTTGACGCGGGGACGCGGCAACAAAACGATTGCCCCTTTTCCGCGTCGGCCATTCGAGGGAGTGCAAAATTGAAGACCCCCCGGATGCGTGTTATGATCGCATCCGGGGGGTCTGGGTAGGTACTTCCAATTTCAACCTCCCCGCTAATGTTAATCCCACGTCTGCCCCGTCGAATGCTCGCCCAAGACCGTCCATACCAAATCTTAGGCGCTTTCCCCAACAAACGGAATCCCCAGTCCAGGGGACCGCGCAGGAATTCGCACTGGAGCCTGACACAATAAAACTTAAGCATCTTATCAAACAAATCAATCGGGCTATTACTGAGTTTTTAAGAAAGGCTTTCAGCAGGCGATTGCATGCCTTCACACAATTTCCTCGAGGCCTGCGCTAAAGGCAAGGCCCTGGCCGGAGGCAGTTAGCACCGCTCATGCAGCCCAGGGCAATGCGCTTTAGTACAAAGTCCGGCAATCTGTGCGACTTTGTCCTCAGGCTCTGGAGGATACTATCTAAGATTTGATCGATCTCCCCGGAGCCAAACCTGAGCTGACGCAAATAATCGTCAATGTAGGGGTGATCGAGGGCGTCCAGGGGCCCGTTGTTCAGGCGGTCGCAGGCGGCGTGGGCAATATAGAGCAGCGCGATATTCGCTTTCTGGTCCGATGGGACCTCGGCGGGAGAACAGAAAGCTGGATAGGCCTGGTATTCTATTGTTTGCCAGACCTGTTTCGGGATGTTCCACTGCTTGAGAAGCATGGCGCCCAACTTGCCCTGGTCCAGCATCTCGATAAAAAGGGACCACTTGGGATTCTGTTTTCGAAGCAGCAGAAGCACGGTTTGTCCGATATCGTGCAGAAGGCCAATCGTGCTAAGGAGCGCCGCCCTGTTCTTGTCGTAAGACTGGCATAACTCGGATGCGATATAGGAGAGGAAAAGAGAGTGGCGGTAAACCTCCCTGAACTCGTCGGAATCCGGAATCGATTTCATGAGGCCTCGGGATATGGCGATCTGATAGACCTCATTGAATCCCAAGTATGTAATCGCGTAGGAGATGTCCGAGATTTCCGTCTGCAGGGCATACCTTGGGGAGTTTATCGTCTTCAGGATGTCCACTACGAGCGAGAGGTCCTGCTTTGCAAGGGCAGCCACCTCTTTTGCCGAAGCCGTCTGGCCGGCGAGCAGTTCGATCAGTTGCGTGATATGCAGGGGGAGTCTCGGAATGTTTTTTACAATATTTACAATTATTTCCGACTGCTCGTATTTTCCCAGAGGTTTGCGGAACTTCTTGAGATACTTTGTCAAAGCGGCTTCACGAAGCTGGGCAGACTCCTTCTGTTTGCCAAGGAGACCCACCCGTGAAAGCGCGGTATCATGAAGTCTTTTAAGAATTGCTGTCCGGGTTTCGACCCCGATCGTCGCGAACGCAGTTGGGTCCAAAGACAATACGGCCGACGCCTCTTGCGCAATAACCGACGATATTCTGCCCTGCCCTTTTGAAAGACCGGTCTCTGAAATGAGGTCTCCTGCTTTGAACCTGAAGCCCAGAGCATCCGAATCGCAGGATTCAACTCTTAAGACGCCGCTTAGAACGCAATATATGGTTTTGTCAGGCGATCCCTTTTTGAACAGAAGCTCTTTTCCGGCAAGGGTCCGAATCGTTCCGATGTTGAAAAGCCTGATTCGTTCCTTATCGTCGAGATCCGAGAAAAAACCTGGCGGGGTTCGACCTATGGTTTCGCCTTTTTGAAGCACTACCCTACTCCTTAGCTTTAAGCGAGTAAACGGGAAACCCAACGCCTCACCGGCTCACGCGGCCTGTACTCACCGGGAGGCGGCGCCTGCTGTCTGTGCTTTCCTTTTTGAGGGTATCAATTGGTCATTCGGAAATGTTGAAGGATTTCTTGAATGAATTTTCTTGGATAATGCATAAGAGCTTATGCTCCAATCTGTCACACTATCTGAATCCTGAATAGGTCATGGTGCAGCGGGCCTCACCTTTTTTTGGTTTAAAGCTATCAACTGTGGCGTCCGATTGGAAAGGTGCACATTGTACGCTTGTTCGGGGTAGCTAGTACTACTCCGACATTTATGACCGACTCTTCGAGAGATGCAGAAGAATTGATCTTGTTATCTGACGTCTGACATCCGGTAGAGAAGGCATTTTCTGATTCCTTTGTTTTTGGCACC
>JBEKPW010000174.1:0-9976 GCA_049520315.1 Syntrophobacteraceae bacterium
TGTAGTTCCAAGGCTTTCTATTTCGATGGCATTTCAGAATTGGCCAAGGATAAGGCGCAATCTGATGGAAAATGCCCGAAGTAGAAAATTACAATTTAATATACTTAAGTGTTGAATATAAATAATCCTTATTTGATCGCTTATGGGGCAAAGCTCCCCGCGCCCTTGACTTGATGCTTTCTTGAACGCAACTCCGTATCAAGCCCCTTCGGGTCAGAAGATCCACACCACAGGTACTCGTTTGCCGGACGAGCCTAAAAGACCAGGGAGAGCACCGGCTCGCACAGTTGCCATTTTTCAAAAAAAGTCCTCGCAAAATCCCCCCGAGAATTGTCTTGCAATTGACATGGGTTAGCCGATGAATACGGCTCTTTGAAATGTTCCCTTCAATGAATGTCATGCAATTGTCACATATCCTAAACCAAACTGTCACTTTGCACGCCTAAAAATGATTAGTTACTTTGGGGGTATTTGCCAACGAGCTGTCCCGGCATTTTCGTGCGGGAGCATGCCGAATCATGTCCTATCGCGCAGTATGCTTGATGCTTTTGGCGATTGCTTCCGGGAGAATGAGGACTGCGGTGTTTTTAGAGTCGATTCCGCAGACGAAGGCCACGGGCTTTCTCCTACAGACAGCCCTTCGATTGGGGATTGAGCCTTAAAATGGGGTAATTATGATAATCACGAAGATGT
This sequence comes from Syntrophobacteraceae bacterium, assembly GCA_049520315.1. Taxonomy (GTDB): domain Bacteria; phylum Desulfobacterota; class Syntrophobacteria; order Syntrophobacterales; family Syntrophobacteraceae; genus SbD1. The sequence continues at coordinate 694 of JBEKPW010000174.1, forward strand.
TGCGTTTGAGTCTGGTATCGTTTGTCCTGGGATTCGGCTTATTTTGCTCAAGTGCTGATGCAGCAGAAGACTACGTGAAATTGATTGGAGCGGGAGCGAGCTTCCCGGCCCCACTCTACAGCAAATGGTTTAAGGACTACCACGGCGTGCACTCCAATGTTCAGGTCGACTATCAGTCGGTCGGCAGCGGCAGTGGTATCAAAAACTTCATTAATAAGACCGTTGACTTTGGCGCAAGCGATGCGGGCATGAAACCTGAGGAGATAGCCCAGGTCGAGGCCGGGGTGCAGTTGCTGCCTATGACTGCGGGCGCCATCGTGTTGAGCTACAACCTTGCGGGAGTCCCGGAACTGAAGCTCACGCGTGAAGCCTACGCCGGGATATTTCTCGGCAAAGTCAACAAATGGAATGATCCATTGATCGCCAAGGCCAATCCGGACGCGAAGCTGCCGGACAGCACGATCAATGTCGTCGTCCGGGCCGACAGCAGCGGCACCACGTATGTTTTCTCGCAGCATCTGGCCGCAATCAGCCCGGATTTCGCGAAAAGTCCCGGTGTGAACACGATGCCGAACTGGGCCGTAGGCACCCGGTCCAAGGGCAACGAAGGCATAACCGCGAGCCTGCGCACCACACCCGGGTCGATCGGCTACATCGAATACGGCTATGCCAAAGGACAGGGCTTGGCCATGGCTGTCCTGGAGAACAAGGCAGGCAAATTCATCAAGGCCTCCACGCCCTCCTTCCAGGCGTCTCTGGCCGCCGTGGAAATGCCCGACGACCTGATGGCGTGGTTGCCCGACCCCGGCGGGGACGATTCCTACCCCATCGTTACCTATACCTGGCTGCTTTGTTACAAGCGCTACGACGATGCAAACAAACTGAAAACGTTAAAAAGTGTCATCGAATACGGCCTGACGGAAGGACAAAAGTGCAGCGAGCAATTCGGCTACGTCCCTCTCCCTGCCCCGGTCGTAGAGAAGGTTAAAGATGCATTGAACAACATTCAGGGCAAGTAGCTCCGAGGGAAGTTTAATCAGCATGGCTGCAGTCAGCGAGAGCAATGTTGGTACGGCGACATCCGTAGCGCGCGCGCCGACGTTCATAGAGAGGTACGGCAACATCGTCTTCAGGTGGGCTACCTACCTGTTCGCCTGGCTGACTGTCCTCCTGGTGCTTTACATCGTGTACACCATCACGAAGCAGGCGCTGCCTGCAATGAGCAAGTACGGCTGGGGTTTTATCACGGGTACCACCTGGGACCCCAACACCAAGGTATATGGCGTGCTGCCCGAGATCTGGGGAACGATGTACAGCTCTCTGCTAGCCCTGTTTATCGGCACTCTGTTCGGTCTGGCAGTGGCCATATTCCTCAGTGAACACTACCTTGCCACGTTTGTGTTCTCCCTGTTGAAGGCGGCCGGACTCCAGTTTCACCCGGTCTGGGGTAGACTGCCGGATCAGCTCGAGCACCTGTTCAAAAACCTCATCGAACTCCTTGCCGCCATTCCGAGCGTGGTCTACGGGTTGTGGGGGATATTCTTCATCATTCCCCTGATTCGTCCTTTCTGCCTCGCATGGCAGGCAAAGTTGGGATGGATTCCGCTCTTTAGCACGATGTTGAGCGGCCCCGGGATGCTGCCGGCCGCCATAGTGCTCTCCATCATGATTATGCCGACCATTGCGGCGATAAGCCTCAATGCCCTGCTGGCGGTGCCGCCCAAGCTGCGCGAAGCAGCCTATGGACTCGGCGCCACGCGCTGGGAAAGCATTCTGGCCATCCTACTCCCCACGGCGTCGAAGGGAATATTCGGGGCGATCATCCTGGCCTTCGGCCGGGCCCTCGGTGAAACCATGGCCCTGGCCATGCTCGTGGGCAACTCCAACGTGATCAGTTGGTCCCTCTTTTCACCTGCCAACACTTTGGCCGCCTTGCTGGCAAACAACTTCGCCGAGGCGGGTCCCCGGGAAATCGGCGTTCTCATGTTCGCAGCTCTCATTCTCCTTGGGATTACCGTCCTCGTCAATATGGCCGGGGCCTTCGTTTTGAATCGGGCCTCCATGGGCCGGGAAGGTGTTGAGTGATGAGTGAGACGGTTACCCGCAATTCCGCTGACCGCGTAACAGGACCATCTGCCGTCCTGGTCGACCTCGGTAAACTGGAGAAGTCTCTGCGCCGTCCTCGGACGGCCTTCAACTTTGTAATGAGCGGGCTGACGTCCCTCATGACCATCATGGCCCTGGTACCGCTGTTTTCGGTGGTGCTGATGCTGGTCATAAGAGGCGGCAAGCGGCTGAGCCTCAGCCTCTTTTCAGAATTACCGCCAACTGCCTTCGAACAGGGGGGAGGGTTTGGCAACGCCGTGGTCGGCACCCTCGTCATGGTCGGTCTCGCTGCTTTGATCAGCGTGCCTTTCGGCGTTCTTGGGGCGGTGTTTTTGGCCGAGGTCGGGCCGAAGACCAAGCTGGCCCAAGTCGTACGCATGTGCGCAAAAGTTCTTAGCGGTTTTCCCTCCATCCTCGCCGGCGTGTTCGCCTACGGGGCCGTGGTCCTTGTCACCGGAGGCTTTTCCGCCGTGGCCGGGGGAGTCGCCCTGTCGATCCTGATGCTGCCGACGATAATGCTGACTGCGGAAGAAGCGGTCCGCATGGTGCCTTCGAAAATGCGCGAAGCCGCCGTCGGCATGGGGGCTACCCAGGCACAGACGGTCTGGATGGTGCTGCTGCCCACGGCTTTTCCCGGCATTCTCACCGGAGTCATGCTGGCCGTGGCCCGGGCGGCAGGGGAGACCGCGCCGCTCCTGTTCACCGCACTCTTCAGCAATTACTGGCTCACTTCCGGCGGGCGTCTTGACTTCATGCAGCCGATGGCCTCACTGGCGGTGCTGATCTACAACTTTTCGGCCATGCCCTTTGAAAACCAGGTTGAACTGGCTTGGGCAGCGGCCCTGGTGCTGGTACTACTGGTGCTCACGGTCAACCTGATTGGACAGAGCCTGTCAAGAAAGCGCACGGAATAAGGAAGCGAGGAGCAAACGTTTCCCGCTTCCCGGCGAAGCGAGCAGTCTTCTCAAAAGGAACAAGGAGATATTCGTGATGGATCTACCTCCCAAGAACTTTTCAATGTCCCCTGATGGCTGCGAAGGCCCGGTTATCGACTGCCATATCAAAGAACTGTTCTACGGTAAGTTCAAAGCCGTACGAGATACCATTATCCCGATCGAGCGTGGAAAGATCACGGCCTTCATCGGACCGTCCGGGTGCGGCAAGAGCACGGTGTTGCGTTGCCTGAACCGGATGAACGACATGGTGCGAGGGTTCCGCTTTAAAGGTCACGTACACTTTCAGTGCATCGATATATACGAGCCCAAAATAGACCCTGTGGCAGTCCGCCGTCATATCGGCATGGTCTTTCAACAGCCAAACCCTTTTGCCATGAGCATTTTCCGGAACGTGGCCTTTGGCCTGAAGCTTAACGGTTACAAGGGAAACCGCGAAGAGCGCGTCGAGCAGGCCCTTCGAAAGGCCGCCCTGTGGGACGAAGTCAAAGACAAGCTGCACAACAGCGGTCTCTCTCTTTCCGGAGGGCAGCAGCAGCGCCTGTGCATCGCCCGCGCCATTGCCACCGAGCCTCAGGTGTTGCTGATGGACGAGCCCTGTTCGGCCCTCGACCCCATCGCGACGCGCAGGATTGAGGAGTTGATGTTGGAGTTGAAGCAGAGTTACACCATCGCCATCGTCACCCACAATCTCCAGCAGGCCCAGCGGGTGGCCGACAAGACCGGCTTCCTCTACGTTGACACCACTCAGGGGGGACGCACCGGTTATCTGGTCGAATACGGCGATACCAGGCAAATCTTCGATGACCCACGAGAAAAACACACACAGGATTACATCGGCGGCAAATTCAGTTAATCGCCTGTTGCCGCCCGCCGCGCGGCAACTAAGGAACCACCCATGAGCACGCGAAAAACCCTGTTGAGCCTGGCAGCTCTTGTCGTGGCCCTGGCCGGACTTTCTCCTTCAACCCGGGGGCAAACCACTCTCAAAGCGCCGCCCGGCGCCGTCCTGATAAAGGGGGCGGGGGCAACCTTCCCATCGCTGCTCTATGAACGCTGGTTTCAACAATACAATAAGCTGCACCCGCAGGTCGTAGTAGATTACGAGCCGGTGGGCAGCGGTCTCGGAGTCGAACGGTTTACTGGCGTTGGCTTTGAAGAGGAAAAGCTCGTGGACTTTGGGGCGAGCGATGCCGCCATGAGCGACGCCGAAATCGCCAAAGTTCAACGCGGGGTGCGGCTCATTCCCATGACCGCCGGCGGCATCGCCCTGGCTTATAATCTGCCCGGACTCAAAGGTCAGCTCAGACTGAGCCGCGCCGCATACACCGGCATCTTCCTCGGAAGGATCAGGAACTGGAACGATCCCATCATCAGGGAATGCAATCCCGGACTTCAGCTCCCGAAGTTGACGATAGCAGCGGTAGCGCGTAGCGACAGCAGTGGCACCACTTTTGCCTTCACCAAGCACCTCGACGCCGTGAGCCCTGAATGGCGTCAGAAATATGGAGCACAGAACGTCGTTGACTGGCCGGGAGGCCCGATGCGGGCCAGGGGCAATGAGGGGGTCGCCACACTCATCAAGCGATCCATAGGCTCGATCGGCTACGTGGAGCTTGGCTTTGCCCAAAAGTTGCACCTTGAAGCGGCATCGTTGGAGAACAAGGCCGGGAACTACATCGTCCCGTCCTTCGACAGCGCAATGACGGCCATGGCGGAGGCTGAATTGCCCGAAAACCTGCGGGTTTTTCTGCCAGACCCCGAGGGCGCTCAATCCTACCCCATCGTCACCCTCACCTGGATCCTCCTCTACAGGGACCACCCTGATTCGAAGAAAGCGGAAGTTATCAGGGAGCTATTTCGATGGTGCCTGCACCAAGGACAACACTTCAGCGGTGATCTCGGCTATATCCCGCTCCCGCCGAAGATCGTCGAGAAAGCCGCCGCCGCCCTCGCCACGATCTCCCCATAGTGTTTTTGCTTCCGGACAGATCCGCCGACCCCCGCCGCGAGCGCCTGACTCTCTGCCACACGCGCTTGCGCGTGTGGCAGAAATCCCGGGGGCGCGGGGGATCTTTAAAGTGAAAAAAGTCCCCCGCTCTTTTAGTTAGTTCAATCTTGAACGCAACTGGGCATGAGGCCGTTCTCTTCCGGGCTTTATCTGTTGCTCGCAATGTTCTATGATACTGACAACATCAAATTCACTGGACCTTAAGAACTGTCCGAGATGGACGAGGAGTGACGAATGAATCGGGTTGCCTTTGTTAAGACTGCCGACAGAGCGCGGGGTGTGACGGCATCGATTGCGGGCCTGGGAATCAATCCGGTCAAAGGCAAGGACGTCTTGATCAAGCCCAACTTCAACACAGCGGACCCATGTCCGGGCTCAACTCACAACGACACCCTGGTCGCCCTGATCGATGAGCTTTGGGAAATGGGCGCAAAGTCCATCAGCCTGGGGGAGCGGAGCTATCCGCCAACTATCCGGGTCATGACGGAAAAGGAGATCATTCCTCTCCTGCAGGAAAGAGATGTTCGGATCATCAACTTCGATGAACTGGCAGAATCAGACTGGGTTGAGTTTAGGCCAAAAGACAGTCACTGGCCCAACGGGTTCCGAATAGCCCGTCCCATCCTGGAAACCGAGTGCCTGGTTTCCACTTGCTGTTTGAAAACTCACCAGTACGGCGGCATATTTACCATGTCTCTCAAATTGCATGTAGGAGTAGTCCCGACTTCCCGGCATGGATTTAATTACATGAGCGAGCTCCACGGCTCCCCGCATCAGCGCAAAATGATCGCTGAGATCAATGCGCCGTTTCAACCGAAGCTCGTCGTCCTGGATGGGATTGATGCTTTTATCGACGGCGGCCCGGTGAGCGGAAAACGAGCCAGAGGCGACGTGTTTTTAGCCTCAACCGACCGGGTGGCAATTGACGCGGTGGGCGTGGCGATGCTCAGGATGCTTGGCAGCAACGCTGCGATAATGAACCGGAGGATATTCGACCAGGAACAGATTTCGCGGGGGGGCGAACTTGGCTTGGGGGCTGCGTCGCCTTCGGAAATCGATCTGTACCCGGTTGACGGGGAAAGCCGGCAATACTGTGACATCATTCGAAAGATACTTCACGGAAATTGAGACTGTATGAGAGCAGGTAAGCAATTGTCTACGGCTTCCGGGGTGCAGATCAGCGGCAATGTGGAGATTGCGGCTATCTGCGTGGCTTTGCTCTGGGGAGTCTTTTTTCTGAATCTGATCTTGCCCTTCGATCTACGAAATTATGGCATAAGACCGCGGAGCATCTCCGGCTTGCCGGGTATTCTATTTGCGCCTTTTCTGCATACCGGCGCCAGGCACTTGATTTCAAATTCCCTGGCCTGGCTCCCCTGCTCTTTTTTTCTCTGGAATACAGCAGGAAACTCACCGTAGAGGCCGTCATTTTTATAGCCCTGATCGGAGGGGGAGGCATCTGGTTATTTGGAAAGAGCCACACGGTCCACATAGGAGCAAGCGGCATAATTTTCGGTTTAATAGGCTACCTGCTGGCAATCGGCCTTTTCCGGCGAGAGCTGTTGGCGCTGGTTGTTTCTATTGCTGTAGCCTCTTATTATGGCTGGGCTTTGTCTTCTTTGTTTGTAGTTTTGCGTGGAGTGAGTTGGACCGGGCATTTCTTCGGGTTTGCGGCAGGCGTATTTGCCGCCTGGTTGACGCGGCACGGGTAGCTCAGGCAGCGGGAATTTTACCACGGAGACGCAGAGAGCTGGTCATGGACAGGTCATGGAGAGAAAACGGCAATTTGCAGATAAAACCTTGCACAAGAAACAAGAATTTCACTGAATGGCAGATGATTTTTCCATCCGTGATAGTCCACCCCGCTGGGCTCCCCATCCGTGGTCGGTTTTCCTCTGTGCCTCTGTGGTAGAACGTTCACCAACGGATCAAAAACACCCAAATTCAGCAGCCAAGAGCTTCCTTCAGCCATTCCTTCAATTCCTCGGTAATGGCGCAAACTCCGACTCCAGGCTTGCGTCCAGCCTCGTCAACCGCTCTGCGGACCATCTCGTCCGGCACGGGGACCTTTGCGATCTCATCGGCCTCTTTCATGGTTCTGCGGATCAGGGTAACCTGAGCAGGCTTTTCCCAGTCATAGATTACAAAATAGAGGGCTTCCTGACCGGCATACCGAACGAAATCATCCTTGCGGGTCCATCCGGTCCCCCATTCGAGATAGGTTTCAACAGCCTTTTCCGGTGTCATTTCCCAGTCAAGACGATCAACTATTTCCCTGTGGATTTTTAGTTCTTCCAATCCCCACATGCGGTTACCTCTGCACAAAATATTATAGCCTATGGATTCAAGGCAAGTTGGACCCTGATTGCGCGCTCCACTTTTCGCATATCCATGCCGGAAAGTCGCCCTATCATGTCGAGCAAACGGGTTTTACTGACAGTGGTGAGTTGATCTGCCATTGCTTTGCCTTGCTTACCATGCCATCAGACACTTATTTTGCGTATTGCTTCATTCCGGTTACATCGATCACCACCACGGGTTCATCTCCTACAACCCAGGCGTCGTGTCCCGGAGGAATATAGCAGACATCCCCCGGTCCGAATTCATCTTCGCTTCCATCATCCATCACCACATGCAACCTGCCTGAGACCTGGTATTGAGTGTGCGGGGCCAGGCAGCTTGCGGTCCCTGCTTTTGGTTTGACGCTTTCCGACCATTTCCACCCCGGAAGCAGGGTCGCTTTTCCGAAGACTACTCCACCCACTTCTACCAGTTCCACTTTCCCCTTTGCAAAAGTCCGCACCTCATCGGGGGCCGTCATGCTCCTTTTTGTCATCTTGTGTTCCATCTCTCGGCACTCCTTTCAGTTCTAAATTTAGTTCCAGTCCCCCCGGCAATCACCTGGCCGGTTGCACACGGGCGGGCCGCCGGGGGCAGAAATCCCGGGGGCGCGGGGGATCTTTAAAGTGAAAAAAGTCCCCCGCTCTTTTAGTTAGTTCAATCTTGAACGAAACTGAGTATTACTCATCTCACCCGCCCAACCATTCAACTGTCCTGCAAACAATCAGTTCATAAATTTCAGTGGGATCTATTGCGTAAGATTTTGGCACATGAAATGAGTGATCACCGCCTTCAATAACCTCCAATTCCCACGGCGCAATCAGCTTTGACAGTACTTGTCTCATGAGTTGCAGGTCACAAAGCTGATCCCTTGTCCCGGTGAAAAAGAGCATCGGGGTTGCGATCTTATAGAGATGACCGTCTCGGAGCCGGTCCTTCCTTCCAGGCGAATGAAGCGGATATCCAAGAAAAATAAGGCACTTAACGTCGAGCATCCCTTCTGCCGCCAATTGCGACGCAATCCTTCCTCCCATGGATTTTCCTCCTGCCGCTATATGCCTTGGGCGGTATTCAATATGTTCGGCGAGAAAGCGATATGCGCCTTGCCATGCAAGGTTCAGCAGGTCCTGATTATCCGGACTCTTTTTTCCCATCTCCCGGTAAAGGAAATTGAAACGCAAGGCAAGATAACCTGCATCGGCAAGGCCTTCCGCCAATGACGCGAGAAGAGGGTGACTCATGTCATTTCCGGCGCCATGCGCCAGGATAACCCCGGTACCGTTTGGGGCGGCATCTGGAATGGAGAGAATCCCTGAAACTTTCGCATTCTCCGAGATGGGAATTGCCACAAGCTCGTGCTTCATCGGAAAAACTCCTTCGTCTCACTGTCGTACGCCTCTGGTTTTATCCGCCATCGGTCATATTTTAAAATCGATCCTTACAAACTTTTGCGCCATTTCGCTACTCTTTGCTCCGGCAATCGGGTCTCGATCTGGAGCAAACCCATTTACCGATACTGTCTCTCCGTCATAGTCAATCTCGCTCCCCTTTGCCGGCTTGCTGATAGTCCGCGTCACGATGATACTTGAATAATGAGTCTTAAGTATATATATCATGGGAGAAAGTATACACTCCGGGCCGGAAAAAAGGCCGCGGGAAGAACCGATTATAAGGAGGGTAATATTGAAAACTGCCTATGAATACTTAAAGGCCAATCCCGTTTTTCACCTCGCTACCGTAGACAAAGGCAAAGTATTGCGGGCGGCCAGCAAACCTGCCAAAAACGGCGGTGATACAATCGGCCATGTCATGATCAACGCAAACCCCTGCGCCATTGCCGATTTGTGAAGGCAAAATAGAACGGAGGGGGTTC
>JBEKPW010000175.1:0-13772 GCA_049520315.1 Syntrophobacteraceae bacterium
GGTTGCTCTCCACCCCACCTCGCGGCGACGCAGTTACCTTTGGCTATCGGGAGTGGGCGCCTCCCGAGAGAGGACTTGCACCTCTCAGATCGCGCCTGCTCCCAGGCGCACTCATTCCAGCGCAAGCCGGAATCCAGACAGCCACTACCAGATGCCGGCCCCCGGACTAGACACTTCCGGGGCGGGCTTCGCCGGCATAACGGCTTACTTACGCCGTTTACTATAGCTAGAGTTTGATTCAAATGTAGATGGCTTAGACCCGGAATGTCTTCTCAATTTATCGCCCCACACGGAGAGGATATAATGTACTTTTCTGAAAAAGGTTCTGAACGGCTGCTTGGGGTTGGTAATAATCGTATCCATCTCTTGCTCATGCAATATTTTTTCCATGCGACTTCGGTAAATTTTCATCGTTTCTCCCTTCTCAATTAAGGGAAATTGTTACGCTGCAGGCGGATCATGTTGTACGTTTCTGACCCGATGTCTCTTCAGAATTTGCCACCAGCCTGTTCATTTTCCAAGGCTTGGGCGGCCTTAATGATTGCATCTCGTATCGTTCCAATCCGAAATGGCTTGGCAATAAAATCAAAGGCCCCTTTGGTCACTGCCTCACGGGCCGCATCGAGGGTCGCGTAACCCGTGATCATTATGACTTTGGTCTCGGGCGACTTTGCTCTCACAATCTCCAGGACCTGCAGGCCATCCAGTTCCTTCATACGGATGTCCGTTACTACAATGTCAAATCTCTTCTCCTGCATACGGGCCAGAGCTTCCTTTGGCTCCACGAAAATCTCAACGTGATACTCTCTTTCCAAAATGGGCTTAAGTCGCCGGCCCACCAAAGGTTCATCGTCAAGGATAAGTATTTCTAATCGTCTCCACACATCGCCTCCGCTCTTTTGATCTAATTGTTGCCGAAAATACCAATCTGATGGCCACCTCCAGTAGAACGGCTCAGCCGTCGACTCGATTTTTCACCTGAAGGCTTGGGACTGAATTCGCCAAGGCAATACTGGAGACTTGTTATATTTTACATATTGTCTGATCCGATAACAAGGTTGTAATCGTCAAACGGCTGCGACGGGAATTTCCATATTGCAATGATCGAAATCCAGGGTGGGAACATGCAGAATAACCCTCGCAGACGACCGGGGAGACACATACCAAAAGTTGTCCACCGGGTCGTCCGCTCAATTCGGAGCTATGCAAGTCCGGACGCGGTTGACAAGAACTGAAACCGCTTTTACGTTTTTTCTATCAAGTTACTACACCGCGCTGTCAGGCGGTTGTATATTTTCTTAAGGAGGCGAGCCCATGGCAAAGGTCCTCGAATGTGCCAAGGTAGATCCATCGAGTGGGTGTCAGCACATCGTGCGGGGTGAGACTGAAATGGAGGTACTCCAGAAAGCGGCTGAGCACGCCAAGGAACACGGCATCCGCGAGGTGACACCGGAGTTGATCGAGCGCGTCAAAGCGAACATCCGTAACGCCTAGCCAGTGTCCATCCGGGGTTTCCGGATGGACACCAGCTAAAGACGCCTCACCCGATCGCCATTGGATTACCTCCCTGCCCGGGAGAGAGTGGCCGAACTGATTAAAGCACCGGTTACTATTACTCTGGGGTTTTTGATATCATTTTCGACAGAATGTTAAGTATTATCCTGAAATTTAACAAAAATTAATAAAAATTGACTTGCGCGTTCAAGATAATTTGTTGTTTAATTAGATTACCGGAACGATTTGTGCATTAAACAACTGAATTGCGCCGGTCCAGCAATTTGTATTGAAAATGCCCGGGGTGGCCTTTTAACATGCCACAACCTTCTTAAGCGCGCCCCAAGAACTTTTTCGGGAAGAATCCGGCCCGAAAATGCGACTCGGACGCGCAGCACACAATTTGCACTATTCCGGCGCAAAACTTTCAAAAAGCGGTTTCTTGTCACATCACCTTCTTTGCAGTTTACGCAGGATGATCGGAAATGAGTAGGACAAATCTGTCAAAGCATCTGCATGGACTGTTCATTTTGGTCAGCGTTATCTGTCTATTCCCTATATTTCCATTGGTCGCGGAAGGACAGACCGTTAATTTGACCGGCACGTGGAACTCTAACGGTTTTACTACAGGTCCCAGCGCACCATGGTGGGGAAGAGGCACAGTAACGGTAGCCTCGGATGGAACACTCACCTTTTCAGGTACTGAAAGCAATGGCAGCTCTTATAGTGGCAGCGGTGCTTTCTCGATTGCTTCCACCGGGATTGTGATGACCGTAAACGGTCAGTCCGAGAGCTACCTGTGCCAGACAGATTCGGACAATACCGTCGTCGTATGTGCGGAAACCTGGCCCGATGGCTCTTCCAATCTTGTGATTCTCACAAATCAAGCCGCTTCATATTCATTGGCTGATTTAGCCGGCAACTGGGAAGGCAATTTTTTATCTTCGGGACCAACGCCCGCGTGGACAAGAGTGAGCGAGACGATCAACCCAGATGGAACATTTACAGGATCCTCAACCAGCAGTGACGGCTCATCAGGCAGCATATCCGGGACTCTGTCGATTTCATCGGATGGGGTGATAACCTGTGTTTCGGGTAGTTGTGTAGAGCCAACCTACGTGTCTTTCATGGACGCAGGCAAGACTATCATGGTCGGTACAAGTGGGGCCACCACCACGGCCGAAGACGCCACCCTTTTTGTTTTCACCAAACAAGCGGCTTCATATTCGCCGGCTGATTTGGTGGGCACGTGGCAAGGCGATGGTTTGGTTTCAGGCCCTGAAGCGCCCTTTTGGGAAAATGACATTCTTGCGATCAGCACGAATGGAACATCTTCATTTTCCTGGACCGGAAGTGACGGGTCATCAAACACCGGAACCGGGACTGTGTCGATTTCATCAGGGGGGGCGATAACTGTTGACCCCGGTACCGTCAGTTCAACATCCACGGGAGTTATTGACGCAAACATGACGGTCATGGTCTTCACGGACACATTGCCGGATGGAGCGACCCAGGAGATTAAAATCTTCACCAACAATGCTTTAGTTGTTCCGGATGAAGCGCCAATCATAGCGCCGGTGTCCGGCAACGTTCAGCCAACGGTCAGCAGCACCCCGGCAACGGTCGGCAGCACCCCGGCAACGGGCGGCCTCGCGGCCCCCGCGTCGAACAGCGGCACCCCCGTTACCTCCTACACTTCGCCATCGAGCCACGGCGGTACAACGGCCCAAGCAGAGGGAAGCCCGATAAAGGAGTCAAGCCCAACCAACAGCGCTGCCAATACATCTGTAACGGCGACAAACCCGATTGAGACCAGTCCGGCCCCCAGTCCTTCCACCAGCCCAGCTCCTGCCACAGTCCCGGATACGCCTGAAATGGTAGGTGCAACGCCTGGCTACACCCAGGCAACGGCCGGCAACGCCCAGGCAACGGTGAGCTTTAAGCTGCCGACAAATGGCGGGGGCCAAATAACAAGTTGCACCGTCACCTCGAACCCAGGCGGCGTCACAAGCACAGGCGCGGGAAGCCCCATACTTGTGTCAGGCCTGACCAACGGCACTGCATATACATTTACTGTAACGGCGACAAACAAGGTTGGGACCAGTCCGCCCTCAAGTGCTTCCAACAGCTTGACGCCTGCTACAGTCCCGGATGCGCCCACAATCGTTGCGGCAAAAGCCGGCAAAGCCCGGGTAAAGGTTAAATTCATGGCCCCGGCCTCAAACGGTGGAAGTCACATTACCTCGTATACCGTGACATCCAGCACAGGGCAGACAGCCTCAGGGCGATCCAGCCCGATAACCGTGAAGGGTCTGACCAAAGGCACTGCCTGTACATTCACGGTAACGGCGACAAATAAGATTGGGACCGGTCCACCCTCAAGTGCTTCCAAGAGTGCAATGCCCCGGTAGTTTAAAAACGAAAGCGCCGCCACGTGGGCCAGGCGTCCTCAATGATTTTGACGATGACCGGCCCGGGTAGGACGAGAAAACGCCTCCATAGAGAAGTTATTCTCTCATCACTGGATTCGGTTTGAGCCGCAACGACTCACAGAAATTGGGCGGGGCGAGGGCGAAAAATCCTCTCACCCTGAATTAATGGACAGGGCGTGGACAGGGACTTTAAAGGGGCAAACCGCTTTAGGCTAACCCCTTTATGTTCTTGGAGCCGGCGATGGGATTTGAACCAGCGACCTGCTGATTACGAAAGAGCTTCTTTGGGGCTAAATAGTTGATTTAACTGAAAAGTTATTTTGATTGTTTGGTTTATTTGGACGGAGTTAAGCCACTTTGCGGGCTCTAGTTCCCCCAACTGTCCCCCCAAGAAAGGAGCTTTTATGGGCTACCAGGATACCCTTTTAAAAATCAACACGGCCAAAGCGCTGGAGCTTCTCAAAATCGAAATCCAGCAATCCGGCGCCTCTGAGGCGGCTGCCCGCAACGCCTGCCCGATACTCCATCCGAGTAACGTTTTCTCCGATGTAGCAGGCCAATAAGACTCAGTTAAACGTGTTGTCGAATACACTTCCGCCTTTTTCATGTTCGACTCCTAAAATGTCTAGTTTCTTAGCCCCCGCGACTAGGTGGAAAGGAGCAGGCGGGCGTCGAGGACAATCGCCTCTTTTCCCTCGTCGTCGAGGCTCACTGGATTCAAATCGATTTCGCAGATCTGAGGGAAGTGGTGCATGAGCTGTGAGAGCTGTACCAGAATACGGGCTGCTGAGAGAAGATTCGCTTCCTTCATGCCTCGGAATCGGTCCAGTATGCGTTTTCCGGAAAGTTCCTGGAACATTTGCAGGGCTGTTGCCATATCTATCGGAGCCAGACGCATGCTTACGTCCTTTAGGATCTCGACCATGATCCCTCCGAGGCCGACCAGCACGACAGGTCCGAAAAGGGGGTCCCTTTTGGCCCCTACGATGAGTTCTCTGGAAGCTGGCGCCATCTTTTGTACTACGATGCCCGAAATATCACTTGAGACTTCTCGCAGCCGATGCCATTCTTTGCGCAGGGAAACCATATCCTGCACGTTCAACGCAAGGCCGCCTTTGTCGCTCTTGTGCAGGAGTGAAGGAGAGACTGCTTTCAGCGCAACGGGAAACCCTAAATCCTTCGCAGCTTCGATAACCTCGTCGAGGCTATTGGCCATATGCCATGGAACAGTCGGAATCACCGTCCTGTCCAGTAAATCAAATGCCTCATTAAGAAGCGGCTGCCGTTTTTCCTCATTGATGGCAGCTATCCATTCTTCGATATCTTTGACAGGTACTACTACTTCGTCTTGTTCAATATCTAAAGGCAGCGGCCTTAGATCGCGTTTGCTCCATTGATAATTGACCGCCAAAGCTTCCACCGCTTCGGCCGGCTCGATAAAAAATGGAAACCGGGCTGTCTCCTCCAGGATCACTCGTTCGTCCAGCTTTACATCCATCACCACGGCAACAGGTTTTCCGAATTGAATGGAAAGTTCCGAAAGCTTTTCTACAAGGCGCCTGTTTTCCTCCCACTCAATCACCATTTGTGTGGATTGCAGGAAAATGACTCCATGGATGTCATCCTGAAGGAGCGCCTTTTCGACCACACGGGAATAAAATGAGAGATCGTAGATGTCACCAAGATCTAACGGATTCCCAAATGGGATAACCCCGGCACGAGAACCGCGTCGGACTTCATCAAGAACATCTCTGCCCAACTCCGGCAGGTAAAAACCGTGTTTTGCACAAGCATCAGCAGAGACTACGGCCCATCCGCCGGACCTGGATATAACCGCCAGACTTTTGCCCCTAAGAGACGGAAGACTAAAACCCTTGACGGCGGTTATGCCTTCATATGCGGAATGAACTCTCAGGATTCCGCTCTCACGGCAGACAGCATCGACAACGTCATCGTCTACGGCAAGAGCCGCAGTGTGGGATCGCGCAATGGTTCGGCTCAAAGAACTGGTATTCGATTTGTGAAGAACGACGGGTTTGGAGCATTGGCGCGCCAGATCGGCAAAGATGCGGGCTCTCTTAAGGTCCTCCAGATAGAAGTATATGACATCGATGTCCGGCTCGTCCTTAGCGAAGGCCATGTATTCTGCTTCATCGGTACAGAGCTTATTCCCCATACTGACGGCCTTGCTTATTCCCACTCCCGAGGTGCAAAGCCTCTCTACGAGAGAAAACATGACTCCGCCGCTCTGAGCGAATACGCCGACCCGCCCACTTGTGAATGGCTTCGGCAAATCAACAAAAGGGGTGTAGAGTCCGATAGCCGTATTGATAATACCGACGCAATTGGGACCCACAAAGCGAATGCCATACTTTTGGCTCGTCTTGACTATTTCATGTTCAAGAATTTCTCCTTCTGCCCTGAACTCGCGAAATCCCCCGGACTGGATTACAGCCCACCGAATCCCCTTCTCTCCACACTGGGCGAAGATTTCGGGAACGGAAGATGCCGGAGTGAGGATAACGGCCAGGTATGGCTTGCCAGGCAGATCAGTGACAGAGCGGTAGATTTGGCTCCCGAAAATCTCTCCTCCCCCGGGACCAACGGCAAAGATTTTCCCCCGGTAGCCGAATTTGAGCAGATTCCCTACGATATTCTTTGCGAGATTGTCCTCAGATTCGGAAACTCCAATTACTGCCACTGATTCCGCCCAGAATAAGTCTTTCACGCTTTTTCCTTCCAGTCTGCCTCCGGCCGCGGTGAGATACGCCCAATTTAGATCCAGGCATACCCTCTCTTGTGAGGCTCCATACCTGAGTGTCAGCCGAGGCTCGTTTTCCTCGATCCCCCCGGCAGTCAGCTACAGTGTCTTGGAGATGACAAGACGCTGGATTTCGTTTGAACCCTCATAAATCTGAGCGATCTTTGCATCGCGCATCATCCGTTCGGCCGAATACTCTTTCATGTACCCATATCCGCCTAGAATCTGCACCCCCTCTGTGCTGACCCACATGGCAACGTCTGAGCAATAACATTTGGCCATTGAGGTCATGCGGATGAGATCAGGGCTGAGGGGACTCAGATCTTTCGGTTGCTCCTGGAGCAGGGCGCAGCTCTTGTAAAGCAACTGGCGTGCGGCCTCGGTACGCATAGCCATATCGGCCAGTTTGAAGCCGATACCCTGGTGTTCGATGATGGGATGTCCGAAAGTGACCCGTTCTTTGGCGTATGCTACTGCATAATCGAGAGCGCCCGCTGCATTGCCGACCGCTTGGGCGGCCACACCAAGCCTTGAGAGATTCAGCGTCTTCATCATGATGCTAAAACCATCGCCTTCTTTTCCGACCAGATTGTCAGCCGGAATACGGCAGTCTTCGAAAATAAGTTCGACGGTCTCCGATGCGCGGATGCCCATCTTGTTTTCCTTCCTGCCAACTGAAAAGCCTGGTGTTCCCTTTTCCACGATGAATACGCCGGCATTTTTGTAAGTGGATGCATCGGGGTTTGTCACGGCGTAAATGGTCACGGTTTGAGCCACACCGCCGTTTGTGATCATGGTCTTGGTCCCATTCAATATGTAACTGTCGCCGTCTTTGGTGGCACGGCAACGCAGCCTTGCTACGTCGGAGCCTGCAGCCGGCTCTGTCAAACCGAACGCAGAGAGGTGCTCACCCGTTGAAAGCTTTGTAAGGTATTTCTCCTTTTGAGCCCGATTGGCAGCAAGGATGATCGGCAGAGAGCCCAGTTCGTGTTGGGCAACCAGAATGCCGGTCGACACATCAACTTTACACAGTTCTTCGACCACAATTGCCATGGACAGAAGACCGGCTCCCGATCCACCGAATTCTTCCGGAAAATCAATGCCAAAGAGACCGTTCTCGCGCAGCAGCTCCACCATTTCCCAACTGAATTCACCTTCCTCGTCGCGTTTTGAAGCGCCCGGCGCCACCTTTTCCTTGGCGAGGCGCCGCACCATATTCTGCAAAATGACTTGTTCTTCGGTAAAATCGTACTGCATGCACACAACTCCTTTTTCGTTTCTAATAGGACCGTGACACGGATCCCTTGTCCAATCCCTTAGCCTTCCAGTTCTATCAGTGTGGCCATTCCCATGCCGCCGCCGGCGCAGAGTGAGGCTATACCGTATTGTTCGTTGCGCCGCTTCATCTCATAAAGAAGGCTTATAACGATGCGAAGCCCCGTACAGCCCACCGGGTGTCCTAAGGCAATACCTCCGCCGTTTACATTGACCTTGTTCCTGTCCAAGCCCAGTTCCTTCTCGCAAACCAGGAACTGAGACGCAAAGGCCTCGTTGATCTCAAAAAGACCGATCTGCTCGAGACGCATCCCGGTTTTCTCAAGAAGCTTCCGGATGGCTGGAACAGGACCATACCCCATGATTTCAGGTGGAACACCGGCGACTGTTTGCGCGACTATACGCGCAAGGGGCTTGAGTCCGAGTTCTTTGGCCCTGGTCCGCGACGTGATAACCGCCGCACTCGCACCGTCATTGAGACCGGAAGAGTTCCCGGCAGTCACGGTGCCGTTTTTGCGGAAGGCAGGCTTGAGCATGGCAAGTTCCTCCATGGTGAGGCGGAGCCGCAAGTGTTCGTCAGTGTCGAAAGTCTGCGTCACTTTCTTGCCCTCCTGGATAACGGCTACGATCTCATCCTTGAATTTTCCAGCCTCGATGGCGGCCTCTGCACTGTTATGGCTGCGTAAAGCGAATGCATCCTGCTCCTCTCGGCTGATCGCAAACTTTTCAGCGATCCGTTCAGCCGTTTCTCCCATTATGTACTTATCTCCCAGAAAACCGGTGCCTGCATGGAGGATCTCCCATACTGCGTCGGTCATCTCACCATGCATGAGCCGCTGGCCCCAACGCGCGTTCTTGAGCACGTACTGTCCGTTGGACATGGACTCCATACCGGCAACCAGCACCATCTCCGCGTCGCCAACTTCGATTTGGGCGCGACCGTTGGCAAGCGCCTGCATGGACGAATTGCATGCCTTCATCACCGTATAGGCAGGCACCTCCACGGGTATATCGATAGAAAGCGCAGCAGTGCGGGCCGTATTCGACTCGTCGGGATTCTGCAGGCATTCACCTGCTATCACTTCGTCAAGCTGACCCTTGTCGGTTCCGGCCCTGCGAAGCGATTCATCCATGGCAATTCCTGCCAGTTGATAGGCCCTGAGGTCCTTTAAGCTCCCACCGAATTTCCCGATGGCGGTGCGGCAGGCACCTACGATCACAACGTCTCGGTCTTTTTTCATGACATTATTCCTTTTCTGTTTTTAGCTTCCGGAGAAATGCGGTTTCCGTTTCTCCAGAAAGGCGCGAACGCCCTCCTGTCCGTCATGCGACCTGCCGCAACGAGCCATGAACTCGCGTTCCAGTGCCAACTGGTCTTCAATGTCGCGCGTCCACGCTCGGTCCACGAGCCGCTTGGTCAGTTCCAGAGCTCGCGTCGGCGCCTGGGCCAGCTCAGTTGCGAGTTGCTCAGCCTCCAGCGTCAACCGGTCGTCAGGGTAGACTGAATTGACAATCCCCCAGTCCAGACAATGAGCTGCGTCCAGAGGACGGTTGCGGAAGAAGAATTCCTTCGCCCTCGAAGGGCCCACGCGCCGCACGAGTGAGTAAGCAGAACCGACGTCAGGAGATAGACCTATCCCCGCATAGCTGGAAAGCAGCTTGAACGACTCGCCGGCCAGGATAATGTCACCCGTAAGCGCAAGCCCCACCCCGGCCCCGGCCGCCAGACCGTGCACGGCTGTCACGACAGGGACCGTGAGATTGAGAAGCTGAAATAATAAGGGATTGAGCACAGCCAATATGCCGTCAAGACCTTCGGGCAGCCTGTCCCCCAGTTCGGCGAACCACTTGACATCCCCACCGACACAGAAGTGCTTGCCCGTGCCCCTGATCAGCACAGCTCGCACCGAGGAGTCGTTTACAGTTTATAGCGTTTAACGCCTCGGGGCGGTTCAGCGTGATAAGGCCGACGCCGTCTTTGACTTCGGTGAGCACCAACGTGTCCATCTTGTCCTCAGCTCCCTCGTTACTATTCTGTGCGCAAACGGCTTTTGTTGAGTCCTCGTTTTAGTAGAACGCCGTCGACGGAGGCGATGATATCCATGCTCCTATTTCGACCTGTAATCGTAGAATCCCCTGCCGCTCTTCCTGCCGTAAAAACCGGCCTTGACCATCTGTTTGAGGAGCGGGGGCGAGGCGTATTTCGGGTCTTTGAATTCGTCAAAGAGGATCTTCGTTATAGAGTAGATGGTGTCCAGACCGACGAAGTCGAGCAGGGTCAGCGGTCCCATGGGATAACCGCAGCCGAGCACCATGCCGGTATCAATGTCTTCTTTGGTTGCAAGCCCCATCTCGAGTGCCCGGATTGCATCAAGGAGATAGGGCACGAGAAGCAGGTTTACGATGAAACCGGCCCGGTCCTTAGCCTGGATAGCCTTCTTATCCAATGATTCGATAAAGGCAGTGGCCCTGCGGACCGTCTCTTCGTTCGACTGGATCGTGGAGATCACTTCTACGAGCTTCATCACAGGCACGGGGTTGAAAAAATGAAGCCCCACAAACCGCTCTGCGCGTTTGGTGGCCGAGGCCATCTCGATGATCGGAATCGAGGAGGTGTTGGAGGCAAAAATTGTATGTTCCGGGCAGATGGCATCGAGGTCGCTGAAGAGTCTTTTTTTCAGCTCCAGGTCCTCAATGATCGCCTCGACAACTATGTCGCAGTCTGCGAGGGCTTCCACCGAGGTGGTCCCGTGGATACGGCTGAAAATCGCATCCATGTCAGCCTGTCGGAGCTTGCCTTTGTCCACGGCTCTAGAGAGGTTGTTTGCCAGGGCGCCCAGCCCTTTCTTTAGCAACTCATCATTGGCTTCCAACGTTACAACCTGGTAGCCCGACTGCGCGCACGTTTGCACGATACCGCCGCCCATAAGTCCGCATCCGGCAACTCCCACTTTCTTGATTTCCATATATCTCCTTTCTCTACGACCGGTCCTGGCGATTTGGCTTCTTCTCTCCGCTTCAGATCGTCCGGGCATTATCCGGGGTACCTGCGTTCCATGGGGCGGGACTTGCCAGGGCCGCCCGACATTCTACAGCTCCAGTTCCAGCAGCGTGGCCATTCCCATGCCGCCGCCAACGCACAGTGTGGCTATGCCGTACTGTTCGCCGCGCCGCCTCATCTCATAGAGGAGGCTTATTACGATGCGAAGCCCCGTGCAGCCCACAGGGTGACCCAAAGCAATACCGCCGCCGTTCACGTTGACCTTGTTCCTATCCAGCCCCAGTCCCTTCTCGCAGGCCAGGAACTGGGATGCGAAGGCTTCGTTTAGCTCGATGATCCCGATCTGGTCGAGATGCATCCCGGTTTTCTCGAGAAGCTTCCGGACAGCCGGTACCGGGCCATAGCCCATGAATTCCGGGGGAACACCGGCGCTCGTTTGCGCGACCACACGCGCCAGGGGTTTGATCCCGAGATCTTTTGCCCTGGCTCGGGACATGATCACCGCCGCGCTGGCGCCGTCATTCAGGCCGGAAGAGTTCCCGGCAGTCACGGTGCCGTTTTTGCGGAAAGCAGGCTTGAGCGCCGCCAGTTCTTCCATGGTCAGTCCAAACCGCGGGTGTTCGTCAGTGCGGAAAACCTGGTCGCCCTTCTTGTTACGGAGGGTAACCGGCACGATCTCGTTATCGAATTTTCCCTCCTTGATGGCGGTCTCTGCATTGTGTTGGCTACGCAAAGCCACCTCATCCTGCTCCTCCCGGGAGATGGAGTATTTGTCAGCAAGTCGCTCCGCTGTCTCGCCCATGACGTATTGTTCCCCGGAAAACCCGCTGCCGGAGCAGAGGATATCCCATACCGAGTCGCTCATCTCGCCGTTCATAAGCCGCTGGCCCCAACGGGCGCTCTTGAGCACGTAGGGCCCGTTGGACATGGACTCAGTACCCGCCACCAGCAGTATCTCACCGTCCCCGCTGAGGATATGTTGACGCACCGAACTCAGGGCCTGCATGGAACTGGAACATTGTTTCTGCACTGTATAGGCCGGCACTTCCACCGGGATTCCGATCGAGAGAGCGGCTGTGCGAGCCGTATTGGCCTCATCGGAGCACTGGATGCATTCGCCTAGGATCAATTCGTCGATTTGCGCCTTCTCAATGCCGGCCCTTTTCACCGCCTCCTCCATAGCAATCCCGGCCAGTTGGTGGGCGCGCAGGTCCTTGAGACTTCCACCGAATTTCCCGATGGGAGTGCGACAGGCGCTAACGATTACGACGTCCCGGTCGTTTTTCATGACAGTATTCCTTTAGTTTGCAGTGAAATGCGGTTTCCGTTTCTCCAGAAAGGCGCGAACGCCCTCCCGGCAGTCGTGTGACCTGCCGCAACGAGCCATGAACTCACGCTCGAGCGCCAACTGCTCCTCAATGTCACGTTTCCACGCCCGATCCACGAGCCGCTTGGTCAATGACAGGGCCAGTGTAGGCGACTGCGCCAGTTCGGTTGCCAGTTTCTCGGCCTCCTGCGTCAACCGGTCGTCAGGGTAGACTGAATTGACAATCCCCCAATCCAGACAATGAGCCGCGTCCAGAGGACGGTTGCGGAAGAAGAATTCCTTCGCCCTCGAAGGGCCGACGCGCCGCACGAGTGAGTAAGTAGAACCGACGTCCGGAGATAGACCTATCCCCGCATAGCTGGAAAGCAGCTTGAACGACTCGCCGGCCAGGATAATGTCACCCATAAGCGCAAGCCCCAACCCGGCCCCGGCCGCCAGACCATGCACAGCCGTAACTACTGTGGCACGGGGAGATTGAGAAGTTGGAACAACAGTGGATTCAGTACGGCCAGGATGCCGTCAAGACCTTCGGGCAGCCTGTCCCCCAGTTCGGCGAACCACTTGACATCCCCACCGACACAGAAGTGCTTGCCCGTGCCCCTGATCAGCACAGCTCGCACCGAGGAGTCGTTTACCAGCGTGATAAGGCCGATGCCGTCTTTGAGTTCGACAAGTACCAAAGTGTGCATTTTCCTACCTGTAATCGTAAAATCCCCGACCACTCTTCTTGCCATAAAAGCCAGCCTTGACCATCTGCTTAAGAAGCGGGGGAGCGGAATATTTAGGATCAGCAAGATTTATAGATCCTATTCATTACTTTACAATAATTGAAGCGCTCGCTGTCCCCCCATCCGTAAAGTTGATATCATAATTATAGGTGCCCGGTTGTGTGAAAATAATACTGACAGTCTTGCCGTACTGCAGTCCTTGAGAAATCAAGCAACTTGTGGGGTTATCCAGCTTAAAGTCGACTGGGGTCTTTG
The DNA here is from genome assembly GCA_049520315.1 of Syntrophobacteraceae bacterium. Taxonomy (GTDB): domain Bacteria; phylum Desulfobacterota; class Syntrophobacteria; order Syntrophobacterales; family Syntrophobacteraceae; genus SbD1. Next base: position 13,274 of record JBEKPW010000175.1, read on the forward strand.
CAGCCTTCATCGGTAGTGGATTTTATACGACTGATCACGCGGTCGGCCTCCTCAACGCTTATTTTCCCTTTTGAAGACATAAGCTCAAGGCTCTTGCGCATGACCGCAAAGGCTTGCTGAAGATATTTTTCATCAACGTCACGAAGGTTCACCTCATACCCCGCCTGTGCAGCGGCCTGCGCAATGCCGCTGCCCATCTGGCCGGCTCCAATAACACTTATGGTTTTTATTTCCGACATCACTCTTTCTTTATCATGCATCGTTTAATAATTAGTTCACACTTGATGGCGCAGCGCAGCGTCCAAAACTCCCTGCGAGGCATTCCGGTCAAAACGCTGCCCGATCATCCGATCATCCGATCTTGGCCTTCCCAGAATACCTTGCGAATCTCTCGTTTAAGGACCTTGCCGGTACCGCTGCGGGGCAACTCGGGCCAGAACTGCACCGTTTTAGGGGCCTTGACACTACCCACTCTCTGTTTGCAGAGCAGGATTAACTC
>JBEKPW010000176.1:0-9880 GCA_049520315.1 Syntrophobacteraceae bacterium
CAATGATTGGTCATTGCGCCACGACCAAAAGTAGGCCCCAACGAGGCCACCGTGGATGAGTGTCAAAGCCGGGCCTGATGTTCGAGATAAACAATACCCAAGGCTCGTGCAAGCTTGGTAATGAGATAGCATTCTTCATTGTTTAGCGATGCGGCTCCAATGGAAGCAATAGCCTCGGTGCGGTTAACCGGCACTCCAGCTTCTGACTTGGCGATAAAAGTCGTATCACGAGCAGACTTAATGCGTTGAGCCAAGGTTTTAATTCCCCATTCGAGATCTTTTTTCTCCCAACGATCGCTACCGGAAACCCGATAATGCATTTGTTGGAGTCTGCGAGAACTTGTAACCACCTCGAATACGGCCTGCCCTTTGCTGCATGTCGCCCCCTGATTGATAGGATGTTCCGGATCTCCCTCCACATTAACCAGTCGTCCTTCAATGGTATGTGCGATCAGACCGCAACCCACTCCGCAAAAAGGGCAAACTGAAGTGGTAACCTGGGCCCCTATGATTTTGGCGGGACTGGTGGAATCAGCGAGACCGGAATGTGGGGCCAACGTGTCGGCAAGACCTGCAGAGCCGATTCCTGCTCCCAATCCTTTCAGAAAATTTCTTCGGGACATAGTCATGACTTATCCTCCTAAAACCCGGCTGATTCAGAACCAAAAAGGCAACGGCAAACGATCGATTATTGACTACTATTTTTCATCCACTCGATATACTTTCAACGGACGTTTCACAGTACGCCACGGAAACACGATGAGCATTCTCTGATGTATCAGGCATGTTCATGGCCGAAGCAGCCGGATGAGTCTCCAGGGTCGCTTGAGTCAGCGTGATGAGAGCTCAGTGCTGGGAGTGAGGGGACTTTCATTGGTCGGAATCGGGATAACGCGCAACAGCTCGGAGGATCAGCAATCTAACATTACCTGCTTCATAGCGGACAATCAAGACTAATTCTTTGTTTGGGAGAGGGCTATTCGGCAGGCCCAGCCTGAAGGGGTTTTAGACTGAACAGTGATCAACAGTGGACAGTGAAAAACCAACAACCAAAAAGATTGAAGGGTGGCACGGGACCGATTCCCTTCAGCCTTCAGCCTGACAGCCTTCAGCCTGTTCAAAAAAGGCTGACTTATTGAGCCCCTTCGGGGCAAAAATCCAAACCACAGGTACTCGTTTGCGGGATGAGCCAACGAAAATTTGACCGGAAGGTCTCCTTTTAACTTGTCCTGCCTAATATTCCCTGTATTATTGCCCGCTGGGGGAAATTCAGATCGACCACCGGACAAGAGTAGCGCAAAAGAGCCAGGGAAGCCCTGCTAAACGCTTTGGGCCGTTGACGCCAATCCATTCAGAATTGAAGTCTTAGGATATGACATCTCATACGGTGTTACGTTCAAATCGGCTGCTTCGGGAGGGCATAAAGCCCTCCCCTACAAAAGAACCTCGCGACAATGCCGGGCGGGGTTTCCCACTCTTGAACGCAACTTGGTCTCAGAGGCAAATCGTTTTCCTGTCGTTTGTGCTTGCCACAATTTCCTTATTAATGGCGGGCTGCATCAAAGTTGGGCCGGATTTCAAACCTGCGGCGGCTTCAGTTTCATCGAACTGGCTGGAAGCGGCCGACGAGCGTGTGAAAAGCGAGCCGTCCAACTACCGCGCATGGTGGGAAGCGTTCGACGATCCGGGTATGAACCGCGTAATCGACAGGGCCTATCGTGAGAATCTTACGTTAAGAGTTGCCGCTGTCAGAGTTCTGGAGGCCCGGGCTCAGCTAGGCGTTGCGGTGGGAAGTCTTTACCCTCAAACTCAGCAGTTGAACGGTTCGCAGACTTTCAACAGGGCAAGTTCGTCCTCCTCTACAGTAGCCGCCACTGAAGCGCTCGTCCCCCCGGGTACGACGCTGTCCTTCCCAAACACTTACTGGCAGGACATGGCTAATTTCAACGTCGCCTGGGAGCTTGATTTCTGGGGAAAATTCAGAAGAGCAGTCGAATCGGCCGATGCAACCCTGCGCGCCACCGTGGCCGATTATGACAGCGCGCTCGTGAGCCTTACTGCGGACGCAGCTAACGCATACATCCAGATAAGGATCCTTGAGAAGCGGCTCGATATCGCGCGGGAAAACCTTGGAACCCAGAAGGAAAGCCTCAGGATAGCAGAAGCCCGTTTCCACGGCGGCACAACCTCAGAACGTGACGTCGAACAGGCAAGAACGATTCTTTTCAACACCCAGGCAGCGATCCCGGCTCTCGAGGCACAGATAAGGCAGAGTAAAGACGCGCTGAGCGTGCTCATCGGGATTCCTCCGGATAACCTCTCCGATGTTCTCAGTGGCCCCTCGGGGATTCCTGCCCCTCCACTCCAGGTTGCTCTCGGGATTCCCGCCGACTTGCTCAGGCGCCGTCCGGACATCCGGAGCGCTGAGCTCAGGGCGGTCGCGCAGTCTGCGCAAATCGGGGTTGCCAAATCATTCCTTTTCCCGGCGTTTTCACTTACAGGATCTTTTGGCACTTTGTCCACAGACCTGGCGCCGGCAAAACTTACCGACATATTCCTTCCCAAGGCGGTAATGGTGACCGCCGGTCCGTCTATTCAATGGAATGTTCTCAACTACGGAAGTATCACCAATAATGTGCGCGTGCAGGATGCGCGTTTGCAGGAGCTTTTGCTTACCTATCAAAACACGGTGCTGAAGGCGCAACAGGAGGTCGAGGATTTTCTGGCAGGGTTTCTGCGGTCCCAGGAAAGCACGGAAAACCTTGCTCAGAGCACATCGGCAGCAAAGCGGTCGCTCGATTTGGCTTTCATACAGTACAGCCAGGGTAGCACGGATTTCACTACCGTCCTCACCGCGCAGCAGTCACTTCTCGTTTCGCAGGACAGTCTTGCAACATCGATGGGCAATATCGCCTTAAACCTCGTGGGGGTCTACAGGGCGCTTGGCGGCGGATGGGAGATCCGGCAGGGAGAGGACATCCTCCCACCTCAAGTAAAAGAGGCCATGGCAAAGCGCACTAACTGGGGATGTCTGCTTTCACCCTCTGTTTACATGCCCCCTCCCAGCAACCAATCCGATATTCGCAGTCCGGACTGGTAAAGACCGGCTGCATCCAGGAAAGTACATGGAGTATCTAGAGAAATCATGATCTCGGTACTAAACGCCACGAGACTGCTACGAAAAGACTTGGTGGGCTGCGCTTCGCTTAGCCCACCCTACGGGCTGCTTCGGAAAATTCTGGTGGGCTGCGCTTCGCTTAGCCCACCCTGCGGTCCTGCTTCCCGCTTCTTACTTCCAATTTCCTGCTTCTTACTCCTGCTTTTCCCCGCAGGGTGCACGCAAAAGCAGGAATCTGCTCCAGCTCCTCCCCCTAAAGTCACCGTGAGCCAGCCCGTGCGGGAGAACGTAACCGATTACCTGGAATTAAACGGCAATACGCAGGCCGTCAACACCGTACAGCTCCGTGCCCGTGTTGAAGGCTACCTTGACGCCGTATACTTCAGGGACGGGGACGTCGTGAAGAAAGATCAGTTGCTTTTCCTCATCCAGCAAAACACATATTTTGCGATGCTCCAGCAGGCCGAAGGCAACGTTCTTAACCAAAAATCCCTGCTCGATCACGCCAAAACGGAGTTCGCGCGCTATACTAAGCTCTATGAGCAAAAAGCCGCCGCCGATACAGATGTCGAAAATTGGCGTAATCAGCGCGACACGGCACAGGCCGGTCTGCTCTCGGCCGAAGCGCAGCGCGATCTTGCAAAGCTCAATCTCGGATATACCTGGGTAGTCGCCCCATTCACTGGACGTATGGACAGGAGGCTTGTCGATCCCGGAAACCTCGTAGGCAGTGGAACCAGTACTGTTTTGGCCGAATTGACCCAAATCGACCCGCTTTATGTCTATTTCACCATTGCGGAAACCGCTATTCCGCCTTATTTGCGGGATGTAAGAGCCGCTTGGCAGAATTCCTCGAAATCAGCCGCGAAGGCAGAAAAATTCCCTGTCTTTTTAAGCCTGACCAATGAAGTGGGATATCCTCACGAAGGGTACCTTGACTTCACATCGAGTACGGTAAACACATCAACAGGGACATTGCTTGTCAGGGGAGTTTTTCCAAACCCCGAGGACAGAATGCGTCCAGGCGAGTATGCCAAAGTCAGGCTGCCGGTCGGCAAAGAGAAGTCCGCCATTCTTGTTCCGCAATCTGCGGTGGGCTACGACCAGTTGGGGAACTATGTGCTGATAGTGAATGAGAAAAATACGGTCGAACGGCGTAACGTTAAAACCGGCGCTCAAAAAGATCATTTGTATGTTATCGAGGAGGGCCTTAACGGAGATGAGTGGGTCGTTACAATTGGTCTGCTCAAGGCTATTCCCGGCAAGCTGGTGACTCCCCAAAGGGCAGTGAATAGTGAATAGTGAATAGAAAAAGACAACCACAAGAGCAGTGAGTAGTGAATAGTGGCTGGTGATTGGAAAAAGACGGGGGTTAATCACTATTCACTAATCACCATTCACCAGACTAGACCAGGGGATGGCAAATGATATCAGAGTTTTTCGTTGACAGGCCTATTTTTGCAAACGTGATCGCCTTCGTTACGATCATAATCGGCTTCGTCGCGCTATTCCAACTCCCGGTCGCCCAATATCCGCAGATCGTTCCGCCAACGATACAGGTTACGACGAAATACCCCGGAGCGAGCGCCAAGGTCGTAGCAGAAACCATCGGAGTTCCGATCGAGCAGGCCGTGAACGGTGTCGAGGGCTCTATATACATGTCGTCTGCCAGCAGCAGCGACGGCTCTTACACGCTTACGATCACCTTCGACGTCGGAACCAATCTCAACGCCTCCCTCTCACTTGTCCAGAACCTGGTAAACAGTGCGCTTGCCCAACTTCCGGGCGGCGCTCAGCAGCAGGGAGTCACCATAAAGAAAGTCTCTCCAAACATCCTTCTGGTGGTGGCCCTTTATTCAGACGATGACCGGTTCGATGAGATTTTCCTTTCAAACTATGGCCTCATAAACATTCAGAATCCACTGGCCCGACTCCCGGGCGTGGCCCTGGTGAGGATTTTCGGCGCCGGACAATACAGCATGAGAGTATGGCTCGACCCATCCAAACTCGACACGCTGGGTATTACATCTGCTGAGGTCATGACTGCCATTCAGGGACAGAACGATCAAGTCGCATTGGGTCAGCTTGGCGCCCCCCCTGTGCCCAAGGAGCAACCTTTCCAGTTTACGATCAACACGCTCGGCCGCCTTGCCAACGTCGCCGAGTTTGAAAATATAATCGTCAAAGCGGCAACCGGCCAAGCCCCGCAGGTCGTGCATCTGCGTGACATAGCCCGAGTGGAGCTGAGCCAGCAGACCTTCACCAATTTCGCAGATTATTCCGGCCACAAGTCTGCCCTGATCCCGATTTTCGCCCTTCCGGACGCAAACGCCATCGGCGTTGCAAACAACGTCTATAAGGCGATGGCCGATATGAGCAAAAGTTTTCCCCCCGGACTCAAATATGGAATCCGCTATGACACGACCCTGTTCGTCCGCGAAGCCATCTCAAAAGTATATGAAACTCTATTCATAGCCGCTGTCCTGGTGCTGATCGTAGTGCTTCTTTTCCTCCAGAACTTCCGGGCGATGCTCGTTCCAGCTACAACCGTACCGGTCACCATCATCGGCGCTTTCATCGCTATGGCCGCACTGGGGTTTACAGTTAATCTGATGACGCTTTTCGCGCTCATTCTGGCCATCGGCATCGTGGTCGACGACGCAATCGTTGTCGTTGAGGGCGCCTCCTATCACATAGAACGAGGAATAGCGCCCAGGGAAGCAACCATCAAAGCAATGAACGAGCTGACCGGCCCCATCATGGGAATCACTCTTGCCTTGGTTGCGGTTTTCCTGCCGGCCGCGTTTTTCCCGGGCATAAGCGGGCAGATATTTCGCCAGTTTGCGCTCGTTATCGCCGCAACTTCCGTAATAAGCGCCATCAACGCCCTTACTCTCAAACCGGTGCAGTGCGCTTTCTGGTTGAAGCCGCGCGGCAAGGAACGGCCTAATTTAATCTACCGCGCGTTCAACAGGCTTTTTCAATGGATGACCGACGTCTACATGGTGCTGGTTGTCTTCATGGTGAAACGGCCGGTCATGATGCTAATGGTATTCGTTGTAATCATCGCCGCTTCCTTCTGGGCATTTCTCAGCCGGCCAAGCGGATTTCTCCCAACCGAGGACCAGGGATACGTTATTTTGTTTACCCGCCTGCCCGAAGGCGCATCACTGTCACGCAGTCGTGAGGTAGCCGCCAAGGAGGACGCTATCCTTCACAGAATTCCGGGCATTTCGGGGTGGGTGACAATCGGAGGCTACTCCTTCCTGGATGGGGCCAACAACCCGAGTATTTCATCCTCATTCGTCAATTTCAAAGATTGGAAGGAACGGGGCAGCGGCCTCAACCAGGACGTCATCATAGCCAATATGAACCGGGAACTGGCGGAACTTCAGGAAGCCCAGACACTCGTAGTCATCCCGCCTTCCATTCGTGGATTGGGCCAGTCCGGAGGCTTTCAGATGATTGTCGAGGACCGGGGAAACCTCGGGCTTAAAGAACTCTACCAGGCTACCACAGCACTCACACAGGCGGGAAATGATCAACGCTCCCTGCAGCACCTGGCAACGACATTCAGCATGACAAGCCCGCAACTCTACCTGAACATCGACCGAGCCAAGGCCGAGTCGCTGCAAGTCCCAATGGCGAATGTTTTCGGGGCGCTTCAGGACTACCTTGGGTCATCATTCGTAAATCTATTCAACAAGTTCAACCAGGTATTCCAGGTCTATATCCAGGCTGAAAGCAATTACAGGTTGAATCCCAGGGACATCGACAAACTCTATGTCCGCAACCTGTCGGGAGGCATGGTTCCGTTAGGCACACTGTTGAATATAAAGCGGGACGAGGGCTCGGAGTTGATCACCCGCTATAATCTCTACCCGGCCGCGCCCATTTTCGGATTTGCCGCCCCGGATTTCAGCTCCGGCCAGGCCCTGGCCAAAATGGAGCAGCTTGCCGCAGATACTTTGCCTCAAGGCATGGCTTACGACTGGACCGCCACGAGCTTCCAGGAAAAGCAGTTGGGCTACCAGGCCTATTTCCTCTATGCCCTTTCCATATTTCTGGTCTATATGGTGCTTGCAGCTTTATACGAAAGCTGGACTTCGCCCGGCGCCGTTATTCTCGTGGTGCCGGTTGCTATCGTAGGCGTTATCCTCGCCCTCATAGCCCGCGGATACGACAGCAATCTCTACACTCAGGTCGGACTCATCCTCATGATCGCCCTGGCAAGCAAGAACGCCATCCTCATCGTGGAATTCGCCCGTGACCTGCACCACGGCGGCATGACCATCGAAGAAGGGGCGATCGAAGCCACCCGCAGGCGGTTTCGCCCCATCGTGATGACCTCATTCGCTTTCATCCTCGGAGTTGTGCCCCTTCTGGTGGCTTTCGGAGCAGGGTCCGCCAGCCAGCGCGCCCTTGGGACGGTCGTGTTCGGCGGCATGCTTTCCTCTACGCTCCTGGCTATCCCGTTTGTGCCGGTCTTTTACGTGCTGCTCGAGCGACTAAGCGAACGCTTCCTGCGCAAATCAAAGCCAGTAATCAGCTTCGATTAACCTGTTCCCTTCCGGCGGCTCAACAGACCCTGCATTTTCACGTCGCGTGAAAACTTCACCGTGGATTGACGCTCCCCTGCAAGCAGTGAACTCAGAGCCGGGCATGAATAACCACTCTTAGCGGCCGTTACTCATACACCTGTTATAGGCCCGATTGTAGTGATAATTCCAATCGTTAGCCGATGCGACCCCACCTCCCAGCAGCCCGACTCCAGCGCCGATTCCTGCACCGGTGCCGGGCGCGCCTGCGATCGCGCCGAAAAGCGCCCCCAGGGCGGCTCCGCCCGCTGCGCTGCCCAGGACGTCGCCACCGGGGTTCGCGTTACGGTCGGCGAAGTCCCTGGCATAATCATCGCATTGGGCGGCCGATTTGGCAAAACTCGTTCCGGCAAGAAACACACCGGCCGACAAAACAGCCATAATCAAACCCCACGTAATCAGGGAATTTCGTCTAACTCTCATCGTATCCTCCCACCTGGACAGTACCTCTCTACCTTGGTGCTGCCTCTTCGCAAGCCAGCCTGCTGCTGTCCCGGATAATCTCAAATAGCCTATCACCAATGATTCAGGCTAGATAGCATAATATAAACACTGATTACCTGTTTTGAAACACATCGTGCAAGGGAAGATGACCTAGACTGCTTATCGAATTTCAGAAGCACCCGGGCAGAATTGAGGCGAGCCAGGAGTGAAGGGGGGCCTTCCTCCTGGCTCTTTCAGAGGGGTAGATTAAATGGGGGTTTAATCTCCGATAAGATTATCGGAAGAACAGGTCTGTACCTTGAACGAAATTTAAGCTTTGACGCGAAATTGGTAGTATAAGATTGGCGAGTACTTTATGAGAGATGGTTTGAACTTGCCGGCGATCATTTTTGGGACTCCAACTCTGCTCTCAATTCGGCAGAATGGACGCACAATGATGGTCAAACTCAGGAGGGCTTCAATGGCTAAGAAAAAACTGATGCTTGATGATTTTTGCAATATGAAAAAAGACGCCCGCAAGATTACCTGGCTCACCTCTTACGACTTTCCGACGGCGCAGTTCGCTGAAGCGGCCGGGCTCGATATGCTTCTGGTCGGCGATTCCCTTGGCATGTGCGTATATGGGTACCCCGGTACCGTGCCGGTAACCATGGATCAGTGCATCATGCACTGTGAAGCGGTAAGGCGCGGCGCCCCCAACACCTTTGTCATAGGAGACATGCCGTTTCTCTCATACCAGACCTGCAATGAAAAGGCAGTGGAAAATGCCGGCCGTTTCTTAAAGGAGGCCTACGTCGACGCCGTCAAGCTCGAAGGCGGTGTGCGGGTTGTCCCTCGGATCACGGCAATTGTCGAGGCTGGAATCGTGGTGGTGGGCCATGTCGGTCTTACCCCCCAGAGCTCCGGGGTCCTTGGCGGCCACAAGGCGCAGGGACGCACCGCCGAAGCGGCCAAACTGGTCGTCGAAGACGCGCTGGCCGTGCAGGACGCCGGCGCCCACATGATTCTGGTCGAAGCAGTGCCACCGGAGGTTACAAGCTACATCCACCAGGCGCTCACTATCCCGGTACTCTCAATCGGCGCCGGTCCTCACTGCGACGGCCAACTGCTGATCGTGAGCGATATGATAGGCCAGTTTCAGGCTTTCACAGCCAAATTCGTGAAAAAGTACTCTAACGTAGCCGAAATCATCACCAAGGCCATGTCCGAGTACTGCGAGGATGTCCGTTCCGGCACGTTTCCGGACTACGAGCACTGCTACAGGATGCTCGAGGGCGAGGAGAACAGGTTCCTCGAACTGATGCAGAGCGAGCAAGATTCCAACGATGATGCCTAATAGGGGTGATGAAAAAAGGTTCTCGGGTGGAGGCAACGCCTGAAAATGGCTCGCATCGCTCCGCGATGAGTGAACAGTGGATAGTGAATAGTGAATAGTGGAAAAATAACTCCTCTTGGTGGACCCTCACTTCGTTCAGGTCCGGGCTAATGAGCCAACCGTCAGTTGGTGCCTTCAGTCCGGGCACGATCTTTTGTGAGTGCCCACCCTCACTAGGTTTCGGGTTCGCGGTGTACACAGTGGAAGCACGCCTGATGCTGGGCCCTCACTTCGTTCAGGTCCGGGCCGCACGTTGCAGCCGGTAGTTTGATGCTTCAAGTCCGGGCACGATCTTTTATGAGTGCCCAGTTCGCGCCCGATTCCTTGTGAGGGCGCTTTGTGAGT
>JBEKPW010000177.1:0-9725 GCA_049520315.1 Syntrophobacteraceae bacterium
TTGGTGGCTTGCCTTCTACCTCGTCCTGCTCCCGATGATAGAGCTTCACGTGGGGATCGGAATCTACAGAATCGGTGTTAAGTGGGGATTTATAAGGAGATCCAACCGCGAAGCGCTGCATGGATTCGAAAACAAGCTCACCCTGATAATGATTGCCATAGGGCTGGTCACTCTGGCCACCTTCTTTTTTGTAGTTCACGCAACCAAAGCAATGTAAGGGGCTGAAATTGGATACCTTCTACACCGATCTTCTATGCGTCGGAGCGGGCCTGGCAGGCGAGCGGGTGGCAGTCGCGGCGGCCTCGGCAGGATTTGAGGCCATTTGCCTCAGCATTGTTCCGCCGAGGCGTTCACACTCTTCCGCCGCTCAGGGCGGTATGCAGGCTTCTCTGGGAAACTGTTGCATGGGCGAGGGCGACTGCCCGGACCTCCATTTTGCCGATACTGTTAAAGGGTCTGACTGGGGGTGCGATCAGGAAGTCGCGCGTCTTTTTGCGGAAACCGCGCCGATTGCCATTCGCGAAATGGCGTTTTGGGGTGTTCCCTGGAACCGTGTCGTTCCCGGGAAAGGCATGTACTATAAAGCCGGAAAACAATACGAAAAAATCGAAAGGGCTGAAAAAGAAGGCACCATAACGGCCCGCGAACTCGGCGGGGTTGCGAAATGGCGTGCCTGTTACACGTCGGACGGGACCGGCCATACTGTTCTTTTTACCATGGACAATGAAGTAGTGCGCCTGGGCGTGACCGTCCACGACAGGGTTGAAGCATTGGCCCTGATCCATGACGGCACGACCTGTACAGGCGTGGTGGCCCGCTGCCTCAAGACTGGCAAGCTGAGGACATATCTGGCCAAGGCTACATTGATTGCCACAGGCGGCTACGGCAAGCTTTACCGCGAAAGCACCAATGCACTGATCTGCTGGGGTGACGGCGCCATAATCTCGCTTGACACCGGACTCGTCCCCATCGGAAACCCGGAGGCCGTGCAGTTCCACCCGACGGGAATCGTTCCCACCAACATTTTGGTAACCGAGGGCTGCCGGGGGGACGGGGGGACCCTCAAAGATGTCAATGAAGAAAGATTCATGCAGATTTACGAGCCGGCGAAGCAGGAACTTGCCTCACGCGACGTCGTCTCCCGCTGGATGTTCCATCATATGAGGATCGGAAAAGGGGCGAAGAGCGCCTACGGCGATCACCTGTGGCTGGACATCCGCCATTTGGGGGCCCATCACATCAAGACCAAGCTCCGCGAAGTCGAAGAAATCTGCAATGAGTTTCTCGACGTTGACCCGATTACCCAGTTGATCCCTGTTCGTCCGTGTCAGCATTACAGCATGGGCGGCGTTCGCACCAATAAAGACGGCGCCGCATACGGCCTGAAGGGCCTTTATTCGGCTGGCGAGGCTGCATGCTGGGATATGCACGGTTTTAACCGCCTTGGTGGAAACTCACTTGCCGAGACAATTGTGGCCGGAAGGATCGTTGGCGAAAAGATAGTGGCATTCCTCCAGGGCTACCAGGTTGATTTCAAAACCGCCGTTGTCCACGACGCAGTCAAAAAACAGCAGCAAAGAATCGACAAACTGATTCGCAGCGGCGGGAAAGAGAACGTTTACGATCTGCGTGCGGCTATGGGCGATACGCTTATGGAAGGGGTAGGCATTTTCCGCAAGCAGGAAGGTCTCCAGGCTTCCGTCGATAAGCTGCGGGAGCTCTATGAGCGCTCAAAGAATATCGGCCTTCGCTCGACCGGTGTGCACGGTCCGAATCCCGAACTGGGAGTGGCCCTGCGGTTGCCCGGAATGCTGCGGCTTGCAATGTGTATCGCCTACGGGGGGCTGATGCGGACCGAGAGTCGTGGAGCGCACGCGCGCGAAGACTATCCGGAACGCAATGACAGAGACTGGTTGAAGCGTACCCTTGCCTATTGGAAGAACGAAAAAGACACGCTTCCTACCCTGGATTACGAAAAGCCTTCAAAGGTTTGGGAGATTCCGCCAGGTGAGAGAGGGTACGGTTCTTCGAAGATAATTTGCACCGAAGACCCCGAGGTCTGCATTCCAGAGCCGGAAACGAATTAGTGAATCGTGACTGGTGAATCGTGACTGGTGAATGGTGCAAACCAGAATACTTGATATTTCCAGTTGTTGGTTTTGAGTCAACTAAAAACTCAAGACTGGAAACTCAACACTGCTTGTGAGGTGTTTTGATGGGCAGGACTCTAAAGTTCAGCATATTCAGATTTAACCCGGAGGACCCGGCTTCGGTTCCGCACATGGATACGTATTATCTCGAGGAAACCGAGGCCATGACTCTTTTCATCGCCCTTAACCGCATCAGGGAAGAGCAGGATCCAACCCTCATGTTCGATTTCATGTGCAGGGCCGGCATCTGCGGCTCGTGCGCTGTGATGATAAACGGGCGGCCCGACCTTGCATGCCATACGAAGACCAAGAAGCTGCCCAACGAGATCACGCTGATGCCGATGCCTGTATTCAAGCTGATCGGAGACCTCTCGGTCGACACGGGCACATGGTTTCGCGGGATGAACGAAAAGGTGCAGTCGTGGGTCCATACTAATAAGACATTCAAGCCAAACGAGGAAGAGGCGCGGATGGACAATGCGCTCGCAGAGGAGATTTACGAACTCGAGCGTTGTATCGAATGCGGCTGCTGCGTGGCAGCCTGCGGAAAGGCGAATATGCTGCCCGATGGCTTCATGGGAGCGACCGCCTTCAACCGGGTTGCCCGGTTCATGATGGACCCCCGCGACGAGAGAAACAACGATGAGTATTTCGAGGTAGTGGGAAACGAGGACGGAATCTTCGGCTGCCTCGGGCTTCTCGGATGCGAGGACATGTGCCCGAAGAAAATCCCTCTCCAGGACCAGTTGGGCATGCTTCGCCGCAAGATGGGCTTCTCCCAGGTGAAGCATCTTTTTCAGTGGGCCGGGAAGAAATAGGCGGCCCGGGGCGGTGGGACCGCCAGCCAGGATCTAGACACCTCTGGTTCATGGACAGTTCAGGAGCGGGCGGGGCTAGACCCGCCCCTGCGCATTGTCGCGGTTCTTGCGTAGGGGAGGGCTTTATGCCCTCCCGAAGCACCTGATTTGAGCGCAACTTAATATAAAACCCCCTGCCGGTTCGAATCGGCAGGGGGTCTTTTCGTAAGACAGCTCAAAGCGCCCGGCATGGACACTATCTCGCCGGAAGCGTCTGGAGCATTCTCGAGACTTGCATATCGATTGCGCGCGGGATGTCATAGGGCGAAACATGAGCCATGTCCAGCACGACGCTTTTAGACGAGACAGTCCGGTCGATGAAACTCTGAGTCTGGATATCGATCCTGATCATGGGAGTGTCCGCCGGCGCGGCCAGCCCAAGGAAGCCGCCGCTCGCCGCTCCTGCAATCGTCCCGGTAACCGGAGCGCCGGCTGCCGCGCCAAGGAGAGCTCCTGTGGCAGCGCCCAGAATCGCTCCGCCTAAAAGGTGTTCGGCCCTCACGTCCGGGTTGTCCCGAGGTTCCGCGTTCAGTGTAATATCAAGTGAAAAATCAGCTTCCCCTTGTCTTTTTACCTGGTCGTATCCTTTCTCATAAAGGACCCGATGAGCTTGAGGAAAACGTTGTCCTCCGAAAGGGGTGCGGTTTTCGACGTGCATTATATAGGTATGATCCTGCGGGCCGACTGTCAGAATATTGGCTTCATTTCCGGTCGCGACCTGGTTATTCTCGGCGGGGGGTGTGTTAACGGTGTAGTAAGAGCCGTAAGGCGCCGTGGCGCAACCTCCGAGGAGGGCCACTGCAAATCCGATGGTGAGAATCTTCGATGACCATGCCCATGTTTTCATGCGTTACTCCTCCTTGGATATCGAGCAATAAATCCGGAAAGCATTGAGACTCATTTCAGCAAATAACAGGTTAGATAAGTATTTTCAACGGCCATTATTAACCGTGCCTCGTTCCTGAATCGAGGCATGACCCCGGCGCCTCATATTTGAATAAGAAAGACGCTAAGACAGATCCCTAAGTCTACATCGAATTGCAAATTATTTTGCTGCACGTCCAGCAGGGGATGAAAAAGGATCGAAATCCTGCGGGGGTGCGGGGGATCTTTAAAGTGAAAAAACTTTCCCCCGCTCTTTTGAGCTTTGGCAATTTTGCAGAATTTTACGCACACAATCCCCGGACCCGATCCGGGTCCGCAGGAATAAGGCAATCATCGGCAAGATTCGAGACTCGATCAGGCGCGTCCGTATTTATCGTCAAACCTGCGGATATCGTCTTCTCCCAAGTAGCTGCCGGACTGGACCTCAATTAGTTCCAGAGGTATTTTGCCGGGGTTTTCCAGGCGATGTTGCGTGCCCCAGGGAATGTATGTGCTTTGGTCTTCATTGAGCAGGAATTCCTCATTGCCCTTCGTTACGCGGGCGGTTCCCCTTACCACGGTCCAGTGTTCCGCCCTGTGGTAGTGCATCTGAAGAGAAAGAGAGGCGCCGGGATTTACGGTTAAACGCTTTACCTGGAAGCGGTCACCGGTATCTACGGACTCGTAAGACCCCCATGGACGGTACGTCCGGGCATGAGAAAACGCCTCCTCTCTCATTTGCTTTTTGAGTTTGCCGACAATCAGCTTAACATCCTGGGAACGTTCGATCGATGAAACCAGCACCGCGTCCTTTGTCTCGATTATGATCTGATTTTCTATGCCCAAGGCAGCGATGAGCCTGTTTTCCGAATGGATGTAGCAGTTGCGGACATCTTCGAGTAAAACATCTCCAGTGACAACGTTGCGGCACTCGTCTTTTTCGGACACTTCATGAAGTGAAAGCCAGCTCCCAACATCACTCCAGCCCACTGCCAGGGGAATTACGACCGCATGCGGCGTTTTTTCCATAACTGCATAGTCTATGGAAGAATTCGGACATGAGGCGAAGGCGCTCTCTTCAAGGCGAATAAAGTCCAGGTCCCGCCTGGCCTTTTCATATGACTCGCTGCAGGCGCTGAGAATTTCGGGTGCAAGCCGGCCCAGTTCCTCAAGAAAAACAGAGGCCCGGAACATAAACATGCCGCTGTTCCAGTAGTACTCTTTTGAATCCACATAGGAGGATGCTTTTTCATAGTCCGGCTTCTCAAAGAATTCGCGAACCATGCAGGCGTCTCCGTTTGAGTGCCCCGGAACATTTTCCCCTTTATGGATGTACCCGTAACCGGTTTCCGGTTTGTCTGGAACGATCCCGAAAGTTATTATTTTGCCATCCGAAGTAAGTTTGCTTCCTTTCTGAACAGCCGACGCAAAAATATCATCTTCCCGTATGAGATGGTCGGCAGGAAGAACAAGCAGGTCGGGGTCCTGGTAGTTTTTCAAAGCGGCCAGCGCGGCCACGGTAATTGCCGGACATGTGTTGCGGCCGACAGGTTCAAGAATGATAGCCGAATAAGTCATGTTAAGCGCCTGAATCTGTGCTGCGGCCATGAAGCGGTGGCTTTCGTTGCACACAATTATGGGAGGCGCTGTTCCGGCAATTTTCGGCAGGCGCATAAGGGTTTTTTGAAACAGGGAGTGTTCTCCTCCCATGAGCCGCATCAACTGTTTTGGCAGATGCTCTCTTGAAAGGGGCCACAATCTGGATCCCACACCACCGGATAAGATGACGGGCACTATCATTGATGTCTACCTGTTATTTGGGGTCAAAGATAAGCTTTGCGCGCTCTCCGTTAAGCTGAGAAGGAAAGCATCACTTCAGATACTCTTTTGCCTCGCCAATATAACTTTGGTGAAAAACATTTTCCATCATCAAATGATACTTTCCTTTGAGCCGGCTGAAAGATCGTGTATCTTCCTTTGCAGGTTGCGAGGCGATTTGTGGATAAAAGGATGAACAGCTATGATTAAAACTCTGGCGGTAATGACCAGCGGCGGGGACTCTCCCGGGATGAACGCGGCGGTGCGCGCCGCAGTGCGGCGCGCCCTTGACAGGGGCCTTGAAGTATATGGGATATATAGCGGATACGAGGGGCTCCTGCGGGGTGGCGACCAGATAAAACGTTTTAGCTGGCAGGAGGTCGACAACGTTCTTCAACATGGAGGGACCTTCCTTGGCACAGCCCGCTGCGAGCAGTTCAAGACCGTGGAGGGCAGGCTGCGCGCAGTGCAGAACATACTGGACCACGGCATAGAAGCGCTGGTGGTGATCGGAGGCGACGGTTCCCTTATGGGAGCGCACGTGCTCTCTACCGAATGGTCCGAACACGTCGAAAAGATCGTCACTGCCCATCCCGGCCTCTACCCTGCGGCATCACAAATTCCGATGCTCCAGGTAGTTGGGCTCCCCGGCTCTATAGATAATGACCTCAGCGGCACCGATATGGCGATAGGCGTTGATACCGCCTTAAATCACATCGTGCGCGCGATAGACGATCTGTCATCAACGGCTGCTTCGCACCAGCGCACATTCGTCATCGAGACAATGGGGCGAAATTGCGGCTACCTTGCGCTTGCCGGCACTTTGGCGAGCGGGGCCTCCTGGGTGCTCATTCCCGAAGAGGAACTCGAACCGCGCTGGCATCAGAGGATGGTCGAGAGTCTCGACAAGGCCAGGAAAATCGGAAGGCCTCATCAGATGGTGGTCGTCGCCGAGGGCGCCAGGCATCCTGACGGACTGCCCATAGGATCCGACGGTGTGCGGACCATACTGGCCGAAAAGCTTGGCACAGAAGTGCGTCTCACCGTGCTTGGACACGTTCAGCGAGGAGGAGCCCCGACAGCTTTTGACCGAATTCTTTCGACCCGGCTTGGAGTCGCGGCTGTTGACCTTCTCACCGATGAGCCGGATATTATACACCGGCATATGGTTGGAATAAGAGCAAACAAGGTCGTTTCTACGCCACTTATCGAAGTGGTAGAAAAAAGCCGGGAGATACAGAGGCGAATCGAAAACGGCGATTTCAAGAAGGCGGTGGAGCTTCGTGGAGAAGCCTTCCAGAGCATGCTCGACCTGGTGAACACCTTGACCCGGATCACTCCCGCTCTGGAAATGGGGGAGCAGGGCAAGGTTGTCGTAATGACAGGCGGGGCCGACTCACCGGGTATGAACGCCGCACTCAGCACGGCTGCCAGATACCTTCTTAATCAGGGCGTCCAGGTGCTCGGGTCGAGGGATGAACTCTATGGCCTCATTCATGGCGACTTCATCGATCTCGACTGGAACGCACTCCTTGGCTGGGTAGGCCATCCAAGTTCGGATATTGGGACCGCAAGGTCCGACCTGATCCCGGGGGACTTCGGCCGAATCGCGGAAAATATAAGGAAATTCAATATAAAGGGAATCATCGCCATCGGAGGATGGGGTACATACCAGCACATGCAGCGGTTTGCGGAAATGCGGTCCAGTTTTCCCGAGTTCGATATCCCTATCATGCTCATACCGGCTACGATCGATAATAATCTTCCATGCACCAATTTGTGCATCGGTTCCGATACTGCGCTCAACAACATTGTCGAAGCGGTCGATAAAATCCGCCATACGGCCGGCGCTACAAGGCGTGCGTTCATAGTGGAAGTAATGGGAAAAGAATGTGGATTTCTCGCGCTCATGGGCGCTTTGGCAACGGGCGCCGAGAAGGCTTACCTGCCTGAAACGGGCATAAGCCTTGCCGAATTGAACAAGGACGTCATAGAGCTCAGCGACAGCTTCGAGTGCGGAAAACGCATGGTCATATACATGCGCAGTGAACAGGCTTCACATCACTACACTACGGATTTTCTGCGAAGGCTGCTCGAAGCGGAAAGCAAAAATGAGTTCGAGGTGCGCAGCTCAGTGCTGGGGCATGTTCAGCGAGGCGGGTTTCCGACGGCGTTCGACAGAATCCTTGCGTGCAGGATTGGCGCCCAAGCCGCAGGCGCACTATTGAAATCGCTCAAAGACAACTCTAACGAAGTCCTTGCATTCGGGTCGAGCAAGGGCACAATCACATCCTGCACGTTATCCGAGGCGTTGGATCAAATGGATACCCTGCACGAAAGGCCCAAAGTTCAGTGGTTCATGGAGCTGTATCCCATGGCCCACTCCCTGGCAAAGAGCAGGCCAGAGTGTGACGAGCGACCGGAAAGCGGAGAAAGTCTTTAAAATTCGATACCCCATATTCAGTTCCTAAGAAACAGCCCCTGCGGCGAGCGTGTTTTCCTGCTTTGGAGTCAAACGGTATCCCAAGGCTGCTGCCTTTCTGGTTAACGCACGGAGGACTCTTTCTCTATATTGTTGCTCATAATAGTCTGCTCCGGGCTCCACATATTCTTTCCCGTATCTCATGAGTGTGTAAAACAAGACGGCCAGCTTGCGAGCTGTTGCAGTTACTGCCTTTGCCTTTCCAACCTTTGCCGCCAATCTGCGATAGAATGCGCCCAACGCAGTTTGTGTCTTGCCGATATTGACTGCTGCAATGCGCAGTAGTGTCGTCGCTCGGTTTTTCGTTCGGCGGGTTCTGCTGGACAAGACTTTGCCCCCGGAGATCTTATTGCCCGGTGAAAGAGTGAGCCAAGACGTAAAGTGCTTTGAAGTCGGCCACTTTGTCATATCAGTACCACATTCTGAAACAAGGCGCAGAGCAATGTGAGGTCCAATACCGGAGATCTGAGTCGCGTCCACACCCGTTAACGTGAAGAGCTTCTCGCGTATAGGTATACCCGGCTCCCTTTTCTGTCTTCTCTTACGACGGGCTTCGGGGAGGGGCTCCGATGGGGCTTCCCTATCAACATTTAGTGCTTCAAGCGTCTTCTCGATTTCTTGATCGCACTCCTTTATCTGCTTTTGATAGAAATCATATAATGCAACAGCCTGCTTGAGCGCGAAAACGTGCTCTGCGCGATAGTTGCCCGTCAACGCGGCCTCGATCGTTTTTTCGGATTCCTTGCAACGATGGTCCCGGTAGGAGGCCAGCTTTGATGCTGAACGCTCTCCTTCAATGATTGCCCGGATGATGTTCATACCCGTATCGCCTGTAATGTCGCTTACAACATGCTGCAATTGCAGGTTCATCTGCATGAGCGCCTTCTGCATGTGCTGAATATGAGCAGCGGCGTATTCAATGAGCCTTTCCCGGTGGCGCAAATAGGAACGCAGGCTTGCAATTTTTTCACTGGGTTGGAAGCTTGCGGATAAAAGACCATATTGGTGTAGCTGCTGAAGCCATTGGGCATCCTTTATGTCCGTCTTGCGCCCGGGAACCCGCTTAGATTCGCGGGCATTAACCAAAATTACATCAAAACCTCTTGATTCTAAAATCTCAAAGACTGGGATCCAATATACACCGGTAGATTCCATTGCGATGGTGGTGACCCCGACGGCTTCGAGCCAATCGGCGAGGCGATGCAAGTCTGTGGTAAAGCTGCTGAACTTGCGTACGGGGTTGGGATCGTGTTCAGGAGAAACTGCCACAATATGAAATTTGGAACCTACATCAATTCCCGCCGCATGAGGATTAATTAGCTGAAATTCGTTCTTCCTGCCCTTGCGAGCCTTTGCTTTGACCATGACACTCCCCCTTTAAGGATGAAGAAGGGAGGTAGAATGATTCCAATACATATTTTCCTAAACGGGATCACAATTCCTGTGTCGCCAATCGCAAGTTCATCATCATTCTTGGACCATGTTGTCAAGCGGGCACAAAACTCCAAAATGAAGACGGCCTCTCCCTCCCGGAAAAATGTTTCTTCTATCATA
>JBEKPW010000178.1:0-9392 GCA_049520315.1 Syntrophobacteraceae bacterium
TCTGAAAAAACCTCCGGGGCCATCTTCTGCCTCCTTTCTGTTTTTCACCAGAAATAACAGGCAGATAATGCCCCAGACCGCTCTGGAGTCAATCACCGATTTTGTTACGTATAGAGGAGAGAAAGGTTGATCTCCCATCACGGCAGACAATCGATTTTTAGCTGCTGGTGGCACTATCAACGACAAGACCACGTGGCGAGATACCACACAGCCAAAGAGCCTCTCGGGATGGTCAAAGTATGAGCACTGAATTATCCGACTCAACGCGGTTGTACGGTGCTGGCGCCTGGCCCCCGTGGCCGCCGATACTGCAACAGTCTTCTCTTGCAACAGTCTTCTCTTGGTACTCGTCTGTCGACAGCCGCCCCTTTCAGGCCCCTATTCCCCTAAAGGCCTCCACGGAGCCCGGTAAATCAGCCCCTCTTTGCTCGTGCTGAATCTGATCTGATGAGATGGTATGGGGGTGCCGTTTTTCAGATAAACGAATCCGCTCTCCATACCGACCATTAGACCTGCATCTGCTGGCAACAGTGTTATCTTCTTCAGACGTTTCCCGAGTATTGATATCGTGCTTACAATCGGACTTTCGGTATCGAAACCTGTTAGGTGCTCCCCGCAGATCTCCCGAATCTGTTCACTGGTCGCATGTTCTAGACCCCATTCGGATACGAGGACGAGAAACTTGCCATTGTATTGTATAGTCGCCAAATGCGAATCGATGTCGGCTAGCAAGTTTTGTAGGCCTTCAAGGTAGAGATGTTTCCCCAGCTTGAATTTTAGCTGTGAGCATCCAATGTGGACCACCATCAACGTCACATTGTGGTTAATTAGCTTCGTCACAAACCTCTCGCGGTGTTGGTGTCTTTCATAACCAGTGTCCCCGAGAACGACTATTTCTTTCCTTCTCTCAGGCGAACCTCCTCTCGCTCGAAACGTTGAAGCGATGACTAGACCAAGCGTCGAGCTCTGTCTTCCAGCTTCCTCATGTGCCGTCTCAATTCCGCAGACGGTGAGATGCCTACTACTGATCAAGGGATTTGGGACGACGCTAAAAAGGTCAACCTCTTCGCGATTCAGCTCAGAAACGCTGAGAATCGGGCCATTGTACCCCTCCAACATCCGACACACCGACAGATTGGCCTTGATGGTGGTAGACTCTCCAATAACATGCCTGCAAGCAATGTACTCAAAAACGCCGCCAACATGATCTGGGTGGTTGTGGGTTATTAAGCACGACTCCATATCCCTTATTGAAACACCGAGTTGTCCGAGAGCACGCAAAGAGGAAAAACCTGGATCAATGATTGCTGCTTGGAGCCTACCCTCTCCCTTTTTCGGTACCAAGATGGCATAAGCTCCGCCGCATGTATCAAAGAAGCTTGGATACCACGAGTTCCACCTCCTGCCGACTAACAGCAGCGGCTCTTCAGCCGAGAATTGCGAAGTAACTTTCGTGACATCTAGAAAATAGCGCTTTAATGCCTCCTCGCGTCGAGCAACATCGCTACTGATGGAATGCTCAGTCTTCTCAGGCTGGAGAGCGTGCGGTTTTATCGAAAGAATGATAGTCTCATTATTGTTGTTTAATACACCAAACAACGAAGAGTTACTCTCGAAGAGCCTTTGAATATTTTTGTTTGTGCCAGAGGTGATCGCCCTCACAATTTCTATTAAATCTTTACCTTCAACAGGCTTTGCAAGGATACATATCGCGCCAAGTTCGATACATCTCCTCGCACTTTCAGGGTCCAGCCATCCGCTCAACACGATAATTGGAGGAAGGCGCACTCCTTCCTTATTAAGCTGTGCCAGCAACACCTCCCCGTCCATTGCTGGCATTTTCAAGTCCAGGATGATGCAGCGATATTCCGTCGCCCTAGCGCGAAGCACCTGCAGCCCCTCTTGACCATCCGCAGACCAGTCCATGGCCCAAGATCTTCTCTTGAACATCTCCTTCATCTGCTCAAAAATAACTCCGTCGTCGTCGACAAAAAGGACTCTGTTATTCATGGGTTCCTCCAGCGTCCACTGTGATTGGCAGGTCAACGTAGAAACTTGTGCCACTGAATTTGTTAGGGGACTCCACCGATATGGTACCGCTCATGCCGTTCACCAACCTTTGCACCCAGTACAGCCCGATTCCCATACCTTTCGGAGCCTTTGTTGTGTAAAAAGGGGTGAAAATAAATTCTCGTTCTTCCTTGCTAATCCCTTTCCCAGAGTCGGAAACTTCGATCTGAAACGAACCGCCCCCAACTGGCCTTATTACCACATCTACGATTCCACTAGCGCGATATCCAGCGATTGATTCAAAAGCGTTATTCAGCAGATTGATGATTATCGTCTGCAGCTCCGTTTGGTTCATTCGCACACGGTGGATTCCTTCGTTGCGGTAGTTGAGCTTAATATTATTGTTCTTACAACGCTCCTTCGAAAGGGAGAGGAGGCGCTGGATCAATTCCTCAGTGTCACACTCTTGTATTTCCTCGCGAGAACCCCTTATCTTCCGGAAGTCCTCAATTGTCCTTGCAGCCCTCTTCGCCTCGTCGATCAGTGCACGCGCCAACGCAGGCACCCGTTCCCCAGATGCCAGCTCCTCAATATTTCCGGCTATTGCGATCAGCCTCATGAGATCGTTATTCATTTCGTGCGCAATGCCAGAAGCAAGGAATCCCGCATCGGCAGCTCGAAGCATAACGCCGATATACTTCTCGTTATCGTACACGGCACCTATTGCTATCATCCTCCCGATTAAATCAAACAATCGTTCGTCGCTTTCTGTGAAATAGAAAGGGGGTACATTCTTATTTTCAATCTTGAAGACTCCAATAGGTTTATCGCCCACAATTAAAGGAACCGAATAAAGGGACTTGAATCGTTCCTTTGGGTGATCAGCATAAACAATCGAATCCCACGCTCCGATGTGCATATCCTCTGATCTGCCTTTGAGGTCTGGATAGCTGCGGACGTTGAAAGGAGCGCGCCTTTTGAGTATCCATGGTGTTAAACCCTTGGCGGTTTTATAGTCTGCATAAGTGAAGTTGCGAAGCTGCGCTTTTACTTCGCTAGAGACACCTGTAATTTCCTTTAAGTTCAGATTTCCTTTGCCATCTACTAGGAACAGAGAGCAGAGATCAGCATTAAGTATAGTCATGCATTCGCGCAGTAGATTCTCATAAAATTCCTTCTGGCCGAAGTGAGAGACTAGAGAATTAGATATAAGTGGTAGAGCGTAATCATACCTATTACGTTCGATGCGCTGTGATATCACTAAATTAGATATTAATTGTGCTAATATGTCAACGACACGTTCGTCCTCCTGATCAAAGTATGTCTTTGCGCTGGTTCTGTTCTCGCATTTCAGAACACCAATAGAATCGTTCCCTGCCAAGAGAGGAACCATGTAGACGCACTGGAAATTCTTGCTAGCCTCATCGTGCCCACCGTACATAGGATCATCCCAATTTCCCTTCCAGTGACCTTCTGAGTTGAGTTGTAACTCGGCAAAATTCTTCGCGTTGAAAGGCTTTTTTCTAAATAGGACCCAAGGCGTTACACCTGTGTCAGGCTCACTGGGATCATAGTTCTCAATATTGTACGTGGCCACGTTGCGAATCTGATCGAAGCTTATCTTGCCAGATGCCTTTTCTAAAACGAGGCTCTTTCCAGTGTAGTCTACAAGAAATAACGCACACTTCTCGACATGGAGCAAATTCAGAAACGTATCGAGAACTATCTGCAAAACATCTGCTTGCCCAGGATTTTTGCTGAAAAATGTTTGTCTGAGGTTGCCCGCAATATTCGAGAGTATCTCTTGAGTCCGATCTTTTTCTGCGTACAAGTAGAAGATTCGCTGAACAGCAAGCTTGACTCCATGCACCAAGGTCTCCCATCCGTCCGGGAGTGACCCAGTGTCCGAGACGGGCATAAGAAATAGAAAGGCTATCGGGGTCTGGCCATCCAAGATAGCTTGTCCTAAAAGATATGTCGCCTCCTGGTATGCTCCATGCGCACCAAGTGCCGAATTAAGGGCTGCATCAGTGGAAAGCTCGTAATATCCCTGAATCTCGTGCCGTAGTCTTTGGAGAATGATGCTTTCTTTCAAATGGATCTCGGTTGGAATCGGAGCAGATGCCCCTTGGGATGCTCCAGTGGACCCGACGTATACCGAGTACAGCAACTCGGAATCTTCGGCACCCGACAGGGGTCTCATGCTTGCGACAGCAATTGCTGCGGGTCTGAACTCCTCAGATGCTCTAGCAAGGATCTGTTGAAACTGCTGGCCGAAGCCTCCAGTTGCCGGGAGTGTTGTGAGAATGCTCATAATGTCGTCTGCAAACATATAGCACCTCCATGATCATATCGTGCAACTTCAATGGTGCAAATAAAGTAGGGCGCCCCAGCACGTAGAAGAATTAGCCGGAGTTCATCCGAAGGTTTCGTAGTGACGTCATTTCATGGGCCAGTTTTCGGCCATTTCATTTGACCAAAACCATAGTCGGGAAACAGAAGGTTGTCAAGGAGCAGAACAGATAGGCTCTATTTGGAGTGCGGTTCAAGGCATCTTGCCAATATGAGAAATCCGATGTGGCCGGAGTGGGTAACGAAAATTGGTACCAATATGTTAATCTGGCAACCGGCCCCCTCCATAGCGCCTCATAGAGATGTACGTAGTTTGCCTTTTTGAGCCAACGTAGAGGCATTATGACAATCTCTGGAGTACGTTCTGAGAATCAATGTCGCCTTAAACTAATCTTTCGGATGCCAACCTAAATGTTTTGTCAATGAAGTCTTCTATTGATAACAAGGCAAAGCCATGCGGATTTTTGTAAGTATCGTCATACTCAGATATCACTTCGCTCAAGCCTCTACCGAATATGAAATGCTTATGATAGAGGATATGCGCAAAGAAAATAGAATTATGGAAACGAGGGCTCCCAGAAGGAGCTATGTAATTATCACACTTGGTTATCCTAACAAATTCACTAGCACAAATGTTGTCTCCTGCCATACATGCTGTACAAACAACCGAGCATTTTTGCAATTTACCTTCCAGTTCTTTTGTTTCGCTAATTCCAAATATACCATCCTTGAACCATAATCCTTTAAAGGATTGCTTTTTCCTGCGCGCTACAGAACCGTGAGTCGTTATGTGGATAACTTTATATGGCGACTTTTTCATGAGCGCTATAAGCTGATATCTGGTCCGGACTTCAACATACTGATGGTCAACCTCCATTAAGTTAAACATATGGCGCAAAAAACGTCCCTCGGAGCCTGGATCAGATTTATCCATACACTCTAATATTAATACTCCTTTCGTTCGCATAAATAATTGCCTTGTAGACTGGAGAAGGATCATAAAGTTATAATGTATCCAGCATATATTCAAAAGCTAAAATAGACGGCTAGACCTCTAATAAATGTCCTATTTGTCTCTCTAGTCGATTCGGTCATGGTATTGCCTTTTTGGTACCCATCTATTCTGATCCAAGAATTGACGGAGATCTTCTGATTTTGTAATGTGCTTAATCCTAGCAATTTTGTCAGGGAACCTGTTACGCATAATTAATCCTATGATAGTATCATCTTCATTTGGCTCGAGTTTAATGATTTCCCTCAATCGGTAGTCTTCACCGATCTTCTTGTAGTATTCTCGCAAAGAGCGAGAAAGTCGCTGCTCGGCATGGCTTAGGATTTCCAAATCCACAGTTGAATAATCTGCAGCGGCAACTTCAGATGGCACTCCTGAAAAGTCGCAACTGATTTCGAGTTCCTCATATTGGAAATCGTCACTTTCGAGAAAAGCAAAGAATTGAGCATATGACGTTTTGTCGATGATCGTTGAGGTGGTGATCACGGTAGCTCTGCCCCACCCGCTTAGAAATTTTCCGGTATAAACCTTAAATGTTTTGGTACTTGGCATGAGGCGCTCCTTCCATTGTTATCGTTCCACCAATCCACACATCATCACATGTAAAAGCGATAACTTGATTGTATTTTCTCGCCATCGGACACATGCTTCATGATTTCGCCGACCTTCTCCGAAAAAGAAATTGTGATCGGAGAGCCATCAGCAAAATCACAATTATTTACATACATTTTGGTCAATGTGAGGATTTCTCTACAAAGCTCTTTCGGAGAACTTCCCCCAATATGTTGGACAATCTGCCACGGTTCAGGGACGTATGTTCTCGGATATGTCTCCAGGTAGGGCACAAATCCCATTGTGTAAAGGAAATGCTCTCTTCCCTCTACGCAAAAGTAAGTCCCTCGTAAGGGAGGGTACTTCCCTTCTCGAAAAAGCCGAAGGCCGGTTTGCTTCAAGGTAACGAAATCCGTCTCACAGCGAGGTGCAACAGCGTCGATGCCCTCGTAAAAACCGTCTATCTCGTCGAATTCGCCTCGTTCGGCTCCCCAGAAAAGTGAGGACTTGTGAATAACAACCCTCTTCGGGGTTTGCCCTGTGGTTGTATAGTATTCTGTAAGGGTTTGTCTAATCAATATGCTGGCTCCAGACTTAGTTAAATGGGGAACCCTGCCGGACTTTTTGTCCCACTCGAATGGATCTCCCCTGAGTATTAGCCCTTGTCCCAAATAGTCAAATGCTTGTGAGACACTGGAGCGAATCGTTAGTTCGTCATTGATTTCCTTAACAACATAGAAGCTTACTCCGACATAGCAGGTATCTGGTTCCAGCGTAGGGGCTATCCAGGGGGTGCCGTTAGCCTTGTAATACTGAGCTGTGCAGAAATTCCAAGCTCTGAGCGCAGGCTCCTGGACATCACCTTTGCCCTTGAGCGCCCTCTGAGTAATGATCTGGACAGGTATTGGAGTTGGTTGATTCATGGCTCTCGCCTTTATACACCTTCGTAAATTTAAATGAAAGTTACCGGAGATTTTATAGGAGTGAGCAAGTTCTTCCATTTCTTCAGTGATAGCGATCATGATTATATCTGGTATCGGAGGGGTTCGCACGATACTTGATAGGCAGGAGTCGATCATCTCGACTAGCTTCTCTATCCTTTCCCTTTTATCGACGATTTCCAGGACAGCCTGAAGTTCCCTGTAATTTAGGGTTTTCTCCCATCTTTGATTGAGTACGAAAGAGCATTTGAAAGAGTTCTCTTTGTTGAACCCAGGGAAGTCCCGATTCTGAATCTTATCTAACCTTCTGATCTCAGGAGCATCCAAGTTGACGAAAGGAGCTACCATTTGGCTTTTATCTTCTGCCAGTTTACTCTTGATGAGTTTAATATTCTCGCTCTCGATATGTCCTGAGCACCGCTCTATCCATTCTTTCGCTGAACTGATGGTATCTCCGGTACCAATGAATCCGAGTTTGATTTCTTGAGGATGGAGTCCTGGTACACATGTACCGTAGGAACCATACTCAGCAAGACCTGTCTTTGCGTCTTGATGTTCAAAATAATCCCCAAACCGGAGAACCGGCTCTTCAAGATAGGCGAATTTAAGTGTCATAACGAGCTACTCTTCCTCGGAATTGGGAAAATCAACTTCTCCTTCTTCTTCTATTCCCGCTAGCTGGTTTAGGGAAGCAAATAAGCTAGTCTGCTCTGGACCTTGCGGTTCTTCGTAGATGGCCGGATCATACGGAATAGCGAAGTCCGAAATTCCAGATACCGGCAAGGTTTCAATAACCATCGCTGGTTTTTTCATCTGAGACTTATTATCTAACCAAATCGAAGCGGAAGAAGACCTTGAGCCAACGCCCGCGAGGACATTTGACCAAAACAATACGTGATTCAAAACGGAAATATTGGTCTCCAATGACTTTTTCTTTGTCGTAAGGGGACCAACCCTATCGGACTCATATGGAGATTTCCCATCCGACGTGAAAAAGTACATGGGAATAATCTGGAGAAACCAGGAGTCTGCAAATTGCCTGAATCGGAAATTAGCGGCGATGTGTCTCCAAAATTTATCCTGCCCATAATGATAGAATTTACAAGTCGCCCTAGTTGCGATACGTCTGGTACGAGCGTTGTACCATTCCTTCTTGAATTCCTGATCGTCAAAATTGTCTCTGGGGAAGAAGTTCCTTTTATACTTTGGAGAGTATAGTAGGCCTTGTCGCTTTAGGTGCTTGCCCAACAGCTGATTAAGGAGAGTGGTATAGTTGCTCTGTTCGCCTGGCCAAAGTTTCTCAAAGGAACAATTTGTGATCTGATCTATGTCGTAGAAAGGCCTCAGGGTAGATGTCAGTGCGTGCAAATCGCTGAATGTAAATAGTCGTTTCTCCTTTATTATAAAGGGTGGCACATGCTCCCAAGCTTGACCGGGAAGTTCGGCGAAAGATTGTAGTTCTGTTGGTGATGCCCAAATCATCTTCGGGATGCGGGTAATTTTCAGTAAGCTTGAGTAGATTTGCTCTTTCTCCGTATAGGACACGCGTGGCGGGCTCGCTTCAGAGATCGTGAGGAGTCTTTCGGCGCAGGAGGAATCAAAGATGTCTTCCGATTTATCAAAGTGAACTTTAAAAGGAGGTTTCCATACAGAAGATGTGTTTCTGACACAACTGCGTACCTCCTTCCAGTACAATCTGTCGTCTCTTGGATGATATGCAATCAGGATAATAGGGAAATTGGCACGGTGCCAGAGTTCGAAATCCTCCTTAGTGCTTTTGAGAGAGAAAGAATTCTCCTTATCTTCAACGATATAGCTGGTACCAGACTTGGCTTGGACTTTTATTACCCCACCTGTAACTTGCCGCCCCTTGCCACCTGGCTTGGGGCACGAGACCTCGATTTCACCATCAATTCCGAAGTCACTCTTTGTGATTTCTCGCCAAAGGAACTTCATTTCATGCACCGTGGGTGCGATGAGGTCCAGGCATTTCAGTTCGGTGAACTTCGTATCGGGAATGATTTTCGGCATACTTAGGCCCTCTTCAGATCGGGCAGATTCACACCACCACATCAAAGATTTTCAGGGGCTGATCTTTTATTATATGATGTTGCGGGCTCACACTTCTCTGCCTATTCTGTCCAAGGTTGCATAATGAAGCCCGACATGCTCTCCAATTCCCGCGGAGACCTACACACTTTCCGAAGCCTATCATTAACTGCCCCTGTACGTAACAAATTTCTTTAAACAGCCGTCAGCACAGGCTCAGCGAAAGTCCACCATCCTTGCCAACGCGCGGTCGCGGGGTCGGACCAAGCTAGACCCGCTACAGCCAAAGATCGACGTGCAAAAAATAGCCGTTTGGCAAGCTTAAACCAGCATTTTCGATACTAAAATCGTCGTTCTAAGCACCGCTGCCGATTAACGAGAAACGCCGGGGCCAACTGACGCTCAGGAGAGCTGATGCACCGTCGGATTTCTACGGTTCACCTTTACGTTCCCGGCCGTATGTCGGGCATCTTCGT
>JBEKPW010000179.1:0-16731 GCA_049520315.1 Syntrophobacteraceae bacterium
CCCTTCGCAGGGCTCAGGGCAAGCTCTTTCCTTGCACCTTTCGGTGCGGCGCTGGGCAATCCGGAAATGGCGGGGCGCCAAACTGTACGCGCCAGGACGAAAAATGCCTCCTTTCCGAATCGAAAACTGCCAGTGACTATAAGGTGAAATTCTCCTACGTTCATCCGGGGTTTCCGGATGGACACTAGACTATACTTTCCTTGGACATCCATTAAGGAGTAAAAAGGAGCGAGGGAGGTGTACAGGGATGAGTGATCGAATCGGGAAAGACATGGGGCCATCGGAGGCAACCCTCTCACTTGGCGGAAATGGCCCGGCGCGCAAGCCAATCGGATCGATGAGAATCAGACCTGCATACATAGAAGACTTAGACGTCCTCTACGGCATAGTGAGAAACGCCACTCGACGCTTGGATGCGCAGGGCATACCGCAATGGGACGAGATATATCCCAACAGGGAGATACTGGAAAAGGATATTGAGAGACAGGAGATGTGCGTCATAGAAGTAGAAGGAGAAGTGGCGGGTCTTATCGTGATAAACGAAGAACAACCGGCGGAATATGCCGCAGTCGAGTGGGCGTGTGCCGGCCGAGCGCTCGTGGTCCACCGCCTGACCATCGCCCCGGCTAATCAGCGTTGTGGCCTGGCGTCCCTCCTTATGGACTTTGCGGAAGATACTGCGGCCAACGAAGGTTACAACTGCCTCCGTCTCGATGCTTTCACCCTCAACCCTGCAGCCTGCACTCTGTACGAAAACCGCGGATACAGGAAGGCCGGGGCAGTATATTTCAGAAAAGGGGAATTCCATTGTTATGAGAAGGCGACAAGCAAGGAGAGACACACACAGCTGCCTTAATTGAATGCAATCGCCGGTATTGGATGGACATCGTTGCCGCCCAACCCGGCGGTCATAGATAAATTGCATGTAAACCATTTCCCAACGTTCACGTGGACCCTGACGCGGCAAACACTGCTGCGCCAGTCAGCATGGACATTCAGGCCCAAAACACGGAGACTCACATGTCAAACCAAGAGAGGGTTCTTCGAGTTGCATTCCTGGCCGGTGCAGTTACCGACGCACTGGCTATTATGCCGATGCTCGTGCCGTCCGTTGCGAAGCTGCTTTGGGGCTTCGAAGACATGTCAGGTGCGTACCGGTTCGCTATGGGCTATGGAGCTTCGCTTATGCTCGGCTGGACCGCGCTCTTGATCTGGGCATATCAAAATCCGTTGGAGCGGCGTGTCGTGGCGGCGCTCACCGTTCTTGTCATTTGCGGTCTGATGGTCACAGAAGTCGTCGCCGTGGTGTCCGGGCAACTTGCAGCATGGCGTATGGCGCCAACCTGGTGCCTGCAGATGGTGTTATCAGGACTTTTCGCGGGCGGCTTCCACTATGGGCGATTGCAGCGCTGGGCAATGGCCCTGCACCTATATGGGTCAATCAAAAATAATATGAAGACCTGATAGGGAACTTTTTGCATTCCCCTTCAGCAAAGAAGGTTGAAAAAATCTCACCCCAAAAAATACTGCGGGCAGGGTTCTTTCCCCTAAAGTCAGTCCGGACGCTCCTCCAGCCTTCCTGAAGTCCGGCTGGTATGAAACCTTTGTGAAACCTTTTCCTGATATAAGAACCGTACCAAGCAATCACAGGTCTTACGTTTCGCGGTCTACCATTTCCACACTTCGTGGAGCGTTCGCCTGAGCGCCGTCCAATACGCTGATGGGGGAGGCAAGACCATCAACTGGGAGACGGGTGGTGTGTACTCGAACTGGCAATATTCGTGCGATCGGCATTTTTCTTACCTGTTGATTTGAATAAAGCCATTCCACGAGTTCTTTCGCGTGGAATTCGATTCCGGGACGCCCCATGGGGCTCTGTCGGTAGTCAAGTTTAAATATTATCGAGGTGAACCACGGCAGATGAAGATCAAAATAAAGGCCATTCCACTGGTATCGGCGCTATTGGCCGGGTCGCTTTTTATCGCGCTGGTTTAAAGGAAGTCGCCTTTGTTCGGGAGGTAAAAGATGCCCACATTTAAGAATCTGAAGGATGAAGTCCTGACAACGTATCCCGCGACCGGCACAGTTGCCGCCCTGCATTTGGACCATGAAAAAGCGGTGGTTCCCGCCATAACAAGTCTCTCTAAGTATTACAAGGAATATGACCCGGACCAATGCGTGGAATTAATATTACACGGTCAAAAGGCCGGTTGCCTCAGCATAAAGACAGTGCATAGGTTATCCATGCGGTATAAAGGGTTCGGCGGCGCCTATCACATAGTCCTGGGGGGACCGCCGCCAATGGAGTATGGAGGCTTTGGCCATTCCCAACAGGCAGGTCCGGGGGGAGATCCGAAAATGTCCATCGTTTTGTTCCAGTGCCCGAAGGACAGCACAGAGTTTGCCTGGGCTGTCATCCCTCCCATGTGCGAAAAGCATGATGTCCCGATGGAGGAAGTTAAATGAAGCTGGAAAGCCTGACCGGTATAATCACTGCGCTGGGGCTGGCGGCTGCTTGTTCCCGTGGCGGGCCCGGCCATGGCGCGGGTATGCTACCGGGCGGCCATCGCCGCTGCTCTTGCCTATGGAGAGGGCATGAATACCGCCTTTGATCTTCACCGTTTTAAATTTCTCGAGGCCCTTCACTTACTTTTACCTGCTGACCCAGACTCAGAAAAAACGGCAAACGAAAAATTATCGGGTTTTGGGCGCCAGGGCATAAAGGTCAATTTGAGATATGCCCATCATGAGAAAAAAGAGGTGATGAGCAAGAAAGTTCATTAGCACGGATTCGACGATTTTGCTCCACGGACGGACCCTGCCGATTGCCGGTTCAAGGCCGGAAAAGGGTTGTTGTTATTACCCTGCCTCCCCTTGAACGGGGAGGGGGGTCGAGTCGTAATACCGGCAGCATTAAATATGAGGCTGAACTATATTCAGGACGTCAGGCTGCTTTGGCCTGCTGCGCCCGCCTTGTCAGTTCGTCCGCGTCAACATCCTCCACGTGGGTGGCGATCATCCACTTGTTTCCGGCAAAGTCTTTGATGGAAGCCACCCGGTCACCCCAGAACTGATCGGCCGGTCCTTCCAGCGATTCGCCGCCGGCGTCCAGGGCCGCCTTGTATGTCGCTTCGACGTCCTGTACGTACACATAGAACGATGCAGGCCCGGCAGAACATCCCTCCTTCTCCCCCTCCATCGTCTCGCCCAACATCATAACCGAACTGCCGATCTTTATCTCGGCATGCATCACGGAGCCGTCCGGCGCCGGAAATCTATAAACCTCCGAGGCCCCGAACGCTTTTTTCATAAAGTCGAGCAATCGCGCCGCCCCCTTGACTGAGAGAAGGGGCGTAACGGTGTGGTAACCTTCAGGTATCGGTTTAACAGGCATCTAATATCTCCTTTTCCAGGTCTGTTTATGTCTATGTATCTATCCACCTGTTATTCAATTTAATTCGCGCCTGGAAAAAAGCCCGGACCGTAGAGATCTTTTCCATTTTACGTGCACAAGGCCCGTGACTCACGAAGGGTTTAAAAACAGAAAAGGCAAAAGGAATCCTCATTTCTATGATGAGTGATCCGGCAAGGCAACGCGAACAAAGATGGCCTACACGCCGGATTCAAAGTTCTCCAGGAATTGTGATATTTGAACTCCCAGATAGATGCACTGAACCCCCTCGAAACAGGCGTCTGCATCTTTCCTCTCAAGGTGAGTTGTCAATTCGTGCTTTCCTTTAACCAACTTGACGATCCATGCATCTTTCTCACGGTCGAAACTTAAAGACATTGAAAGATCGTGCTTTACTATCTCTGGGTACAACTCCCGAAGTTTGGAATCTAAGGCTCTTTGGTCTACACTCATGGTGTATTACCTCCTTTTTTACCAAAATAAGACATCGTGCAGGATTAACATCCTGCGCACCTGGATATTTCAGTCCGGCAAACAACTGGGAAACAGCCGCCTGTTCGAGTGTGATTCCATGGTAATCAGAACTTAACAGGAAATTAACACAGACGTCATGCTTTCGGCTGTTGTAACGGGCACTATGTGCCGAAGCCCATGATGCATGCCCAAACAATAAAACTCGATCTGCCCTCCATCTTTTGTGCCGAGTTGCCCTACCAGGCGCAACGGCCGTCAACCCGCATCCTCCTGCGCACGTTGTTGGGAGCATCACTCCAGTTCATCCGGGGTGTATACGGCGCGGGGCCCCTCCTCTCCACTCCCGACCCATTCATTCTCATCATGACTGCAATTGCTCGGTTGGCGGGAAAAACTGCACCTCAGCCCTAATAGGAGAGCCACCATGGCAAACTCAATCGTTTCAGTGCGACGGGTCACAACAGAACAAGACCGGAGGTTGGCGCTGCGTGTATTGCGCTTAACTTATCGTCGAGAGAAACAGTGGGTGCGGGACGAGGCCCAAGTGTTTCCTGAGACTGACCTCCAGCATCCGGCAGTGGCCTGGTTCCTCGCATTGGTCGGTCGCCTGCCGGCCGGAGTTGTCCGTGTCCTCTACGATCTGCCGCTGCATGAATACCGCGAGTACGCCCCGAACGTCGTGGTGCCCGGGCTTGACATCGAGTCTTTTCTGCGGGAAAACAAGATAGCGGAAATAGGCAGGTTTGCCGTTCGGCCTCGGTTCCGGAAGGTCTTTGGCGTGGCGCCACATCTCATGAAAGCCGCCACTGAAGATACTGTGCGGCGGGAGTACTCGCACTTGATCACGGATGTGTTTGAAGGTGAAAGGCACAGTCCATACTACTTCCATAAAAGGGTGATCGGCTTTCAGACAGTGGCTACACATGACAAGGGTGAGCTGAATTGCCGTCTTAGACGGATTACAATGCTACTGAACCTGCGGGAGGCATACCAGCGTCTGCGCCTGAGCCAGAGCCGGTTCTATCGGTTCTTGACGGAAGGATGGGACGACGCGTTGCACCGCCGGCTTTCGACCTGATGAGTGCAGAGCCATTGGCATGACGCTATGACCCGGTTCTGAACTCCGAGGGTTGAGCTGGCTCGGGTTTTTTTGATGTGTATCGAAAGGGAACGAATTGGATGCCGGCATAAACGGACACGGCGCCGGAGCTCAGAGAGCCGAAACGTTGGGAAGGATGCGGCGTGTCTATCCGGCCGTGGAGTTTACCGCCCTCTTTATCGCTCTGCCTTCACTTTACATACGTCTTCGGCATATAATCCATCCGATCCCCGGCATATGGTGCCTTGCCGCTGTCTGCGCATGGTTGCTAAAGCGCGACGGCTATTTTACGAGATATCGATTCCGGGGTGAACGCCCGGCCCGAAAACAAATCCTGTTCGTGATCGGGAGATTTACATTAATGGCTGTCATTATCGGATTATTCACGGTTTTGTTTGAATACGGCAGGTTCCTGGCTTTTCCACGAACAAGGCCTGTGCCGTGGCTGATTGTTATGCTGTTATATCCCTTCTTGTCTGTTGTTCCTCAGGGGATTGTCTACCGCACTTTCGTTTTCCACAGGTACGGGGAACTGTTCGGGAAAGGGTGGGCCATGATAACTGCAAGTGGGCTGGTGTTCTGTTATGCTCATATCTTCTTCCTGAACCTTGTTGCAATCCTCTTGACACTGGGCGGTGGAATTATATTTGCCCAGACTTACCTGAGAAGCAGATCGTTATGGCTCTCGGGCATGGAGCATGCCCTTTATGGCGATTTCATTTTCACTATAGGACTTGGTTACTACATTTACAGCGGTGCGGTGCGATAAGGAGTATCGGAGGTACCATGCTTGGATTTATTGCTGGAACACTTACAACAGCGGCTCTGGCTCCACAGTTGGTGCACTCAATTCGAACGGGGAGCACCAGGGATGTGTCGCTCGCCATGCTCGTCTGCATCTGCGCCGGGATGTCCCTTTGGCCGGCTCACGGGCTGATGATCGGCGATCCGGCCCTGGTGATCGCCAACGCGGGATCCCTGGCCCTGGCTTTGCCTCTGCTCCTTCTTAAGCTCAGGAATGGATAGCATTACATATAAAGGGCACTGAAGCACAATGTTTCTCACCGGACTTAGAATCCTTCGCATATTTTTTTCCAAAGCTTTTTCGATCCTGCTGGTTGCTTTTCTTTTGATCCTGCCTAAAACTTGCCTTGCGTTGGTCCCGGGTGAGATTCTGGTGATAGCCAACCGGAATTTCCCGCAGAGCAGCGCGCTTGCACACTATTATATGGAAAAAAGAGCAATCCCCGAGCAGAACCTGATTCTGCTCAGCACTACTAAAGATGAACGTTGCAGCCGGGAAGAGTACGACAGGGAAATAGCGCTTCCCGTCCGCACGTACCTGCAAAAGCTGGATGCAAAAGGCCTGCATATTCGCTGCCTGCTTACTATTCATGGGGTCCCGCTTACTGTTGGTGAACCGCAACCGCGCGGAGAAGAAATAAAGGAACTTCAACGGTTGAAGGACCTTGCACGCAAACTGGAGTCTCAATTGCAAGGAGGTGGAAATAAGCTTGACGAGTTCCTCAATGATTTGAAATCGCAATATGATGAAACCCGGAAGGCGATTTCATCCTTATCGAAGGCTGATCAGATGGCGGCTGTGGATTCAGAGCTGGCGCTGGTTCAAAAAACCGATTACCCGCTCTCCGGCTGGATTCCGAGTCCGTTATTTATTGGCTTTCAAGGTAAGAAAATTAAGAACATGCCTGAAAGTGCCCTGCTTGTCTCCAGACTCGACGGTCCTACGGCCCGGATAGTAAAGAGAGTGATAGACGATAGCCTCCTGGCGGAAAAGAAGGGTTTGAAGGGAAAAGCTTATTTTGATGCCAGGTGGCCTGATCCAGGGAAAAGCGATCTAAAGGGGTATGCCTTCTACGATGCATCTCTACACAAGGCTGCTGCCATTGTCAGGGCAAGCAAGCTTATGGAAACCATCCTGGACGAAAAAGAGAGTTTGTTCCAGCCGGGCGAATGCGATGACGCAGCGCTTTATTGCGGATGGTACAGCCTTGGCAAGTATATCGATGCCTTCAAATGGGTGCCCGGTTCCGTCGGTTTTCATATAGCCAGCGTGGAATGCCAGACTCTCAGGGAGCCAGGCAGCACGGTTTGGTGCAAAATGATGCTGGAAAAAGGAATAGCAGCTACTATCGGTCCGGTAGGTGAACCTTATGTGGAGTCTTTTCCTGTTCCGGAAGTTTTTTTCGGGCTCCTTCTGGAGGGCAAGGCAACACTTGTTGAATGTTTTGCATTGTCCAGTCCTTTTGTATCCTGGCGCATGGTTCTAATAGGCGATCCTTTATACTGCCCGTTCCGTGCAGCCCGCCTGAAAAAACCAAAGATGTCCGCAACTCATGGATAGGCCTTGAAATTCTTTGCTTCCTGCAGATGGTTTATGGCTGAAACCTGCCGGGGTGACGTAATGCGGCCCCATATGCTCGTGGATAATATGAGCGTGCCAACGCTCCAGTCGCTTTGAGCGGCCCACGGTTTTCCAGGCCTCCGGCTTGGCCGGAGGTATGTGTTACGTTACCCCGGCGAAAGCCCATGGCCGTCAATTTTAGTGGGTGTGTCAGGGCAATCCCTTCGTGTTCTGAGCTTTTACTGAGGCTGCCCAAGGGTGTCTTTCGTGGTGATAAAAATCACTCTCACGGCCGAACAGGTAAAAGTTCCGGCCGCAGACGAAGGATCGGAATTCCAAAATCATGGCGAAAAACCCCATAGACGTCACCCCGGCAAAAGCGCTTTTTCATTGACTATCGTTTTTTTCTTGGCTATGGAGATAGCTGTAGTCTAGCTTCATGTGGTGCGGCGCCAGTGTTTTTCCTGACTTTCAAACAGCTTTTTGCCGGACTTTGCTCAACCCTTCCGTCCGTTTGATGATGCGCCGGTCCTTATTGAGAGTGCGTTCAAAATACTCTTGCGCCTCCCGCGATCATTCATCATCCTCAGCTCTATAGGTCTTGCTCTCATCTCACCACTCGATCTCGCCAATCTCCACGCTCTGCGGGGTGGGCCAGTGAAAGCGATGAACTTTTCGTAACATTCAACTCTAAAAGCTCAAGGAGATTTTATGGAGTCTGTAACTGTTGACCCCACGATATCGTGGGCTGTATGGGGGCTGTTGCTCGTCGGCACCTTCGTCATGACCGTGCTCGGGACATGGCTGATCGCGAGGAGGTGGACAAAATGAACTCGAAATTTCTGAACATTCCAGAGCCTTCAGCCGGCATGGTCCTGGGTTCCATCATAGGAGTAGCCTGTCTTCTGACTATTGCAGTCTTTTTAGGGTTCATGGCAAAAAAGCAGTGGAAATCCTTCGAGGAATACCTTGTCGGCAAAAGAGACATCGGTCCATGGGTTACAGGACTCGCCCTGGCCGGCTCCTACATTTCAGGCTGGGCTTTCTGCGGAAGCACGGCGGTGGTCTACAAGGTCGGGTTTTCCGGCATGTGGTTTGCGGGAATCTGGACCCTGGTTGGCATCATTCCCACCGTATGGCTTGCCGCAACGAAGACGAGAGAGTTTTCATCCAGACTCGGAGCAGCGACAATCACGGAAACCATTGGACGGCGCTTTGAATCAAAGGGCCTCCAGACGCTCATTGCATCGAGTATGCTTTTCTTCCTATTCATCTACTCCGTCGGGCAGTTGAAAGCGGCCGGCGCGGTCTGGTACGCGGTTACCGGCCTCCCGCCTTTCTGGTGTCTTCTCATCTCCGTTACGATCGCATGGCTCTTCCTGGTCCTTGGCGGCTATACGGGGACCCAATGGTTCATCGCGGTAAAAGGCGGCCTTCTGGCATTCGTGGGCATGCTGATCGGCGTATGGGCGTTGATCCACGCCGGTGGTTTCGGAGCGATATCGGATAGCCTCATGGCTCAAAAGCCCAGCTACATGGCCCTCATCAACCCAAGCCTGCCAAAGGTCGGCGTGACCCAGCTCTTTTCCAGTATGGTGGGTATACTTGCAACGCCGGTCATCTTCTTTACCATGTCCGTGGGCTTTCCTCATAACGTCAGCCGGTTTCTAGGCATGAAGAAACTGTCGAGAAATGAGTTCGTTTTGCTCTGTTTCGTGGTCTGGCTCACAGCCGGGGTCCCCGTAATGCTCGATTGTTCGAGCAACGGCCTTGTAGCCCGGATGATCTTCGGCGACAATCTTCTTGCAAACAAGCAATGGGGCGCCGACCTGGCCGCTCCCATGCTCGCCTGGGCAATAGGCGGGAGCCCGTTGATCTCCATATACCTTACGGGCCTGGTTGGCGCCGCCCTGGGTACGCTGTCCGCCATGGTCTTCATCATGAGCGCCAATGTCACAAGGGATATCATAAAGCTCTGGCGGCCGCAGACATCTGACAAGTCGATGCTCTACCTCGGCTACGTGTTGATCGCCCTTTTCCTGTTTCTTCCTTTTTATTGGACCCTCGAGAGGCCGCCTGCCTTGCTCGCGATCTTTATGGGATTTGCCGCAATGGGCCTGGGCGCCATATTTTTCTTCGTCACCGTGGTCTCCTACTATTGGAAACGCGCTACAAAGCTGGGCGCGATCCTCACCGTGATATACGGCACCGTAGCCACCCTGTGGGGCGGATGGGCGGTGCTTGCAAGAAATCCACCCCTTCTCGGCATGGGTACAATGGAATGGATACTTATCAGCGGCTGTGGTATCCTCTACTTTGGAGGTAGCCTCATTTCGAAACCTCCTTCCAGTGAACTCATCGGCAAGCTCTTTGCCAAGGATACGCCGGCGGCCGCACCGGCGCCAAAAATGGCTGCCGGATAGCATACTGAATTGTGAGAAAAGGCTTGAATCAAAAAACATTCACCACAGAGACACAGAGGGCTCTGAGAAGAGCTTTGCAAGGTTTTTGCGGCAGCAATTGAGAGATTGGCGGATTAATTCCTAAATTCCTCAATTCTTTTCTCTGTGTCTCTGTGGTGACAAATTTCTGTCCGTTCGCCATGATCCCTCCCAAAGAATTCATAAAGAAAATCAGGCCCTTTTTGTTTCTCTCAGAGGAAGAGCTGGGCATCCTTATGTCCGGACTCGAGGTCGATCAATTCAGAAAGGACCGGACCATTTATGAAAAGGGGGAGCCTTGCAAGTACGTCTACATGGTGTTCACCGGGTTGGTGGGGCTGTTCGAGGGTGAAGTGCCGTTGGATTATCTTGCGAGAGGCGAGGTGTTCGGAATCGTCGCCGGCGGCGGCTGCCCCTATGCTTTTGAGGCCAGGGCAGTCCAGGACACCGTGTGCTATCTGTTCGCAGCGGAGAAATTCCAGGAGGTCTTTGACCGCAACGATCGGTTCTCATCTTTTTTCCTTTCTTTTATCGCCAGGCGTTTCCGCTCGTTCAAAGAGATCGCCGTTCGCGGGGAAGTCCTCGATGAGACGGCTTACATCTCTCATATAGACAAAGCCTTATACAAAGACGCAGTTGTTTGCCGGCCCGACATGATCGTCGAAGAAGCCGTTTCCATTATGGACGTCAACTGTGTGAGCTCTATCGTGGTCGTTGACGGCGGCATGAAACCGATAGGGATATTTACGCATAAGGACCTGAGACGGGCCGTCATAGCCGGCGGCCAGTCGGGGCCGATTTCGCAGTTCATGTCGTATCCTGTAAAAACCATGGCTCATAATGCAACTCTATTTGACGCTTTAACGGGGATGATCGAATCTAACATCAATCATCTCGCCATAACCAAAGAAGACAAGGTCTTCGGGGTAATCACGAGAAAAGATGTCCAGATTCACTTTGAACCATCCTCATCCATAATTTCCCAGTTCAGGAGAATAAATAAGGCGACTTCGATGGAAGAGCTCGAAGCCGTGTACGGGACCATAAGACTGTCTATGGCAAAGCTCGCCATGAATGGTCCGAACTTCTACAGTCTGTCTGTGGTGATCTCTTCGATTCACGATGCAATCATCAACAAGGTCATCAGCCTTATTGATGCAGGCCTGCCCGCCGAAAGATTCGTATGGGTCCACATGGGCGGCCTGGGCCGAAAGGAAGAGATTCTTGCAACCGATCAGGATAACGCTCTTATCCACAGCGAAGAACAATTGTCCGAATTTGCCGAAGCAGTTGTCGATGGACTTGGCCGAATTGGAATACCAAAGTGCACTGGTAATTACATGGCGTCTTATCCGAAGTGGAATCAAAGCCTCCCGGCGTGGATGGATTACTTCAGACTTTGGTTCAGGGACCCTGTCCCGGAACATGTGAGGTATCTCACGGTATTCCTGGATATGAGGCCGGTCTGCGGAGACGAGGCCATGTTCGCCGAGCTGGCCGAATCGATCAGGGGCAGCGTTACGGACCAGGCATTGAGGCTGCTGGCTTCGGATGCCGTAGAGATCGAACCGCCTCTGGGGATCTTCGGAATTATCGGGCTCAGCAAAGGCTTCAACGTTAAGAGGAACGGCATTTACCCGATCGTCAACGGAGTGAGGGTCCTTGCAATAAATCACGGCATGGTGGAAATCACCAATACAAAGGAGCGGCTGGAGGCGCTGCTCGAGGGCCGGATAATCGGAAAAGATATGTGCCACGATCTTCTGGAGTCCTACGGCTTTCTCCAGGACCTCAGGCTCAGACTTCACTCGAGGTCTCTCTTGACGGAGAGAAAGCCCGGCAACATTGTCACGGCGGAAGACCTCTCAAAGGTGGACCTGCTCATTTTGAAAGAATCACTGAAAGTTATTTCCTCTTTCCAAAAGCTCCTTACTATAAAATACAACGTGAAGGGCAGCGACTCGTTCAGCCCTTTTTGATTCATAACGGTCCACCGCAGGGATGGGAAAAGCTATTCACCGCAGAGGGCGCAGAGGTGCAGAGGAAAGCTTTGTAAGACGGGATTTACAGGGAACGTAGGAGAATTTCACCTTATTTACAGGATTAACAGGGACAGCTACGCTGGTTCCAGCTACCCGCTTCTCGCTTTACAATCCCTGAATTCCCTGAATTGGACATTTTTCAATCCCGTTAATCCCGTTAATCCTATAACTCCTGTCAAAGTCTTTTAGTATTTCTGCGCTTCTGTGGTGAAGGGGGTTTACTCGAATGTTGCTCGCACATGGCAGGTTCTGTGCCGTTGATTTGGAAACTACGGGGCTAAACCCGCATCAGGACGAGATCATAGCATTTGCCGGCATTCCCATGGTCGGGTCAAGAATTGCCGTGCATGAGAGCTACTACACTCTTGTCAAGCCGGAGAAATATAAGCTGGAAACAATGAAATTTCACGGCATAAGCAAAGACGATCTTGCCGGCGCACCTTCCTTTGCAGAAGTCGCCCCCGCGATTCTAAAAGCCTTGGACGGTATCATCGTCGGGCATTCCGTCGAGTACGACCATGAATTCCTGAGAGAGCATTTCAAGCGAATCGGGATCAGGCTGAAAAAAGAGTGCCTGGACATAGTCCTTATTGAAGAATGGCTCGGCAAAGAATCCGGCAGGCAGGGCGCAGATCTTTCGCTCGACGCCATCATGAGCGGCTACGGTCTAAAAGAGTGCTACAGGCACGATGCGATGGCCGATGCTTTTTGCGCGGCGCAGATCTTCCAACTGCAGATGAGAAGACTTGCGGATTCAGGCATAGACTCCCTGTGGGCGCTGAAACAGATCGTGAAAAGCTGTCGCCGCCCCATATGGTAGACAGATGGCGCCCGTTCACCCAGAGGCGCACGGGAAAAAATTCTCACCGCAGCAACTCATATCCCGTTGGGACACCCTACACGTCTTCTTCGGTGAGAATTTCCCTGAAAATGACTTTCATTGGGTGTAATCAACCGATTTTCCGGCGTGGATTTCACAGTCGGGATGGTCCCACATGGTTTCGATGTTACTGGACATTTAATTTGTGTCCGTCCAAGGCGGGACAGTTAGGTGTTCTTTTGGCACGGTTGTTTTTTCGATGGCCTCTGTGTTATCTTGGAATCACATTGGCTGATCAATTAAGACTTTTAACCCCACTACCCTTGAATCCGAAAGGGATTACTTTGGCCAATCGCGCTGGAGACTGGCTCAAGCAGGCCGAAGGCGACCTTGGGCACAGCCGGAATGCCGAAAAAGCAGGTGATTACGACTGGGCATGCTTTGCTGCCCAGCAGTCCGCGGAAAAAGCGGTGAAGGGACTGATACTGGCCAAAGGCGGTGAAGGCTGGGGGCACTCGGTGTTGCGACTGCTTAAGGACCTTTCACAATTGATGACCGTGTCGGAATCGCTGATCCGGTCGGCAATGCGTCTTGACAAGCATTATATCCCCACTCGCTGTCCCAACGGCTTCGACACGGGGGCCCCCAAAGAGTATTACACTAATGAAGATGCGGACCAAGCCATCGAAGACGCAAAGGCCATTTTTGACTTTTGCCGTCAGTCGTTTCCTGATTCGTGACAGGGTAATGAGCGAACTCAGGGAAACCATCCATCGGCTGAAATCGGAAGATATCCAAGCCGTATACCTTTTCGGTTCCTTTGCTTCCGGTGTTCCGACCCCCAGGAGCGATGTGGACTTGCTCGTAGTCACCGAAAGAACCAACTGGGAAGACCTGCAAACCAAGTTTCTCTCCGTTTCCGTACCGGTCGATTGTCACCTCATAAGTCCGGCGGCCTTCAAGGACCTGTCAGCATCCGGCAAAGGTGTCGTGGGCGCGGCAGTCCGTAACGGCCTTCGCCTGCTCTAGGGTTGCCCACTCGAAGCTGCATCCCGGGCGAGGCGTCCCGGAGAATCTCGATGTTAGTGGACATCGGTCATCGGTATAACCGGCCTGTGTAACGAAGACTTGTTTCAATATTGAAAACAGACCATTGACCAAGACTCACCCACCTCCGTGGAACCGTCCGAAAGCATGAGCGAGCAATAACGACATTATGAGGATGCCCGCCCCGAGGACAAGGACATGCCTGGTCTTGCGCAGTTCAAAGTTCCCGACCCGGCACACAAGCAGATAGCCGACAGCAAGGTTGAAGATGCCCCACAGGACATTGACCGTCGAAGACGACAACCCTACCCCGGGCGGGGTCGCGAAGGGGCTCTGGAAAGCATGGCCCGAGATCCCGTTGCCGAGATGGGGCAGCGCGTTCGCGAGGAAGGCGCCCCCGAAGAAGTACGCCAAGTAGTGGTACCAGCGCATGATGGTCTCCATTTTAGGTTACTTCGACACTCTCTAACCACTTCTTCCACTCTAAAAACATCCTAGGACGCCTTGCAGGCCAATAGAACCTTCCCATGTACGAATCAATAACACAAGAGAAAGAAGCTTGGGGTGGACCCACCGAAGGCCCCTAATGCTGAATTCACCATCGCAGGTCTCCCAAATGATCTCGATGTTACTGGACATTTAATTGAGTTGGTCAAGGTCCCAAGGTTTTTGCTCAGATTTTACTTTATCTGTCCGTGAACCGCATTTATAATAGTACTGAAAACAGTCCTGTTAAGGAGGCGATTCTAGCCAATGATAAGCGCAAACGATCTTAAAATGAAGGGAATTTCGGCCTTAGAAGCTGAACTCGCCGAGTGCTCCGAAGCGATCATCACTGTGCGTGGCAAAAGCCGCTTTGTAGTCATGAGCATTGAGCAATACCACCATTTGAGAGAATGCGAACTGGAAGCAGCTCTCTTGGAAGTCAAGGCTGATTTGGCTGCGGGCCGAGTGACATCCGAGTCTGTGGACGACCATATCCGGCGGGTCACAGATGAAGTTTAGACTAATCTTCCCGGAGAGCTACAACAGGAAGGCTTCGAAATTCTTCAAGAAACATCCTGAACTGATCGATATCTACGTAAAGGTCCTTCGACTGCTTGAGGTAAATCCTTATCATCCATCGCTTCGATTACAACCTTTATCCGGAAAACTATCCGGTTTACATGCGGTCTCCATAACCCTCAGTTATCGGATCACCCTGGAGATGATCATTGAAGAGCATGAAATAATCCTGGTTAACGTGGGTGATCACGACACCGTGTACAAGAGTTAGATTGATAAAATCCATTAAGCACACCACGGAATC
Organism: Syntrophobacteraceae bacterium; assembly: GCA_049520315.1. GTDB lineage: Bacteria > Desulfobacterota > Syntrophobacteria > Syntrophobacterales > Syntrophobacteraceae > SbD1. The sequence goes on from JBEKPW010000179.1 coordinate 15,010, forward strand.
CAACGACTCGTCTGGCCGCGAAAGCACCGGAATGCCCTTTCCCTTCCGGCCAAAATTAACCGGCCTCGGCTCCTTTCCAATAGATACTTCCCAGCGCCGATGTAACAACTTGGACCTATAACCAAGATCGACGAAGGCGACTCTTTTGGAGGTCTGGCGGGGGAGCATCTCAAGTGCCCAGCCACGATGGATGATCATCCCATCGCATACTTCAGTTAATCATCGCACCCCCGGCATAACGGGGGCCGTAACCGCTTCATCGGTTGGTCCGCCGAGGCGCGAGTTGGTAATGTGCCGATTAATCGCCTTCTTGCTTCTTACGGGGAATGAAGCCGGGAACCCCGGTTTCCACCACAACATTAAACCGGTATCGCGTCTTGATTCCTTCATTAATCTCCTGCATGGCCTCTTCAGGCAGGGTGGAGATTTCAAAGTTCTCCCTGATGTGATCGGGGTTTGTTGAGGTGGTTAGGGGTGCCGTGCCCCGCTGCACAGCCCAGGCTAACAGGACTTGAGAGGGAGTTTTGTTTACCCGCCGGGCGATAGCTGTAATAACCGGGTCGTCGATCAACTTGGGAGTCATGTTGTGCCCCAGGGGCGCAAAGGCCTGCAGCGCGATGCCGTGGCTTTTGCAGTAATCAAGAAGGTCCGACTGCTGGAGATATGGATGCGACTCGACCTGAAGCACGGCAGGCTTTATCCTGGCGGCATCGGCAACCTCTTGCAGGACTGCCAAACTGACGTCTGACAAGCCGATGGCCTTGCACCTGCCCGCATCCACCAGGCTCTCCATGGCTTGCCAGGTATCCAGCAACGTCACCCCCTCATCATAGATGACATTACCTCTTTCATCCCTTGGGTCCTGGTTGTCTCCGGGTTTAAAGGCAAAGGGAGTGTGAATGAGATAGAGATCGACGTAGCCGAGTTGGAGTCTTCCGAGACTCGCTTCAAAGGCTGGTTTGACCCTCTCTGGGCGATGATTGGTGTTCCACAGTTTTGTGGCGATAAACAGATCCTCGCGCCTGACCTTTCCTTCTGTAAGAATCCTCCTAACCGCTTCACCAATAGCGTTCTCGTTACGGTAACGTTCGGCACAGTCGAATTGACGGAATCCCACTTCCACCGCAGCCAATACTGCATTCTCAGTGTCGGTGAGGTCAGGAATCAGGGTGCCGAACCCGAGTGCCGGGATAAGAGAGCCATTATCGAGAAGAAGCTTCGTATAACGAAGATCATCTAAGGTCTCCATGGGTTCCCTCCACATATTTATTCAGTATCTTCATATACTTACTGTAATTATTGCTGGCTGTGCCGCAATGGACACTCTCGTTTTAACCCCTTCATGAAGTGCATCGGAGGAATCGGCGGCGGGGAGAGAAAAGCGGGGAGCACCCTTTTGCAGAAGTTGTTCCGATGGTTGCGCTTTCCATATGGGGTATGACAAGAAAGTAAGCTGGTGTGCAAAATTTTCGGACGTTTCGCATAACATAATCTTTTTGGGATGGACTCAGGAGAGACCTCTTAAGCACACACCCTCCTGATCCGTCCCCGCTGGTCTCAGTCATGGAATATCCCTCGGGCAAATGGAGTTGTCAACATGACTCTCCTCTATACGTAACAAAATCGGTGATTGACTCCAGAGCGGTCTGGGGCATTATCTGCCTGTTATTTCTGGTGAAAAACAGAAAGGAGGCAGAAGATGGCCCCGGAGGTTTTTTCAGA
>JBEKPW010000180.1:0-9281 GCA_049520315.1 Syntrophobacteraceae bacterium
GGTTGCTCTCCACCCCACCTCGCGGCGACGCAGTTACCTTTGGCTATCGGGAGTGGGCGCCTCCCGAGAGAGGACTTGCACCTCTCAGATCGCGCCTGCTCCCAGGCGCACTCATTCCAGCGTAAGCTGGAATACAGACAGCCACTACTGGATGCCGCCTCCCGGATTCAAGATCTCCGGGACAGGCTTCGCCGGCATGACTACTCACCTACGCCTTGGTTACCATAACTATGGCCGGTCTTGAGTTCCAAGCCTTCTTTCCGAGACCGGCAGTCAAGATGTAATCTCCGTTTCTGCCATTCCTCTTCCCCAAACACTCTTTCTTAGAAGGGCCACTTCCAGTCGGTGAGGTCCTGCCGATCCACGCCGAACTCGTAGGCGTGGTTTTTACACGCGATCTGCTCGTCGATCAGGGCCTCTCGCACGCTTGACCCCGTGTCACAGAAACGGGATATCCGGTCGATGGCGTCAATGGCCAGGCTGAAGCGGTCGGTTTGGTTGCGGATAGCCAGCTCGAGTGGCGTATCGATATTTCCCTGCTCTTTATAACCGCGCACGTGAATGTTGTGCTGAGCGGGCCGGCGGTAGGTCAACCTGTGGATCAGCCACGGGTAAGAGTGGAAGTTGAAGACCACCGGCCTGGTTGAAGTAAAGAGGGCCTCGAACTCACGATCTGTCATCCCATGGGGGTGTTCAGTGTGAGGCACGAGCCTGAAAAGGTCCACCACGTTCACGAACCGAACCTTTATGCCGGGCAGGTGCTGGCGGAGCAGGGCGGTAGCGGCCAGGGACTCCATGGTCGGCACGTCGCCGCAGCTCGCCATGACCACGTCGGGCTCGGTCCCCTGATCGTTACCGGCCCAGTCCCAGATGCCGGCGCCGTTGGTGCAGTGCGCGATGGCCGCCTCCATGTCCAGGTACTGCAGGTGTACCTGTTTGTCCGCCACGATGACGTTGACATAGTTAACGCTTCGCAGGCAGTGGTCGGCTACGGAGAGCAGGCAGTTGGCGTCGGGCGGCAGGTAGATTCGCACCACGCCGGGGCTCTTATTGGCGACCACGTCGAGAAAACCCGGGTCCTGATGCGTGAAACCGTTGTGGTCCTGTCGCCAGACCAGTCCTGTGATCAGCAGGTTGAGTGACGCCACCTTGGTCCGCCAGTCAAGCTCGTTGCACTTTTCCAGCCACTTTGCGTGCTGGTTGAACATCGAATCGATCACGTGTATGAACGGCTCATAGCTGTTGATTAAACCGTGCCGGCCGCTCAAAAGGTAACCCTCCAGCCACCCTTCGACCGTGTGCTCGCTCAGCATCTCCATGACCCGGCCCTTCAAGGCCAGTTCGCCTCCGTCGTCGTCCTCCGGGAAATACTCCCCCAGCCAGACTTTCTTGGCGACCTCGTAGAGGGCATCGAGCTTATTGGATTGGGTCTCATCCGGCCCGAAGACGCGGAAGTTCTCCATGTTCAGCCGCATGACTTCCCGAAGGAAGTTGCCAAGGGTGGGGACGTTCCCGGCCAGGGTCCCGCCGGGGTTCTTGACCTCGACGGCGAACTTGCGGAAGTCGGGCATGTCCAGAGGCCGGCGCAACAGACCGCCGTTGGCCACGGGATTGGCGCTCATGCGCCGGGGCCCCTTGGGCGCCAGGGCTTTCAACTCTGGAATCAGGCGCCCCTGTTCATCAAAACGTTGCTCCGGCTTGTAGCTGCGCATCCACGATTCCAGCAATTTCAGGTGGACGGGGTTGGCGGCGACGTCGGTGATAGGGATTTGATGCGCCCGCCAGAAACCTTCCAGGTAGTGCCCGTCAACCTCCCTGGGGGCGGTCCAGCCCTTGGGGCTCCGAAGGATGATCACCGGCCAGCGCGGCCGGAAGGCCTTGCCGGTCTGCCGCGCCTGCTCCTGGAACCTGCGGATCTCCAGGACGCAGTGTTCCATGGTGGCGGCCATCGCCTGATGCATGCTCCCGGGTTCGCTGCCCTCCACGAAGTAAGGGGTATACCCATATCCGATGAACAGGGCCTCCAATTCCTCGTGGCTGATGCGGGCCAGGATGGTGGGGTTGTTGATCTTATAACCGTTGAGATGCAGGACCGGCAGCACCGCCCCATCGGTTATCGGGTTGAGGAATTTGTTACTGTGCCAGCTAGTGGCCAGGGGGCCGGTCTCAGACTCGCCGTCGCCCACCATCACCAGGGTGATCAGGTCCGGATTGTCGAACACCGTCCCAAATGCGTGCGAAAGGCTGTAACCTAACTCGCCGCCCTCGTGGATACTGCCTGGAGTTTCCGGGGTCGCGTGGCTGCCGATGCCCCCGGGGAAGGAAAATTGTTTGAAGAAGCGCTGCATCCCTGCCAGGTTTTCGCTCTTGTCGGGGTATATCTCGGAGTAGGTCCCCTCGAGGTACGCCTGGGACAGGACCGCCGGCGCCCCGTGACCGGGGCCGCAGATATAGATCGCGTTCAGGCCGTACTTGTCGATCAGCCGGTTGAAGTGAATGTAGGTGAAACACTGGCCGGCGTCCGATCCCCAGTGGCCCAGCAGCCTCGGCTTTATATGCTCCGGTTTGAGCGGCTCCCTCAGCAAGGGGTTGTCCCTGAGGTACAACATCCCCAGGCACAAGTAGAGGCTGGTCTGCCAGTATGCGTCTATCTTGCGCAGCTCATCCGTGCTCAAAGGGGTCCCTTTGACTGTGGATCGAGCCGGCCCGTAAGCGCTGATGCTCTCGTCTCCTTGAACCGGCATCGGCCGCCTGGTCGGGGTCGTCATCACTGCGTCCTCCTTTTCATTACTTTATCTTTGCGCCAGTCAGGGCGGTGGGACCGGCCGGTGGGACCGGCTGCCTACTTGGCCACTGCCTTCGGCGGTGGCACGGCAGGATCTCGACAGCCCGCCCGATCGCACTTTTAGGATAATCGCCTCTGGACGTGGGCAGTTCACAGATAGCATCGAGTGCACAGATTATTGCTCCTTTCCGAACAGAAACCTCGCGGGGCGTGGAGTTTAGATAAGGTGAAATTCTCCTGCGTTCATCTGGTGTTCCAGGTTTGGAGACTAGTTAATTATTATGTTCACCCTGTCAATCGGGAGCAATGCGCCAAATATATCGTGGTGAGGGTTAGAAAAATGAGGGAGGAGGACGGCCGATTAAATTCGATCCCTCCGGTCACACGCCCTTTCCCCTGGTATCCGTGCGGCATTCCGGCTCCATGAACCAATACTCGACATCGGATCATCATGGGCCACTCAGGAAGACGGATTATTTTTCTCTTTTTCCACCAGACCGTACAATAGCAGCGCCGCCCCTACGGTCAAAAGACCAACGGCAGAAGAAAAAGGCCTTTCGATCAGGAGGTAGCATAGCATCCATCCGTTCAATACCAGGTAGAATGCCGGCGTTACCGGGTAACCCCACATTTTGAAAGGCCTTTTTATGGCGGGCTTTTTCACACGTATCACAAATACTCCCAATACGGTCATGAAGGCGAACAGGGCCAGGGTAAAGCCCACGTATGTAAGTATGGCATCGAAAGCCGAGGTGAGGGCCAGAAGCAGGGCCACCGATGACTGGAGCAAAATGGCATAGGCAGGCGAGCCTCTTCTGTTCTTTTTGGCAAAAACTCTCAAGAAACCGATATCTTCACCCATGGCCTGTGTTACCCTCGGTCCCGCCATGATCATGGAACTGAGAGTGGAGACCAGAGCCAAACAGATCAACAGGGTAACAATTCTGGCGCCGACCCCGCCAAATACGGTCTGTGCGGACAGGTATGCGACGTCGATTCTGCCTGTGAGTTCCCGGACCGGCACAGTATAAAGAAAGATCGGGTTGAGCAGGACGTAGCATACCGAAACAAAGAGAGTACACCAAAAGAGGGAGATGGGCAGGTTTCGCTCGGGTTTTGGAATTTCGCCGGCAACATATACCGATGCGTTCCAGCCGGAGTAGGCATAGGATACATACACCAGCCCAACGGCAAATGCAGGGCTGAAGATCGTTCCAAACTCCTTTTTCTGCCAAAGGGCAATCGGTTGGGGGTGTGGGGTGAGAAAGCCTGCGGCAATGAAAACGGCGATGAGCAGAATTTTGCCGGCCGTGAAAACATTCTGAAACTGGCAGCCGAATCTTACATCCACCATATGTATCAGTGTGAGGAGCGCGATTGCTGAAACAGCCACCGCCGTCTTGTGGATTTCCGGGAAAACGGCTTGCATATAATGGCCCAGGGCGATCGCCGCGAGTGCGATGGGAGCGCCGAAGCCGGCCACGATGGACGCGCATCCTGAAAGAAAGCCGGCGGCCGGGTGATAAATGTTGCTTAGATAGGTGTACTCCCCTCCGGACCTCGGCATCATGGCCCCCAACTCTCCGTAGGCCAGCGCTCCGCAAAAGGCGCTTGCGCCGCCGACGATCCACAACAACAGTACCGCAGGGATGGAGTGAACGCTGTTAAGTTGAAGACCAAGCGTAGTGAAAACGCCGGTCCCGATCATGTTGGCAATGACCAGGAGCGTGGCGGAAAGAAGGGTGATGGGTTTCCTCTGATCCTCAGTGGGTACATGATCTATTGCCGAATTATGCATCAACCTGGCCACCAACGAATCTCGAAGGGCATTTGGGGCTCATCCACCACTTATGAAAACATCTCAGGACACCTTCAAGCCCATAGAACTTTCCCATATAAGGATAATAAACGCGAGAGCAAGGTCAACGGGGCCGGTTTTGGGCTCTTTCAAGAGACACTCTGCAATACGCCTTTCTCTTCTGTCTTATTACCAATATCAATGGAATCTTCATTGTTTCTTTAAAGGCCGCTGCCGCTTCAAGAAGCGAAGCTTCCCTTTTTTTTCACAGCGCTTCCACTCGGCAAGGCACATACCGGTGCATGGGCGTTCCCAGGAAATCCCGATTGGTGTTTTTGGTCAATCTGTTCACATTGACCCCGTAGGACTTGCCGTCGTAAACCAGTCCGAACCCATGGGGAATGGCCACATGGCCCTGGCGGGCCGAATCGGTGACCTCCAGTTCAACCTCTACGGAACCGGCCTCAGTAGTTATCCGCACAAGCTGACCGTCTTTAAGCTGCAGAGCGGCGGCATCGGCCGGGTGCATGGCCATGGTACAGGCCCTTTTGCCCTCATTCCAGGCTGGGTTGCGCATGAGGGTGTTGGCGTTCATAGAGGTATGACGTCCGGCCATGAGAATCAGAGGAAATTGAGGGTCCGGCCTCAAGGCCGCTTCTTCCTGCTCGGCCTCAATCCCCTTGACCGTGTCCCAAAGCTCCGGAATATCTAAATTTATTTTGCCGTCCCCGGTTTGAAGCTGGTCAAAATTCCGGTCCGGATCCAGCCGACCTATCCAGAGGCCTTCCGGTTGGTCCATGATTCTCTGAAAGATCTCTTCGCCCATACCGATTCCTGGAGTGAACCCAGCCCGGGCGGCATTCTTCTGAAAAGACTTGGGCGCTGTCTGAAGCAGACCCCAGAGGGTGGCAAGGTTCACCGATCCCATGGTCTTTCCCAGGGTCTTTCCGAGGATAAAGGGCATGACCTTCAAGGCCGCCGGCTCTTCTTGAACGTATTCCATTAGGGCGGCAGAAAAGGCGGACCGGCTTTTTCCGGCCGCCTGGTAGAGACTGTCCGGAATGCGAGGGATGAGCCCCAGGCGGTCCGCCAGGCGGAGGTGGATTTCCCCGGCTTCCAGGGACTCTCCCTCGGGTTCCATGATGGGCCGGCGCATCTGGAAGAAAATGCCCGGATAGGTCAGGTCAAAAAATGTGCCGTCCCACGACTCAAAGCCGGACCGGGCGGGGAGCACATAGTGGGATAAGGCCGCAGTCTCCGTCATGGCCAACTCGACGGTCACCAGCAAATCCAGTCGTTTGAAGGCCTGTTCATAGGCCGTGGTATCCGCGTATGAGCGCAAGGGGTTGGAGGCGGAGACCAGGACCGCCCGCAGACGTTCCGGGTGGCCTGATAAAATCTCTTCCGGCATGACATTGGGTGGGAAAATAGCCGCCACCGGGAAAAGATCAGTGGCCGCGGTTCGCCAAATTTTTGGATCCCGCTCGTCGCAATGGGACCCGGTGGGCATAAAATGTCCGGGCAAAATGTTGCCGCCCGGGACACAGAGCCGTCCGCAGACAGCCAGGAGGATGGCGGCCAGGTAGGAAGAGGAGGCGCTGTGCCGGTTCATATAAAGACCGAGGTCGTAGCGCAGGCAGGATTTGCGGGTGCCGAAGAGCCGGCTGACCTCGAGAACCTGATCGAAATCGAGGCCGCAGGTCCGGATGGCCGCCCGGACGTCAAAATCCTGGAACAACGGTCTTATTTTTTCAAAGGCCGAGGTGTGGTTTTGGATATAGTTCTCATCTTCCCAACCCTCTTTCAGGATCAGGGCAATCATGGCCCGGAGCAGCAGGGCATCTGTTCCCGGACGGATAGGCAAATGCATGTCCGCGATCCTGGCCGTTTCGGACCGGCGGGGATCGACCACGATAAGGAGTTTGTCGGGGTCCCTGGAGATCCTCTGAAGATGTCTTGGGGCCTGGGGAATCTGGTGACTCTGCATCCCGTTCCACCCTAAGATCAAAAAGAGATCCGTTTCTTCCACATCCGGGTCCACATGCATGTATTGCCGGCCGAACATTCGGCCATGGACCCAGAACATGCCTGAGAATTCCTGACCCGCCGCATTGTAGAAATATTGTGACCCCATCCCCCGTAATAATCGCACACCAAAAGCCGCCTCAAAATGACACGCCTGGCCCCCACCCCCCATATAGGCAAAGGAGCGTGGGCCATATCGGCCGATGATCCTTTCGAGTTTGGCGGCAATCTCATCGATGGCCTGTTCCCAGGAGATCCGCTCAAAACCGTCCCCTTTCCGTTTCAGCGGGTATTTGAGCCTGTCGGCGTTATGTTGATGATAAGCGACGTTTAGGCCCTTGCGGCAAACATACCCTTCGCTTCGAACGTTTGATTTATCCGCCCTGACCTTGGCGAGGTGGTTGTTTTCAACCTCCACCTCCAGACCACAGTTCTGGGCGCAAAGGACGCAACTTGTTTTGTGAGCTGTTCCCATAGGTCCTCTCTATCCATGTTGGTTTTTGATATCAGTCTTTATATTTGGCCCTCTCACGCTCCATGGCTACGCAATAGATCCCCTTTCCTTCACGTCCCGGTTCGTAACAGAGGTTGTCCGATTTGCACTCCGCTTTGCGATGGTCCCCGGCTTTCCAGCGATTGATCAAATCCGGCTCCCTGATAAAAGGCCGGCTCATGGAGATGTAATCAGCCATTGCGTCGTCAACGAGCCGTTCAGCGACTTCAAACGACCTTATGCCGCCTACCAGGATAAGCGGGATGGATACAGCCTTTCTAAAGGTGCGAAGCTCCTCTTTAAAGTAGGCTTCTTTTTCCTCGGAATTAATTCCGGAGCGGCTGGGACGAAGTGCGCCTCCTGTCAGCAGGCCGCCGCTCACTTCAATTGCATCCAGACCGGCGTCGGCGAGCAGGCCTGCAGCCAGAACGGAATCATCCAGGCTCAATCCGTTCTCGTCGAAATCCCGACAGTTCATTTTGATCAGTACCGGATAGTCGTTGCCCACAACCTCACGGATTGTGCGGTATACCTCCAGATGAATGCGGGCGCGATTGGATGCGCTTCCCCCATATTCATCCGAGCGCCTATTGAAAGCGGGGGAAAGAAACTGGCTGAGGAGGTAGCCGTGTGCGGACTGGATCTGCACCCCGTCAAAACCCGCAGCCTTGGCTCTCCCGGCCGCGTCCCCGAAGGCTGAAACGATCTCCCGGATATCCCGGGCCGTTATTTCTTTGCGCGGCGATTGGGCGAGGCCCTCGAAGTCCGAGACAACGAGAGGAGGCTGTCCGATTAATTTTTCAGCCGCAAAGTTGCCTGCGTGGGAAAGCTGCATCACTATCCTGCCGCCCCGCTCATGGACTGAAGCAGCCATTTCCCGAAGCCCTGGAATGAGCTCGTCTTTATAGACGCCCAGTTGCCACGGGCCTGCCTGCCCCTCCGGCCTCACGTAGGCGTGGCTGCTGATAATCAACCCCACGCCGCCCCCGGCAAGAGCATTCATCGTCTCTATCAGTTTCGGCGTAACCGCTCCATCATTGGCGGCCATACCCTCCCAAGTTGCGGACCTGACGAACCGGTTCGACAGATGCATCCCCTTCAACGTACTCTCTTCAAATAGTTTGCTCATTTTCTTCCTTTCTCGTTTCAAGATTCAAGGCCCTTTCTTACGAAAAGGCGTGGTGGGCTGCGCTCCATCTCGCGAAGCGTGGAGATTGAGTTTGATTAGGCCTTTTGCCCACCCTACGGCTATTCTTTTACAGGGATCCTGGATTCGCACGGAACACCGGTCTGGCACAATCCGCAAACATTCGTTTCAATGCCGAAATGGTTTCTTACGTATTCCGTTGTGACCTGCCGCAGGTAATTAAAGCATTTCGTCTTATCGTGCCCGAGTTCGCTGATTGCTCCAGCGGGACATCGCTTTATGCATTTCCCGCATGTGCCGCGTGAGTAGTGAAGGCAATATTGGTGGTGATCGGTGTACGGCCGGCCGGCCGGCTGGACGGAGATTTTCGCAATGACGGACCCACAACGCATGGCTTTGCCGATCGGCGTGATGAGACCGTCGCAGAGCCCGAAAGTACCCAATCCCGAAACATAGGCGGCGTGTCGCTCGGACCAGTTGGAAGCAATACCGTACCGCTCGGAGATGTCCCTTGACCAAAAGGGTGCAAGGACCGGGGCAACGGCTTTGAACCCCGAATTCGTCAGGATATCCACCACATAACGGCGAATCATTGCATTGAAGACTTCACCATAAGCTTTTGACCTCGCCCACCTTTCGGAAGGGTATGTGGTCTCTTTCCGGTTGTCGGCCCTGGTGACTTGCGTCTGGGGCAGTATCCAGTTAATGACCGTGAGTTCGTCCGCCGATGTTTTTGTGTCAGGGAATGACTTCTTGAAGACCTCGATGGGAGTCATGTAAAAAGGACCTATGTCCTCTTTGATCGTCTGATAGAGAGGATCAAAGCCGCTCGAGAAGCCTACAAGCGGCCCATCCCAGGCCCTGTCATTTTCCTCATTTTTCAGGGAATTATCCGGAGAGTCCAGACAGAACTCCTCTATACGTAACAAAATCGGTGATTGACTCCAGAGCGGTCTGGGGCATTATCTGCCTGTTATTTCTGGTGAAAAACAGAAAGGAGGCAGAAGATGGCCCCGGAGGTTTTTTCAGAAAA
>JBEKPW010000181.1:0-9160 GCA_049520315.1 Syntrophobacteraceae bacterium
AGTACCTGCTAAATGTCGCCATGTAATCATCTACACCACAATGTATTTTAGGAGTTGTCATGCCTCCATGATATAATACATAGGTTTCGAAAACGCAACTAAAAATGTCGGAGTAGTACTAATTAGTATCAAGCCGCCCTGGCCCACTTTCCACGTGCCATTGCGGCTCCGTTTTCGACTGGCGCCCATACTTTGCTTTCTGGATACTTTTAACCTCTTCAACAAGGTCCTGCCCTTCGGGGCCCAGGATGCACCTGTACGGGATGTCACGGGCATCGCTCCAGAATCCATTTTTCCGGTCCCTTGCAAAGGCCTTGAAGAAGTCGTCAACCGATCCATATGTTTCCTTTATTACTTCGTTCAGGGCACGCTTTTCATCACCGAGCTGTTCGCATTTTTCGAAAAGCTCCACCATGAGGTGATTATTTGGATGCTCGTGATTGCCCTGGACAAAGTATATCCAGAAGGGCATCGCCGTAGCGTCTGCTCGATAAAGGTCCATGTTGGTATCTTTGAAAAGTGTGTCCACTTTGCAGGTACGGCTCACCCTCCCCCACACAAACACCTCGGACCAGGCTGCAGTGCCCTCTGTGAACCACTGGTAGGGTTTTCGCAGTTGCCACCTGGTTTGGTAACCGTAAGCGTATTGCATTTTATGGAACAACTCGTGTGCTGAGGTAGGCTGCCGGATGCCGCTGTTCTTTACCCATGCATCCGAATTGAATTGAATCGGCCCATCTGGAGGATCGGCAAGTCCAAAATGGTCAAAGTCTCGAAAAACCACCTCTATTTTGTCTCGGCCAGGGGCCGTGTACGGTTTTCTTCCAAAGAACTCCGTATATTTTGTCCACGCCTGCTCGAGATATCCTGCTGTGTCCTTTATAATTTGCGGGTCCTTGATATTGTCGTTCGAATGCCTGCTCTTGTTTGTCCATTTGAGAACGAAGTGGTCGGTTTCGTAGCGGTTCTCAAAAGAAGGCATGTCGCTGTCAGAAGGATCGTCCTGAGCGAAGACCACGCCCCCGGAGAGGGCGAGACCGGAAAACGCGGCCATATTCATGGAGGCACAAAGCAGGGCCGCTGCCACCAGCCCCGGAAGTTTCATACTGTATGGCTCCTTGAGGAGTAAAACGAGGGAGACAACGTTGAGCGGCCACAGACCAAGCCAATACGGAGCAGACCCAGCCACTGGGCATGACCGAGTGCCGGCTTGATGCCGGCCTTGTTCAATCTGTACCGGATTCTATTGTCTGCCCGCATTCCAGTTTGAAAGCAGGCTTTAAAGGCGGTGCCGCTTTGTATCTCTTCCGGCGGATATATAATGCACATCACATAACGGGAAGACCTGCAGAATCTTTTTTGCGATATTTCCTTTATATTCAAATACTTCGATGTATTTTGGCAGAAGAGCGTCATTATATTTTAAACGAGATGCCGGCATACTATCGTCTTGCGAACGTTGCCGGTTTCACAAAGAAGCCTGAGCAGCTCGCAAGGAGCGGAGGCATGAAATTAAAAAGATATCATGCCGATAGTTTCCGCCTCGAGTACCGCGGCGGCTGGAGTTGTTGATGCGCAACCCCCCCAGCGCCCCGGCCGGCCATGTTACGATCGGCAATCTGATTATCAGTGAAGTAGAAGGGTGAAATTCTTCACTCTTCACTCTAACCGGCGTCTGACTCCCGAAGCCTTCAGCCTCAAGAGACCGGAGCCGCACGGTCACGATGATTTACGTTTATAGAGCCGCTGCCTGTTGCGCCAATACGACTCAACCTGCATCTCCGTTGTCATTAGTGCTCGTCGCGCCCGTAATCGCCGCCCAGCCCGTAGGTTCTCGGATTCCACTTAAGCACCTTGTCAGAGTCCCTGCCGACGCCGCTCTTCTCCGAGCTGTACGCCCGGTCATCGCCGAACTGATCGGTATCATTCTTGTGGCGGTTTCCAAAATCCTTGTCGACACGCATCGCACCGCTGGAGTTTACTTTCTGGTTGTCGCTGGAGACCGTAGCTTGTCCCGTTTGCTGGTCCATACCGCCGGCAGCAAGGGCGATGCAAGCCGGAGCAAGTATGAACGTAAGTGCAAGCATGATAACACCGAATTTTCCTCTCAACTTCATTGTTACCTCCCTAAGTGATGGTTTTTGGAAGTGATCGGCTGCTAATTAACCGATCGTTTACCTGCACATACAAACTTGGATGCAAAATGGTCACAGGAAAAGACCAGGGTTTAACGCCGGCCGCCTCTAACCCATGCAGCCCAGAGAAGAAGCGGGGGACATCTTATGCGCCCATCATAGCCCTATATCGGAGCTTGAAACCCCGATTTTTGAACAGAAGCCGGCAACCGTACCCCCGTTCTGCATTGTTGACAGGGCCGCCTCGGTTATTTTTTCGTCGGAAACCCCTTTGCGTTTGCCCTCTACAAGCGCTCGGACAAAACCGCGCCGCTGTCGAGCAAAGAATTTGTGCTCAAGCGCTGTGGAGATAATCCGGTCGGATAATTTCGGGTCGAACCCGACCCGTTTGAGAGAAGCCTGGACGCTGATCACCCTCTTCAGAGTGAAAATAGAACCCGCCGGAGCCTGTTCCACTGTGCGGGCCAAATCCTGGCGTGACAGGCCACTGTAAAGACTTTCCGCGATCCCTACCAGATCCTCGGGCGTCATCTGTTGCTGAAGACCGTACTTTTTCAGGTAATCCGCCGTAACTGACCGGGTAAACAGATAATCCTGCTTTTTCTGGTTCAACACCTGCTCGATCGATGCTGCTGGAATGCGTTTGGCCATTCCCTCTTCAATCTTGCTCACGAAAGGTTCCAGAGGGAGATCATCCTTTTTGACCTTACCCACAATGCCCACCAGGTTGGCCATGGATGCCGCTTCCGCACCGTTATCGTAACCGTTTGCGAGCAATCTGTTTATGATTGCGTCGGGAACCCCGGCTTTTCTTGCCTCTTCGACGGCATGTCTTACAGCATGTGTTACGCCTGCCTGATCGTTTTGAGCGTTGACCTCAACTGGTACGGCAGCAGCTACAACAAACGCGAACAGGCAAAGGAACGATTTCCTAAATGTCATCTTCCTTGCCCAGAGCCAAGACCGTATTTTGATTTCCAAACCCGTCATCCTGATAGAATTCCGCGTGGGGGTGAGGCATGTGTTTCCCATCGACAAGGAAGGCGTATTCGTAGCGGCCGGCCTGGAGCTGCAAGGTCACTGTCCATCGGGTCGAACCGTTATCTTTATTCAACGAGCAGGGTTGCGGGACCCAATTGTTAAATGAGCCGACCACCTGGACTGAATGCGCATCGGGCATATCCACTGCCAATACGACCGGGATGGATTCCCCTGATTCAGCCAGGGTGATATTCCGGTTTTCCCTCCCATGCTGAAAAAGAGCCGCGCACACCAGAAGAGCACACAGCGCCATCGCGGGGACCAGGTGCAATAAAGAGAACGTAACGGATCTGGGTGACCTTGCCCATCGATAAGCACGAAGCCACAGCGGAACACTTTTTGCTTTGACAGCTTCCATTACGGCGGGAAGCAATCTGACCGGGGGTTCGATCTGAGGCATTTTCCGGATCATGGTCTTGATCCGGTCCGCCATCTCATCATACGGCTCTTCAGGTTCTATCTTTTCCATTTTGTTTTCTCTCCAAGATGTCGCGCAATTTTGCGAGGCCACGATGCACCCGCATTTTCGCAGCACTCAGTTTCAGAGTCATCGCCTCCGCCACTTCATCCATGGACAGCCCCTCATGGTAGCGCAGAATAAGAGCCTCCCGGTAATCGAGCGGAAGTTGATTAAGCGCCTCATGGAGCTGCGCATAATCGAGCTTTGCGCAAATATTTTCCTCCTGCTGGCCAGGATGGTCCAGCTCGGAGTCTATCGCGCAATCCTCCAGAGAAACCCACTGGATTCTTTTGTTGTGGCGCAAAAAGTTTCGCGCATGATTCAAGCCAATCGTATAGAGCCATGGGAAAAACTTCTTTCCCCTTTGAAAACGATACAGTTGCTCGTATGCCTTGATGAAAGTCTCCTGGGCCAGGTCGCCCGCATCTTCGTAAGAATCGGTCATCCGGTACATAAGATTGAAAATAGCTCCCTGGTAACGCAGAACCAGAGTTGAGTAAGCATTCACATCCCCCTCTAAAATAGAGGCTACCAGTTGCGAATCATCCTCACTCGCATTTCCATCCGGAAGACTCATACTGATCTATACCCCGGCAGGCCTAATCGGTCACAAATTATTCCGTTAAATTTCCAATCGCTGCAAGAACAATTGGATTTCGCGTGGAAAATCGCGAGGCGGCGGTGGCAGGCCACACTTGCCGCGCCATGCTTGCAACAGTTATCCAGGCAGCAATCCTTCATGGGAAATCTGACCATATTCCGGCCGTTGGGCCTCATCCAAAGTGTCCCGGCCATGCGCTCCGGGGGAAAAGGTGAAAAGAGAAAAGGCGCAAGGCCGATATTTTTTATCTTCCACCGCTCAGCTTTATTTGCTCTCCTGTTCCCATACACCCGGTCAGCCGGCTGTCCCGTCTCACAACGCAGGATACACCCCTTTGAGGGTGCTCGATCCCTTCACCATAAACTTCATATATACACTTCAGTATTTAAAATGGTCACACCCACCCGGCGCAATTCCGCCAAAAACATCTTCACGAAGACCAATCGGCTCAGATCATCGACACACTCATAAAACACTCCCTGCTAAACGGCTAAGATGTTCTCATCAGCCGGTTCTGGAAATCCTCAGTGCAAGAAAAGCAAGCGCGCAGAGGCATGAATCCCCGGACCGGGAAGCCGATGAAGCTGTCACCAGGGAAGGTAGTTACTATCAAGTGCACCGGTGCGATGCGGAAGACGGAGGTCCGAGTTTGGAAAAGGTTTTTCTCTGTGACCATTTTCCATCGGGGTTTGTATATGCAATCAAGTGATCGGCGAATTGGGATTCGATTTACGATAACTGCAGGAACTATCACAGAAGGACTAACCTTGTGGGAGCCTTGTGAGGACCGTTGCCCCCGTGTATCTCGCATCCTCCCGCTTCACAGCGCAAATAGACGTTTGCGCACTGAAAGAGATCTCCGGAATTTCTCCTCCCCGGAGATCAAGTCACCATCGTAAATGGGCCGGCTCCGAGTTCTTTTTCGGACCGGCCCTCTTATTATTGATCCCTGACCCTGACTAAATAAGGATGTACCGGATTTCACCCCGGGCCACCCATAACGCTCGACTTTCACGTTCCAGTCATAGAGCAGGTTGGAGATATTATCTGTGGCCCGTGTTGGGTCATATCGGAGCTTGAAATCCCGATTTGTGAACAGAAACCGGCGACCGTACCCCCGTTCCGCATTGTCAACAGGGCCGCTTCGGCTATTTTCGAATCGGAAAGTCCTTTGCGCTTACCCGCCACTATCGCACGGGCAAAACCGCACTGCTGCGGGGTAAAGAAATTGTGTTCAAGTCCCGTGGAGACAATCTGGTCAGACAATTTCTCATCGAATTCGAGCTGTTTGAGAGAAGCCCGGAGGTGGACTGCCCTGTTCAGTATGGAAAGAGAAGCTGTGGGGGACTGTTCCATTGTATGGGTCAAGTCCTCGCGCGACAGGCCGCTGTAAAGACTTTCCGTGAACGCCACCAGTTCCTCGAACGCCACCTCCTGAGGGAGACCGTTCTTTTTCAGGTAATCTGCCGCGACTAAGCGTGTGAACTGATAATCCTGTCTTTTTTGGTTCAAGACCCGCTCGATTGTCCCTGCCGGAACGCCTTTGGCCATTCCCTCCTTAATCTTACTAACAAACGGTTCCAGGGGCAGATTCTCCATTTTAACCTCACTGACAATACGCACCAGGTTGGCCATGGATTCGGGTTCAACCCCCTTCTCATAACCGAGAGCGAGCAACCCCTTTAAAGTCGCATCATCGATCGCGGCTTTTCTTGCCTCTTCGACAGCATGTGTCAC
The DNA here is from genome assembly GCA_049520315.1 of Syntrophobacteraceae bacterium. Classification (GTDB taxonomy): domain Bacteria; phylum Desulfobacterota; class Syntrophobacteria; order Syntrophobacterales; family Syntrophobacteraceae; genus SbD1. The sequence continues at coordinate 5,975 of JBEKPW010000181.1, forward strand.
GTCTGTTTGCGCTTTTTGAGCGCTGACCTCAACTGGAACATGGGAATCTGCAATAAGCAAAGCGAGCACGGAGTTTTTATCTCCAAACCCGTCATCCTGATAGAGCTCCGCGTGGGGATGGGGCATATGTTTCCTATCTACAAGGAAGGCGTATTCGTAGCGGCCGGGTTGGAGCGACACGGTCAATATCCACCTGACCGCTCCGTTGTCCTTGCGCAATTCGCAGGGTTGCGGGACCCAATTGTTAAAAGAGCCGATCACCTGGACGGAATGGGCATCGGGCATATCCAGTGCGAATACGACCGGGATGGACTTGTGTGATTCAGCCAGGGTGATATTCCGGTTTTGCCTCTCATGCAGGAAAAAGGCCGAGAACACCAGAAGAGCCGAAAGCGCCATCGCGGAGACCAGGCGCAAAGGAGTGAACGTAACGGATATGGGCGATCTTGCCCATCGATAGGCCCGTAACCACAGCGGGCCCCTCTTTGCCTTGACCGCTTCCATTACGGCGGGAAGCAATCTTACCGGGGGTTGGATCTGAGGCATTTCGCGGATCATGGTTTTGATCCGGTCCGCCATCGCATCATACGGCTCTTCAGGTTCTTTCTTTTCCATTTTGATTTTTCTCTAAAATGCTGCGCAATTTTGCCAGGCCCCGATGCACCCGCATTTTTGCAGCACTTAGTTTCAGAGTCATTGCCTCCGCCACTTCATCCATGGACAGCCCCTCATGGTAGCGCAGCATAATCGCCTCCCGGTAATCGAGCGGAAGTTGATTAAGACCCGCATGGAGCTGCCCATAATCGAGCTTTGCGCAAATATCTTCCTCCTGCTGGCAAGGATAGTCCAGCTCGGAGCCTATCTCGCAATCCTCCAGAGAAACCCACTGCATCCTTTTGTTGTGGCGTAAAAAGTTTAGCGCATGATTCAAGCCAATCGTATAGAGCCATGGGAAAAACTTCTTTCCCCTTTGAAAACGATGGAGTTGCTCATATGCCTTGATGAAAGTCTCCTGGGCCAGATCGCCCGCATCTTCATAAGAATCGGTCATTCGGAACATAAGATTAAAAATAGCTCCCTGGTAACGCAAAACCAGAGTTGAGTAAGCATTCACGTCCCCCTCTAAAATAGCGGCTATTAGTTGGGAATCATTTCCATTCTCGTTTCCGTCCGGAAGACTCATATAAATCTACACCCCAGCAGGCCCAAGCCGTCACAAATTATTTCGTTGAATCTCTCAGTCGATACAAGAACAATGGGATTTCGCGGGGAAAATCGAGAGGCAGCCCAGCAGGCCACGCCATGCTTACAGCAGTTATCCAGACAGCAATCCGTCCTGAGAAATCTGACCATATCCCGGGCGTTGGGCCTCATCCATATTATCCAAGCCGAGCGCTTCGGGGAAAGGGTGAAAAAAGAAAAAAGTCGCAGTACCGATGTTTCCTGCTTTCCACCTCTCAACTTTATTGCCTCTTACGCTCCGATACACCCGGTCAGCCGGCAGTCCCGACTCACAACGCAAGATACAGCCCTTTGCCCATGAGCGGAGGGACCGTCGAGCACTTCAACCCTTAGAAAACATATACACTTGAGTATTTCAATTGGTCACACATTGTGTGTTGATTTTCCAAATAGTCAGGAGTCCGCCCCAGGGCGGAAACCAGGCTCGCCGCAAAAGACCGAAACTATGCCGGAAGTGTCTGTTCACCACCAGGTACGAGAAGGTGCAGCAGGACAAACCGCTAGATCCCGTTATACTCGTTTCAATTCGATTCTTCACGCTGATTTCTTATCACGCTGAAACCGTTTTTATCTTTCCTCCCTTCCCGCAAGCCGCCTGCGCTTCGCGGCGGCGGGGTCTTCCGAGGGGTCTTCGACGGCGTCTGCTCGAGCGGAAAAAAAACGGACCAATCGGTTGACAGCCTGCGCTGACCGCTTATATTGCGTCCAAGAAGCGAAACATTACTAAATGAGTATTAAAGTCGAATCGATTTGGAGGAATATAAAATGAGCATAAAATCGGCAGTGTTAACGATAGTGGCAGCGGTTTTTGTCTTTACCTTGGCTTTTGGCGCCATCGCCCAGGCTCAGACACGTGTTGACCGCGATTTTGGAGCGCTCCATAAACATGATGCCAATCAGTTCGGCGATGACCGGGCGTACACATCAGCCAGTAGCGGCATCGACAGGGACATGGACAACTTGCAGCGTAAGTGGACTCCGAATACCTACGGGCTGGGCGGTGATTATGGGTACGACAGCGGCGGTCCAAATTAAGTCGCATTAGCGCAACAGGCTGCGGCTCTATAAACGTAAATCAATCCTGACCATCCGGCTCCGACCCCTCGAGGCTGAAAGCTTCGGGAGTGAGGAGCCGTTGTAGTCCAATCTGCAATCGGAAAAGTGAAGAGCGGAAAATTCACCCTTCTAACCTGGCGGCAGTAAACAGTTCCCTCCTTCCTGGAAGCCAGCCGAATGTTCTCAAAGACCGACCCGCTCGCAAAAGGGGGACTTAAAATCCCTTCGCCTTTGGAACCATAAGGTTTTTATACTGCCAAAATGAAAAATTCCAGGATCCCCCTTTCTCAGCGGACTGCCCGGATGACTCGCTATCCGGCGAATAGTCGCCATCCTCATGGGGCGTCGAGATCTCCGGACCAGGTCCGGGGATGGCCGGCCCGCGCGCGGCCGTGCGAAGGCGCATCATCGATCCAGCGTTTGACAAATTGCCTTCATTGGCATTTCAAAGTGCTTTAATAGATTGCGGCTAAATTCAGGTTAGCTAGTGTCCATCCGGAAACCCCGGGACAAATTCCACGCCCCGCGAGGTTTCCGTTCGGAGAGGAGGCATTTTTCGTCCTGGCGCGTACAGTTTGGCGCCCCGTCATTTCCGGATTGCCCAGCGCCGCACCGAAAGGTGCAATGAAATCAATGGGTTGTGCGGAGGCGTACATGGGTACCGCCTCGCGGAGCGTCGAGATCATGCTTGTGCCACCGCCGCAGGCAGTGGCCAAGTCGGCTGGCGGTCCCACCGCCCCAGGGCGGAAAAGGACCCTTTCCGGACGGAAACTAGTACTACTCCGACATTTTTAGTTGCGTTTTCGAAACCTATGTATTATATCATGGAGGCATGACAACTCCTAAAATACATTGTGGTGTAGATGATTACATGGCGACATTTAGCAG
>JBEKPW010000182.1:0-9066 GCA_049520315.1 Syntrophobacteraceae bacterium
GATAAGGCAGTCCCTTGGGTCCAGGAAAAACTCGACATCACCCTGGCTGATAAGCAGGTAGAGGCGGTGAAGAGAGCCTGCCGATCTAAAGTCATGGTACTCACTGGCCAGCCCGGCACTGGAAAAACCACTATCATCAATTCTATCCTCAAAATTTTCAAAGCTCTCGGTGTCAATATTCTCCTGGCTGCGCCAACTGGGAGAGCAGCAAAGCGAATGAGTGAAGCCACAGGGTATGAGGCAAAGACCATCCATAGGCTCCTTGAGTACAGCCCGAAGAAAGCCGGGTTTCAAAAAAATGATGAATATCCGCTGAACTGCGATTTGCTTATAGTGGATGAATTTTCGATGGTGGATTGCGTTCTGATGCACCACCTGCTTAAAGCCATCCCTTCCCATGCGACCTTTATCATGGTCGGGGATGTAAATCAGCTCCCGTCAGTAGGTGCTGGCAATGTCCTAAATGATGTAATTTCATCTGGTGCAGTTCCCGTGGTGGAATTAAATGAGATTTTCCGTCAGGCTCAGCAAAGCTCCATCATCATGAATGCCCATAAGATCAATGCTGGCATCGTTCCTTCCTTTAAACCCGCTGAAGGGGAGCTTGACGATTTCTACTTCATCCAGCGTGAAGAACCCGAAGAGGTTTTGCAGGTTATTCTGGAACTCTTAAAGGATCGGATTCCAAATCGGTTCGGGTTTGACCCCATAGATGACATTCAGGTCTTAACGCCGATGCACAAAGGGACAGTGGGCGCAGGAAACCTCAATGCTGAATTGCAAAATGAACTCAACCCATCAGGAGATGATGTGACCAGGTGGGGCAGGAGTTTCCGTGTTCGTGATAAGGTCATGCAAATCAAAAACAACTACGACAAAGAGGTCTTTAACGGGGATATCGGACGAGTCTCAAAGATTGACCAAGAATCTCAGGAACTGACCATCTCTTTTGATGGCCGGGAGGTGGACTACGACTTTGCCGATCTCGATGAAGTCGTGCTGGCTTATGCCGTTTCAGTTCACAAGGCACAAGGGTCCCAGTATCCGGTGGTGGTCATTCCCGTTCATACTCAGCATTATGCACTTCTCCAGAGGAATTTGATCTATACGGGAATCACTCGTGGTCGGAAGCTGGTGGTGATGGTCGGGACCAGAAGGGCTCTTTCCATCGCCGTTAAGAACAACAAAACCCAGAAACGCTACACCCGCTTAACCCAGAGATTAATCGGATCTCGCGCAAAGCCCAAATAACGGGGAGCCGCAGTGAACATAGAAAAAATGACGGCAGTCAAGCGCCGCACAATGTCTGCGAACAGAAGGAAGTAAGAATGGCCTCGAAACGAAAAGGTGGGGACAAAACCCTCGACCGGGTTGATGCTTTAATCCAAGAGATCCTCGTGGATGCTTACGGGGAGCATGAGCAATTGTGGGCTTTCTTACAGGCTTTTGAGGATAACGTAACACGCCCCGCCGACGCATTTGTAATTGGAGAGCCAGTTACAGTGACCAGCTTCGGCTACGACAGTAATGAGCGTCGCGGCCTTACAGCCGTATGCCATAAGGGGACGAAAAGCTACGAGGTTGCGCTTTCTGAATTGGTCTTTCCCAATGGCTCTGAAGGCGCCGAATATGTTGCTGCATACCGCGCATGGCTTGGTTTGAAGCCCGCTATTATCCAAGAGGAGGCGCCGGGGAAGGGGAAGCGTCACAGGGCAACTGCTGAAGATTTCGATCTCACCGGTACCGTGAAGCTGATTGCCCTGAGAGTAAAAGAGCGAGCGGCCCGATGTCGGATTCCAGGGACCGAGAGGGAAGTCACCCTGCGCTGTTCCGGCATCTGGAAAATGGTTCCCGGCGAGATCGTCACGGTGCGTCCAGGGAAACAATGGCGCTACGCTGGGCATCCCTACCTTTCCGGTGAAGTCGAATCCCGCATCATCGCCGTACCGGCCTTGGGACTAAGACCCTTACGTCTGTACGATCGCGGCACATGGGACCCCGCTGACGAGTATTGGGGAGAAGAGGATGAACCTGTTCCGGAGTGGGCCGGGCCAATTATCGCTCGCGGGCCACGGCCGGCGTTCGAAATGGAGCAAGTCATCCCTGGCGCCGATCTTTCAGAGCTGGACGATCCGATCGTGCGCTCTAACGAACTAAAAGCAGCCGGGAGCATTGACGAGGCGTATGAGCTGCTACAGGAACTTCTGGCCGCAGACCTTCGCTGCCTCGATGCTCACGCTCATTTAGGAAATCTGGTTTACGACAGACTGCCGGAAGAAGGGCTTCGCCATTATGAAATCGGTATGCGTATCGGTGAACTTAGCCTGGGTGAAAGCTTTGAGGGCACACTCAACTGGGGGTGGATCGACAACCGCCGATATCTGCGGTGTCTGCACGGCTACGGGCTTTGTCTGTGGCGTCTAAAGCGTATTGCCGAAGCAGAATGCGTCTTCCGGCGGATGCTATGGCTCAATCCATCCGATAATCAGGGAGCGCGATTTCTTCTGGAAGATATCAAAAGCGAAAAGGCGCCGGAGTAGTGACTTACATCTTGCATGCGGACAGGGCGATATTGGACTCTTGATGTTCCAGCCTATTTTTACGGACTGGGAGTTGTCGAATTGCTCTCCGAAAAACATCCGGAATTGCCAGCGATCAGCATGCTTGACGAAGCGATAGAAAAAGGAGAGGTTAGGGTCGGTGAGGTTTCCGAGGGAGGTCAGGTTCCATATCTAACGGTTGAAAATACAGGAAAGGTCCCTGTCCTTATCCTTGAGGGCGAGGAGCTTGTGGGAGGTAAACAGAATCGGATTGTGAATTCCAGCATCCTTGTTCTTGCCGGCAGTATCATCAAAATCCCTGTCTCTTGTGTGGAATCAGGAAGGTGGGACAACCGCCGGTATGATTTCGATTCAGGCAAAGCAATCTTCCGCGCCTGATCAAGGGCTGTCCAAAAAGAAAGTGTTACCTCGAGTCTCCGGGCGCATGGGACTTTTCAAAGCGACCAGGGAGCAGTTTGGAATGAAGTTGGCGAGTCACTGAACGCCCTTGGAATTCGTTCTGAGACCTCTGATTTCAGGGCTGGCCGGGAAACGGTGGCACACAGGATTGAAGAATTCGTTAAGGCCATCCGTCCTTCCGACAAGCAGGTTGGAGCGATCTTCCTTTCGCGGGACGGTATCCTTGGGTGCGAGCTTCTAGCGACGCCGAAACTTTTCGGAAGGTGCATCGACAAAATTGTCAGGAGTTTCGCATTCGAGGTGCTGCAGAGGCCTGATTACGAACAACATATTGAAAATGGCCCCGCAAAATGGTGGGAAGCTGTTCTCGATGCCGAATTCACTACCCACCAATCTCCGGGCGTGGGTCAGGACGTTCGCCTCATAAACCCGGAGTTTATAGGTTCTGGACTGCAATGGGACAGTACTCTGATCCACCTGTCCTGCTTCCCAGCTATGGACTCTAAGAAAAAGGGACATCGTTCATCCAGCCGCCGCGCAGCGGTGAGTGAGCGCCGGAGGAGGATGAGTAACAATTAATTGCATCAGCCGGTCGGATAAGTCGGATGGCACGACCGGCTGCCTTTCCCATGAGGCATTGAAAACTGTTTGGAGGCATTATGTTTTCTTTCGTTCATGCAGCGGATATCCACCTGGACAGCCCTATGCTTAGGCTGGACGAGTATGACGGCGCACCCGTCAGCCGGATTCGGCAGGCAACACGCCGTGCCCTTGACAATATGGTCCATCTGGCAATTTCGGAAAAGGTCAACTTCGTTCTCATTAGCGGAGACCTGTATGACGGAGACTGGAAGGATTACAACACAGGTCTTTTTTTTATATCCCGGATGGCGCGACTCGTCGAAGCAGGCATTCCGGTTTATATCATCGCCGGGAATCATGACGCCGCAAACCGCATGACTAAAAGCCTCTCGCTCCCTGATGGGGTAAAGCTTATTGGATCACGTTCGCCCGCAACGTTTATGCTCGAAAACATTGGAGTTGCAATACACGGCCAGAGTTTTCCCACGCAGGCCGTGAAGATTGATTTGTCCGAAAAATACCCGCCTGCCGTAAATGGATTCTTTAACATCGGCATGCTCCACACGTGCGCGACGGGCAGCAAGGAGCACGACCCATACGCCCCTTGCAGCATCGAGGGCTTGAGATTGAAGGGATATGACTACTGGGCCTTGGGTCACATCCACAAGCGTCAAGTGCTTTGTGAAGATCCGCCAATTCTCTTCCCCGGAAACCTCCAGGGCCGCAGCATAAAGGAAAGCGGCCCGAAAGGGTGTGTCCTGGTAAAAGTCGAAAAAGACCGCCCTGCTTACGAATTTCACGCCTTGGACGTTATCCGCTGGGTACTGTGCGAGGCTGATGTTACCGGCGAGGAAACCGAGCAGGGGTTCTTCGAGAAAGTTATGAACAGCGTATCGGCTGTTGCCGCTGATACGGACATCCCAATGCTGGTCCGGGTCAACGCGGTCGGAACGTGTCCGATTCACGACAGGATAGCCTCGGATCTGGAGAGGCTGGTTGGCGAAGTCCGGGCTGGAACAATCTCCCTGTACCCGGACAGGATCTGGATCGAAAAGGTCAGGTTGAATACGTCGCCTTTGCCTCAAGAGGCGCCGGAAAGGAGCGGAGGGCCAATCGAACTCCTTTTGAATTTAATTGAAGAGATCGGTACCGATCCAAATGAGCTAGCAGGTCTCGGTTCTTCCCTGACTGATCTATGGGAGAAGCTCCCTCTTGAGATCAGGAACAGCGAGGCGGCAGTATCCCCCAATGATACGGAAACCATTGGGCGATTGCTCGCAGAAGTTCGGCCAATGCTCATTCAAAGACTCGGGATATCTAAATGAGGGCGTGGACATGAAAATACTCAGACTGGACCTGATCGCGTGCGGACCGTTCTCCGGCATCTCCCTGGACTTAAACAACGGAAATGAAGGTTTACATCTCATTTACGGCCCAAATGAAGCCGGCAAGAGCTCGGCATTGCGGGCTATCGGATACCTTTTGTACGGTATTCCGGAAAGATGCGAGGACGACTTCCTTCACACGTACCAGAAACTCAGAATCGGCGGCATGCTTAGGACTGGCAGTGGGATTATGATCGAGGCCATTCGGCGCAAGGCGCGATCCAACTCCTTGAGAGCACCGGATGATTCTCCGCTGGATGAGGCTTTATGGCATGAGGTCTGCGGTAGAATATCCTGCCAAGACTTTTCGAGGCGATTTGGGATCGATCATGAAGCACTCGTTGAGGGGGGAAGAGAAATCGTAAACGGCGGAGGCGAACTTGCCGACGTTCTTTTCGCCGCTGGGGCCGGTGTCGCTGCATTCAGGAGAATTGAGGACCAGGTCCTGATGGAAGCTAACGACCTCTTCAAGCCGGGCGGCTCCAAGCCGAAAATAAATGAACTGTTGTCAGCCTTGAGAGAAGAACAGAGAAGGCTCCGTGAACTCCAGCTTCCCAATGAGACATGGGATACGCATTTCAAAGCCCACCAGACCGCTCTCTCTGAGAGAAAGGCGGTCCAGGTTGAAATTGAGCGTAAAGAGCAGGAAAGAAATCGTCTAAAACGCATTCAAAATGCCCTCCCTTTAATCGGCAGGCGTAAAGGAATATTACGAGAACTTGCCGATCACGCGTCAACTCCAATCCTGCCGGAGGACTTCTCCGAAAAGAGGCAAAGATCGGTGCAGGACTTCAGGCTTGAAGAGCAAAATGCCGGGCAGGCCAAACAAAACCTCGATAAACTGCGCTCAGAGTTGAACGAGTTAAAAATATCCCCTGCGGTTCTGAACTTTTCGCAGGAGATAAGCGACCTTTACCTTAAGCTGGGAAGTCATCGGAAAGCCCTATCGGATCGTCCGAACCTGTTTGTTCAAAAGAAAGCACTGGAAGATCAGGCGAAAGAATTACTGGCGGAGTTTCGTAGGGATTTCCCTTTTGAGAAAGTGGAGGATCTTCGCCTTCCTGCTGACGAAGAGGTCTTAATAAGAAACCTCGGTGCGAAACGAGAAAAGTACGCAGCAAACCTGGAAAACACGCTTGAAAAAATAAGCGAACTGACACTCGCCATTGCCGAGATAACCGAAAAACTTTTAAACATCGCTGTCCCCCAGGACACATCCAAGATTCAAATAGCCCTTGACGATGCGAAAAGCTACGGAAGGATCGAGGATGAGTTGTCGCAGACAGAAATAAAAATTGTCAATGCTGAAAGGCAAGCGAGCGTCGATCTTAAAGGACTGGAGCTATGGGAAGGCGGCCTTGATGACCTTGAGCGACTTCCGGCGCCCGATCCCGAAACTATCGAGGATTTCGAAAGCAGGATTCTGGAAACTGAGAGTGAAATCGGCATTCACACCAGGGAACTCGAAAAGCTCTCCCAGGAGATCAGGGATATTGAAACCAAAGTGTCGGCACTCAAAGCCGGAGACGTACCATCATTGGAAGATCTTGAAGATTCACGAGCTTTGCGTGACAGCGGATGGAAATTGATTCGGGGGCTAATGGATGGAGTAAAGGGCGGGGAGGAGGATGAAAGAGCTTATATCGCTCAGGTTTCCGAGGCAAATACTCTCCCTGAGGCTTTTGAGAAAAACATGCATATCGCAGACGAACTCTCAGACCGGCTACGGCGAGAGGCAGACCGTGTCGCCGAGTACAACACCCTGATTGCTGCAGGCACGGCTCTGGAGATTCAGAGAAACGAGGTTCTGGCGCGGAAAGAACAGATTGTTAAGAGTCTTGAGGTAATTAGGCAGGATTGGACTAATCTTTGGCTCCAGTGCGGGATTTCCCCCGGTCTGCCAAAACAGATGCGCAGATGGGTGTCGAAAAGGTCCGAGCTTGTGCGCAAGTGGGCTGAAATAAAAGTGCTCCGGAGCGAAGCCGAATACCGCGGAAAAAAGATCGAAGAGCTGAAGGGGGTGCTTGAAAAGTGTCTCATTGAGATTGGCCATCCGACTGAAACCGGGGAATCTCTACAAAAGCTTGTAGCGAAAACGACACGGGTAATAGAGGCCGAGAGCAAGATATTGGCTGATCGGGACCGGCTGGAAAACGATCTCCAACAGAGGAGGCACGAACTTCGGAAGATTGAATCCCAACGGGAGAAAGCAAAATCCGAGCTTAAGGCCTGGCAGACACAATGGGAAACTGCCATTTCCCCCCTCGGGCTTGACGGCAAGTCGATACCTGAGCAGGCAAACGCGATGCTCAGCAAACTGCAGGAAATATTTGCAAAGTTGAAAGAAGCTAAAGGCTTCGGTCACAGGCTAGACGAAATAGATACTGATTTTGAGACCTTCAAAAAGCAGGCGGAAGACCTTTTAAGCCTGACTGTCCCTGAACTTCAAAGAACGTCCCTAGAAAAGGCTGTTAGTACGATGAATGATCTGATGAACACAGCCAAGGCTGACGAGATCCGAAGCGAGGGCCTGTCGAAGAAAATTGGCCAGGAGGAAAAATCCCTCTCAAAGGCCCTGAGCCGTATAGAGAGTCTGAAAATTGAAATCGGGGTAATGCTCGAAGAGGCAGCATGCGATGGTATCGAGGCTTTCCCTGAAGCAGAGCGGCGGTCTGCCCGGAAAAAGGAACTCATCGATAAGCTGGAGCAAATAGAAGAACAGCTGGTCGAGTTGGCGTCTGGCTCATCTATCGAAGAATTCTCTGGCGAAGCAGAGGCTGAAGACCCTGACTTGATCCAGCCTCGGCTCAAGCGCATAGAGGAAGAAATAGATGGACTGGATGCGAAAAAGTCCGAACTCGATCAGACCATTGGGCGCGAAGAAGGCGAGTTGAGAAGAATGGACGGGCGAGGCGATGCAGCCGAACTTGCGCAGCAAATTCAGGGGCGTCTGGCTGATATCGAAAACAACGTGAGGCAGTGCTCGAGGCTGAAACTGGCACATGCCCTCCTCCTCAGGGCAAAAGAACGCCACCGTGAAATGAGTCAGGGACCTGTCATAAAACGGACGAGCGAGCTGTTTCGTGCCCTTACCCTCGGTTCTTTTGAAGGCGTTCGTGCGGAAACTGACGACTCAGGGACAAGTGTTATTGTCGGATTCAGGCAAGGCGGGGAGGAAACGGTATCCGTGCAGGGAATGAGCGACGGAACAGCTGACCAGCTATACCTGGCGCTGAGACTTGCGAGTTTCGAGTATTACGTCTCCCAAAATGAAGCGCAGCCACTTATCCTAGACGACATCCTGATTCGCTTCGATAACGAGCGAGCAAGGGCTACATTAAAGGTTCTGGCCAAAATTAGTAAGAAAACACAGATCCTTATGTTCACCCACCACAGTCATCTTGTCGAACTGGCTCAATCTGAGCTCGGGAGGGATCACCTTTTCGTTCAGGATCTCAGCAGGCTGGAAAGTTAAAAATCATACCTGCATAAAAAACGAGGCGCCGGACAGTAATTCTCCTTCAACGGAGAGCAGAGACTGTCGAGGAGCATGAATCCCGGACCAATCATTCCCTATTTCTGCCAACCTAAAGGAGGAATTGATATCGAAAAACGCAAAATTTGCGTTTTCGCAAATTTGTGTTTTTGTCTCCCTTGTGGATCAGCCATCACTCGATTCCAAAAGCCTATCAGATCAGGTGCGTTACAGGAGGGCCATTGGAAACCCCCCTTTTCGACTTGTTTCTACCCCATTCTCTCCCTGCTCCCATACGGAAACCGCGGCCCGCCAGTAAAACCGTCTGAAATGGCTTCTCGCTGGTTCAAAGGCATCATGAGGACTCTTACGGGAAAAACACACTGGCGAATGTGGGATGCTGTTTTTTCCACCGGACCCTTGGCTCCATGATATTATTGAACCTTGCTGTTCTTTTCATGGAGGCCGGTCAGATTAAGACAGTCCCAGGGCATTGGAGGACACGTATGAAACTCTATTCCTACATCGTAACCCATGACACAGGTTTTTCACCTAACCCATTTTGGGGTTGCTGCACACTTGCCGACTGAAAACCCGCAATTCGCCGAACGGCCAAAGTGGGCGATTGGGTTGTCGGTCTGAGCCCGAAGGCCAAAGGCAATCG
>JBEKPW010000183.1:0-9043 GCA_049520315.1 Syntrophobacteraceae bacterium
ATCTAGAATAACCTTAAGTCATTCGTTTTTTTGCCAAACTGAGGCAATTTTGTCCTCAAGTGTAAAATTTGCCTCAGACGTGAACATGAAAAACCGGGGTTTTCGGACGGACACTAGCTAAATGGGTTAATCACGTGCAAACATCTGATTGCCCGCACCACATACAGCGGCTCTTGCCGAGTTTTCATGCGAAATCGACGGCGCGTGGGCGAAGTCCTTGATACGCTAACGCTGTTTCGATTGATCCGCGTAAGACGCCAATTCTCGGATTTCACTCCATTATAAGAAGTTATAAAATCAAGAGCTAACATCACTCCAAGTCTCCGATTTTTAGCGATTTTGGTCAGCCTCCCGACTTATCATAGGCTCTTATGCGGATCGGCATAATAATTTCGCTCATCACCTCAAAGACCGTCCACCAGACCGCTCACGCCTCGGGTCCCCGTTTAGGACACATGTGTAGATCAAATTGTTGTCTTCACGTCTTTATGGCCCAAAACTCTTGCAAAGTCAGGATATGGCTATGGAGCAGTGGCGTCAAGCTGGAATTATTCACTTATGCAACTATTTAAGAAATCTTGCCAGAGTGAGAAATCCCAATGAGGCAGGAGTGCATAACGAAAATGATTTTAATATGTTAACTCGTGTCCTCCGGAGACACGGATGAACGTAAGAGAATTTCAACTTATAAGACACTTGAAGTTTTCTATTCGGAGAGGAGGCATTTTTCGTCCTGGCAAGGAAATCAAGGGGGTTGCGCAGAGGCGTACGTATGTACGCCGCACAAGAAACCCCGAAGATTGACACAGCAAGGGCGGAAAAGGACCCTTTCCGAGCGGAGACGAGCTAAGGGTACGTCTTTTATATCACAAAAAGGGTTTCACAAAGGTTACATCGCAACTGGACTGCATGAAGCTCGGAGGGCTTTCCAGACTGTATTCACGGAAAAGAATCATGTTCGCAGAATATTTTTATTTTTAGGGGCGATCGATTTGGTATGCGGAAAATTTTTCGGGGTGCATCACGCTTCCCGTTACGACAGCTTTTTCAAGGTGGGTCTAGGATTTAGAAGTTCGACGAAACGTTTTCAAGTTAACTGGCCGTTAAAATAGCGAGCAGCACCTGTCCAGCCGAGAAATGGTCGTTTCTCATGGATTTCTGCCTTCTATCAACCTCCCCACCATGCCCTGCTTGAAATTGTCAAAAAGGGCAGGCCTTCAATCGCTCCTGCTACCATCGACGAATATTGCAGGCCTCATACTGAAAGATTCTCGATGATCCATCGCAGAACGTCATACAAGGAGAGAAGTGCTTTAGTTTCCTTTTCAGGCCGAACTGCGAGTTGAGCCAAGCGGGCCAACGGACCACGAAATTAAGTACACACGCGGTTCGCCGCCGATAGAATGAAAGTTAGCCGCCATTTAGTGATGATAGCCTCCTATTGGCTCCGTCTCACGACGATAACATTGGATTTAGCAAGATATGGTGGAATAGCCTCTAATTGTTGTCCAGGAGTAGGATAATTTCCGCGCAGAAGCCTAATCACCCTACTTTCATTTGTAGCAACAGCTAGAATTTCATATCTTTCTTGAACTCCGAGCGTCTCCGTTCCGGCATATACAAGCACATTCCAGCGACCATCGTTCTGTACTAATGGCACGCCTTGTACCCACCATCGGTCAGTAGACAGCGGATGAACTAATACGTAGATATCCGCCGGTATTGGCGATACTTCTCCTTCAATCAGTGTTCTTAGCCCAACATTAGCTCCATTTGAAGGGGAAATGATTCTTGGTTGGATTGCTGGAGCAGGACGAGTAGCTATCCAGAGTATTACCGCCAACACAACAATCGCAGACAACAGACTGCAAGCGGCAGAAACCTTTCGCGAAGTTTTCCGAGAATAGAGGAATGTCCCGACGATCACCCCAGCGAGTAGGCTAAGAACGAATTGGACAACCAGCGCAGACATTCCTTGCGGCCTCCTTGCTTTTTTTGTGCTGTCTATGCCCCTTTATCGATATGTAAGGAGCGGAACAGGTGGCAAGAGTACAGGTGAGCTGAGATCAAAGGTTTCAACAGTCCCCGTGCAATTTTTGTCATAGTCAAGGTGATGATATAGGCCTGTTTTATCGAAGAATTCGGTTGCAAAAATGCAGCCATCGGACCGATAATACTTGCGAGCGAATGGATACGGTTCTCGTTGTCGAACGTCAGACGCAATTTTCCTCCCGTCCATTATGTAAGTTCTCACAACCTGACTTTCAAGATCTAGGTTCTCGACAACAACTAGCTGGTACTCCTCTTTTACAAAAAATGTCTTTTCGGGCTTATAAGACCGATCAGATGCTGCCCACCAACTTCTTACGCTTCCTTCTGACATAGACGTTTGGATTTCAACTACCGCATGACGCGCCTTGAGTACATCCTGTGGTAACTTAGGTTTTGGCAAAACGATCACTACAGTTGCGATTATCCCGACCAAGAAGATAACGAATACTCGGAAATTCTTCAGGAAGCCGATAAACAGACTCAATACGTTCTGTATCTTTGTCCGGATGCGCGGGAAACAAATTACCCCACAGATCAAAGCAATTGCACCGAGGACAAACCTGAGCCACAGAGGCAGACCCGGCGTGAATTGTAACACGATTGCACCGCCCCCAATAGCGGTGAGCCAATTTTGCACCGTTGGATCAGCGAGCCAATTTCTCACGACAACTCCCCCCCGCCGATCTTGAAGTCAATTCGGGGCATGTATGGTAGATATTTGAAAGTTTTGTCCCATGAAAGAGACAAATAATGAGCGGGGCCAATACAAGAACCAATACCCACAAAGAAGAAAAGAACAATGATATAGGATTTTGCCAAAAGCCAACTGCAAGAAACAGCCAAAATGGAATTAATTGCCAGTGATGACATATTATCAATAAAAATGATGTAGGGCGGCTACGCTTATCGGTTATGTCAAAAGTAAGTGTGGTATTAGTTGCCGATGCTATTTGCGCAAAGCAGACGTGGAGCATTGAATAGAATGCTATAGACAGTGATAGCAGACAACTGCCCAGGTAATTACTAATTGGAATATTGAATCTTACAAGCAACGGTATTTTAGGGACTAGGAAAATCAATGGTACGGTGATTATGATAGCAAAAGGTGTGAGAACAGAGAGAAGTGAAATCTCTCCATGAGCAACGGCAGCTATCAGTACATGTACATCCGACAATGAGGAACTTGTCCCCCAAGCCGCAAGTATCGCCCAAAGTGGATATAAGAAAAAACTAATGTACATCCAAGTCAATCTGAACATTCGAAATTTAATTGATAGAGGAATACCCTGCCAGTTCGCTCTGTGAATCTGAATCGTTTGTTTAGCCCATCTGACGATCCGTCTTACGTAACTGAAGATATGTTCGGGTTCAGCTTCATAAGCAACCAGGTTTACAAGCCTTGAAGTGTATCCAACCCTGACTAACCTCAATGTGGTAGCGATATCCTCAGCGATGAAGTTCTCGTCGAATCCGCCGACTTCGATGATAGCCTCAGACCTGTGAAGGTTGTTGTGCCCTGTGGAGAATATACTATGACAGCGATTATCTAGGCGGGTTCTGATCCAGTTCTGAAGAGGCGTAAGCAACGATAGAAATCGTGGGAAAGGGATTTGTGTGTTCCAGCATTCAGATAAGCTGTTGAAGATGGCTACCCGACCGTTAGCAGGGTGTTCTGCGTATTTGACTATCGATTCGGCAAAACCTTCCGGAATAATACTGTCACTATCAAGGACAAGAAAATATTTATAATGGTTACCGTAAAGCCAAAGCCAGTTGTTGAGGCTGCCCGCTTTATAGCCTATACGGTTCTGGCGGCGGATAATGCGAAACCCTGTATCGTCAAGCAGGCGTTTAGTTGTGGGATCGATCGAGTCATCTAAAATGAATACGTCAGATCGAGGGTAGGCCAGCTTTCTGAGCCGACTTAAGGCTACAAGGACTAAATCATCACAAACAAGATAGAGGGCTGCAAGTGACGGATACTCGCTTAAGCAATCGAGCTTCGGCAGGTCGTGTTCATCAACTAAGGCAGCAGCAAAAAGTTCGGAGAGATCGAAGGCGATGGCCATGGACAACAAAACCAAGAAAACACACATCGACATAGGAGACCCTGGCACAATCAAGATAGGGAGCATCAAGAAGTTAAGGCTGACGAAAAGTATTATGAAAACGAGGATTTCGGGGCTCTTACACCTGTCCATTGGAGGGCATCCTCTCGTATTGTGATCCCAGTTTACCGGGGGCACTCGGGCGGTAGGGGCAGTTCAATGGATTCATCAGCCCTTACCTCCGAATCTGGCCCGCGGATCTTTCACATCCTCTTCTCCGGAAGGAATGTGAACAGCATTAAATTACAGTGATGCCTCGGATACAGTCAATCAGGAATTTCCCTGATCGAAATATTTCTCGATGTCCAGGAGAGATATCTGCGACCGTTGGGCGACCCTACAGGGCCGTTCCAACGGTTTAGAACAATTGCCGAAAACCTCCAGGTCAAGGAAGTGATCGTAGGAGATGGAGTGTTCCAGCGCCGGTATATCCTCTGCTACAATCCCCGCGAGGCTGAAAGGGAGCGAAAGCATCGGGAGCAAGTTGTCAAAGAGCTTGAAGAGGAACTCGAAAATCACCAGGATCGACAGGCAACTGCCAGATGAGCCGTCGATCTTCTGGCATCCGGCAGGTACAAACGCTACCTTACAATAGATAAGCAGGGCCGCATCCGACAGGACGGTGAGGCGATGCAGAGGGCCTCAAGATACGATGGCAAAAGGGTGCTCCAGACTAACGACGATACCATCACTGTCGAAGATGCAGCCGCCGGTTATAAGGGGCTCCTTGTGATCGAGTGGGCCTTCAGGTCCCTTAAGAGCACCCGGATCAAGATGGAGCTGATGTACCACTGGCTGCCCAAACGCGTCGAAGTACACGTGGAGCTCTGTGCTTTCTCCCTGCTCATCGAAAGAGTCGCCGAAATCAAATGCAAGCAGCCCTGGTCGCATATCCAAAGAACGCTTTCGACGCTCCAGGCGACCGAGTTTCACACCCCCCAAAATCAATTCTTTCAACGCAACGAGCCCACTTCCGAGCTTGTCAGAACGCTAAAATCTCTAGTGATTCCAATACCTAAGACCATCTTGGATATCCAATCAGCACCCTCGGAAACGTAGGCACACGACAAATTCGACCCCCCTGTGTAAGTCACTAGAATTGCGGCCTTTTTATGACTGTGTTTGCCTACCCTGCAAAAACCCCGGTTCCACCGCATCCAGTATTTTCGTCGCTGTAGGTCTGGATATCACGAAGTGCCCTGGTTCCGTCAAATCACTGTATGAGAAGAATCGGTCGTAAGTGATCTACACTTATCTTAGGTCGATGGTGAGACGTGCAGAAAAGCTCAGTTTGTTTGCCTTTTCTCTAAGGCCACCCTTCTGGCTCTAGATGCTTCCGAGGGTGACCAAAACTGATTGGCATCGGGGTCATATGTTCTGGCATAGGTATATTCCTCACATTTCTTATATGCCTGTATAGACTCCGAGTTTTTCCCTAATTTTTCCAAAGACCGTCCTTTAATAAACCAGCAAGTTGCTACATCATTTAGAAGGCCTCGGTTCAGAATATCCTTCTTCACTATTTCATTTACTGTACCGTTAGGAGGAATCTGCGTATTACTTGCGTCTAACGCATGCTCTTGCTCCTCGGCTAATGGTCCAAACTCATCTACACATTTATTTGCTTTATCGATTGCAGATTTATAATCACCCTTGTTCAATGCTAACCATGCATCATTTGTGAGCTTAACGTTCATGGGTAATGGTTCAGTGAAGACATTTACGACAAATACCAGAGTGCATATAACTATGATGACAATCGATGCGTATTTCTTTCCTTTCGTGATTGGTGTTTTGACTTGATCTGCGCTATGCGTATTCTGTAAAAGTGTGGTAGGCATAGATTTCTCCTTTTTGAAGATTCGCTTAAAGAGTCCCGCTAAACTGCTGAACAAATGAAAATTTAATTCAATTGCTCCCAGGAGGCCCGCAAGCGCTATCAGGACAACTTCTACCTTATGACAAATATCTATTAAATCTGCCATAATTAAAATCCCATGCTCAGATTGAGGCTAAACAGGTTGAGGTCTTTGTCAATATTGTAAAACCGCTGAAAATTGTAACCTACACTCGCCAGGAAGGTCGTTCTTCCGATCGTGATGAATTTCGCATCGAGTTCTGCTCCGATGCGGAAGTTCTCGAAATAAGAAGGACCGCTTAGAGCTATATCATTACGGAAAGGCATCACAAAATGCAAGAAGGCTGGGTATAGGCCCATGAAATTGCATGAATCGGCGGAAAAGCCAGGATGATTCTCTTCATCGAGGAATCGGTATGTGAAAGTGAAATTGTTGCGATACATTGACGTATCCTGAGTGGGATCACCACTCACAGACCCTCTGAAATAAGTAGGCTGGAAGGTAAGGTCCACGGCATTAAGGGGACCAAGCCCTTTCGCTGTAACACCCCCGAAGACGTCGTCCTTATTGACGTCAACCGATCCAAAGGCTTCAACATCGTGCGCATAGCCGGCGAAGAAATCGACCCCCCGAGTGGCAAAAGGCGCGCCATAAAACGATGGCAGATAGTCCGTCCCCAGATTGGGGCGCAGGAGCTGATAAGTCAAGGTAGAGGAAAAGATATCCCTGTCACGTTGGGGAGGGTTGGGGATGTGCGGATTTATGTCCTGATAGACATAATTAACATCCAAGACCATCTTATCAGGGCCAACGAAATGGGAAATTGCGCCCTGGACCAGGTATTGGTTTATATCTTCCACGTCATTGGGCAGGAACTCGATGAGCCCCTCCCTGGCAATACGACTGTATGTTCCTCGTAAGAAGGCGTCGAAACCGTCGGGCAACTCGAACGGTTTCTCTATTGCGATCCCCCCCTCGTGGAGATTTACGTTATTGAATTGGGTCGGCAGGTAGAAATTAGTAATTTGGGCGTTGTTGATATTTCTGAAGCCATAGAAAAGGTCTACTACCGGCCAATCATCGTACCTGAACCGCACCCGGTCAACAGTGTCAAAGAGTTCTTTCGCCCGTGCTATATCATACAGTTCGGAAGTGGTCAACGGCCGGTTTAGACGGGCTGGGCTCTGTGCAAACAGAGCTTCCGACGTATAGCTCCGGGCATCATCGACTCGATCAGGGTCCGTTGTTGATAATCCATACTGATTTATGGATGCAAAAGAAAGCACTGGGCGCCGTTCATCACTGGGGGCGCCGGGACTGGGATTTCTGTTGATAAGAGGGAGCCCGTCCTCTTGATAAAGGGCTATCAGACCTCTGTCGACCCTTCGTTTGATTTCACTGTTTATACCAACGTCTTTTTGCCACTCCGTAGGCTTTTCACGAGTGTATAGTTTTCGTAGTGCATCGTAATAATGTTTCTCGGCCTGCGGAAAGAGGGGCTTTTTCGGGCCGCGTACGTTACGGAAGTAGTCTGCAAAAAACAATTCAAAGGCTGGTTCCCCGGGTTCAGCATCGATGGCCTTCTGATAGAACTGCTCAGCTTCGACATCCCCCAATCGGCGCTTTAGCTCCGCAATAGCCCAAAGAGAATAAGCATCCTCTCTGCCTTGCCTGCTTTCAAGCTCACGTCTAATCTGGCTGAGCTTCATGCAGTTCAAGTTATCCATCCACTCGAACGGGTTTCTCCGCTCAGGCGCTTGCTCCCATGTCTGGGCGTAAGCGAGACATGGGACAAGCATTACTAAAGCAAAAAAGACAATTCCTCCCCTTTCCATCACGCCGCCCCTTTTTATCAGTCAATATGCTAATGGCTGATCAAAAAAACCATCAAACCTCCCACACTCATTGATACGGCGGCTAGCCCTGTCCCCATAGATACAATCGCCTCACGCGGAAGCTAGCACATGAAATGGTACTACGCCCAAAACCCCATAATGTTCCGGGCAAAAGTGACAACCGGACGAATCATTTCTTAAGCATGCGCGATCGATCCTGTGCGCCTTCACAAGACGATCAGAACCAGCCTTTTGGATCTCCCATGTGCGCACATTTGGATACTTGCAAGTCGTCTCATAGGCGTGTTTCGCATCATTCTTGAGACCAAGGGCCTCCAGAGCCCGGCCCTCTATAAAGCAAGAAGTACCCACATCATTTAGTTATGGTATGGGTTATGGTAGGGTCGGCCAAACTAAGATTTCGCTATCTAAAGGTCAATCTCCCGGAAAAAGGCGTTTTTCGTCCTTAGACGCGCGTTTTTGTACCCGAAACCAACGATCTAAGTTAGGAAACATCTCGCAGAGGACGAATTCGTCATCCATTCTGGAAATCCATGACCTGACCATGACCAGCTCCCAGCCCTCTCCCCATGACCTGTCTATCACCAGGTGGATCTTTTGAATTAAAGATGCCTATATCACAAAAAGGTTTCTCAAAGGTTACATCGCAACCAGACTTCATGAAGCTCGGCGGAGCGTCCACTCTGTCTTTGCGAAAAACTATCATGTTCGCAGAATATTTTTATTTTTTAGGGGCGATCAATTTGGTATGCGGAAAATTTTTCGAGGTGCATCGACCCATGAGTGTTGGGAAAAATCAGCCATCGCTTCAAACCCTCTGCGGCCTCTCCATGACCTGTCCATGACCAGTCTCTCCATGACCTGTCTATCACCAGGTGGACCTTGCCTGGCTGCGGCCCTGCCGCCTCACACTGCAACCATCTCCAGCAATACCCTTACGGTTTCGGCCATAACCTCATTGTCCGTAATCAATGGCGGCATCAGGTAAATGGTGGCGCCCAGCGGCCGAATCAGGATGCCCTTTTTCATGGCCGTCTGCGAATCGGGTTGCCCATTGAAAGGCAGCGGTCAAGAGTAAAGTTTCCCCCATTCCGGAACAATTCCTTTTTCTGAGATGGCTCTTTACCGCAAAGCTCCCGAGTGGGGCCCGTGCGGAGCCAACTCATTT
>JBEKPW010000184.1:0-9009 GCA_049520315.1 Syntrophobacteraceae bacterium
CACAAAACTTTGCTCCAGTCCTCGTCGAGGTGAACCACTAACCGGAGAGCCGGATGCGGGAGATCCGCCAGTCCGGTTCGGAGGGAGGGGCGGCGATGAGCCGTTCCTACCCCTATCGAAATATTGGTAATTTTCAGGCGTTTTTTCCACTAGGGAGCCTTTTTTCATCACCCTGCTGAAGCGCTCGTTCCAGGAGGTGTTTTATGACACAACGTGTGCTCGGGTCCATCTTGATAGTCGGAGGCGGCATCGCTGGAATGCAGGCTGCCCTGGATGCCGCCAATTCAGGATACTATGTCTATTTGGTGGAAAGAGAACCATCTATCGGCGGGACAATGGCACAACTCGACAAGACCTTCCCCACTAACGACTGTGCGATGTGAATTATCTCTCCTAAGCTGGTCGAGGTCGGCCGGCATCTTAACATCGAACTTCTGACTCTTTCTGAAGTTCATGAAATTACCGGAGAGCCGGGAAATTTCACCGTAAAACTTCTTCAGCGTCCCCGTTTTATAGATATTTCAAAATGTACTGGCTGCGGTGAATGCGCCCAGGTCTGCCCGGTCGAGCGCAAGGATGAATACGACATGGGGCTTGGCAAGCGCCGCGCGGCATTTCGCAAATACGCGCAGGCCGTACCCGGCGCATTTGCAATCGAAAAGCGGGGCATTTCTCCCTGTAAAGCAGCCTGTCCAGCGCACATCTCGGTGCAGGGGTACGTAGCCCTTGCTGCTCAGGGCAAGTACCGGGAAGCCTTGAAGCTGATCAAGGAAGAAAACCCTCTGCCCGCTATCTGCGGACGGGTATGCCACCACCCCTGCGAATCGGCCTGCTTGAGGGGCGGATTAGACGAGCCGGTAGCAATAGATTCGATCAAGCGCTTTCTGGCCGATCTGGACCTTAACTCTGAGACCCGGTTTGTTCCCCAAATTAAGGAGAAGAGAAACGAGAAGGTCGCAATCATCGGTTCTGGTCCGGCAGGCTTATCGTGTGCCTATTACCTGGCAGCGGAAGGATACGGGGTAACCGTTTTTGAAAAGTTGCCGGTGCTCGGAGGCATGCTGACTGTGGGCATTCCTTCCTATAGGCTCCCCAAAGAAATAATTAATGCCGAAATCCAGGTAATGCGGGATATGGGCGTAGAGTTCAAAACGGGAGTGGAGATCGGCAGGGACTTTACCATTTCTCAGCTAAGAAAACAGGGATACAAGGCTTTTTTCATCGGGATTGGCGCCCAGGAATGCAAGATCCTCAGAATCCCAGGCGAGGAACTCAAGGGTGTGGTTCCGGGTGTCGAATACCTGAGAGAGATAAATCTTGGCAGGGAAATCCCGCTTGGCGATCACGTCGCGGTGGTGGGGGGCGGTAACGTTGCAATGGATACTGTGCGCAGTGCGCTTCGGAATGGCGCCACCAAACCATTCATCATATATCGCCGAAGCGAAAAAGAGATGCCGGCCAGTAAGGAGGAGATCAGAGAGTGCTGTGAAGAGGGCATCGAGATCATGACCCTCACCAACCCTAAGCGAATTATCGGGGAAAACGGTCGCGTAAAGGCTGTTGAATGCGTGAGAATGGAGCTCGGGGAGCCTGATTCCAGCGGACGCAGGCGTCCAGTGGCCATTCCGGGGTCCGAGTTCATTATTGAGGTGGACACGGTTGTTCCGGCGATCGGCCAGGAATCCGACTGGGCGTGTCTTACCGAAGAGTGCGCCTGCAGGCTGACCGATTGGGGCACCATGGTTGTTGATTCGCTGACTTGCCAGACCCACGACGAAGACATTTTTGCAGGCGGCGACGCGGTAACCGGTCCAGAGACCGTGATAGAAGCAATTGCCGCGGGCAAAAGGGCAGCCATTTCGATTGGCCGCTATATTCGGGGCGAAGACCTGAAGGCCGGGCGTGAGAAGAAGTGGGACGCGGTGCAGGAGGTTTCGACGGAACGGTGCGACAGGATGCCTCGTGAGCGGATGGCTGTCATCTCACCCGAGGTCAGAACCGGCAATTTCGAGGAAGTGCAGTTGGGCTTCACCGAAGAGCAGGTAAAAGCAGAAGCCGTGCGTTGTCTTAGCTGCGGCATATGCTCAGAGTGTTACCAGTGTGTAGAGGTGTGCCTGGCCGAGGCCGTCAACCACGACGAAAAGCAGATCGAACGCCAAATTCAGGTCGGGGCGGTGATTACATCCACCGGCTTTAAACCTATCGATCCTTCCTCACTTGATATCTATGCTTACGGGCGGAGCCCCAATGTATTAACGTCGATTGAATTCGAGCGCATGTTGAGCCCCGGGGGGCCGTTTAAGGGCCATATAGTCAGGCGTTCCGATGGAAAAGAACCCTCGAAGATCGCGTGGATCCAATGTGTGGGATCTCGAAGCGAGCAGGAGGGTAGCAAACCTTATTGTTCGAATTTTTGTTGCATGGCCTCTCTCAAGCAGACCATGATAGCGAAGGAGCATATAGGGCCTCATCTCGACACCGCGGTTTTCTTCATGGACATGCGCACTCCCCGTAAGGATTTCGAAAAGTATTTCGAGAAAGCCAAGGACTTGGGCGGACGGCTGATCCGCTCTCGAGTGCATTCGATTTTGCCGCAAAATGGGACGGGGAACCTATATATCCATTATGTCACCGAGGAAGGTCATTCAAAGGGAGAGATATTCGACATGGTGGTTCTCTCGGTTGGTTTAATGATCTCTGATGAAACGAGAGAGCTGGCGCGGAAGCTGGATATTAGGCTAGGCCCGAACGGTTTTATAGACGCGAGCTGCTTTGAGCCTGTGTCCACTTCTCGAGCCGGAGTCTACGCGTGCGGGGTCCTCACCGGTCCCAAAGACATTCCCCAGACGGTCATGGAGGGCAGCGCGGCTGCCATGCAAGCCACGCGGCACCTGTTCGAAGCCCGAGGCAGCCTGTTGAAAAAGAAGAGTTATCCACCGGAAAAAGAAGTGGCCGGACAGACCCCCAGGATCGGTATTTTTGTGTGCAACTGTGGACTCAATATCGGTGGGGTGGCCGATGTCCCCGCCTTGGTCGACTACGCCCGGAGCATTCCCAACGTCGAGTATGTCCAGGAAAACCTCTTCACCTGCTCCGAAGACTCGCAAAGGAAAATGGCGGCTAAGATCGAGGAATACGACTTGAACCGCGTTGTCGTTGCCGCCTGCAGCCCTTCCACGCACCAGCCCATATTCCAGGATATGCTCAGAAATGTGGGATTAAACAAGTACCTTTTCGAGATGGCAAATATCCGGAACCAGTGCACCTGGGTACACCCGGAAAATCCCGAAATGGCGACGGCGAAGTGCAAGGACCTGATCCGCATGGCGGCGGCTAAGGCCCGGCTGATCGAGCCCCTGGATTATATAACCATCGACATAAACCGAAGGGCTCTCGTTATCGGCGGTGGGATTGCCGGCATGACCAGCGCTCTTGCGCTGGCGGACCAGGGCTATTATGTCCACCTGGTGGAAAGAAAGGATCGACTCGGAGGCAATGCCATCAAACTGCACACTTCATGGCGGCATGAGAGAATACGCCCCTTTGTCTACGAAACGATCGCCAAGGTGGAAAACCATCAAAGGATAGGCCTGCATTTCGAAAGTATTGTTGTCGGGGTGGAAGGCACAGTGGGGAAGTATAAGACGACGCTATCCAGCGGGGTAGAAATCGAGCACGGCATCGTCGTCATCGCGATAGGGGCGGAACCTCTCCGGCCTGAAGGCCAATATCTGTATAAAAGACACCCCAACGTCCTGCTTTCATTGGACCTGGATCGGGAACTGGCCCGTGAGAGCCGAAGGGTCAAGAACGCCCAGGCAGTCGCCTTTATCCAATGCGTGGGGTCACGTATCCCGGAAAGGCCTTACTGTAACAAAATTTGTTGCGCTCATGCAGTAGAAAACGCCTTAAGACTTAAGGAAATGAATCCCGACATCGATGTCTACATTTTATTTCGCGATATGCGTACCTATGGCGAGAGGGAAAGCATCTATACCGAAGCTCGGAGAAAGGGCATATTGTTCTTCCGATACGGACTGGACGATTTGCCAAAAGTGGATTATTTCGGGGACAGGTTGAAGATCACGGTCACAGATCATGTTCTTCAAAGACCGGTCGAGTTAGTCGTAGATATTCTCACTCTGGCCACTGCCATCATTCCCCATAGAAATGCGCCACTGGCAGAATTGTATAAGATACCTCTCAATGCCGAGGGCTTCTTCACTGAAGCCCACGCCAAAATGAGGCCGGTTGATAGTTCCACCGAAGGCATATTCATGGCCGGGCTCTGCCATTATCCTAAACCCATCCAGGAATCCGTAGCAGAAGCTCTGGCCGCGGCATCCCGTGCAAACACCATATTGTCTAAAACCCGCCTGGAGCTTGAATCGATCATCTCTCACCCGATCGATGCAAATTGTGACGGCTGTGCTTATTGCGTCGATATCTGCCCATTCAAGGCCATAACGTTGATTGAGTATATGAAGGGAGGAAGTCTCAAAAAGAGCGTGGAGGTAGAAGAATCCAAATGCAAAGGCTGTGGCTCCTGTATGGCCACCTGCCCAAAGAATGGAATATACGTTGCCGGTTTCACCCTGGAACAGTTGGGGGCGCAAGCAAGTGCCGCCCTGGGGCTACTTTAGATCAAAAGGAGCGAACAGGAAGATGAGCGGACAATTTGAACCTTTGATTCTCGCTTTTCTGTGCAACTGGTGCTCCTATGCCGGAGCGGACCTGGCTGGTGTCGCCAGGCTTCATTATCCCCCAAACGGTCGCATAATCCGCGTTATGTGCTCCGGCATGGTGCACCCCAATCTCGTAATCGACTCTCTTACAAAAGGAGCCGACGGAGTCCTGATATGTGGCTGACACCCCGGAGAATGCCATTACCTGGAAGGTAATAAGAGAGCAAAAGACAGGGCCGTGGGTATTGAATTGATGCTGGAAGATTTTGGGCTGGAACCGGAGCGGTTCCGTCTGGAATGGATTGCCTCTGCCGAGGCACAGAAATTCGCCGATGTTATGACCGACATGACGGAGACGCTAAGAGACCTCGGACCCAGCGCTTACAACACATCAACCTGAAAATAGCGGTCTTTGCGTGGTTCCAAAAGATTCGGGGGAAGCAAAATGTCCATATCTTTATCCAGGAAATTCCACAACAAAAAGTACATGTGGGATGGAATGAACTACGAAAATGGAGATAAGGCGGCCGAAGCAGCGGAAGCATACAGGAAGGACGGTTTTGAGGTGGAGCAGGTAGTCGAAGAAGACCGGTATCTTGTTTACACAAGGAGGGTGGTCGCCGTTCAATCGGCTGGTTAGGCAGGCAGAAGTGACGGCATTGCTCGACAAAAGTCTATCGCTGCCTTCCAGATGCTGAATGCCCGAATCGCGATTTAGGATTCAAGGAGTTTCGATATTCGCCTGAAGCATTCATTCAGCATTACCATGAATGGAGACCGAGGTTTGGCCAAACATTATTGGAAGGAGATCAATGAAACGAACCCCAAGACTATCTTTGAAAGGAGGGCCGCAGAGATGCCCGTTAAGGTTGCTGAGGATTGGTCAATTCCTCTTATAGCGGATACGTGAATTGCAGGCTCTCCTTTGAAGGCACGGCATAAATCATCTCAAGGACACATACCTGTCGGGACCGGTAAAACCCTCATCAAAAGGTGGCCATGCTATGGATAAATTCCGTGTTCTAATCGTTGACGACGAAGATGATTTTCGCGAAACCCTTTCACTTCGGCTTCGCAACCGCAAATTCATAGTAGATGAGGCCCAAAGTGGCGAAAAAGCCCTTGAGCTCCTGAGCAACCAGGATTTTGACATCATTATATTGGACGTTCTTATGCCCGGTATGGGCGGCTTGGCATGTCTCCAGGAGATTAAGAAGATGAAACCTTTAGTGGAAGTCATTCTGCTTACCGGCGATGAAGAGGTGGAGTCCGGGATCGAAGGCATGCGGATGGGCGCTTTTGAATATCTTGAAAAGCCGGTTCCACTGGATGAACTAATAGAAAAGATGGAGTTGGCTTACGAAAAAAAATAATGCATGGGAGACTTGACTAAAATCAATACTGTACGGTTAATTATCGACTAAATTGAACTGGTTACCAACGGTAGGCGCTTCTGAACTTGCTTAAGAGCTGGATACAGCCCGTAAACGTATTTCGGCAGCAGTTGATGGACTGGATCAAATCATCGAACACGGTTCAATGTAAAGGTCACATTCCACAGGTCTTGAATGCCAAAGGAGCAAACTTGAAAACGTTCGAATTCAAGGGCAAGATCTACGAGGTCGATGAAGAGGATTTCCTGTTGCATCCGGATCAATGGGACAAAGATTTCGCTGAAGGAATGGCGCCCAGAACCGGGATATCCGGTGAACTCACTCTGGAGCATTGGGATGTATTGTGGTTCGTTCGTAAGGTTTATCTGGAAAGCGGCAAATGCCCCGTTGTTCATAAAGCCTGTAAGGCCCAAAACCTGCGCATGGCAGACCTCCAAAGGCTCTTTCCTACCGGTTATCGTCGAGGCGCATGCAAGCTTGCCGGGTTGTGCTGCAACCCCGAATGTGCCGACCTTTTCGGTCCACCTAAGTCTGCGGTCTTGGCATCTACTTCTCTTATCTACCGGACAAATGTCAGAGGGTTTCTGGTCAATCCCGCTGAATGGAACGTGTATTTTGCCGAGCACAAGTGGGAGGAAACAAAAATGCCCGGCTCTCTCACTGAAAAACACTGGAAAATAATCTATTACCTGCGCGCGCGATTTGAAAAGACGGGTAAAATCCCCACAATCGATGAGACATGCGGGGACAATGACATTGACATCGAGGAATTCGGCGCACTCTTCCCTGACGGATATCACCGCGGGGCAGTGAAAATTGCAGGACTGAGTGGATAACAAGAAAAATCAAGCGCCGTCTCACTTTCGATAAGCCAACTACTGGCTCCGGGGAGAGATCCCCGCTGAAAGCGCAGGACATAGCCTTACAGTCACTTACAGAGGCAACTGACACAGACACGCCCTTAGAAATCAGATCCTATTTCAAAATACTTGAAGGTATATCTCGAGAAAGTTAAGGTTTCCGAAGAAAAGGTTGTTAACCTCATAAAGCTTTGTAATTCTGGGATGGAGGCCGTCAGAGGACAGTTGACGGGAGAGGAAGTGCCAAGGGGTACTTGAGGTTACACCGTCAAATTGTAGAGATAGTTACTCATCGAAATTAAGGAGGGGCATAAGTATGCCTATTCATGAATTCAAATGTAGAAGCTGGGACAATGTTTTCGGATACCTGTGCCTTCGAAGCGATGAAAAGGATCTGGTACTTTGCCCATCCTGCGGCCACGGTGAAACTGAGGTGTTGCTTTCCACCTTTTCCCCCAGGGGCTCAATGACCAAAGGTGGGACTCTGGCTATGCCTTCCTCCTCCTGTTCATCGTCGAGAGGGTTCTCTTGAGCATGATCCTTGTAACTGCAGGTCGCGGTGTATAAGTCAATCTGTGAATTCATCAGAAGCGGCAACAGTCGGCAGCATGTGCGATCGGAAACTGGGGGTGTGAATCGTGTAAGATCGAATTGAAGCGATTACATTTTATAACCGACGCTGCGCTTCTGCACAGTTCCTTGTGTGTTCGCGTTTTCAGTCGCCTGCCGCTGGGCGACGTTGAGAGAACCATGCGAGGAGGTTATACACCGCGTTGTTTCTGCATTCAATGCACAACAATACCTACTTGCCATGACAGAAATTACGATTCGGAAAAGTTGCCATATCTCTCCTCCTGAGACGGCTTTTAGGCCGCTTCTTTTTAGATATTCGAATCATTTCCTAAGGATGCCTTTTTGTGCGCTGCACTGTGGTTGCGCGGTTCCTATTCAGCTCCAGAACTTTTGAGGGATTTAGGGATTGAGGGATTTAGAAATTTGATTCCTCACTGCCCATCGCGAAGCGATAGAACCAAGAGGGATTTTTCTCTGTTCTCCATTCTCTGCTCCCCTCTCCGTCCTGCGGCCTCACAAAAGATCAGCCGCGAACCTGAAGCATTTCACGCGCCTCCAGAGCGTTAACCGCGAACCCGCAACGCAGTGAGGGTTCCGTCCTCCGTCTTCCGTCAACCCCTAACACGTCGCTGCTTTTTTCCGCTTCTGGTTGCCGTTTCTATTGCCACATCTATTGCCGCTTCTGGTTGCCGTTTTGCACGACCCCTTAGAGTATGCCAAACTGTTGGGGAAAAAGTAAGTCCACCACGGAGGCACAGAGGAATGCAAACGGGCATGCTGGAAAAACGGAAAGCAAACAGGGATCTGCCTCGAGAGCAAGGCGAAGCTGTGGAATTTTTCCTCTAAGTTGTCTCCTGGCAAGCTCGGCCATCTCAGCGCTATCCTTTTCGCCTTCAATGAGAGCCCGGATCATGTCCTTTCCAGATTTGCCCATGATGTCGGTTGCAACAGCCCCGAGCTTTATGTTGGCATCTTCCAGGACCTTGTGAACCCGATTTACCACAGAGGCTCTCTGGTCAACCAACTTGGCACGATGACGAGTCAGATCCCGAAACTCCCTCTGGGCTCTATCGGGAATAAAGCTTCCTTTAAGAAGCCCACATTGGAGAAGCTCCGCAAGCCATTGGCAGTCTTTAACATCGGTTTTTCTTCCAGGGACATTCTTAACATGCCTGGCGTTAACCAAAAGGATGGTGAATCTCCCCTCCAGGATGTTATAGATGGGCTTCCAATAGACACCGGTAGATTCCATCGCTACATGGGTGACCCCCTCTTGCAAAAGCCAGTCGGCCAGGGCCACAATATCAGGCGTCATAGTACCGAAGGAACGAACCGTCTGTTGGATAGGCTCATTTTTACCAAGGCCCCGCCGCACACTATTGCGGGCGGCCAGCAAACCTGCCAAAAACGGCGGTGATACAATCGGCCATGTCATGATCAACGCAAACCCCTGCGCCATTGCCGATTTGTGAAGGCAAAATAGAACGGAGGGGGTTC
>JBEKPW010000185.1:0-9597 GCA_049520315.1 Syntrophobacteraceae bacterium
CCGGAATTATGCGTCAACTTCAGTGCCGAGCGTACCAACCGCATTTTCGGGTCGGGTCTTCGCCCGAAAAAACCTCACTTGCGCACCTGAGACAGGAAAAAGCATACAATCTGCGGTTCGAATATGCAAGTTATACCTCGAGGGGACCGGTTCTTGCGTTTTCAGGATGCACCTCTATCCCCGGAGTTTTGTGTAACCTGCTTCCCGCCTGTCCGTCTTCAAGGGTTCAGGCGAATAGGATACGATAGTAACGAGCGAGTGAAAAAGCCGACGCAACGTGCACATACCACCTCCTCGCATGATAGACCACCCTGGCTCCAACCTTCACAAGCCGGCCGATGATTGACTCTATGGACGGCTTGATGCCCTCGCCCCGGAACGCTGTATCCCGGATCATGTGGAGCAGATTGTAGGCCAGACATCCGACGAGAAGCCTTGCTTGATTGGCTGCAAACCGATGGCAGCTCGTTTTGTCCCATCTAAGCGTGTTTTTCCCCTCCTTTATCCGGTTTTCGATCTCAGCCCGCCCATTGTAGACCGTGATTACTCTCTGTGCTTCCATGTTCGAGTTGGTTACAATAAATCCGACACGGGGGAAGAGTTCCCCAACATGCCATTCGATCTTACAGACAACTCTTCGGGGCTTATTCCATTTCTCGGCCTGGTACTGGAAGCTTATTCCATTTCTCGGCCTGGTACTGGAACTCGATCACCTTGACCTGTACGCCGCCCTTTGGAGGGCGACCGGCGGGCCGCTTTAGGTAAGGCAGGATGATCTTCTTCAAGCTGTTGTTGGCCGGAAGACGGTTGAAATAAGTGATTCGCTTCTTTTCGCAAAACTCGTACAGGTCTGGACCGGCAAAGGCCGCATCCCCACGGAGCCAAAACTGCTTGAACCATGACCGGTAGCGCTCAACAAGAGGGGAGATAAGATCCAGTACCCCACGGACCACCCCCATAGCCGGCCTTTTTCCTGATCCCATTCTACGCTGAGTTACTGTGTGGACACTCACCCGGTTTGAATCTCCCATTACCGGTACAAGTCATACACTCAAGCAAACTGTTTGGATTAGGTTAGTCCGGACTCTCTTACCGCAACCGCGCAAGGAGGCTCCCAATCTTACGAAGGAATCTTGTATACCTCCATATACGAGAGTTGACGATGGTATCGCGTTCGGTAACGATGGCATCACGTTCCTGGCTCAATGAATCCGCGATCAACTGGAATTTCCGCGTTAAGTGAACCGCCGTTCGAAACGGGATTTGAGTATCGTCGGATTTTCGAGACGATAGGTCTAATTCTCCGGTTCTCAGGAGGGTCCTTGAATCCAGTCCATCCTCCAGGAGACAAAGAACCGGTTCAATTGCACGGACAAAACCATCATCGATTACATAGGACGGCAATGTTCCGTCGTTCGAATCGTTCGAATCATTGTGATGAGCAATCGTATGGCTCGCCCAGAACTGAGCCAGTTTATTGTCCTGCGAGAGCCGGTAGACCATTTGGCTCTGCCAGCCGTGATAGGTTGGAAACCCATGTTGAATATGCATTTGACCGTGTTTGGCCTTCTGTTCAAGCCTCTTTCTGATGAGGAATGGAAAATGGGCGCCCCGCAGTTTATCGGCGCATATGTCAAGGGTGTTGACGCCGGCCGGGCTCTTTAGCCCATGAGCGCCTGATGCCAGCCAGGATGCAGTGTCGTTTCTGAAGATCACTTTTGAAGGGAATGGCAGATCGTAGAAGTTCAAACTGCCATTTCGTATTTGATCTGCACAGATATCCGGATGCATGTCTGTGAACACGTTCGGCACTGATCTATAGCGCAATATCCTGTAATTGTCGAGATGGGTCTCGTCAAAGTCCTCGGTTGAAATCCAATTCTGAACTTCATACCTGACAAGGGCGTACTTATGGTCTACATCGTCCAGGATTTCCTTAAGAGGTCTGTGTCCATGGGTTAAGAGGAACTCGTCTGAGTCAAAGGCGTAAATCCAATCAGGTGAAGCATCCTGGCTCACCACAATAAGCGCGTTTATCGATGCTTCTTGCCAGAAGGCCTCATCATGGCGGTTGAAAACGTGAATTCTGTCTTCCCACAAGTTTTGTAAGTGCTGCAGTCCTTTGGAAGATCCGTCGGTACTCGAGTGATTCAGTACATACACCTCATCAACGTGATACATCAAAGCATGTGAAATCGACAGTGCGAGCAAGGGCCACTCGTTCTTGGCCTGCACCAGCCCCACCACCTTGGGCAGAGAATTCATAGAGCCTACCCCTGATTGAGACGCAATTCACATGCTTGAACGTTATAACGGCTCGTACGACTTTATTTCACTTTTTTCGCTAATTTCCGGATAGATTCGTTTTAGCGATTCAAACGTTGAATACGAAAAGCAAGACACCTTATCCACCGATGAAATGAAAGTCCGCCAACTGGCGCGCCACTGATTCATGTCCACTCTTTTGACGTACGAATATTTGTTCATGGGAATGCATTGTCGGCAGTCGGCTACAGGCGGCAGAGAGCATTTGTTACCATGCTTATCGAGCAAATTTAAACTGGGACATGCAGGAAACAAATTGTGAACTGCAAGTTCCAGGTTTGAACCCCATGCGGTCTTTAACATCATAACCTTTTCAAAGATCGATTCAGGTGATTTCCAGGACACCAGTTCATTTACCAGGATAGATTCAGCTTTACCAACCGGCAGTAAGCTTAAAATCTCATCTTCGTCAGTAAGAGCAAAAACGGTCTCGTGATCCGCATAAGCAGCCCGGAGTTTGATACATAATAATTTTTCGTCGTATCTTAAAATCATTACGGACCGTGATTCGGCCAACGCTTTATTTGCAATCCTGCTGCTGTACAGATTGGCCACCCCACCCTCCGGTTCAGAGTCGATGATAACAAGAGGCCGCGATGATGGTGACAGACATAAGGCCAGGTAAGCCGCATTCCTGAAATCGGACCACCTTTCTTTCCGCACGTGTTCTTCGAGTGAGGGCAGGCAGTTCGGCCAGCGTGCATTAATTATTTCGGAATGTCGTGAATTCAGAGATTCGTAAGTCTCCTGGGTGAACGATCCGCAACTATGATGAACAACAAACAAGTTCTGCACCAAAATATTGCGAAATCCCTCTCCAATCGCCCTTTGGCACCAGTCGGTTTCCTCACAGTAACCCCTGCCGAAGGCGTTCTCATCGAATCCTCCGATCCGTCGCCAAAGATCGCCATTTACTCCCATGCAAAAACCCACCCCCGTCGGGGCGTCATTTTCAGGGCCTATCTCATTGGTTAGCCTTCTGAAAGCGCTGTCGACGGCCTCTACTTCGGAAACCAGCTTTACGTTGTTTTTATCGGGGTGTGGAAAACTGAAAAATGAGGCAAAATTTGAAAACGGGGTGGTGGAGGCAATATTGTCGTACTCGAAAATGGGCCACATAAGTCTTTCGAGCCAAAATCGAGGGACTACTGTATCGGTATTGAGAAGCGCGAAATGGCCGTCACATTCGCTCGCCGCCCGGTTTACGGTGCCGGGAAAGCCAAGGTTTTCCACATTTCGCAACAGGAGGCAATCTCTCAAGCCGGCAGTCCTGGCCACAAGATAGGGCCAAACGTCCGGGTCTGTGCTGGCGTCGTCTACAATGACGAACCTGTGAGGGGATATAGTATTAGCAAAGATGCTGTCGAACAGCGAAGGCAGATGACGTATGCCGTTGAAAACCGGAATGATTATATCCACGGGTTCCTGCAAAGAGGGGTAATTTTGCTGGGCCGGGTTCAAAAGGCTCAAAACTTTTGATAAAGGAAAAAGGAATTTGGAATATTTATGCAGGTCCTCCGTTTTTCCATGCAAAAGGTGATGCGCCACTGGATTCATACCTGATTCGCTCACGTCGGGATTGCATTCAACGTACTTCTTGGTGCAGAAAGAGGGGGACGGGTCTTTGCCCCTTGGCGCTCCCGAAACCAGGTAGTGAATGATTGGCATCTTCTTGCCCGGGTAGCTGCGAGGACCTTTCGAATACCAGTTTGCGTCAAAGAGGCCGCTATTTCTTAAAGTAAAATAATAACGAAGGTTGGATAGATTCTTGACAACTCTGATGCCGTGCTTCACCTTGTGAAAGACTTTATTGAAATTTAGTCTTGAACCGGAATAATGCATCAAGTTTTCCGCTCGGCATCCAAACTGCATGTTGGGATCGGATTTTTGCCTGAAAAACCTCTTCTGAACTCCTGAAGTCCCCCAAAATCATACGATTTCCCAATAGAATATTCAAGTGGAACGTCAGTGAGACTTGTTTGTGCAATTTCAGGACACGCCTTCTCCCCCGCAGTTGATGCCTGTTTCAGCCCCATCATAGTGGGCCGGGCCTCAGGCGAAAATGATGCCATAGTAATGGGCGAGAGGAAAAGCCGATAAAAAGGGCAAGAATCAGGTTGGCGGTACGGTTCTTTCGATTCACCTATTCAACTATTCACCCATTCACCTATTCACCTATTCACCTATTCACCTACTCACCTTGCCCTTATCCCACCCACTCACCTGCATTTATCAGCGGCAATAGAAACGGCAAACTGAAGGGGGAGCGGGAAGCAGGGAGCAGGGAGCGGCGGCGCTTCGCGAGTGAATAGTGATCGAATGGGTGCAAAACAAATACCCATGTCGTCACTCGACTTCTGCGATTAGTCGGTAATAACGTATCATGCAGGGATTTAATGATGCAAAACGGCAACCAGAAGCGGGAATAGAAACGGCAATCAGAAGCGGAAAAAAGGCAAAAGACCGGTGAATAGATCAATGGGGCAAAGGGAGAAAAAGCGGGGGTTGGCGGTTCACTTCATTGCTCACTGCTTCCCGCTTCCCGCTCCTCCCATTCACCTACTCACCTACTCACCTGCATTTATCAGATGAATGGGGCAAAGGGAGAAAAAGCGGGGGTTGGCGGTTCACTTCATTGCTCCCTGCTTCCCGCTCCCTGCTTCCCGCTCCTCCCATTCACCTACTCACCTACTCACCTGCATTTATCAGATGAATGGGGCAAAGGGAGAAAAAGCAGGGGTTGGCGGTTCACTTCATTGCTCACTGCTTCCCGCTCCCCGCTCCCTGCTTCCCGCTTCCCGCTCCTCCTCACTCCCTCAAAATAATCCTGTTTTTTGATTTCTGGTTTTTCTTGTCAGGTAATTGGTCACCTCCTGAACGAGGTCGTTTCCGTCGGGTCCCAGAATGCAACTGTAAGGAGTTTCACAGGGACCTCTCCAGAACCCGGTCAGACGCTCCTTTTTGAAGTCCTGGAAGAAGCGGTCCAGGGGCCCGTACGTTTCTTCTACGACTTCCTTCAGAGCGAGGTTTTCGTCCTGGAGCCGTTCGCATGCTTCGAAAAACTTCCGCATGAGCGCATTGTTCGCGTGCTCCTCGTTGCCATGGACAAAGTAGATCCAGAAGGGCATCGCCCTGTCATCGGCCTCGTAAAGGTCCATTGAACTGTCCTTGAAAATGTCGTCAACTTTCCCGACACGGCTGACCCTGCCCCACACGTAGACCTCAGCCCAAGCGGCCGTCCCCTCTGAAAACCACTTATAGGGCTGTTGTGGCTTCCATTTAGTTTTGTAACCGTATGCGTATTGCAATTTGTGGAACAACTCGTGTGCGGAAGTGGACCGCCGGATTCCGCTGCTTTTTGGGTCTCTCCAGGCGCCGGCGCTTAACTCAATAGGCCCATCCGGGGGATCGGCAAATCCGTAGCAGTCGATATCTCTAAAAATAACCTCGACCTTGTCCTTGCCGGGCGGGATATAAGGCGTTCTTCCAAACAGTTCCGCATATTTTGCCCAGGCCGTTTCGAGATAGTCGGCGGTTTCCTTTATTATCTGAGGATCTTTGATATTATCGGGCAAATACGTGCTTTTGTTTGTCCATTTGAGAACGAAGTGCTCGGTTTCAAGCCGGTTCTCGAACTTGGGCAAGGTCGAGTCAAGAGGCCCGTCAGGCCCGTCGAAAACGTGTCTCGTGAGCGTTGGGGTAGATGACGGTGTCGGGTGCGCCTCATCGGCGCAGGAGATCGCGACATTCATGCCGATCAGGATCACAATCGCTGCCGCAAGTTTAAGAAACCTCATTTATTATCGCCTCCGTGAACGTTAACTCCGATTATTGTAACCGGGGGTCAACAGGAAAGCAATGAACGTTCATGTCTTGCAGGTGGTTGGCTTCGCCGAGATGCCTGCTTTATCTGGGCAGTCAGTGAAACCGCATCACCGATGAACCCGGGGTTTTTGCGGGGTAGGTGGTGCGGTTCTTTCGATTCACCTTCATCTATTCACCTGCGCATTTATCAGCGGCAATAGAAACGGCAACCAGAAGCGGAAAAAAGCATGACGTTGTTCTCTCTGCGTCCTCGCGTGATAGGGCTTTTCCTCAGTCCTCAGTCCTATTTGGTGAATCGCGAATGGTGAATCGTGAATGGAAAAAGCTTTTGGTCCGTCCTCCGTCCTCTCACTCAGTCCTCAGTCCTCAGTCCTCAGTCCTGTCATAGTAAAGCATGACGTTGTTCCCTCTGCGTCCTCGCGTGATGCGGCTTTTCCTCAGTCCTCAGTCCTGCGGCCTCACAAAGCGCCCTCACAAGGCGCCCTCACAAAGCGCCCTCACAAAAGATCGTGCCCGGACTTGAAGCATCGAGCTACCGGTTGCAACGTGTGGCCCGGACCTGAACGCAGTGAGGGTGCGCCCTCACAAAAAATCGGGCGCGAACTCGAAGCATCTCACATGCTTCCGAACGATTAGCGCGAACGCAAGCGAAGTGAGCGTCCAGCATCGGGCGTGCTTCCACTGTGTACAGCGCGAACCCCAAACGAAGTGAGGGTTCCGGGCGCGAACTGGGCACTCACAAAGCGCCCTCACAAGGGATCGGGCGCGAACCTGAAGCATCTGGCGTGCTTCCACTGTGTATAGCGCGAACCCGAAGCGCAGTGAGGGTTCCGTGCCCGGACTTGAAGCATCGAGCTACCGGTTGCAACGTGTGGCCCGGACCTGAACGAAGTGAGGGTCCAGCATTTCACGCGCTTCCAGAACGCTAACCGCGAACCCGAACGAAGTGAGGGTTCAGTCCTCAGTCCTCAGTCCTCAGTCCTCAGTCCTCAGTCCTCAGTCCTCAGTCCTCAGTCCTCAGTCCTCAGTCCTCAGTCCTGTCATAGCATGATTCGGAAACTCTGACTTCTTTTGCGCTCTATTTCTCAAGGTTCAGGAGAGCTGTCTTCTTTTCGTCTCGTTAAAGAGGCGATATCGCCACCATCTGGACCAATGGCAGTACACCTTGTATAGATTGGAGTCTTCCAGCAGAGACAAAGGACGTTCGGGGTTAGCATGAAAAATAATATGAGACTTGTACGCATTCCCCTTGGCACTCACTGAGGCGGAACACGCTCTTGACCGCCTCCACGGGATGCACTATCGTGGAAATCAGGGGAGAGCGGTTTCTGAGCACCTCACCTTATTGGATACTGCACAGCGATATAGCCCGCTCAGCGAACAGTTAGAAAGTGAATCCACACTTTCCCGACAAGGACAAATGAATGAACCCTGAGTTTTCGCCCTGGCTGATCTGGTTCCTGGCCGGCGTTGCCGTAATGCTCACAGAGTTGGCCGTCCCAGGCTTTGTGATCATCTTCTTTGGATTGGGATGCTGGGGTGCGGCAGCCCTTGCCTTCATCGCCCCAGGCGCCCATACCGCCCAGCTTGCCGTATTTTTGATAGTGTCGCTCGCCTCGCTTGTGACGCTACGGAAAGTGGCCATGCGCATCTTTGTCGGACGTAGTGAAGGTCGTAAGAGCGAGGACATGGGAAATGTGCCTATGGGAGCACGGATCAACCTCGACCAAGATCTGGAACCTGGACTCACAGGACGAGTGCGCTTTCGTGGAACCATGTGGGACGCCGTCTCGGAAGACAGGCTCCCCGCAGGATCTGAAGCTGAAATTATTGGCATGGACAAGTCCAAAGGATCCTGCCTCAAGCTCAAGCGTGTCCCGCGTACTTGAAAGAGGTCTCTGGAGTTAGACTCCATGTTTTGTTTCTTGCTGGTGGACACGGCTATGGCCGTCTTCGCCCAACTCCGATCATTCAAGTCCAAAAGGAGGATTTTTGATTATGACTCCGGCTCTCATTGCCCTCATCGCCATCTGCGTACTGGTGATTGTCGTGCTCATCAAGGGTGCGGTCATCGTCCCTCAAAAAAGTGCCTTCATCATCGAGCGCCTGGGCAAATTCGATCGCTCGCTTGAGGCGGGCTTCCACATTCTGATCCCCTTTGTGGACCGGCGCGCATATGTTTTCAGCCTCAAGGAGCAGGTGGTGGACATTCCCGCGCAGATATGTATCACCAAGGACAACGTGAGCGTCGAAGTGGACGGCATCATCTACCTGGAGGTTCAGGACGCCCACAAGGCCGCCTACGGCATCGACAACTACCTCCGGGCGGCTTCTCAGCTTGCACAAACGACCCTGCGCTCGGCCATCGGCAAGATCGACCTCGATAAAACCTTCGAGGAACGTGAAAAAATCAACAACGAAGTGATCGAAGCCATCGACCAGGCAGCGCTCTCCTGGGGCGTGAAGGTGCTCCGCTACGAGATCAAGGACATCACGCCGCCCGTATCGGTAAAAGAGGCCATGGAGGCACAGATGACGGCAGAGCGCCAGAAGCGAGCCAGCATCGCCACGTCCGAAGGTATGCGGCAGAGCATGATCAACCAGTCCGAGGGTGAAAAACAGAAGCAGATCAACGAGGCCCAGGGCAAGGCAGCGCAAGTCACACTGGTGGCTGAGGCCGATGCAAAACGGATCGAGCTCATCGCCAAGGCCACGGGCGAGGGCATCAGAAAGGTGGCAGAGGCCATCAAGGATCAGGGTGGGCTCCAAGCGCTCAACATGCGACTGGCTGAGCAGTATATTGCCCAGTTCGGCAACCTGGCCAAAACGACCAACACGATCATCATGCCCAGCAACGTGGCTGACGTCGCCGGTCTCATCGCCACGGCAATGTCTACGGTTAAAGAAGTTAAGCAAACCGGGTGATAGGAGACCATTCCCCAACG
Organism: Syntrophobacteraceae bacterium; assembly: GCA_049520315.1. GTDB lineage: Bacteria > Desulfobacterota > Syntrophobacteria > Syntrophobacterales > Syntrophobacteraceae > SbD1. Next base: position 9,096 of record JBEKPW010000185.1, read on the forward strand.
TGGAATAATATAGCCGTGGTCCGCGATGCAAGCAGGATACGATTATCTCGGAATAACGTCAATTAGAAGGCTTGGCGTTCGGTGCATTTTTATTTGTAGCCTGAAGGATTCCGGGGATCGGGATAGACACCAGCAACCGGGAAAAAACGTATAAATAAGATTAAAAATAAAGGCTGTTGTGTTGGCAGGCAACGTGCCGGCTTTGGGTACAGGTGCAGACCCCGGGGGTGTTCTTATTTCTATGAGGGGATTAGTAGCCAGGGCTAAAGGCTCTGTTGATCTGAAGTTGTAATCGTATCCTCCGCAAAATGAATAAAGGACAAATATGATGAATGACGTATTTGTTGTCAGTACTGTGAGAACACCCATAGGCAAGCGGAAGGGATATCTTAGGAACTGGATGGCGCCGCAGCTGTTGGGTGTCGTGCTCGACGAGGTTGTCCGCAGGATTGATCTCGATCCGGCATTGGTCGAGGATGTTATAAACGGTACGGTATATCAG
>JBEKPW010000186.1:0-8958 GCA_049520315.1 Syntrophobacteraceae bacterium
TGGAATTTCACCGGGGCGGGCGTCTTCGGGTTTCTGATCAACCTGCCCATCGTGAGTTATTTCGAGATAGGCACGATACTCACGCCGAACCACGGCCATGCCGCGCTCATGGGGGCCTTCGGCATGGAGGCGGTTGCCCTGATGGTTCTGGCCTTTCGCCAGGTGTCCTCGGACGCGCAGTGGGCACGTACTGAAAAATACGTGCGTGTATCATTTTGGGGGTTGAATGCCGGCCTGGCGCTGATGCTTGCAGGAAGTCTCTTCCCCGGGGGCGTTATGCAGTTCTATGATGTCCTGAGCCACGGATACTGGCACGCTCGCGGACTCGATTATCTGAATCAGGAATTTGTGAAGATCCTCGAATGGGCCCGTTTGCCCGGCGACGCCGTCTTCATAGCACTGGGCGTGATCCCGATGGTGATAGCGGCAGTATCGACCTATCTTAACCTTTGGCAAACACCGGTTCCTGAAGTTGCGCCCGCTGATGCCAATTGACAAAAGCAAACAGAGGCAGGCACATAACCTTCTGCCTTTCCATAGAGATTTAACATGAGTATTCCCGGAAACCTCCTTACGACCGCCATGGCGGTAATGCCCCACAGGGATGTGGATCGCGCCCTGGAAACCGCCCTCTCCCTGGATGTCCCGTTTTGGCCGCAACTGCCGCTTCTCAACTATCACGAGGACATGTACGTTCAAGCCTCGGAGCATTTCCCCGGGATCGTTCTGGACATGGAGAATCGAACCCTCCGCTTTTCCGCCGATAGATTTGCCCTTGAAGCAGAAGAAGCACTGGCCCACTTCGACGATTCGGAACGCTTTGATATCAGTGAAACCTATTCGGTAGTCTATCACAGGTTCCTCCAGATGGACTTTTCTAACAGAGCTGCCATCCGGGGACAGTTGGAAGGTCCGATCAGTTTTGGATTCAATGTGCTGGATCAGGATAAACGCCCGATCCTTTTCGACGACACGGTCCGCCCTTTCATGCTCGAATTTATGGCACGCCGGGTGAATGTCCAGTTGAATCGATTGAAGGAGCTCAATCCCAATGCCTTCATGTTCATAGATGAGCCCGGGTTGCAGTTTGTCTTCAGTGGCATGTCAGGTTATGGGGATGTTGCGGCCAGGCGGGATCTCGAGATTTTCTTTTCGCTTATCGAAAAACCCCGTGGAGTTCATCTTTGCGGCAATCCGGATTGGGACCTTCTTCTGGGGCTGGATCTGGATGTACTCTCATTGGATGTATATTCCAACGGCGAAATCTTTTCTTCATATGCCGGTTCCATCCTCAAGTTCCTGGATCGAGGCGGTGTGCTCGTCTGGGGTATAGTCCCAACCAACTTTGAACCATTCGCAACGGAAGGACTCAAATCCCTGGAGATACGCTTGCAAAGTATATGGGACAATCTGGAGAAAAAGGGTGTTGACCGGGAGTTTCTCCTCGCTCGGAGCATGCTCTCACCCGCGACCTGCTGTCTCATTAATCCCGATGGCGAAATTACAGTGGAGAAAGCTTTCGGCACCATCAGAGATCTTTCTCGAAGGCTTCGCGACCGGTACGGTCTGGGTTGAATTTCCAATTTCTTCATGCACGCTCGCAGGGTAGGGGGCCGCAGCATTCTTGTGATCGACGACCTCTTCACTACCGGTACTACTTTAAGTGAATGCGCAAGAGTCCTGAGCAGGGAGCTCGGCACCTTAGCGTTCTTTAAGCAATCGCAAGTTAACATATTCATTGTCGTTATGTACCTCGGCCTGAGCATAATTCTCCATGTTTGCAAGGAATATGGACTTTAGCCAAGCCTGAACGAATGGGCACCTCCGGGGTTTGTTACGTACAGTTGTTTGTTTTGGTTTTTTAGCGAAAACACAACAAGTTGGACTATCGATTTCATCAGGCTTTAGGCGGTGGGACCGAACTCTTTACAGCGGCCCCGGTGAAAATCTGCCTGCCGGTAAATGAGTCTGGGCCGGACCTGTCTGCTTTTCAGGCCCGAAGGTAAGCTGATAGGCAATATATGAGTAAAAGCCGGTAGGGCCGATTATGTCTGTGCCGGCAGACAGGAGAATGTGGTGCTTTTCAGTTATATTGATTATGGAGCCCATATTAAACCCAAAATGGAGCTCATCGTCAGTGTCGGGTGCGGTCCCGTAGAAAAGCTCCGCCCCGAGACTAAGATACTTATTCAAGTCACGTTGAACCAGCCATCCCAAAAACCACAAGTTCTGATGCGCATGGCCGGGATTTATCAAGTAGCCGCCTCCGCCATACGTCAGCCATGGCCCCCAACCTTTCTGAAGCCAGATGGGCAAGAACACCTGGGGATCACCGTTTCCAAGTCCCCTTGATTCTGCGCCGGTCGGAACTTCGAGAAGCGGATAGACGCTGGCCAAAAACCTGGCGTCTTCGTTTTGAAAAAAACGCCATTTTACCCCCAGTTCCGTATCGCCATAACCATAATGAGAGGGCCGTCCGGGGGGGTTGATGTATTCCATGGGCGTGGTGACGTGAAGCTGAAAGTTGGGGGCTATCCCGTAGTTGACATCTACGTGCGGGGCCGTCATGCTCACTCCGCCATGCTGTTCCTCGGACATGGATGCAACATATATTTCCCAATGCTTGTATTCGACGGGTTCCGGGTCGTCCGTCAGGAATGGAGGTCCAGCAAGAGCGGCAAAAGGGACAAAGAGCAGAGCAATAAAAATAGCAATGTCTACCACTGAACGCAAACTTCCTCCAGTTCTGAATATTTATCTCGAATAATGCGTCAACTCGACCCCAACTGGAACCGAACCGCATTTCCAGGCCCGATTCCATCCGAAAAAGCTTTTGGAATGCCGAATGTCCGTAAATCATTCGATATTCCGACCAAAACCCGCGAAAAATGTCGATCAGTGTTAAGTCCACCCTTGGGAAAATAAGGGGGACTCAGCACCTTCGAAGCGCGAATTGACCTTAAATCCAGAAGGTCGGAAGTTAAGCCGTCTTATTGACATTATTGCCAGTGGCTGGCTTTCCGGTCGTTGAGGTAGATGAAGTGCTGGTTGAACCGGCGCTTAGGCTTATCCCCGCTGCCGCGGCTTCCTGCATTACAGCGGAGACAGATTTTCCTAATTGCGTTGCGATTTGACTGGCGGACATATGCTGACTCGCAAGCATTCTAAGTCTAGCCAGATCATTACTGCTTGAAGACGACTTCCCTGCTGATGCCGGAGCCGCTTTGGGTGCCACGCCCCCATTCTGCTGTTCTGCCAACTTTGTGGCTTTGGATTCTTTTGCCTCAACTGCAGCACTGTCCCCGTCCGACGCGATATTATTCACGGGAACGCTTGTTGCCGAACCTATTGCTGAAATGCTCATCATTCATCCTCCTTGAAAGTAGTTTATCAGTGACTCTCTTGCCTTGAGTTATTGGAACAGTCGGCATATTTCAGAAGAACAATGAGTTAACTTAAATTAACCTTACCGAGCCTGCAAACGGCAGTTTTACTGCACACATCACCGAAAGGATGGTTCTCTACAAAACGGAGCGCCTGACGAAGGGGAAGGGCAAAGCCAGGGGAGAAGAAAGCTCAGATTGGGAACCGCCCGGCCGTCGAAGTCACAGAAAATACTCAGCCTCATTTAGCTTGCCTGTTTTCGTTCCGATTACAGTTGCTTTTCGTAGAATTGACTGTTTCACTGTCGGAGGTATTCAGCTCCCGGAGCGGGCTGCCCTTTACACAACCCTCGCAACCGGGCAGGATGATCGAAAAAGTCGTGCCCTTCCCGACGGCGCTGTCCACCTCTATGCTTCCTCCATGCATAACGACGATGGCCCTGGAGAGGTTCAGACCCAGCCCGTAACCTTGCTCTGTCCTTCCCTTATCGGCCTTGAAAAAGCGCTCGAAAATGTACGGGAGGTCCTTTTCGGCAATACCAATGCCGGTGTCCGAGATGGCGATAACCGCGCAACAGTCGCACCTCTTCGCGGTCAGCCGAATGCAGCCCCCTTCGCCGGTGAACCTGAAGGCGTTATCCACAATGTTGTAGAGGCACTGCCAGATTCTAGCCTTGTCGACACGGATGGACAGGTCATCGATCTTGTCCATGGCGAACTCAATCCTCGAGTCGACCGCCAGCGGAGCGTAAAACTCGTGCACACTTTCCACAAGCTCCTTCAAGCCAACCCACTCGAAATGTAATGGCGTCACGCCGGTTTCAGCCTCAGATATGCTTAACACATGGTTGATGAGTGTGATGATGCGGTCATAATCGCTCAGGGATTTTTCCAGCACGCCCCTAAAAAATTCCGCCGGCTTGTCACTCAGCAGGGCGATCTCGGCATTCGCTTTCAGCTTGGTGAGCGGCGAGCGCAGGTCGTGAGCCAGATTGTCGACCATCTCGGCCATGTTCTTGATCAGAAAGTTTATGCGGGAGAGCATGGTGTTGAAGGCTTCCGAAAGCTGGTCCAGTTCGTCCCCGTTGTATGAGCGCTCAACCCGGCTGTCGAGATCGCCACGATAGATCTCGACAGCGGTTCTTCTCACCCGGGAGATGTCCTTGAGGGACCTGGTGACCATATAGTAGCCAATGGCTATACCGGCCAGGAGGATTGGGATGAAAATGACGCCGGAAATATGCACGAACAGATCGATGAGATCTTTCCTTGAATTGGAAATATAGCCAATGTGGAGCACCGCCCCATAGGGCAGTGTGGCTGCGCCCACCCGCAGGAAAGACATACTGTCTTGACGAGATATGCTTATTGTCTCATCGCGTGGCGGATTTGGCAGCGCGTTAAGGTAGCCTTCCCAGGCTTCCCTGGTTGGAAGGAAATAGTCTTCGTCCTGGTATTTCAGATGGATGAGGAGATTAGTCGAACCAAGCTCCAGGATCTCTTCCGACGATTCTTTGACCAGATCCTCAAAACTTCCATTCCTGGTTTTGTCCATAATCTCCTGTATCTCGTCATTTACGATCTTTATCTCATTCCTCTCGATGGATCTGTAGAAGACAAAAAACGCTATGACCATAAACAGAAGAAAGGAGCATAAGTAGAGAGTGATATAGAGGGTTATGAGCTTGAACGTCAAGGTCCTACGCTTCTTCATCTTTCCTGAAAACATAGCCGCACCCTCTAACCGTGTGGATGAGTCTGGCACCGCATGCTCCGTAGATCTTGTCTCGCAGGTGTGAAATGTGCACATCAAGGATCTTGGTTCCCGGATCGAAGTCGTAACCCCAGACAGTGCTCATTATCATGGCTCTGGAAACTATGGCGCCCGCATTTTCCATGAGATACCTGAGAAGCGAGAACTCCTTCGGCTTCAGAACTATTTCCCTGCCAGCACAGAAGGCGCGCCTGCTTAGCAGATCCATTTCCAACCCGCAAAGCGACAGTGTGCTTGCGGCGGACTTTTCAGTGGATTTCCTTCTGACGACGGCGTTGACCCGGGCCACCAACTCGGAGAAGGAGAATGGCTTGGTCAAATAGTCATCGCAGCCTGTGTTCAGGCAGTACACCTTGTCATGGATGGCTTGCCGCGCACTGACAATAATGACGGGCGTCAGGTTTCCTCCCTTCCTTATCTCCCGCAGGATGGAAAAGCCATCTGTGTCGGCGAACATGAGATCAAGGAGGATGACATCGAAACTCTGGTTCATCGCCAGGGCAGATCCTTTCTCCCCTTTCTCTGCAACAGTCACCTCGTGTCCAAGCTCTTCAAATGCGCTTGCCACAAGAGTTGCAATCTCTGTGTCGTCTTCGATAATGAGTATCCTCATGCAAACCAGCCTCGTTCAGAGATCGCCCTTGTTAAAAACCACCCTTCAATACCACGTCTCGGCAAAAAGTTTGGTTAATATTAATTAACCAATTGAGCGGAAAGGTTAAATAAATTTATCTAAAGGCCATAGAGTGGACCCACTGAGTTATGGGCCGGTATGGCATTCTTCTCCTCTGAAATTAACAAAATAGGTTTTTGACCCTTGAAGGATCTGGACATTACCTACCCGTCATTTGAGGCAAAAAATACCATATTGACCAAACGAACAGGGTGGGCCTATAAGTGGGTCGACTACTTCGATGCCATATTAGATCCCTTTTGTCACATTGCCAGTGGCTGCTGCCGCCAGTGCCGGCCCGATTCCCTTGGCGATCCTTCCGGTTGTGTACCTACGTTCCGAAGTGGAGGCTATTATTCAACATCCCTCTCCTCCTTCTTGATCGGAGAAGTACCGTCTAAAATATTCTCATTCTCGAATCATATGTGACTCGAAGTCCATGCGGGCGGTCCCTAAGATCGGCAGATCATTCACATCTCTGATGATGCGAGCGACCGCTCTCTATTCAATCTTCCGGTTCAAGCGAGGCGCTGATGGTTTCAAATTGGCCCTGTGCCACATTTCTCGTGGGCTGGAGGGAGTTGATGCACGTATTGTTAATACTTTACACGACGAAATAATTGTCGAGGTCCGAGACGGCATAGAGGATCAGGTGAAGGCGATTGTGAAGGAGGCGATGGAGGAGGCGTTGAACCGGATTATCCCTGAGGTCCCGTTTGCGGTGGAGCCCAGGATTGCCGATTCGTGGGGATGAGATTTGAAACAATCTTCGTTTCTGTTGAGAGAATTCTGTTAAAAGATCAGCATTTTTGCGTACTTTACCCCCTTTTATTCCTGTGCATCATCGATCGATCTGACAATTATTATGTCTTCTTTGCCGCTCTGGGTTATGATTCCGGTAGCTTCAACCAGCTTGTCGACCAGTTTCGAGACATCCTTCCCTTTCACTATATAATCTCCATCGTCGGCTTCGATCACGAACTGCTTCCCTTGCTTCACTACGTACCCCATTAAGATCTGCTCCCGGGCCCCTCTAACAACCCCCGTAATGCAGATTGAAAAAAGAAATGCGGCAAATACTGCGGAAACAAAAATTCTGACAGTACGTTTGGCCATAAGTCTCTCCTTCGAAGTGAAAACAGTACAACAACCACGGGTCATACATTCTTTTGTTATCTGTTCCTAGTTGAAAGGGGTGGCTTAGCTGCCCACATTTCATCTGTTTTGACCATGAGATTCAATAAGGTGAAAATGGTATTTCGCCGCAAACAGGAGGGTAATTGAATTTGCTTGACTCCCTCCCCAAAAACTGGGAAGTGCAAAGAAAACCATATCGGCCTGACTGATTTATCAAAACTGATAGGATTTATTGTGCCTCGAAAAGTCAGTCGCCGTAAGCCCTACGTTGACCTTCACATCGGTGAAAACATACTCTTCGAACATTTCGTCCTTTTCATCATAAAAGAGATTCCCTACGGGAAGGAGCAGTTCTTTATCGATGTGCATAATAAATCGGGCGCAATAGTATTTTTTCTCTCCATGCGACAAGAATCTGCCTTCGACCACGGTCGCAGGTCTCCCATTGAAGATCTCATCCGTCAGCCTTATAATTTCAATTTCTCCAGACCGGATAGCCGGTTCGATATTACGCCTGAATTCAGCGAGTAAAAAACCAAACCCGAGTTCCGTAACGGGGTGCCGATTCCGAGACATTACCAGCAAACCTTTGGGGTCCAGCGAAAGCGTCATGAATCCTAAAATCCCTCCCCGCCGAACAAGCATCTTATTCTCGTAACTGCCTTCCACATAGAGGACCTCGGATCCCTTGGAGGGGCCGTCGATAAACTTCATATACACTTTGAAGGGCTTTTGGAATTTGAAGACTGCAGTATCCTCCCCATTGAGTTTTCCGCCCATTCGTTCCTGTTTATGAAAGACTCCCACATAATCGTTCATACTGGAATAGCTTGAATCCATTTCATCTAGCAGAATGAGTATCTCCTTTGGATCGAAGGCGCCAACCGATGGCGCTCCAATGCCCATCCAGAGAGATCCCAAGAGAATGACAAGACAAATTGAGAGACTCCAAATCGATCTTTTTGGCAGCATCATCTCCATTTTGCGCTTCTTTAGAACTTACCTGCGAATAATGCATCAACCTGACCACCAAAACATCTCGATGGGGATTGAGGGTTCGCCAACCGCCCTAAAAACCTCTCAGGACGCCTTGAAGGCCACAGTACCTCCCAATATATGAATCAAAAAAGCAAGTGGAAGGTCAATGGGATCGTTTTTAGGAATTTCAGGACACACCTCCATCCCTGCAGTTGATGGTCTCGTTCCTCCGCCCCATTGCGATGAAGAGACTCAAGACTATTCCCTATTCTCTCCCCCTTCCTCTTGTGGTCTTCTGCAAGGCTAAGCGTTTTTCGAGACGAACCGATCATCCAAGCCAGAAAGGGGTGAACTAAGAGAGCCCTAAACGGAAATGATTCAGATTCAAGATCCTACGCCAATCTTTGTGATTTCAATGGGCACCTTTTGCAGCAACGGATAGGACAGCGTTGAGTGGGCAAAGTGACGCAGCAAACAAGGGGCAAAAAAAGGAGAAAGCCAAGGGCGGGGGCTCCTGGCTTCCGGGATGATGGGTGCGGGGTCACTTAAAAGTGAGCAGGATCTTATGGTTTCAAGATAGCCGATTTTCCCCTTTTGAAAATCAGGTCAGGAGTGTATTTTCCATTTACCAACACAATATATATGAAGGCAGACTTCTACCGGCTGTTCCATTTTCTGCCTGCCCGAATTGGGAAAATTCCCTACCCAAAGTGGGGGCGAAACAGACCACACTGACGGAATCTCGATTCGCAAATGCGCCAGACAAGACGAGCGGAAGTTGAATGCATTTCAACTGGACCAGCAGCGTATCGTTCAGGGGGAAATCATGCTGAAAGAACTGATTGAGACTATGGCGAGAGCTTTGGTGGACAATCACGAGCAGGTGAAAGTTTCTGACTTTTCTTTAACAGTGGAAAAAACTCGATACTGATGAAGACTCACTTTAGGGTTCTTTTTTCTCAAAAAATCCATTTTTGTAGTGCCAACATACTTGCATTTTTATCTTGATTGTT